>CACWJY010000009.1 GCA_902761355.1 Fibrobacter succinogenes | reverse complement strand
CCCGTTCGCCGCTATGCATTGCTGCACCGCTCGACTTGCATGTATAAGACACGCCACCAGCGTTCGTTCTGAGCCAGGATCAAACTCTTCATTAATTTTCTAAAGTCTTGGTCCCGTTACTTAATCACGTTCGTATTCATTGACTTTCCAAGAATTCTCTTGGACCCGTCACTAAGCACATCTCCGATTCCTTCAATCTACTCAGCAACCTCTCGGGTTGCTGTCCCTTGATCGCGGCTTACTTGGTTCTTCGCTTTCAGCGTTTCGTTTTCGGCCGTCCCTCTCAGGAACGACGCCAATTATAGAATTTTCAGGAACTTTTGCAAGGGTGATTTTGCAGAAAAAATCACATTTTTTTCTTATTTTCGCAAAAAACGGGAATACAACGAGTCCTTCGCAATAAAATACCCAAGAGTTCACAAACTATTCACAACTATTTTTCGACACCCCATCAAAAAACACCCCTTCGGCCTTACCAATAGGCACTACAAATCGAATTTTCATGCTTCATCCTTATCAATTCTGCAAAAGAAAGCCATCTATTTTGCGCACAATGCACAAAAAAAGCCCCTTATCGCCTTTGCGAACAGGGGTTTACAAACAAGATAACGAAATTTATGTCAAATTTTGAACAAGCCCAAAACCTTTTTACACTTCGACTAATGTAGCCACAAGGCAACTGTCTTTAGTGTGTCCGGAGCCGACGAAATCTATGTCCTGGGATTTATTCCAAAGCGTCTTGGCGCTGGAGTGAACTGAATCCACTGCGGCAAGAGCGTTTTTCGAAAATACAGACAAATTAAATTCACTATAGTTGGAGCTCACCATAAAGAGGCCGCCCTTGTTCAGGAGCGTCGCACAGTCGGCAACGAGCGGCATCAGGTGTTCACGCACATTAAAGTTCTTACCCTTAAAGCGCGCAAAGCTCGGCGGGTCGAGCACAATAGCATCGAACTTAAGTCCCTTCTTTTGAGCCCAGTGAACGTATTCGACGGCGTTGCCCCTGAAGAACTCACCCTGTTTGGGTTCGAGCCCATTGAGCGCGTAGTTTTCGCGACCCTTGTCCAATATCTTCGCACTGATGTCGGCGTTCGTCGAAATTTCGGCGCCACCCAGACGTCCATGCACCGAGAAAGCACAAGTATAGCTAAACAAATTAAGCATGCGACGCCCTGCGGCACGCGTCTCCATTTCAAGGCGTATAGCACGCATATCAAGGAAGAGTCCCGGATTCACCGTATCAAGCAAATCGATGTGGAACTTCGCAGAGCCTTCGCGAACAACGCCCGTAGAATCTTCGGGGCGTCCCACCAGCACTTCCATCGGCGGATTTTCAAGCGACTTACCAGAACGTGACAGGCGCTCTTTGGCAACAAGGCATACCGGCGAAAATTTCTGAGCTACAGCATCAGAAATACTTTGTTTACAACGCAGCAGTTCATCACCAAAAAACTGGATCTGGAAACGGTCACCGAACTTGTCGAGCGTCATGCCGGGGAAACCATCCGGCGCCCCGTTCACAATGCGAAAAGCCTCCGTCGTTTCGAACAACGGAGCACGCTTTTCAAAAGCCTTGTTCAGAAGATTTTCAAAATCAAGTGACATTTTTACTCAACAAACAATATATCTTTTTTCTTCTTAAAAAGGAGATGCCCGCATTCGCGGGCATGACATTTTCCTAGATTCCGTCGGTTGCGAAGCTCCCTCCAGAATGACATTCTTTCGCTTATTTATCCAGACTCTTAATCTGGTCCACGAATTCGCCGACTTCCTTGAATTCGCGGTAAATCGAGGCAAAGCGCACGTAGGCGACGGCATCGAGTTTCTTGAGTTCCTGCATCACCAGGTTACCGATCTGTTCGTAGCTGACTTCGAAGTTTTCAGTCACGGTCAAGGCGTTTTCCACGTTGGTCGCAAGCTGTTCGATGTCAGCAACCGAGACGGGGCGTTTCTTGCAAGAGTTCATGATACCGCGCAGGAGCTTTTCGCGCTGGAACGGTTCATGTTCGCCGCTGCGCTTGATCACGGTCAGCGGCTGGACTTCGATGTATTCGCGAGTGGTAAAGCGCTTGCCGCATTCGCAGCATTCACGACGGCGACGGATAGACGAACCGCTCACGCGGCTATCCACCACCTTGTCGTTATCTTTCTTGCAGAACGGGCAAATCATCTTAAGCCTTAGTTGAACTTCTTGAATTCAGCGACGTTTGCCTTAAATTCAGCGAGGTATTCCTTCGCGGCAGCAACAACGGCTTCCGGAGTGTAACCGAATTCCTTTTCGAGTACGCCAGCCGGAGCAGAGGCGCCAAAGCGTTCAAGACCGGAGACCTTGCCGAAGCCACCCACGATCTGGGCAAACAGGAGCGGAAGGCCGCTGGACTTTGCAAACACCGGAGTCCAAGGAACAATCACGGATTCGCGGTAAGCCTTGTCCTGAGCCATAAAGAGGGCCGGGCTGATCATGGAAACCACGCGAACCTTGAGGCCTTCGCCACGGAGGATTTCAGCAGCGTCGTGAGTCAGGAGTACGTCGGAACCGTTAGACACGAAGGTCAGGTCCGGGCGTGCGGAGCCACAGTTGTCGCTCACGATGTAGGCACCCTTGCGGCATGCCTTGGAAGCTTCGTAGCGCTTGTCACCGGGGAGCGTCTTCACGTTCTGGCGGGTCAGGATAATCGCGGTCGGGCGATCGTTGTTTTCAAAAGCCATTTCCCAGGCGGTCACGGTTTCGAAGGCGTCGGCCGGGCGGAGCACCAGCATTTCGGACTTGCCGTCTTCGCGCTTGAGACCTTCGAGCAAACGGATCTGGGTCTCGTGTTCAATCGGCTGGTGCGTCGGGCCATCTTCGCCCACGCGGAAGCTGTCATGCGTGTACATGAACTTGACCGGGAGCTTCATGAGGGCTGCCATACGGATAGCCGGCTTCATGAAGTCGCTAAACACGAAGAATGTAGCACAAATCGGATAGAGGCCGCCGTGCAGTGCGATACCGCAGCAGATGGCGCCCATGGTCAGTTCGGCAACGCCCACCTGAACGAAGGCGCCCTTGAAGTCGCCTGCGCGGAAGATGCCGGTCTTGTTGAGGAAGGCCTGAGTGTTGTCGGAGTTAGAAAGGTCAGCAGAGCTACAGATGCAGTTCTTCACGTTTTCGGCGAGGTAGCCGAGCACGGTACCGGAGGTTACGCGAGTAGCGACACCTTCCTTGAGTTCGAGCTTGGAAAGGTCGATCTTCGGAGCCTTGCCCGAGAGCCATTCCTTGAGGGTAGCAGCCTTTTCCGGGTTCTTGGCATCCCAAGCAGCCTTGGCCTTCTTCCATTCGGCGACTTCCTTACGAAGTTCTTCCTTGCGGGCTTCGAAGCCAGCCTTCACGTCGTCAAAAATCTTGAATGCATCGGCCGGATCGCCACCGAGGTTCTTCACGGTTGCATCGGTAGAAGCACCTGCGGCGTTCAGCGGCTGACCGTGAGTAGAAACGGCTCCTTCGAAGGACTTGCCGTCTTCGGCGATGGCGCCCTTAGCCATGGTGGTATGACCGATGATGATGGTCGGCTTTTCTGTTTCGGCCCAAGCGGCCTTGAAAGCCTTGCGGAGTTCAGCAATGTTGTGACCGTCAGCCACGTCAATCACGCGGAAGCCCCATGCTTCGTACTGCTTCTTGAAGTCGTGGCTCATCACGTCTTCAACCTTGCAGGACAGTTGCACCTGGTTGGCGTCATAGAAGAAAATGAGGTTAGAAAGCTTGAGGTGACCGGCAATGCGGCCCACGCCGTAAGCGATTTCTTCTTCGAGGCCGCCGTCAGACACGAGGCAGACCACCTTGTGCTGCAGGATGTCGCCAAAACGTTCGACCATGAAGCGTTCGGCAATAGCGTTACCGAGGGCTACGGCATGACCGATACCGAGCGGGCCCGAGGAGTTTTCGATGCCGAGGGCGACTTCGACTTCGGGGTGACCCGGAGTACGGGAGCCAAGCTGGCGGAAATTCTTGAGGTCATCCATCGAGAGGTTGCCGAGCATGGCCAGTTCGCCATACAGGAGCGCGGACATGTGGCCCGGGTCCATAAAGAAGCGATCGCGAGCTTCCCAATACGGATTTTCGGGGTCAAAACGGAGAAATTCCGAATACAGGAGCGTAATGGCGTCTGCTGCGCCCATGGCTCCACCCGGGTGACCGGACTTTGCCTTCTGCACCATGGCAGCGGAAAGGATTCGAATGTTGTCAGCCGCTTTCGTAACCAACGCGTCTTGCACTTTTTTAACCTCTCTTTAGAAACCGGGCGATGAGCCGCCCATAAAATAAGCGCCCCAAATTTAACTTTTTTCGGCCAGACTCTCAAGGTAAACAAACAGAAAACACCTTATAATCTCCTTATAATTATCGAAAAATAGTGAAAAATGTTTTACCAAATCCCCGAGAATATACGGCCGTTTTATATCTATTTTTGAGGCAGGAAAAACAAAGGTCTTATAAAATGATAAAAAATATTTACAAAGCATCGCTTTTTGCCTTGGCTGGTCTTGTAGCAACAGCAAACGCTCTTGAAATCAGACCGCTTACAGAAATCCTCTTCCCCGCCAAGGACAATATCGCATGCGATGACCACGGCAACAAAACAGACGTTAAGTTAAATGCCAATTTGGCCTTCGAAGTCGGTTCAGAACTATTGTTCTATACTAGCTACGTCCGCTATGGTTTTGGCCTTGCCTTCAAGAGCCCCATCAAGAATTCGAAATTTACCGCAGCCCCCGCAACGATTCCCGTATGGCTGACAGCCGCATTCGGCATGTTCAACAAGCAAGCCACCGTTCAACCTTACGCCGTCGCAAGGTTCGGATCGCTGGCCCCCCTTTCCAATAACGGAAACTGGTGGGAAGAACCCTATAACTTTATGGTTAGCGGTGGCGTAGGCGCCATATTCCCCTACAGAATCGGCCTAGAAGTCGTCTACGATTACTCCTCTATCGAAAAATCCTTCAAAAGTAATAATACCAAATTCCGAGTATCTTCGGGACGCATCGGAATCCAGCTGTCTTATGGCTTCGACCTGACTAGCACCAGCACCAACCAAGATGTCAACAACACTTGGAAAGCCGAAAGCGATGAATCTTCTAACTTCAACACAAACGACTCGGAATCCTATTTCAATTATTCCGCCACCCCGGACGAAACTCCAAGCGAAACAGCTACAACTGAAGAACAGTCCCCCGCTACTGACGAACCGGTTTCCGATTATTCTGCAGCATCCACCGAAGCTGTACCCGACACAGCAACCGAAGAACCTCTTGCAGAAACAACAGAAGAACCTGCCGCCGAAGAACCGGCCCCAGAACCTTCGGAACCCGAAGTGGCCGCAGAACCGGAACCCGAACCCGAAGCAGCTCCCGCACCGGTAGAAGAACCCAAGCCCGCCGCCAAGAAGCCCGCCAAAAAAGCTTCTAAAAAGGCAGCCAAGAAATCCTCCAAAAAGTCTTCCAAAAAAGCGGCAAAAAAATCCAAAAAGAAAAAATAATGCGTAAGCGCGTCTTCATGACGCGTTTCGCTTGTTCTAGATTACCACATTCAAATTTCAAACACAATTAATTATATATGGCGCCGCAGGCGCCTTCATTATTTATATTTAACCCATGAAACCCTATATTCTTGGACTTTTAAAGAACCTTGCCCACCCCGGTACGATTGTGGGCCTCATTATTTCGGTCGTTATCCCCTTCCTAATCTATCTTGGTCCCAATATCGGGCACAAAGAAACCATTCGCAATCTGGATTTATACCTGCCTCTGCCACTCTTTATTGTACAGTTTATAGCAGGCATTGTCCTTCTTGTTATCCTCAATAAAGATTTAAGGGAATGGATCAAGGGAATCCTCCCCGAAAAAAGCATCTCTATATTGATGCTCGTCTTTACGGTCATCATCACTATTTTTGCAGCAACCCAGATAGAAGCTCGCCACCGCGTCCAGAGTGACGAAAGCGTATTTATGTCTGTAGCCCAGAACATGTACTACAATCATGAAACAGGGACCTGCAACCAGGGCTTTTTCGAAGAAGGCAAGTTGAATTGTGTTTCTACGTCAAACAGCTTCAAGACCAAGGGACTTGCCTTCTTGTACCTCCTCGGTATGCCCCTCCTGGGCAATGACCTGCACTGGATTTTCCACCTTGAGCTCTTGATGCTCCCGCTTGCGGTGCTCCTTATGTTCCTTGCAATTGTCGCCTGGACCAGGATGCCCCTGCTCGCCTTTTTTGCCGCCCTCCTTACGGCACTGCAGCCAACCGTATTGTTCCAGTTCCGCGCCATGTCTGTGGAACCGCTCTATATTTTTCTTTCTGCCCTTTCACTCCTTATTTTTAAGTGGGCCTACGACCGCAACACCGTAAAGCACTGGGCACTCCTCGCCCTTACACTAGCCTTTTTTGCGCAGACCAGACAAGAAACCGCTTTCTGCCTACTTGCCTTTATTCTGTTCGCACTTCCCAAGCTTCTTGACAGCAAGAGCCTCAAGACTCCCACCTTCTTTGTCACGCTTTCACTGTTCTCGGTCCCAGCCCTCCTTACCATCAGCTACTTCCAGGGTTTCGGCTTCCAGGGTGGCGAATTCGAGGCACACGGGCATTTCTTTGAAGACCTCGCCCGCAACTGGGACGAAATGACCAAGCCCTTGAGCAAAAACGGAGAACTCGAGAACCCGTTCCTCACTTATTTCAATTACCTCTTTGCCATTGGCGCTATCTACCTATTACTACGCGCCATTATCGGTTTCAAGAAAAAGGACTATTTCTACCTCGAAATACTCGCCTTTTTGCTCCTGTACCATATTCAAACTTACGTCATCCTCGAAAACGTCTCGGGAGATTTCAGCATACAAATCAACCAGCGCTACAGCCTGGTCATGCTCCCTTCCATGGCCTTTGTCGGCGCCCTCCCCGTGGCATACCTGGTTCAAAAACTGATTGATTCCATGAGCAGCAAGAACGCCAAGCAGAATATGCAAATTGCATTCCTGACAACACTTGCCACAGCCCTTATCTTTACCGGTTGGACCTTCCATTACAAGGAAGACTTTAACAAGAACATCATGTACAACCGCAACCACCTCACCATCGAAGAATACGAAATCATGGGTTGGCTTGCGGAACAGCCTAAAAAAGACCGCCTATTCATTTACGGCAGGCCCTGGCACTTTGTTGGCTACGGGATATCGTCGATTCATTACGACCGCGCAAGAAAAATGGATAGCAAAGCACTCCAAGACTTAATAAAAAAATACAACGGCGAAGTCTATTACATCCGAGGCCTTGACTGCTGGGACAGCCACACCTACCACAAGAAAGCCGTGGAGCACCGTATTGCAACCACCTGCGACATCTTTGAACGCGACATGGACCTAGAAGGTATCAAGAACATCCTGATTACCAACAATTACTGGGTACAAATCGCCAAGTTCAACGGACGCAAAGAATTCAACCCCCAAAAAACCATCACGGTCCATGACCTCGAAATCGCCCCGGCAACCGAAGACACCCTTGCCCCAAAGGCAGTACTCCAGTACCGTTTCGACCTCAACGAAAACGCCGTTGCTACAAGAACCTGGAATTACTCCATTGTCGTCAACAATTATATTCTTGAACAAGGCTCCTACAAAAGAGGTAGCTATTCTGGAAAAATCAACGAAGACAAATTGGTTCCCGGATACAACCAACTTGAATTTATTGTAAAAGACAACGCAAGCGGTAAAATTTTAGCCAGCGTTCCCAAATACTACTTCGATAGATCCACCGGAGCAGTTCCCCTTATCGAAATTTCCTACGTCAGTCACAAGCAGGCCTGGGGCAATCTACACAAGAACTCGTCCATCGAAGGAAACGCATTCAAGGTCGACAACAAGTTCTACAACGAAGGCTTCGGAATACACGCCTCATCCGAAACCACCTTCAACATCGGCGGGAAATTCAAGACCTTTAGGGCAAACTATAGCCTTGACGAAGAATCCCTTTGCAGCGACGGAGCCCAGTTACAGGTTATCGCCGACGGCAAAACTGTTTTTGACAGCGGGATTTTCTCTTACGGCAAGCTGAATCTGCTTAACGCAAACATCGAAAACGCCCAGACGCTTACAATCAAGACCTTTCCGCTCGAGAACATCGACTGCGACCACGTAGACATCATCAACCCAGCTCTTATTCCATAAAAGTCAGGCAAACCATGTTGTTATCTGTCATTATCCCCGTTTTTAACGAAGAAGAAATCGTTGCAGAAACATACCGAGTCCTCGAAGAAGAACTTAAGAACGTTGAGCACGAGCTTATTTTTGTAAACGACGGTTCTAAAGACAGAACCCGCGAGATCGTCGAATCGCTTTTGCCCGGAAACCCGAACAATAAAATTATCAACTTCAGCCGCAATTTTGGCCACCAGGCCGCATTCAGCGCAGGCCTCGACCATTCTACAGGCGATGCCGTGGTGATTATCGACGGAGACTTACAGGATCCGCCAAGCCTGATTCACGAAATGCTCGAAAAGTGGCGTGAAGGCTACCAAGTCGTTTACGCGCAGCGCAACAAGCGCAAAGGCGAAACCATTTTCAAGCGCCTTACCGCCTACACCTTTTACCGTATCATCGGAAAACTCACAAGCATCGACATTCCGCCTGATACCGGCGACTTCCGCCTCATGGACCGTTGCGTGGTGAACCAACTCACAAATCTGCCCGAGCGCAGCCGTTTCTTGCGCGGGCTCGTCTGCTGGGTTGGCTTCAAGAAAATCGGGGTCAAGTATGACCGTGCCGAACGTACCGCAGGCACTTCCAAGTATCCGCTCAAGAAGATGGTACGCCTTGCCCTTGACGGCATTACCGGATTTAGTTCCGCACCGCTCAAGCTCAGCTTTTACGCCGGCTTTTTCGCCACCATCGTTGGCCTCGGAGTCCTCATCTGGTCTATTCTCGAAAAATTCCTGAGCCCCGCCACAACCGTCCCCGGCTGGGCATCGCTTATGACCGCCATCGTATTCTTTGGTGGCGTGCAATTGATGTCTATCGGAATTATGGGAGAATACATCGGACGAATCTACGACGAAGTCAAGCAGAGACCGCTCTACATTGAAGACAAGAAAAATTAGTCTGTCACGCCGTCCATCACGCAGCGGACGGAAACAGCTTCTTCTCCAACGCGTGGATCAAAAATTGCATCTTCAGTACTAAAGAAAAGATTAACAATGGCCATGCAAGTAGGACACTCTTTTGAGTCAGACATTGACGTAGTCAAAAACCAAGCATCCATACCCTCAAATTGATACCCCGAACCGCCATGTCCTAGACCTCCTGGAAGCGCCGTGAAACCAAAATCATCCTTGCCGCTAACATCGCTAGAACCTCCTTGCCAGCCTGTTTTTGACTTGAGATGAACACCCGCATGGACTTGCCCCCCCACGGTTTTAAACAAAGTTGTCCATTCATCCTTACTCGGCACGTGCCAACCTTCGGGACAAACACCATCAGTCATCTCAAGTGTTTTCTTTATTCTATAAAGACGGCCATACGTTTCACAATACTCATTCGTAATCTGAGCATCTATCGCATTATAGCAATAACTGTCGTCAGTCCTGTAGTTCAGATTCTGCGCCATCCAGATTTGATTGCCTATTTGAACCGTATCATAGACCTGGTCATCTCTACTGTCTACAATGCATTTATTTTCCGGGTCCTTACATTTCTTCGAATTTAACGATTCTACAGAACTGCTGCTAGACTGCGAAGAACTGCTTGATTTCACGGAACTGCTGGACGATTCTTCAACCGACGAGGAGGATTCCTTCTTTTCTTCGGAAGAAGACGACAATTCATCTTGTAACGAAGAAGACAGCGAATAAACACTGCTTGATACAGGGACTGCGCCAGAAGACATTTCTTCGGCATTGCTAGAAAAATGGTCCGTAGCAGAAGAAAGATCGACAGAGCTAGTATCAAGATACGATTCATACGTCAAAGCCCCGAAGTTACTGTCAAATTCCTCCTGATAATCAGAACAGGCGGAATACAAGGCAAGAACCGTGAGACTAGCAGCGAGAGATATAAGTCCTAATTTCGAATTCATTCTGTCCCCTCTTAGAAAGCAATGCTCAAGCCAAGCCCGATACCGCCCACAATAGCCATCCCGATACCAACCGCACGTACATTCTGGTACTTGCCGATGTCATCGTGCCGGTCATCGAATTCCTTCTGCGAAGAAGGCTGTTTTTTACTTTCGTCTTTTGCCTTACTGTTGTAGATTACCGCAAGCGTCGTGCCCGCGACAAGCACCGCAGACGAAATTCCTATCAGCAACCAATGCGGGCCATCCGCCTTTTTGGCTTCGGGGAGCCCTGTATCTACATTATCACCCACTTGCGGCGTAGAATCGTTTGCCGACGAAGCCGACGACACTATTTTTGTATTCATCTTGGGCATCGCCTTGATCGCCGTAGAATCACGGCCCCATATCCAGCGCCCCACCAAGTCGTCACTCGCCTTTTCGAATTCTACGCGCCCCTTGTAAGCGGCCATTTCACCATCACGTCCCTTCGGGAAGTTCACGGACTTGTCCTTCATGTCTACAAGCAGGTGTGCGTTTTCCTTTCCAGTAGGGATCTGCGTCACGTTGAAGAGTTCGGCACCACTCAAGTAATACGCACCCGCCACCGGCCTGTTCAAATCCAGGTAAAGCGAGAGATCCGTCGAATCAAGCACCACCTTTAGGTTCGTCCTCGTGTGCAAAAGCGAGTCGTTCATGTGGTCAAGCGCCTGCACAAACAACGGGGCAAATTCATCGCCGGACTTACGGAGTACGATATCGCCACACTTAGAAAGCCATAGTTCCGCAAAATGCTTCTGCTGGTCCATACGGCGTTCATCGTAACGCAGCTTGAAATTATAAGAGGCATCAAAGGCGCCCGCATGCGAGAGCGGTTCCAAATCCACGCCGCCCTCAATTTTCAAGAGGTTTTCCTTAGAGGCGATAATTTTCGAGAACGCTTCGGTACAGGCGTCAATCTGTTGCGTACGCTGTTCCAAGTCGTTCGCCATAGACACCACACCCAAACGGAGTTCGCCTGTCACTTCCATATAGCGCGATTCGAATTCTGGGAGTTCTACGGCATAAAAGTGTCCGCACGCCTCGTCGAGTACATCGTTAATCGAAATCATGCTGCATCGCTCATTCATCTTCGCGATGCGGTTTGCACGGACAATCAGGGAATCCACCTCGGGATTGTCGCTCCCAATCCCCGCCTTCAATTGCTGTAAGTCATTCTGTATCGCCTGAAATTCGGAAGCATCTTTGACAAAGATCGAAACCGTTGGATCGGCAAGAACCTCCCCGACAAAAACCAAACTCCACAACAATATTAGGGAAACATAGGACTTCATGATTAAAATATAGCAGTTTGCAAAAAACTTACAGTGTACAGCACCCCCTAAAAAAAGGTATATTTTCACTATGCGTAACAAGTTATTCGTCATGAGTGCCGCAAGCGGCGCAGGCAAGACCACCCTCAAGGATTTGGTCATCAAGGATTTTCCGGATATCAAGTATTCCATTTCGGCCACTACGCGCAAGCCGCGCGAAGGCGAAGTCGACGGCGTTCATTATTTCTTCAAAACAAAGGAAGAATTCGAAAAGCTCATCAAAGAAGACGGCTTGATCGAATGGAACGAAGTCCACGGCAATTACTACGGCACTCCCAAGAGCTTTGTCGAAAAGACTCTCGCCGAAGGCAACCGCGTGATTTTTGACCTCGATGTTTTTGGCAAGGTGAACTTTGACAAGGTTTACCCCGACGCCACAGGTATCTTGATTTTGCCACCGAGCGAAGAAGAACTAGAAAAGCGTCTGCGCGGTCGCGGAACCGATTCCGAAGACGTGATTCAGCTCCGCCTCAAGAACGCCAAGAAAGAAATGGAATTTGCCAAGACGCAGGGCAAGTACGAATACGTCATCATCAACGACGACTTGCAGCGCGCCGCCAACGAACTCCGCGAGATACTTAAGAAAAAATAATCCCGATTTAAATCAGGATTATCAAGTACTTTTTTGATCGCCACACGGATTTGATTTTGCTAACGCAAAATTTTTATACTTGCCCGCTTTAAGCGGTCATTCAAGGCCATACCGACTCCGACATTCGGAATCGGGTCCACCAAAATCAAGTCGTACTTGGGGTCATCCAAGTCGTGCATGTAGGCGTACAGCTTGGCTGTCGCCTCTAGCATATTGCCCGATTCCGACAAATTAAGCGTCGCAGGAATCACGCCGGGGGTATTGCCGAAGGCAATCCGCACGCAGTGTTCCGGCAGCGTAAAGCCAGCAGGGATTTCACCGTAAAGCAACGGAACCTGCGGGCGGTAGTGCGTATCGCACTGCCCCGGCGCGGCCATCGCTTGCCCCGGCTTAGACGTAGATTCCTTCACCTTTACATCACCGATGATTTTCGCGATCATCTCGGGCGTTACAGCGCCCGGCCTCAAGACCGTCGGATCTCCCACTAAAGAGACAATCGTACTTTCTACGCCCACATTGCAAGGGCCGCCATCCACAATTCCAGCAAGGCCGCGGTCGGCAAGCTGCGCCGCTACATGTTCGGCCGTCGTCGGGCTCACATGCTTGAACAAGTTCGCGCTAGGGGCTGCGAGCGGCACGCCCGCCTTCCAAATAATTTCTTGAGCCACCGGGTGCGACGGAAACCTCACCGCCACAGACGGGAGACCGCTCGTACACAAGTCCGGGATACATTCCTTCTTGGGCAAAATCATGGTCATCGGACCCGGCCAATAGGCCTTCGCCAAGGCATAGGCCGCATCGGGAATATTCTCCGCAACATCCGCCAGCTGAGCTATTTCGCAAATATGAACAATCAGCGGATCAAAAGTCGGGCGTTCCTTAATCGCAAAAATCTGCGCCAGTGCAGAGGGCAAGTAGGCATTACCAGCAAGCCCATAAACGGTTTCGGTCGGAATCGCCACCACCTGGCCGTCTGCAAGCAGACGAGCCGCATCATCGATACTAGTCCAAGGAGGGAACTGCATAGCCCAAAAATAAAAAATCGCGGGACTAGCCCGCGATTAAATTCATAGAAAAGGTTAGGTTAACCTTCAACCGGTGCCGATTCTGCCGCAGGAGCAGCCGTTTCACCAGCAGCTTCGCCTTCGGGCTTATCCTTACGGCCAAAGGCAAACACCTTGTCGCAAGCGGTATTGAACCGCTTCCAGGTCTTTTCGGACTGTTCACGGGGAACCGCACCGACTTCCTTCCACAAGCGACGCAAATGCTTCACCTTGTTCATCGAAGCACCGACCGTCTGTTCGTTCAAGTCCGTCAGCAGGTCTTCGGCCTGTTCGCAGAGCAACAGCTTTTTCTGCAAGTTGTTCTGGCGAGCCTGTTCCTGAATGTCAAGCTGGTCACGACGGCGGGTAAAGAAGTCGTCGCAGGCTTCACGGAACTGTTTGTAAAGTTCCATGTCTTCCAAGCCGCAGAATCCAAGTTCACGCCATTCCTTCTGGAGTTCGCGGACGGCATCGGCAAGCTGGTTACTGCCAGCGCTTTCGGCAAACTGGCGCACCTTGTCAATCATCGCCGATTTCTTTTCCTTGATTACATCGAGTCCCTGGGCGAGCGTAGAATCCGTATGGGCAAGGCGATCGAGAATCTTGTTATAAACCGTATTGTAACGGTTGCTAATAGTTTCGATAGCATCCTTCGGAACCATGCCGATATTCTTCCATTCCTCTTCCATGGCCTTGAGGTCTTCAAGAGTGCCCGCTCCGTTTGCATCCATCGCTTCAAGCTTTTCGCACAAGGCGTTCTTTGCATCCAGATTCTTCTGCTTCGATGCATCCATTTCTTCGAAGTGTGCGCGCTTCTTTTCGAAGAAGCTGTCACATGCCGTACGGAAACGAGTCCAGATTTCGTCGGACTTGCTCTTGGGTACCGGTCCCACGGACTTCCAAGAATCCTGAAGCTGTTTTAGTTTGTTCGAAGTCGCATTCCAGTCATTAGATTCCTTGAGAGCTTCGGCTTCCATGCAGAGAGCCACCTTCTTTTCGTAGTTGGCTTCGCGATTCTCGTCTTCCTGCTTCAAGTTATCTTTATGCTGAGCATAGTACGCGGCAACGGCAGCCTTAAAGCGTTCGGTAAGGGCAGCCACATTTTCCTTAGGAACCATGCCAATCGCCTTCCACTGTTCCTGGATTTCCTGCATGGCCTTGTACTTGTCCTTCCAGAACATTTCCGTGTTCTTGACAAGTTCTTCAATCTTGGCGCACAGGGATTCCTTGTCGGCAAGGTTCTTCTGACGTTCTGCATTCATCTCTTCAATAAAGGCAGCGCAGTTTTCCTTAATCTTTTCGTAGTTGCTCTGGAAATGATCACGGTATTCCTGAAGCTTGGCCGCAGAGATCGGTCCAATATCTTTCCAGCGGTTGGTGATTTCCTTGAGCTTCTGAAGAACAGCCTGGCTCGGTTCTTCCTTGGTCAAGGCATCCATTTCGAGCAACAGGTCATCACGGTCCTTTTCGTTATGCCAGTTTTCCCACTGCTGCATTTCCTGGAAACGAGCCGTTGCAGCCTTGTATTCCTGCCACAGGTCATGATACTTGAACTTGTTCTCGCCAACGATTTCTTTCCACTGCTGGTAGAATTCGCGGACTTTCTTGTTCAGTTCACGGAAATCTTCGTTTTCGTCAAGAGCCTTTACCTTTTCGATAATCGCCTTGAGCTTTGTGGAGTTTTCTTCGAAACGCTTCTGGGCGTCATCGTCAAAAGCAGCAATCTTATTAGAAAGCGTATTGCGAAGCGCATTGTATTCCTGCAGCATCGGGTCTTCGCCTTCCAGGAGTGGGAGCTTTTCCCATTCGCGAACAATGGCATGCAAATGCTTCTTGGTCATGTCGTTAACATCGGTATCTGCCAAAGCCTTAAGGCGTTCCAGCAGTTCCGGTCGTACCGATTCGTCGGTAGCTTCGGGCACGTCAACAACAACTTCTTTAACCTTACGCAAATCTTGCACCTTAAAGGAAGCATTGTTGTAACGCTTGACCCAAGCAGCCTCCATCAGAGACTTGCCTTCGGCGCATTCGGCGAGAATGGCATCTACACGTTCTGCGTTTTCGGCGACCTTGTTTTCAGAAATCAAGGTTTCAAGTTCTTCGAGACTTGCAGTCAAGGCCGCAATCTTAGCCTGCTTTTCGGCTTCGGCCTTTTCGGCAGCAATGCGGGCCGCATCGGCCTCATCGCAGAACTTCTTGAAGCTCGCATAGACTTCGTCAATCGTAGCCTGCTTGTCGCCCATGCCAAGCTTTTGAGCTTCTTCCATCAGAGATTCAAACTGGGACTTGACAGAAAGGGGATCCCTCTGAGCTGCCAAGAAATGAGCTTGCTGAACAAGAGCCTCGCGCTTGCTAGCCAAGAGTTCGGCCGCCTTCTTGCCGTTATCTTCAGCTTCCTTTCTGGCACGGATTCTTTCACTTGCAGCCTTACGCACTTCGGGCTGTCTAGAGTTCTTGGCAATATCCTGGAGCAAAGAATCAGAGGTCACCTTGCGGGCTGCAGCCAATGCGACAGTCTCACTCAGGTCACGAACAGCCGCAATGGTCAAAATCGACTGTTTTTCGCAAATCTTCACCAATTCGGCACGCACTGTTTCGGAGGTGTTCACACTCTTGAGCAAATCCTCGGCATAATGCGTATCCTTGATATCCTGCAAATAAGACAGATCCTCGGCACTCGGTCGAGCCTCGGATTTAAGCTTTTTGACAACTTCTTCCATATAACGAGTCTTTGCGACACGTTTCACTTCTTCATCAGCATCGTTTTTAGAAATCTTTTGTAACGAAGAAATGATGGTCAACTTCTTTACGGCAGCAATCCTTACAGAAGCGTCGGTATCGGAAACGGCAACGCGATCCAAGACATCTTGGTTGTCCGCACCCAGTTCGGCAACCGCTTCAAGGCGCTTAGCAGGGTTAGAATTTTGCCACTTCGGTTTAAAGGCGTCAAATAAGCTCATAGAGATCTCCAATAGAATGGCAAGCCCGTCAAGGGTTTGCATATTATAATCTAACAAAAAAAGTTTTTTGAAACAAAAAAGATTCAAAATAAAGTGCATTTTGCGGTATTAACTATCTTTTGACCCGTGACAAAGCGAATTCCCAAACTTGACGCGCCCGAAGAGGTCCACCAAAAGCTCAAATCCAAGACGCTTTCGGACTTTTGCGAGGTCTACATTCCCATGGCACCAGATGTTTACACATACGGTGTCCCTACAGGAGCTAGACTTTCGCGAGGTGACGTTGTATGGGTCCAGTTCGCTACCCGCAAAAAACCGGCCTTGGCCGTAGTCGCCAAGGTACACCAGAATTGTCCCTCTTTCGACGTACGCCCCGCCTTTCCGCACCAATCCGGATACCGTTTTAGCGAACGCTACATGGAAACCCTAGAATGGGCCGCCCGCTATTACATTAGCACGCCCATGAAGGCCTTGTTCGTATTCTGGCCAGCCGATTTCGAGAAGTACCTGGCAGCGCTTGCTTTTGAAAAGGGGGAAGCCTCCCCCTCGCGTGAGCCCCAAGGGTCTCCCGCTACCCCCTCTGCGGGGAGTCGCCCCGCAACGCCCCCGAATGCTCCGGCACTCACGTTAGAACAAACTAACGCATTCAACACGCTTTGCGAAGAACTAGATAAGGACGGTTTCCGTGGAGTGTTACTTCATGGAGTCACCGGTTCGGGCAAGACGCGCGTATACCAGGAGCTAGCACGCAAGGCGCTCCAGCAAAACAAGAAAGTTTTAATCCTCGTGCCCGAAATCGGGCTCACACCGCAAACACTCAAGCGTTTCGAAGATTTTTTGCAGGTCCCGATTGTGGTGTTACACTCAGCACTTTCCGCCCCAAAAAAGCGCGAGGGCTATGTTTCGATTTTAAAGGGCGACACGCAAGTCGTTCTCGGCACCCGCAGCGCGATTCTTGCACCGTTTGATTTTGACCTCATCATTTTAGACGAAGAGCACGACTCCTCTTTTAAGCAGCAGGATCCAGCCCCGCGCTACCATACACGCGAAATGGCATTCCATTTGGCATACAAGTACGGCGCCCTCGTGGTTCTCGGAAGCGCCACCCCCAGCCTAGAAACGTTCTACAACGCCAAGACAAACAACCTAAAGACAGTTACCTTAAAGGAACGCGCCACTCAGGCGCCCCTCCCGAACGTGCAGATTGTAGACATGGGTAAAATGCGCCAGCAAAAAGGCATTCTACTGTCACCGATTCTGCGCGAAGCACTCACCGACTGCATCGAGCGCGGCGACCAGGCCATTATCCTGATGAACCGTCGCGGTTTTTCGAAGATGCGCGTATGTACCGAATGTGGCGAGACGCTTTACTGCAAACATTGCCACATTCCGCTCGTCTACCATAAGCAATACCGTTCGCTCATGTGCCACTACTGCGCCACCCTTTACCCGGTGAGCACACCGTGTAGCGCCTGCGGCGCCGAAACCTACGAATTCGTGGGTGGCGCCATCGAGATGCTCGAAGAAGAAATCGCCGAGTGGATTCCAAACGCGAAGGTGATTCGCATGGACCGCGACACCACGCAAAACGTCGGCGCCTCCGAAAAAATCCTCGACGCATTCCGCAATCGCGAATACAACATTTTAATCGGAACACAGATGGTGGCCAAGGGCCACGACTTTCCCGGCGTGCAGCTTGTTGGGGTCGTTGGCGCCGATAGCGGCCTCGGCATTCCCGATTTTCGTTCTACCGAAAGGCTTTTCCAACTCTTAAGCCAAACCGCAGGACGCGCGGGTCGTGCCGGAGGCAAGGGGCAAGTGTTGATTCAAACACTCAAGCCTTCTGAGCCCATCATGCAATTCGCCGTAAATCACGACTACAACGGATTTGCAAATAAAGAAATGGAAGACCGGCGCGCCGCCTTCTACCCGCCCTTCTGCAAACTCATCGAAATCAGTTGCGGAAGCCGCGACGAAGATCTACTGCGGCACACCGTAGAGCGTCTAGAATCACTCCTCCGCGCCGACAAAAAACTCATGGTGCTCGGCCCTGTGGACGCCTTCGTACCCGTCATCCAGAATGTCCACTGGGCAAAACTCTACATCAAGACACAAGACCTCGCCCCCGTCCGCAAGATTCTACACCCTATAGTAAATGCACCCAAGCCCTGGGTGCAAAACGTAGAAATCAAGGTAGAGATTGAATAAAGACACGCGCTATTGCCAAAAACACCGAAGATTGCGACTATCAAAAATAGTCCAAACAGTCCTCTCAAAAAACTATAGAAAAAGCGAACCGCCTAAACGCAGTTCGCTTTTTGAATAATAAGTGATATCCCCCCCACCAGAGAGCCATGTGCACTTCTATAGAACAGTCAATTAAATTTTACCATCTATACAAAGCACACGTGAGACTACCGGTACATTCAGTTGCATAGGTTCCTGTACATGTAATTGGAGTTCCATTTTCATATTTATCACAAACTGTTATAGATACCTGATTATTTGCAGGCTTATCATATTCGCCAACTTTTCCAGAAGGGTCTCCACTACACACCAATACGGTACTATTATATTGAGCCTGCTCAATAGACACATTTATCGTTTTCCCGCATTCCACAGTTTTTCCCTCTTCTGCAACTGTCAAAGAAACTTCGCTATCTGCACTCTTAGAATATGTCACGGTGAAATCGCAATCATCGCTACCATCACTATTCGTAACTTCAAAATTATACGTGACATCTCCCTCTACCGAGCTTCCATTGAAAGATATACTGCCCCCCGTATATCCAGATGCTGCAGTAGCAACCGTTCCAATCGTATAACTACAGCCATCACCACAACCAACAAGAGATTTTGGTTTTACAGATACTGTTGAACCAACCTTTACCGTTTTATCATCGGGGCATGTTATCTTCGGAGGAATATCATCGACAGTCACAGAATTTTCACAAGATACCGTTCCAATTGAGCCATTTGTCACAGAATAAGTATATTCATACGTCCCCTTGCTAGACGGCGTAATAGTGTATTTATTCTGGCATTCTGCTTCAGAAGACAATCCACTTCCAGACGACGGAGATGCCGTCAATGTACTATTGTAACAAGTTCCCGCATAATTTGTATTCAAAATAAAGGAATCTCCTGGACCAATCGTCACATTATCGACACTACATGTCAATGCACCCAGAACAGTCGCCGTTACAGAACAAACCGCATGCGAGCCAATTTTTAAAGTATACGTATATGAACCAGGTTGTAGTTTATGCAACGCAAACGGTGATACATTAGAATTTGGCTTCAGTTTTGCATTATACGAGTTACCACCATTATCTGTAAATTCAACATCCGAGACCTGATTTCCATTTCCATCATACAGAACGGCACTATACTCATCATTTGTATTTACTTTATTTTTGGCAACAAAATAAAGATCATTTGAGCTATACAAAGTTTCAGCATTATCGTCCCAGTAATAATGACTAGAGATCTTACAATCAGCTTCAACATCACTGCCCGCTTCTACCACTGTAATATTATGAGAGCATACAGAAGAGCCTTCATAAACAACCGAATAAGTATACGAACCAGCCGGAAGCGAGCCGATATTCTTCAAGCTCGACCAATTACTATAATTTGCAATAGACCCTGTTCCATCTGCGGTCTCACCTTTCATTATAGAAACATCAAGAACACTAGCCACATTTGAATTATTTTTTGCAACGAAATAAAGATCATCTGTTGAACGGAACGAATTTTCCCCACTGATGTCATAACTATGCTTGGACACCCCACACGTAATTGAAGGTGGTTGTACCGTCAATGTTGCCGAACAAGAAGTCTTATACTCCGTTTGGTCCCAAACTCTAAGGGTTACCGATCCTCCCTGTGCAGGAACCGTAAACCAAACATCCTGTCGATCATTTGTACCCGTGTTTCCCGAAACGGTTCCACCGCTACCTGGCAACACAAGTTCATAATTGCGACCTGTAATGTTGACTCCATTATTGTTCTTAACAACAAAACTAAACTTACCTTGAGCTCCCGGCTGTAAAGTCGACGCATTTTCTATTTCACAAGTCGTCTTTACGGCATCATCGGCGCTTATGTGGTCTGTTACCGTATACGAAGCATCGCAATATTCCGTCTCTGTAGCATCACCCACCTTGTAGCGCACTCTATACGTGTGAGTTCCCTTGTAAGAAGTCGCTTCTTCATCAGTGTTGCCCGTGGCAGTCTTTTTGACCTGAGAGCCCGATTGTACATTCCCGGACAGCGTCGACTGTACGGTTCCATCTAAAAGAATATCGTAATCACACCCTATTGTCGGACAACCGAAAATAGAGAACTGGAACTGAGGCTGGCCCGCCCCCAACTGCACCGATTGCGGGCTCACCCTACACTCGCTAGTGAGAGCTCCAATAGGATCCGGTTCAACTTCGCATTCTTTTTCAACCGTTTTAGTGCCTATGGTCGCAGACACCTTAAATTGATAGTGTTCTCCGGCATATTTAAAAGGATTATCCGCTTGTGTAAAGGTAACCGTACCTGTCAAATTTTCGCCAGTCGCACTTGTCTTTGCACAGTTCGTCTCTCCACAGAGGATATCAGAATAGTTTTCTTGATCCGGCTTTTTCATGCCCGCTACAACCGTAGCACCGGTAATATTATTGATTTCTGCAGTAATCTTCCAAGAGTTAACATTGTCATATACGGCCTTACAGCTTGTAACACCCACAGCATTTTTACAGCTACTGCTAATCGACTTAACCGTAACAGCAGATAATCCATGATTTTTTAAGATAATGCTACGGACTTTTTCAGGATTAAACCCTTCAGCACCACTTGCGAAATCCGTAAGGACATCAAACGAAGCCTTATTGCCATTCATTTTCACGGAACGACTCGTAAACACATCTTTTCCAGGCCCAGAGTCACCCCAGGAATATGCATTATCAAAATCAGTCTTACTAACCAAGACGATTTCAACGTCATTACCATCAGGATTTTCCAGTTCAACATTCAACTTGGCTTCACGCAAATTATAACGCTGGCCTTGTTGAATCACTTCTTCAGTAAAGTTTTCCGTACCGGCATTCAAAACCATATTGGCAAACTTGCCAAAGTTGACATTTTCGGTACATTTATGGTAGTGTCCCGTCCAGAACATGCCACAATGACCTTTAGCAGTATCTGTCGATGTTTGGGTAGACATTATCCACAATCGATCCGTATTGCTACCATACAAGCATTCAAGGGCCGCTTTAGCCGTTTTTACATTATCGCCATATCCATGCTGGCCAGAATCAGGACTTGTCGTCGAGAAGTTATACTTGCCAGCCGTACATTCTTTACCATTTTCATCGGCGCCACCGCAGGCATCACTGCCGTTATAGTAATAATAATGTGGCGTACATTCCTTGGAATCAAACCAGCCCGAATGTCCCACCCACGGCGTCACATCGGTACCAAGTTCGATAATTCCATCTTGGGCCACAGCCGCAAAAGAGCACTTAACCGACGGATACGTATCCCAACAGTCCGAACTATATTCAAGACTTTCCCAGCCAATGCCGTAAAGTTTAAAATTGGGGTCTGCCAGACTGAAGCCCACATATTCATGAGCTCGATCCATATAACTGGTCGTCAACGACGCCAAGGCAAACGTATATGAATACTCCGAAGGCGAGCCATAATAATTACTCCCCGTAAATGCACTGATCACCAACTTGTTCTCGAGATCGAGAGTCGCCGACATCATCACCATGCTTGCGGTCGACACCGCTATCGGGTTGTTATTCTGTTTGAGCTCTCCATTAAGGCAGCTACCCGCATCGGTACATATCTGGGCTTCTAAGTTTCCACTCATATTAACATACAGGTTGAGCATCAAGTATTCAGTCCCTGTAGCATTAGAACGCAGCATAAAGCCTGAGCCCGCAATGTTTTCAGAAGACCTTCCATAGCTCGATGTCACTAGAGGCATACGGAAGAGGGCCTTGAGGGTTCCATTAAGCCCCGCAACTACCGTACTCATCACCTTAATAGACTGATTCTTGTTGTTTACACCACGAGTGACATTCCTAAGATTCTTTATAGAAATATGACCCGAATACGATTCAATATTGTCACGGTTGCCCGAAATCAAATGCCATTTTGACTTTGTATAAATCGATTTTGCATCTTCAACGCCATCGCAAATTCCATCATTTTCAGTATTGTTATTACCATCACAATTATCAATACAGTATTCAACATGGTCCACGCGGCACTCAAGATTTTCATCCTTAAACTCATCAATAAAGCAATGTTTGTCCGTCTCGCCAAAATGCACATGCATTACGGTTCCATCATCACTTAACTTAAATCCATCGTAACTTTTCGAAGTTACAGGGGTACTCTGACAGGTCGTACCAAAGCACTGCCAATAACTGAATTTTTTGTTATTGGCATTTGTCGAGTCAATGCTGAAATAAATTTTTTCATTATCAAATACAGATATCGTGCAGGCATGTTCCATGCCCACACCTGTATAAGTACATTGACCCGAACGGCTACCTGTTACATAATCAACAAAAGGAGTCTTTCCATCGACATCTCCATCAAAGACGACTTTTACAGAATGGTTTTTCGCCTTTGCAACAGCTTTGAGAGTATAGGTTTGGCCAGACTCTAATTCAGAACGATTAAGTTTATTTGATGCATCGTCAGGAATAACAACCACGCACTGGTTCGCATTACGAGCCTTCAGTTCAATGGTTCCCGAACCACCGGTAGATACATTCCAGGATTCATTTGCATCATTTGTAATTACCACCAAATTAGTACCTTCCGGTTCTACCCAGGTACCGCTAAAGTTACAATCCGGCCATATCGAAAGTTCCGACGCAGTACATTCCCCGGCAACACGACACGGACACTTGCCCGCATTCGCCGTTTCGTTACACCAATTCAGCAAATTCACATTGTCGGACCTAGTGATGACCGTTGTCGACGACATGCGCAATTGGGTATTATAGGGGCTACCCAAAATAAAGCCTTGCCCTGGCTGCAGCACGAAAGTCCAAGTTCCTTCAGAAGCATTAGTCGTTCGCACCGTGAACAAATCATAGGACCGATCTTCTTCGCTCTCATCAATTTCGTAAATGCAAGTGGTTCCCGAACTCAAGTCACTCTTATAGTAGTCACTCTGAGTAATCGACCACGCCGCATTAGGAGCCTCCGGGCAATTAATCGATAAGGTCAACTTGTCACTATGCGCCTTGGCAGATACACTTACCGTGGCAAGTGTATTTGGTCCCATATCCTGGTACGGGAGTACAAACTTGACCTCGGGAGCGCCATGCTGAGAAGCCCCCACATCCACCCAGAAAGCCTGTCTACTCAGGTTTTGCGGACTGGCTTCACATTTATATACTCCCTGAGGCAGCGAAGAACCATTAAACAATTTCCCCGCAGAATGAATCGGTCCAGCGCAGCTTAGCGTACTTGCAACATCCGCTTTACTCACAGATGCTCCATTTAACGGCAATACAGTATAGTAATCCGCCAATTCTCCATGAGGATCCGAGGGTAAATAAATCACACGCGGCATAATCAAGTAAGACGGATGCACCGTCACCGTATTATCATCATATACCGGCGGACGTTCTTCAGCTTCGTACTGCGACTCAATAGAAACACCCAGCTGAGGCGCCATCGAAATAAAGTAGCGGTCCTTGCCTCCATCTGAATCTTCATTGTATTCTTCAGAAGCACTACTTGCAATGGGATTATCCTTATTGCTACCACCACATGCCGAGCCATCATTGCTACAAAGAATACGGGAATCCGTCAAGGATTGCATCAATTCTTCATTATATTCCATGCCATTGTTAAAGGTCATTTGGTTCACCTTGGCACAAACCTTGGAGCCAGTCGATTCATCCTTAACGGCGGCATAAAGAGAGCCCTTCAAAACGGCATTATTAAACAGCACATTTGAAATATCGTTTTTAGTATAAATAAAGTAATTGTAATTATTGCTACCGTCTACAGGTCCAATTTCTCCACTATGTCCATCTTTAAAGTACATGAATACAAAAGAGTTATCCCCATCCGTTGTCGGGAGTTTCATATTTTCATGCAAATCATTTTCAAAAATAAAGATAAACTTTCCATTCAGCGTTCCCGTCGGAGACTTAAATATATTTTTATTCGTTATTTTTACAACAAGATAATCGTTATACAGAATAGTATTCGTCGTTGTAGCCTTAGAATCACTCGACAAGGCTCGGGCATAGCAGTTGCTATACTCACCAAAATCAAAGCCATCGACACTCACCTCATCAAGATTGGGGCAGTCTCCACGACCTGCATAGTTTTCGAAATACGAAATACCCGTCTTTAACGCATCAGGCACCAAATACCTAGTTCCACCGCATCCATCAGATGTCGGTTCCCACAGGCTATCACAATGAGCCTTGACCGATTCGGCACAAGTCAATTCAGTCGGCTTTGTGGCAGGGAACGCCCTAAAGTCACCATCCACCTTAAACCAAGGCGAAACACCACAGCGAGGGCGAGCCCTTTCTTTTTGACCCATCGGGAGATAGCAACCGCCCCACCAGTACTCACAAGGTTTTCCACAATATGGGGTACCAGTAATCTGGTTCCCGGTCATGTTAACAGACTTATAACTTGATTCATCATGGGAATTATAAAAACGCTCCCCATTTAGCTGATAAACATACAAGACAGGGCTATCCGACCAATTGTTATCCGTATAATTTCCCATAGAAACAATCGGGGTAGACGAAGTCCAATTATACAGATAATGTATGCCTTCTTTTTGCGCCGGCCCAGACCCCTCTAAACCGGGCCTATCCTTGAACACATTTCTATACACTTCATCAACTCTTACTGGAGGCTGTCCATGACCACCAGGTTCATCCCTACCCCATCTACGCCATTCTCGTTCAATTCCTGAATCAGCCCATCCAAAATATTTATCACCCGGTTCGGTAAACGTGAATGTTTGTCGCAAAGAGCTATAATCACTTCCAGGATGTCCATATTTCACATAAACATCTTTGTCTCTTGCCCCCAGCACGATTCTTTTGTATTTTTCAAAATTATCGTTACCCGTCCATATCGGCAAATTAGACTCCATCCAAACATTGCCGCTAGCCCTAAATTCACGGTCTAGATTCGGGAAATAAATTTGTCCCACAGAATCCACGCACAGGTTACCCCTCACCCCGGCATTATAACCGGACATATTCGTGGTCCAGGTTCCCTTCAACGTCATATTACCATCAATAACCTGGTCTCCATTGGCTGCTGTAATATTTCCTCTGACAAAAAGATTACCATAAATCTGGTTACCTAAATCGATAGTCTGGCCATCCTTTGTTGCATACAACTGACGAATTTTCAGATTCTGAAGATCGCCATCCACATAAATGTTGTTACCTACCAGGCCGTTATCGGCATTCAGATTTCCCCCAATACAAGCAGTTCCATTCACGGCAATCGAATTACCGCTCACCTTAAAGTTACCCGTAACCACCAAGTTACTGTCAATCGAAGCCGGGTTACCATCCAAAAGGTCTCCGTTCACAAGCATCGACCTAGCAAAAATATCGCCATGGTTTGTCGTAGAGCCACCAAAATAGTTGTAGTCAAAATCGATAGCCCTATGGATGTGTTCTTCAGGGATGTTAATACGGTACAAGCCGTCTACATTAAATATGGCAACTTCGTTATGCTTGGCACTCCCTCTTGCGTTACCCGAAGAATACACCTTTAGCTTATATGTCGTGCCTTCAACATTCACGCCCGTCAACCACACATGGTAATTTTGCCCCGCACGCTGCAAGGGCTTTAGCTGGGCGTCCAAATTAATCGGAGTATTTCCACCATCAATATACTGCTTGATAAGGGCACCCACATCATTAGCATGGTATGTCATCCAGGAACGAGCATTTTCGATACCCGCTATAGAACTCTGGTACGCTTCGCGCTTAAGCATACGGCTCGTACTAGAAAAACCTTCGCTGGTAATCCATTTCCAGGTTGCCGTAGCCGCAATCGTTGCAATCAGCATAAACAAAAGCACGGCTATCAACGATACACCGGCTTTATTCATTTTAAAGTTCTTCTGCATAGGAAACTCCTTGCCTTAATCTCTCGGTCCGTTGCTAGGGGTAGGAATAATGAGCGAGACATGCCCTGTTTCGCCCTTGCCACCATTTTTGGCACCTCTACTCACCTGCAAGTCAAACTTAAACGCCTTTACATTCTTCTTTTCGGCTTTATTAATTTCTGGTTCAAAAGCAGGCACCTCCGGAGGGAACTTGTAATCCGAAGAAGCGACCTTTTTCAACTTCAAATTCTTAATCGTTACCGAACCTTGTGACACTAACGGAGTGAAACAAGCAAAGGTAAACGCCATGCAAACATTATCCGCTTTCTGACGAACGTGAAAGCGCATGACACGCTTTCCCGAGCCATGTACAGACAACGGCGGGAAAAACATAAAATCATCTACCAACTTGTCACCGTTAGCAGCCCTCGGAAAATCACCCGAAGCAATATTCCTAAATCCAACGGACATGTGGTCTTTTCCAGGAACAAAAAGCAAACTGCGATCTTTTTCAGAGTTGGGGAAAGCCACATTAAACGAAATTTCGTATTCCTGATTCGGTTCTAGTGTCAATCGACCATAGCTTGAACAAAGGTTTTTCCAGTTCGTTTCTCCCGTCGTTTCATCTTTAATGGCAAATGCCTGACTATACTTGCGGCTCGGTTCACTCACAATCGTCTCTGTTTCTGTATCATAATTAGAATGGAAATTTGAAAGGACCGCCCCCGTTCCACCTTCATTTTCAATTCCCGACGTGTTGGTAATTTTTAAGCTAACATACGAGCCTTCAGACTGATGCGAGACCAGTCTGAAATCGTTAACAGGGATTGCACATTCCGAGCCCATCATATTTTGACACGGGAAAACCTGCACCTTGTCGGTCTTGACACTAGGTGTCGCCGCCACGACATTAAAAGATTCGATCCCCGTTGCCATATCAACCGGCGTAGGATTGTGTCCCACATCGGCACAAACTTCATCGTCTGTCACAACAAACCCGCTTTTCTTTTCGATAAGTTTGCAAGTACGTTTTAGCACCTTGTTTCGGACATACCAATGGATTTCTTCGGTAGCCTCATAATGTCCCTGTTCATCGTAACGCAAACGGCGGAAAGTAAAGTCGCTAAAACCATCTTCTTCCTGACTTAGCAAAAATGAAGACGAGTCCCTGATATCAGAGTCCGGATTATCAGGGTCAATATACACACTAGAATGAAGTTCCCCGAACGCATCCCCAAAATTGGCACCGCCAGCAGCATTTCCAGCCTCTTTTGAACTTTTTGTACCAAGCTGCTCTACGTCGGTCTTAAAGATAGTACCCACATTTTCGGCTTCTTGCGTCGCCTTGATCATGTTATCGGTACGGATACGGAACTTGGTCGAATTGCTAAAGGCCTCACCTGCAATAACGACAACAATGCCTACAATCGCCATGTAGACAAGTAATTCCATAAGGGTAAAACCAGATTTCTTAAAATTCTTCATCATCTGATCACCCCCGAAACTGTAATGGCAGGAATCGCACTCTTAAACTGCCAACAAACTTTAACATCAAGCCTTTTGGCATACACATGCTGGGCGCTGTCCGTATTCAAAAGCATCGAAGACGTCTTTGCCATATAATCTTCATCTAGCGAAACCATAACGGTCGCGATATACTTAACCGTCATATCATGGTCGACGGCACCCGGCTGCCCTTTCCATGTGCGGGAATCCAATACAAAATTTTTCAATGTATGACTGCCCGCATCACAATCGCACTCGGGATATCCCTCTGGGGGATTTTTATCGACATCACAAGGGTCCAGACGTTCGTCTGTAAGGCTTGCAATACCTAAAGCACTCAAGGAATCGATAATATTCTGAGCCACTTCGGTCGCACCATCGCGGCCACGAATACGTAACAGGGCATCTCGGTTACCACCCTGCAAATTGAGCAAGGCTACATACAAAAAACCCAATACTGCCGCGGCTATCAAAACCTCGACAATGCCAAAGCCATTTTTATTTTTCAACCGATTTCCCATGCACACCACCTACACCTACAATTCTGTCCAATTGCTCCAATTTCCATTCTGGGTCGCATCATTACCGACCTTCCACATTGGAACCACCCTATTCAACCCTTTGGTTTTACGGACTGCGCCATAAACGTCAGAATCACCATATTTAATGCAAACGCCCCCTTCGGGAGGAACTGCAGAGAGTCCCGGTCGCGGTTTAAAAGTACGGTATTTTTTATCTTCGCCCGCGCCAAACCACTCATGCATTGCAGGGCATCCACTGCTACGGAGAACGAACTTTACCGGAGCATCAATCGTCATCGAATCCACAGAACCCTTGGGATCAGAACAATCGTGATTTGTGGTATCGCGCAAAGCAAGAATTTTATGAGGATTGCTCGGATCAATTTTCAGACACAGTACTTCATCACGCTGAGTAGCCAAATTCGCCACTCTTTCTACAAAAGCAGCCGTATTAACGGAAGCATCCTTAACTCGAGAATTTGCAACAGCGCCCTGCAAGCTAACAACACCCATACTCGAAAGAATCCCTATGATAATGACCACCACAAGGACCTCGACAAGGGTATAACCAGCCTTTTTTTCTCTATCAAACGACGTCGCAAATCGCATACAACAAAACCTCAGACAACATTCTAGACCAATATAGAACAATTCTTGGAACGGCATCAATAGAAGCCGCCCAACATACGCTCATTAAAATAACTTATTTTTTTACAAAACGTTCGATAAAAATGAAAAATTGGCGAAATAACGCGAAAAACAGCTTTTTTTTGTAAATTTTAGAAATTTCAAAGGGTACTAAAAAAGCCCTGGTCACCCCAGGGCTATATTCATTGCACAAAAGAGCACTCAAAGACTAATTTCTGTGGAAATCGTCTTCAACGCGGATGATATCGTCTTCACCGGTGTATTCGCCCACCTGGACTTCAACAATCACGAGCGGGAGCTTGCCCTCATTCTGCAGGCGGTGAACTTCACCTACGGGGATGTAGGTCGATTCGTTCGGACGCACGTAGAACACGTTCTTGCCGACAGTCACCGTGGCGGTACCGCTCACGACCACCCAGTGCTCGGAACGGTGCAGGTGCTTTTGCAGGCTAAGGCGCTTGCCCGGCTTCACCACGATACGCTTCATCTTGTAGCGTTCGGTTGATTCCAGCACGGAGTAGGTGCCCCACGGGCGGCTAACCGTCTGCGGAACGTTAATCAAGTCAGAACCACGCTGCTTAAGTTCTTCCACCACCTTCTTCACCTTCTGGCTGCTGCTGAGCGGCGCCACCAAGAGGGCATCCGGAGTATCGACAATGAGCATCTTGTCGAGGTCAATCGTCGCGATGGCTCGCTGAGAACCCATCACAAGGGAGTTCTTGGAACCCACGGCAATGTGGCGCGGATTCACGTTGTTACCATTGTCGTCGTGCGGGTATTCGTTGTAGAGGCTGTCGAAGCTGCCGAGGTCGCTCCAACCAATGTCACTCGGGACCACCTTCACCTTGTTGGACTTTTCCATCACGGCGTAGTCGATAGAGTTCGACGGAATCGCCATCATGTCGTCGCGGTCGATGCGGATGGGTTCACCATCTTCGATGGCCGCATTCGCTAGCGCTTTCTGGGCGGCGGCGAGCATTTCTGGAGAATACTTACCAAGTTCAGCAAGGAAAGTCTTCGCCTTGAAACAGAAGATACCGCTGTTCCAGTAGAAATTGCCCGAAAGCAGATACTTTTCGGCGGTGGCGCGGTCCGGCTTTTCGACAAAGCGCTTTACATTTTCACCATCGGCTTCAATGTAGCCGTAACCCGTTTCGGGGCTGGTCGGCGTAATACCGAAAGTAACAAGGTTACCCGCTTCGGCAAGTTCCTGAGCACGGAGCAAAACCTTCTTGTACTCATCCTTCCTACGAATCACGTGGTCAGACGGAGACACAAGAACGATTGTCTCGGGATCCATAGTCAAGCATGCGAGAGCAATCGCAGGAGCCGTATTGCGGCCTACGGGTTCCAAGAGGAACCTGCTTCCGGTCATGCCTTCCATTTCGAGCTGATCCTTCGCAAGGAAGAACTGATCTGCATTCGAAACAATAAACTGAGATTCACAAACGGAGGAATTGGTCACCACCGTCTTGCGGAACAAGGACTGCCCATCAAAAAGCGGAGCAAATTGCTTGGGCATCAAGGATCGGCTCACGGGCCAAAGGCGCGTGCCCGAACCACCACAAAGAATAAGGTTAATCATGCTCTGTTATTCCTTATTTGGTTATGTCATCCTTGACAATGTAAGCGTTATGCGTAGCCAGCATGCCATAGTAAACAGTCTGAACAGACGGGAGAATCAAGCTGATCAGGCGGTTCCAAGTGGCAAGACCAGAAGCATCCACGTATACGATGTCACGCGGATTCAGCTCAAAGCGATCAGCCATCGCAAGAGCCATTGCATTTTTTGCATTCAGCTGGAACACGTCAATCTGCTTTTCAGACGTATTACGAATAACATAAACTCCACGAGAAGTCGCGTTCAGAGCCTGCAGACCGCCAGCCGAAGCCAGGGCTTCGGCCAAGGTCAACTTGCCACTGTAGATGTTCACGATGCCAGATCGGCCTACTTCACCCATCACGTAGACTTTCTGTTCCTTCTGGGTTTCGCTAAGCGCCGGAACAAATATCTGGTCCTTAGGTTGAACCATCATGCGTTCAAGCGGCAGATTCGACTTAAAGGCATCCAAATAGTTGATGTTATAGACCTTATCGCCACGACGAAGCTGCAAGGCAGAGGGGTCAGCCTCTTTAGAGAAACCACCTACGCGAGCAATAGCATCGGGAATGGTCATGGGGTTTTCGTCAAAAGACACAAAGCCCGGACGTTCAACGGAACCTGCTACAAACATCTTGCGGCTGTTATAGCCCGTTACGCGGACATCAACCTGAGGGTCATTCAAGATCTTATCAGAAAGACGCTTGGTAATTTCGGCACGGAGTTCCTGGGCCGTCAGACCGGCCGCCTGAAGCTCACCCGCATACGGGTAGAACAATTTGCCATCGGTAGTCACCTTTTGACCAGCAGGCTGATATTGACCCATCGGAGAAGTCAACTCCGGATGTTCCCACACCACAACCTGCACCATATCCAGAGGTCCAATGCGGTATTCAAGATCCGGCAAAGAGTCGACAACCAATTCCTTAAGATCGCCAAGTTCAGAAGAGCCGTCGGCACTAGCGACACCCTTGCCAAAATCGCCCTGATCTACGGAATGCAGCTGAACCTTCATGCCATTGTATTCGGCAGAATCAGCCGGAACAGACATTTGCATCTGAGGCCCGAGGGCGCAACCACTCAAAAAGGCGGCAGCAACAAGGCCAAGACCCAAACTCATTTTCTTCATAAATTAACCCTTTTGCCAGCTCAAGCCTGGCCTTCGCTTTGTTTGATTTTTTGCACCCAGTACGGGGTCAGTTTAGAGATAAAATTCCACGCAAGCACAAAAGCGTTTTCGGGACGACGGTACGGGTCCGGAACGTCTACACGCTGAGGTTCGCCATAACGGAAAACCTTGCCTTCGAGCCAGGGATAACGGTGCAGCAGTTCCATCTTATGACCATTTTCCATCACCAAGATAAGGTCTGCCCATTTGAGGATATCCAGATTAATCTGGCGAGCACGATGGGCACTCATGTCTACCCCATGCTCAAGAGCGATTTTTTGGCTCAGTTCATGCGCCGGGTGATCCACCAAGGCGCCGAGACCAGCACTCATCACATCAAAACCCTCACCGAGTTCCTTTTTCAAAAGGTATTCTCCTGTGGGGCTACGGCAAATGTTGCCTGTGCATACGACTAAAATATGTTTCATCTCTTTAAAATTAAAAAATACTACAGTTCGAACGCAAAACCAAGATCTTTGAGAGCGGGGTTCTTCGTGTCCTTTTCAGAAAGAAGCGGTTCAAAGCCATTGCCCACCGGCCACTTGATACCGATTTCAGGGTCGTTCCACATTAAACCACCTTCATCCTTCGGATCATAGAGTCGGGTGCACTTATACACGAAAGTCGCCGTTTCGCTAAGAACCACAAAACCATGAGCAAAGCCTTCGGGAATATAGAACTGCTTTTTATTCTCGGCAGAAAGCGTCACGCCTTCCCACTTGCCAAATGTCGGGCTACCCTTGCGCAGGTCCACCGCAACGTCAAAAACTTCGCCTTCGATAACGCGCACAAGTTTGCCCTGCGGATTTTTCTTTTGAAAATGGAGTCCGCGAAGCACGCCTTTCTTAGAACGAGATTCATTGTCCTGCACAAAGACCATATCGAGGCCAGCTGCGTCGAATTCGCCCTTGTTGTAGGTTTCCATAAAGTAACCGCGCTGGTCACCATAGACCGTCGGTTCAACAACAGTAACACCTTCGATAGATGTCTTGATGAAATTGAATTTACCCATTTTATCAATTACCTGTTCTTGTACATCGTTTCGTAATACTTTTCGTAGTCACCGCTCGTGATGTTGTCGAGCCAATCCTGGTTGTCCAAATACCAGCGCACGGTCTTTTCGATACCTTCTTCGAACTGCAACGACGGTTCCCAGCCGAGTTCTTTCTGGAGCTTGGTGGAGTCAATCGCATAGCGAGCGTCGTGTCCCAGGCGGTCGGTCACGTAGGTGATGAGGTTCATGTCCTCGCCTTCGGCGCGGCCGAGGAGCTTATCGACGGTCTTGATGACAACCTTGATAATGTCGATATTCTTCCATTCGTTGAAGCCGCCGATGTTGTAGGTTTCAGCAATCTTTCCGTTGTGGAAAATCACGTCAATCGCACGGGCGTGGTCTTCGACAAAGAGCCAGTCGCGGACATTTTCGCCCTTGCCGTAAACCGGGAGCGGCTTCTTGTGGCGGATGTTGTTGATGAAGAGCGGAATAAGCTTTTCGGGGAACTGGTACGGACCATAGTTGTTGGAGCAGTTCGTCACGATGGTCGGCATGCCGTAGGTATCGTGGAATGCACGCACAAAGTGGTCGGAACCAGCCTTGGAGGCAGAATATGGGCTATGCGGCGTGTACTTGGTCGTTTCGTAGAAGAAATCGTCACCGTAGGCCAAGTGGTGTTCCGAGCTAGAAGCGGTCGTCGTAAACGGAGGCGTGATGCCCTCCGGGTGGTTCATTTTAAGGGCGCCATAGACTTCGTCGGTAGAGATATGGTAGAAGCGCTTGCCCTCGTACTTTTCTGGGAGAGATTCCCAGTAAAGCTTTGCAGCCTGGAGAAGAGACAACGTACCCATGACGTTCGTCTTTGCAAAGGTGAACGGATCCTTAATAGAACGGTCCACGTGGCTTTCGGCCGCAAGGTGAATGATGCCATCGACTTTTTCGTCCTGCATGAGCTTGTAAAAAGCATCAAAGTCGCAGATATCCATCTTCACGAACTTGTAGTTCGGCTTGTCTTCGACATCCTTGAGGTTCGCCAGATTACCCGCATAAGTCAGCTTATCAAGGTTAATAATCTTGTACTCGGGGTACTTGTTCACAAATAGGCGCACCACGTGACTTCCGATAAAGCCTGCGCCGCCAGTAATAACGATGGATCTTTTCATGTTTTTCTCCAATTACGGGGAAATATAGAAATAAGCTAGAAAAACACAGTTTCCATTTCTATCTTTAATAGTGATTTTAGCGAATTCCCGATTATGCCCCAAAACGAACAAATCAAGCCGGCCCTTTGGACAAGGAATTTCGTGACGGTCGCCGCCGCGAACTTTTTGTTGTTCTTCAGTTTTTACCAGCTTTTGCCGATACTTCCGCTCTACATTATCGAAAAATTCCAGACCGACAATGCAACCGCTGGATTTATCATTTCGCTTTACACTATCGGCGCACTCGCTTGCAGGCCCTTTGCAGGATTCTTAGTAGACACCCTCAGTCGAAAGCCATTGTACTTTTGGACATTTTTTGCGTTTACCGCCTGCTTTTTAGGTTACAAGACCGTCGGCATATTGCCAATCCTTGCCGCAGTACGCTTTGCACATGGACTTTTCTTTGGAATTTCGAGTACCGCAAGCAACACTGTCGCTATTGACGCCCTCCCCGCAAGCCGCCGCGGCGAAGGTATAGGCTACTTTGGCATCAGTGTCAATTTGGCATTTGCAACAGGCCCCATGACCGGCATGTTTTTGTACGAAGCATTTGGCGACACCATCGTTTTCGCCATTTCAATTATTTTGTGTGTAATCGGGCTTATTTTGGTGCAAACATTAAGCATCCCTCGCAAAGAAAAAAAGCAGCACGCCCCTCTTTCACTAGACAGATTCTTTCTCACCCGCGCCTTTCCTCAATTTGCAAACTTCATTTTTGTCGGATTCGCCTACGGCCCCGTTACCAACTACATCGCCCTCTACGCCAAGGAACTCGGCATCGGGGGCTCCGGCTGGTTCTACGCCTTGATTGCAGCGGGGCTCATCATGAACCGCATTATGACCGGACGGCTTATTGACCGCGGATATTTAATCCATTTAGTCGGCACCGGTATGACCCTGAATGTCATTGCCTACTTTATACTCGCATTCAGCCACACTTCCGCCACATTCTTTATCTCAGCATTCCTAATCGGAACAAGCCTCGGGCTTATTTTTCCTGGTTACCAGACCATGTGCGTCAACCTCGCGCGCCACGACCAACGCGGTACCGCGAACAGTACCTATTTAAGCGGCTGGGACATTGGAATCGGTGCAGGAATTTTAACGGGAGGCTCCATGGCAGGGCACTTCGGAATGCATCAACCCGTATTCTTAGCCTGTGGCATCGCCCTAGTTATCGCAGACATTCTGTATTTCAGCTGGACAGCAAGACACTATCTAAAAAACAAACTAGAGGGATGACCCCCGACTCCCCCAGTAAATTTTTCTATCTTTCGCGCCAAAAACAAAAACGGCTCTCAATCATTCGGGGAATATTATGGAAACTCTAAATTCCATCTTAGATGCTATTGACGGCTATGTGTGGGGAATCCCACTGATTGCCATAGTCCTTTTTGTGGGTTTGCTGCTCACGATTCGCCTTGGTTGCATGCAGGTGATGAACCTGCCCAACGCCATGCGCTACATGCTCCACAACGAAAAGGGCGGCGAAGGTGAAGTTTCTAGTTTTGGAGCGCTTTGCACTGCTCTTGCGGCAACAATCGGCACGGGAAACATCGTAGGAGTCGCAACCGCTATCGGTACGGGTGGTCCAGGAGCCCTGTTCTGGATGGAAGTCGCCGCATTCCTCGGCATGGCCACCAAGTATTCCGAAGGCCTACTCGCCGTCAAGTACCGCACCATCGGCAAAAACGGCAAGGTATTGGGAGGCCCGTTCTACTATATTGAAACCGGCCTCAAGGAACGTTTTGGCTGGAATATGAAATGGCTCGCCGTATTCTTCGCCATCTTCGGCATTGGCGCAGGTTTACTCGGCATCGGCACCATCACGCAGGTAAACGGAATAACAAGCGCCATGGCGCGTCTCACCCCCAATGCACCTGAATTTATTAACCTCGGAGGCAATTCCGTTTCTTGGACGACCGCCATCGCAGGCATTTTAGTCACTATTTTTGCAGCAACCGTCATCATCGGGGGCCTAAAGCGAATAGCAAAGGTTTCTGTTTACATTGTTCCTATCATGGCGATCGGCTACATCATTGCATGCGTACTGCTGCTGCTCCTAAACTTTGCTCAAATTCCGCTGGCCATCCAGACGATTGTGCAGGCCGCATTCAACCCGAGCGCAATTACCGGCGGAGCGGTCGGAACCATCTTTATCGCCATGCAAAAAGGCATCGCCCGCGGTATTTTCAGTAACGAAGCCGGTCTCGGCTCGGCCCCGATTGCCGCCGCTGCCGCCAAGACCAAGGAACCTGTTCGTCAGGGACTCGTTTGCATGACGGGCACATTCTTTGACACCATTGTCATTTGCACCATGACAGGCCTTGCCATCGTCGTTTCGGGCGCATGGGACCCGAATCTTGGACTTGAAGGCGTGAACATCACCATGGAAGCATTCTCCCGCGGGCTTTCCATTATCCCAGGCGGTTCACTGGTCGCACCATACTTCTTGGCCATTGCTCTAGTATTTTTTGCATTCACTACAATTCTTGGTTGGGCCTACTATTCCGAAAAATGTCTGCAGTACCTGATGGGCGGTAAGAACGAAACGGCCACCCTGATTTACCGCTGGGTCTACATTGCAGCCATATTCATTGGCCCCTACCTCACGGTGAGCGCCGTTTGGACTAGCGCAGACATCTTTAACGGCCTCATGGCATTCCCGAACTTGGTCGCACTCATCCTGCTTTCTGGAATTGTATCGAAAGAAACCAAGGACTATCTAGAACGCCTGCACAACGGGAATGTAGGTGACTAAATTTGAGGAAAAGGAGGAGACCATGAAAAACATCCTGCTCAAACCAATCATTGCAACCATTGCAATCGCGTTGTTCGCTTGCAGCGGCGATGGTTCCACTTCGTCTCCTGAAAACGGCACCTCTGAAACAGAGTCATCTTCGTCAGAGAATTCAAAAGATAATTCTTCGGATTCCCAAGACAAGAGCTCTTCTAGCAGGAAGTCAACATCAAGCTCCTCCTCTTCGGCAAAGTCATCTAAATCCTCCAGTTCTACAGCATCATCGTCATCAGTGTTTTCATACACCATTGAAAACGATGAAATGCTTTTAGACCTAAAGCAGATGAAGGTTACTGACAAGCGCGACGGACACGTCTATGACGTAGAACTTTTGGCAGACAGTACACTTCACATGATTCAACCCATCAACTTCGAAGTTCCTAAAAAAAGTTGGTGTTTTAACGATTACACCCCGAATTGCGAAAAATACGGTCGCCTTTACCAATGGGGAGTCAACAGTCCTTCCAACAGATCTTGCAGCACCTATTTACCTCAAATTTGTCCCCAAGGCTGGGAATGGTATGAAGGGGGGACAAAAGGTTTTTATGCAGGATATCGCAGCAAAGACGGCGAATTCATGGGCTTCGGCGAAGTTCAAATGTACTGGGGACTTACCAACCCGAGCACAATGGAATCAAACCATGACTGTGACGAAAACGTTTATGTCAAAGAATACTGCAAAAGAGGTTCATCATATTGCGCGGCCTCCTACTACGGCAACGGTTCCACAACACTCTTCAGAGAAAAAGCGACATACATCAACTGCGCCTACGGAAAACTCAAGATTCCAGACACAGTCTCTTTATCCAAATCCACTTATCAGTTCCCCGATTACGACACCACAAAAATCGCACAAGAATACTCTGGCGAATACGGCGAACTGGTTGACTCGCGCGACGGAACCACTTACAAGACTGTCAAGATTGGAGAACAAACCTGGATGGCAGAAAACTTAAAATTTGCCATCGACAGTAGTTGGTGTCACAGCCGAGATTGCGAGGCAAACGAGCACCTCGGTCGCTACTATGCTTGGTATGGAGCGCACAATATTTCACCCAGCGATTCCGTAGAATGGCCCGTTCAAGGGGCATGCCCCGATGGTTGGCACATTCCGACCCGTGAAGAATGGGAAACATTAATCAACTATGTCCTTGATATCACAGGAGGCCACTCCCTTGCAAAAGCCCTTGTGACGACAGAGCCCTGGGACACTCTAGCTCACGGCGGGTACAACACCTTTGGTTTTTCTGTTAAGCCCTCCGGCGAAGCCTATTGTTCAAACTGGCGCAATATTGACGATGCAATGCGCTTCAGCAAGATTCACTTCGGAGCAAACTTTATGGTTTCTGGCGAAGGAAATTCGCGCGTTTACGTTAACTTCGGTAACGCCGAAAAAAACATAGAACCTAGATTTGATCGTTCAAGCGGCGACACCTTTGTTTACCCCAACATTCGATGCATTTTGGGAGAAGGAAGCAAAGGCATTCATCCAACTGAAGAAGACGAAGGAAACTAAAGCATGAATATGAAAGGACGTTTCGCGGCAGTGCTCCCCGCCGGGGGACTCGGCAAGCGCATGGGCGGAAACATTCCCAAGCAGCTTATGGTTTTAGGCGGCAAGCCCGTTTACCGTTACAGCCTCGAAACATTCCTTTCGATGGATGAAATCGCCGAAGTCGTGATGGCCGTCCCCGCCGACTGGAAAGATCATTTCGAAAAGGAAATTTTCGGCGATAACGCAAGCGAACTCATCCGCGCCAAGATGAAAATTGTCGTGGGTGGTGCAGAGCGCTGGCAGTCTGTCGAAAACGGTGTGAAAGCGCTCACGAGCAATGCCGAATTCGTGTTGGTGCACGATGTGGCACGTCCCTTCATCAGCAAAGAGATTATCCGAGATGTTTGTGAAACGCTTGTCACCAAGGGCAGTTGCCTTGTAGCAAAACCCGCGGTCGACACCATCAAGATTGCAAAAGATGGTTGCGTGCAGCAGACCATCGACCGCAATACCGTATGGATGGCGCAAACCCCGCAGGCGGCCTCGATTGCGTTACTGAAAAAGCTCTACGGGCGCATTGCCGCAGAGCCTTTAAACTTTACACCCACTGACGAAGCCAGCATTCTCGAATACTTCGGTGAAAGTGTCTACATCGTGAATGGCAACAACCTGAACGACAAGCTTACGACTCCCGAAGACTTCGAGATTTTCGCAAGCCGCGCGAAATAGATAGTCACCCCGCTTCACGGGAATCTTTATACTTCTCCGCCGAACTCAAATCCGGCTTCGTCAACCGCCTTCTTGAGGGCGGTTTCGTTTATATCGTCTTCGTCATGCCACTCCACACGGAGTTCCTTTTTTGCAACATCAGCTTCAGCCGAAATCACGCCGTCTAGAGCCCTTACGGCCTTTTCGACACAAGCCTTGCAGTGGCTACAGTTCATGCCATTTACGCGATAAGTTTCAACAACATGTTCGTCATGATGGTAATGTTCATGGCAATGGCATTCGCCTTCTCCGTGTTCATGATGATGTTCATGGTGATGTTCTTCGCATTCGCAATGATCTTCACCTTCGCAGCAGCAAGCATGATCGCCGCAACCGCAGTCGCAATGTCCGCAGCCACAGCCCTTATGCGCAAACTTCGCATAAATAATCAACACGGCAAACACAATCGCACAAACATAATCAAACACGCCAAGAGCTCCGTGACCGTGACATTCTGCAGATGCATGCGGGAGCATCGATCCAAGGAACGTATCCATCAGGAACGTGTCAACAATAAAGCCAAAGAACATCGCACCGAAAGCAATCGACACTAAATAAGCTACGAGAGTACGCTTGCCAAAAGCCTTGCCCACCACCAGCATGCTCGCGATACTCGTTGCAGGGCCGGCCATCAACAGCACCAAGGCCGCACCCGGCGTAACACCTTTTTCAACAAGTGCCAAAGCCAGCGGAATAGAACCCGTCGCGCAAGTGTACATGGGCATAGCAAGAACCAGCACCACCAACATGCAAAGCAGCGGATATTCATGCAGGAACAAGAAGAAATCATCCGGAACAAAAGCAGCAATCAGGGCGCCCAGCAAAAGGCCAATAATCAGCCACTTGCTCACATCGCCAATCATGTTCACAAAGCCATATTCAAAAGTTTCTTTCACCTTCTGCGCAAAAGACTTTTTCTCGTGTTCATCGTGATCATCATGGTCGCAGGAGCAATGATCGCCTTCGCAGTCGCAATGTTCGTGCTCGTGATGGTGTTCATGGTGATGCTCATGCTCGTGAGATTCGCCAATGACAGCAACACCTGTTTCCGGCTCGTTTTTCGTGACCAGATTCGTAAACACGCCGCCGAGCATCGCCGTCACAAAAGCGGCCACCGGGCGCAAAATCGCAAACGGTCCACCGAGAAGCGAATACGTCGCCAAAATAGAATCCACACCCGTCGCAGGTGTCGAAATCAAGAAACTCACACTCGCTCCCTTGCTTGCGCCCTCCTTACGGAGCGCAATCGAAGTCGGAATCACGCCGCAGCTGCAAATCGGGAGCGGCACGCCAAATAGCGCCGACCAAAGCACCGACTTAAAGTTTGGCTTAGAGATTTTCGGCACATACAAATGGTTCGGCACCCACACATGCAAAATGCCGGCAAGCAAAAAGCCGAGCAGCAGGAACGGCGCCATCTCCGAAAACAGCGTAAAGAATTGCCAAACAAACTTTTCCAGAATTTCTAAAACCGCAGGCATTTACTTACCCTTCTTATGCAGAATATGCGTGAGACCCGTATTGAAAATTAAACCGATATGTTCATCGTCCAGCGAATAGAACATCTTGCGACCGTCGCGACGCGGCTTCACCAAGTTCGCCGTACGCAGAATGCGCAACTGGTGACTCACCACGGACTGTTCTAGGTTCAATTTTTCGGCAATATCGTTCACCGAAATCTCGCCCGAAAGCATCAGGTGGATAATGCGAATACGCGTGGTATCGCCGAAGAACTTAAAGAACTCCGAAAGTTCAAAAAGAGTGTCTAGAGAGACCTCATGCGCAGACACTTCCGTCCTTTCATCGTGACGATGCAACTCTTTATTTTTAATATATGAACAGTTATTCATATTTTCATATATACATTTTTTTGAGAATTTCGTCAAGATAAATTCCCATTTTTCATAAAAAAAACATTTTCTCAGCGTAAAAATTGTATTCTTTATCCAGGATAAGTCATATATGAGCCATAAACTTTACCAAATCAACGCCCTTGGAGGGCTAATTCTTGCAGTCGCGCTTACCGCCTGTTCATCAGACAGTACCGAAACAATAATCAACCCGTCCACCCAACCACTCGAAACATCATCCCAGAGCAGCGACAACATTGAGCCCACATCGTCAACCCCATCCACCGAGACACAATCTTCCAGCTCATTTATCCAGCCGGTATTCAGCGAACACGGCGCCGACCTAATTACATCCAGTTCTTCAAGCTTTCCCAACACCGAGCCGGAATCATCCAGTTCTACACCAACCGCAACAAGTTCGGAACAATCATCCGAACCACCCATCAGCAGTTCCAGTGAATCCCCCTATTTTTGGAACGACGATTTCGACGGAGCCACCATCGACACCTCTAAATGGAGTTTCGAAACAGGCGCCACCGGCTGGGGCAATAACGAATGGCAATACTACACCGCCCGCCCCGAAAACGCCTACATACAAGACGGAATCCTCCACATTCGTGCAAACAAAGAAAGCTACGAAGGAGCCAGCTACACTTCGGCCCGCCTTATCACCAAGGGTAAGTTCAGTTTTACCTACGGCACTATCGAAGCCCGCATCGCCCTCCCCCTAGGCAAAGGAATCTGGCCAGCCTTCTGGATGCTTGGCGAAAACATCGATGACGTAAGCTGGCCTGCCTGCGGCGAAATAGACATTATCGAAGCCGTCAACGACGAAAACATCGTCTACGGCACCAACCATTGGGCATACGAAGGACAGCACGCCGAATACGGCAACAAGACCAGCGATTATTACGGAACCAGCATCGCCTTAGACATCACGCAGTTCCATACCTACAAACTCACATGGGACGAAAAAACGATCACCATGTACGTAGACGACTTTAAATACCATGAAATTTCTATAGAAAATAGCGCCGGAGGGACCGACGCTTTTCATAAGCCATTTTTCTTACTGTTGAACATTGCCGTCGCCGGCAACTGGCCTGGCTTTGAAGTAGACGACATCCAATTTCCGAACGAAATGCTTGTCGACTACATCAGAGTTTACAAGTAGAATCCACTTGGACGCTTATTTTTCCTTAAATTCAATTTGAATTAAGTCAACTATGCAGCCAAAATCATCATAGTTTCTACTCGATAGCACTTTTGCTTCCACCTCAACATCAATCGAATCATCCAAGAAACGATATTCATTTAGCACGTCACTATAACTACAGGGGTCGCCAAATTGAAGCGAATCGAACTTTCTTTCAAACGATACGGAATCTTTAGAAAATAATGTATCACATGCACTTCTGTTTTCCAGAGACAAACAATACGAGACATTTTTTTCAGAAACATTCTTTATCTTAAAAAGAAAACTTAGCTTATTCGGATCATCTTCGGCACACCCCAAAAACGTAACCACTAAAGCGAAAAGCAAAAATGCCTTCATTTTCAAAGTACTCTACTTCGTCCAATAATTAAATAAATTATCCATTGCAGATTCAGTATATTTACGTCCATTCGAGCCAGACGGATAATTCTTTTTCAAGTACTTCTTCATTCCATCCAAATTCGATGACCCAAAAACACTTTTCTCCAATTCAGTTATTTTAAACCCCTGAACGGCATCACCAGAAGCTACGACACCATTTTTCGCTTTATAATTTTTGTCACTGTCCATCAAATCATCAAAGATTCCAGTATAATCTTTGTTAAAATTCGTATGGGCAGGAGATCCATAACGCTTTGTTGTAAAGTAATTTTCTACGCCACGTGTATAGGTATTCCTAAAACCATAAGGCAATTCAAAGAAAGTCATAAGCGATTTAGAGGTATTCCAATAATGGGAACTATGAGCAACCTCATGAATTGTCGTCGAGTAAATTGTTTTAGAAGACTGATTATAAGCAAGAATGCAGATATCTTCAAGGCCTAAAGTTCCATCATAATTTCCTATAGAGCTTCCACTTGAATAAACATTGTTCTTATAATCCTTTTCATTTTTATAATACACTTCAATATCTAAGCTCCAGTTCGTAGCAGTATTCTGCCTCGGTCTCTTAAGACCGAAGTTATCACCATACCAATACTGGTAAGCGGCAGTCCACACAATGCACCACTTAGCCTTATCACCCGTGAAGGTTTCATTCCAATCAGAATGTTTGTTATTCTTTTCTATTTCAAGATCTTCACCATAAGAGGAATGACCATCTTCCAGCAAGAAATCTTCTGCATCAAAATTCGCTTCGTAGTCAATATCAAAAGACCACTTTTCCGGAATGCTAAATTTACCATCCTTATCGGTATGAGCTTCACGCCAATAATAGGAATAACCACCGGTCACGCGAACACCCACCAAGGGCTGATCTCCCAAATAGTCATCCTTGAACTTCAACTGACCACCAAGTTTTTTGGCGCTGCTAAATAGAGACCATGCCATCGGAGCATTCTTTCCAATCTGGGCACCACTATCCTTAACGCGATTAGACAAATTGCCCGTCATGTTGAGCGATTCCCATTCTACATCTTGCAAAGAAACACCCATGGCTTCCATTTTGCTTAACACAGAGGCACTCGATACATCTGCCGCTTTTTTCAAGAGAGACTTTGAATCGGTTTCGTCTTCACCATCCAGAGGTTCCACCAAGAAGAGTTCCTTAATGACTTCATACTTGGTAGGGCCGAAATCATAATCAACCGGCACGGTTGCAAACATAGGAATCACGTTATCCGGAAGAGACGGATCCTTATACACCACCGGCTTACGAATCGGCTTATAGTCCAACGGATGCTTAAAAAGCACCAAAGAGGTGTCATAAGCCCTAAGCTGAGCAACACCTTCCTTACCTTCGGCCAAGAAACGAACGTACAGATAGTTCGGTTCCAAGGTCATCTGTTCCACTTCTTGCGGGTCGGCAGACTTAGCAAGGAGCTGTTTGCGCATAGCCTTGCTCATATTCTCGACTGTATAAGGGTCGTTTTCCGGATCGCTCACAATCGGGCTGGTCAAGACATTTACGCCAAAGTTTTCTTCAGTCTGAACTTCTGTTTTAGCGTTGCTTACGCCAAACGATTCTTCAGAAGAGGTTACAGAGTCACTACATCCGACAAAAGCCAATGTAGAGATAATAGATGCACATAGTAGTTTTTTCATTTGTTCTCCTATTTGAGAGTTTGTTCTAAAAAATAGCAACAAATTACAAAAACACTACAAATCTTCATGATTTAGCCCAGAAAAAATATTTTTACTTTGTACAAAAAATAGACATTATAAGCACAATGAAATACAATGCTCATACAACAGAAAGTTGTCTATAAAAAGAGAAAGGAACCTACCATGCGGCAGGCTCCTTTCTTAAACTTGTTTTGTACAAGCTAACGATTACTTTGCTTCGGAGGGTTCATCCTTGATAGCGAGCAAGCGTTCGTTGACGTTCTTCGAGACACCCTTTTCGGCGTACTTGGCAGCCACTTCCACAGCCTTTTCGATAGCGAGAGCATCGGAACGACCGTGAGCGATAATGCCAGTACCGTTCAGGCCGAGCAGCAAGGCGCCACCCGTCATGCGGTAGTCCCACATTTCGTCGAAACGACGACCATTCGGGGTATCGATGACACCGAACATCTTCTTGTGCAGTTCATAGAAGCCTTCGAGCATCTTCAGAACAACGTTACCCGTAAAGCCAGAAGTCACCACCACGTCGGCGACACCTTCGATAAGCGTTTCGCCTTCGATGTTACCGATAAAGTTTACCGGGGCGGCCTTGAGCAACTGATGAGCTTCCTGCAGCACAGCCGGGCCCTTGTGTTCTTCTTCGCCCATGTTCAAAAGACCGACCTTCGGATTTTCGTAACCGAAATAGGTCTCGGCGAAAGCGGAACCAGCAATGGCGAAATCCACCAGGGTAGCGGCGCGTTCGTCGACGTTTGCACCGGCATCGACCAAGATGATCGGGCGGTCTGCAGTCGGAATCACGCAACCGATAGGCGGACGGCTGAATTTGTCTGTAGTACGGCCAAGAAGCATGAGGCAGCTAGCCATCATGGCACCAGAGTTACCGGCGCTCACGGAGGCATCGACCATTCCCTTCTTCTGCAAGGCAACGCAAGTTACCAGACCAGAGTGGGGTTTCGTCTTGAGAACCTGTACAGGGTGTTCGTCCATGGCCACAGGGTCCGGTGCATCGACCACGGAAATGCCTTTGCCAGCATAGCCAAGCTTTGCAAGCTTAGCCTTGACCTCGGCCTCCGGTCCGCACAGAACCACGTGCAGGTTGGCATTCTTGTTGACGGCGTTAACCGCACCTTCAATCACAACGTCTGGGGCGAAATCGCCACCGAGAGCATCAAGAGCAACTTTTACCATGGACATCTCCTTACAACAGTAGAACCGTTAATTAGGCTTCGGCATCCTTCATGTTGATCACTTCGACACCATTGTAGTAGCCGCAAACCGGGCACACGCGGTGCGGGCGCTTCACGGAACCGCAATGATCGCAGGTAGCCATAGCGGGCACTTCCATCTTCCAGTGGGTGCGGCGCTTGTCACGACGGGCGGTCGAGGTTTTTCTTTTAGGTACTGCCATTTTTAACTCCTATTTTCCATTTTGCTCTTAAGAGCCTTGAGTTTATCCCAACGGGGGTCCATGGGCTTTTCGCCCGATTCACCACCGTCGGCTTGTTTGTTTGATACAAAGATAAAATCTTCGTCAGGATTTTTCACGGGTGCAACTGGTTCTTGCAATATAACCAGCTGTCGGATGCACTCGGAAACATCTACGAAGCTCTGCCCCTGGGGAATCTGGTAGGCAAAAACATCAACATCGTCTTCGTCCAGTTCCTGTTGCGAAACCCCGGTACGCGTCACTTCCACCACGATTTCAGTCGAAAAAGGGCGGTCGAACGGCTCCAAGGTACGGGAGCAGGTCAGAGTTTGCACTCCGGAGATTGTACCAGTCACAAGACACTTGCTTTCGCCTTCGGGGCTTACCAGCACCTCGGCTACCAGATCGCCCTTGAGGTGCAGTTCGTCGAAGATCTCAGGGGCATCGGAGCGGGACCAGACCACCCGGCGGTCTTCGGAATCAGTAAGTTTTTGTGCGATATCTAATCTCAAAGTAGCCCAAATATAGTAAAAATAGGGCTTTCAAGTCAACTTATACTTTTCTATCTTTGCCGCGGTCAGTTCGAAACCCATCCTGACCTAAAACAAAACTAGGAGATTTTATGCGCTCAGAAGCCGAACTCGAAGGCGTCACGCTGCTTGGCAACAATAAAACCCAGTACAAGACAACCTACAGTCCCGAAGTGCTGGAAAAGTTCCCCAACAAGCACCCCGGCAACGACTACATGGTCACCTTCAACTGCCCGGAATTCACGAGTCTGTGCCCCAAAACCGGCCAGCCGGACTTTGCCGAAATCAAAATCAACTACATTCCGGACCAGTACCTAGTAGAATCTAAGTCCCTAAAGCTTTACATGTTCTCGTTCCGTAACCACGGCGACTTTCATGAAGACTGCGTGAACATTATCATGAAGGATTTGGTCAAGCTGCTCGACCCGAAATACATCGAGGTCGAAGGCCTCTTTATGCCCCGCGGTGGCATTTCTCTCTACCCCTTCGCCAACTACGGCAAGCCGGGCACCGAATTCGAAGCCCTCGCCAAGAGCAGACTGTTCGCAGCAATTGACAGGAGAAAGTAACTATGCAAAACGAACTTATCCTGATTGCCTCTATTTTCGTATTCTTTGGAGGCCTGGTCGCCTTTTTCCGTTTCTTTGGAAAGCAGGGCATTTTTGCCTGGACCGTTATCTGCACCATTGCCGCTAACATCGAGGTGCTGATCCTTGTACACGCTTTTGGTCTCGACACCACGCTCGGCAACGTGATTTTTGCCTCGTCGTTCCTGGCAACCGACATTATGAGTGAAATCTTCGGCAAGAAAGATGCTAGCCGCTGCGTCAAGATAGGCATTCTCGCAAACGTCACCTTCATCCTGATTTCGCAAAGTTGGTTCCTTTATATTCCGGCCGCAGGCGACACCATGGCAGAACCCATCCGCACCGTATTCGCCAACACGCCGCGCGTGATGCTTGCAAGCCTGTTTGCCTACGCCATTTGCGAACTATATGATGTATGGGCCTACCACGCCGTTTGGAAATGGACCGAAAAGAAGTTTGGAAACAAGAAAAAATTCCTATGGCTCCGCAACAACGGTTCTACCCTGGTAAGCCAGCTGATTAACGTGGTCGTATTCAATCTGCTCGCCTTCGCAGGCGTGTTCCCATGGAATACGATTGGCGAAATTCTCGTTTTCGGTTACGGAATCTTTATAGTGACATCGCTCATGGACACGCCGTTTGTGTACCTTGCCCGGCGCATTTCCGAGAAGCATCCGGAATTGCTGAAAGACTAATTCAGTATTCGGATTTCAGAAATTTTCAAGAATGAGGATGTCAATTCCTCATTTTTTTTATTCTTCGCCGGATTCCTCAGTTTTTTGTTCGCGGAACACATCCTTAGGTAACGGCCGGCCCTGTTTTTTCCAGGCAGCGTATTCGGCTGTCGCCGTAAAAATGACGTCGGTCGACGAGTTCAAAGCGGTTTCTAGACTATCCTGAATAACGCCAATGATAAAGCCTACAGCCACCACCTGCATTGCCACATCCGAAGAAATTCCAAAAGGCGCACAAGCTAACGGAATCAGGAGCAAAGATCCACCGGCCACACCGCTCGTGCCACAGGCGCCAAGAGTTGCAAGCAGGCACACCACCAGCGCCGAAGACATGGTCACGGGAATACCTAGCGTATGCACCGTAGCAAGCGTCATTACCGTGATGGTAATCGCAGCGCCACTCATATTAATCGTAGCTCCCAACGGAATCGAAACCGAATAAAATTCTCGATCCAGCTCCAGTCTTTTGCAAAGAGCCATGTTCACAGGGATATTCGCGGCAGAGCTACGAGTAAAAAAGGCCGTCACAGCACTACTCTTGAGACACTTCAACACCAGCGGATAGGGATCTCTGCGGAGTACGATACCCACAATTGCAGGAACAACAACGAGCCCCATAAACAGCATCGTCGCCACAAGTATCAATATCAACGAGCCATACGTCTTGAAAATTCCAATGCCATTTGTAGAAACAGACGTGAACATGATACCCATGATGCCGAACGGAGCCAGATTAATAATCCAACGCACCACCATCGATACAGCATCGGTCAAATCCTGTAAAACCTTAAGAGTCGTTTCGCTCGAAACCTTTTTGATTGCAAGGCCCAAAAAAGCAGACCAAACAAGAATGCCTATATAGTTAGCCTCGACAATGGCCGCAAATGGGTTCGACACCGCATGAACAAGCAAATTGTGCATGACCTCAGCAATATCGGACGGAGCTACCGACGAATCAGCCGCATTCACCAAATCCAAATTCTGCGGAAAGACAAAGCTGGCTGTTACAGCGACTAGCGAAGCAACAAGCGTACTCGCAATGTACAGAAAAGCCACTCGCCCAAATCGACGGTCCAGGTTCGACTTTCCGGACGCCAGCGAGCACACAATCAAGATAAAGACAAGTACAGGAGCAACCGCCTTAAGGGCATTGACAAAAAGAACTCCCAATTCGCCAATCCATTTTTGAGAAGGAATCAAACATCCCAACACAGCGCCAACAACAATGGCAATGGCTATACGAAGAACCAGGTTTGTGCTATTGTATTTTTTTGCGACAGCCTTAAATTTCATAAACACCTCTGAATCCCTTTAATCAAATTCGTTTTCCTTAAAAACGATCATAAAGAGCATTTTTAGATTGTAATATAAATATAATTTTGCGCTTTTTTGTAAAAAAAACGAAGGTCGTTCAAAAAAACAGGCTGTTTTACGAAGACCACATTTTCCAAACCGAACCCGATGAACTAAATTTTTGCGCGAAAAATGGTTTTCACTGTGCTCACATACCTGGTGATCGGCCTCTTGGCCATATTCGGACTATTCTATATAGTCCTAGAGGCGCGTTTTTTCCGTGCACTCGGAACCGTCCGTGTAGGCACATCCGATGTAGAACCACCACCCAAGGTAAGCATCTTAATTGCCGCCCGCAATGAATCGGTGGGTATCCGGGCCACATTGGACTCTGTCCTAGCCCAGGATTATCGTGGCGACTGGGACATTTGGGTCGCGGATGACAGGTCTGACGATGATACCCCGAAAATTTTGGCAGAATATGCCGCCAAGAACCCCAGACTACATGTTCTGACTATAAAAGAAATTCCGGAAGGGGTAAGCCCCAAAAAGCATGCGCTTTCGCTCTTGATTGAGGCTTGCGAAGGCGAAATCTTGTGCCTGACTGACGCCGACTGCCTGGTAAAGCCCACCTGGGTCACCGGAATTGTGGCTGAATTCGAACCGGGCATCGAACTAGTAGCCGGACATTCATACATTCCGACCATTCCCGGCAAGTCGAGCATGCTGATCTGCATGCAGGCCATCGAAACATTAATTTACCGCGTGGCAGGGACCGCAGGACTCGCCATGCGACTCCCGCTGACCAGCACCGGCAACAACCTCGCCTACCGCAAGAGCTTCTTCAAAAGCGTACACGGGTTCGACAACGTCATCAAAATTCAAAGTGGCGACGATGACCTGCTGATGCAAAAGCTTGCCGCCGACCGCCCCTGGGCTATGCGCTACTGCATCGCAGAATCCACCTTTGTCACCACAAACGGCAAAGAAACCCTCAAGGAACTCTGGGAACAGCGCAAGCGCTGGGCATCGAAAACCATCTACTATACCCCCAAGATTGTATTCGTGCTCAGCATGGTATTCCTGTTCCTGACCATGCAGTGTATCGCGGCGGCGCTTTCGCCGTTCAGTTTCGAAATTTTGATTGCGACGATTGTCGCGTTTGCCGCCAAATGCACAGGCGACCTGATTTTAATACTCCGCGGGCTTAGGATATTCAGACAAGAGCACCTTTTAAAATGGTGCATTCCGGTTGAAATTATTCACGCCCCCTTTACCGTGCTGGCCGTACTTTTTGGTCTGTTCGGACGATTTAAATGGAAGTAGTGATGGCAACAACAAAGAAAACTGCAACAAAGACCGCAGCGACAAAGACTACCGCTGCAAAGAAAACTGCAACGAAGGCGGCAAAGGCCCCGATCGAGGGAAAGACCCTGATTATCGCCGAAAAACCGAGTGTGGCCCTGGACTTGGTCCGCGTACTCGGCCAAAAGAGTTTCAAGAACGAAAAGACCCACTACGAAAGCGACACCACCATCGTGAGCCATGCCATCGGCCACCTGGTTGAAATCGCCGACCCCAAGGAAATCGACGAAAAGTACAAGAAGTGGGAAATGAGCACACTCCCCATGCTCCCCAAGGAATTCCCGCTTGTCGCCACACCGGCCACTAAGGGACAGCTTTCCGCCCTTAGCAAACTCATCAAGCGCAAGGACGTGACGACCATCGTAAACGCATGCGATGCGGGCCGCGAAGGTGAACTGATTTTCTTCTATATATTACAGTATGTGCTCAAGGGCAAGTTCACGGGCAAGACGATCAAGCGCCTGTGGATGCAGAGCATGACCCCGACCGCCATCAAGGAAGCTTTTGAAAACATGCGCGATGGCGCCGAAATGGAAAACCTGAAGGCCGCCGCCCTTTGCCGTAGCGAAGCCGACTGGCTGATTGGCATGAACGGAAGCCGTGGACTTACCGCCTACAACAGTTCCATGGGCGGATTCCAGGTGACCCCATGCGGCCGCGTGCAAACACCGACGCTTGCCATCATTGTGAACCGCGAAGAAGAACGCATGCAGTTTGTGCCGCAAAAGTTCTGGACCGTGGAAGCCGAATTCGACAACGACGGCAGCCACTACCCCGGTAAGTGGTTCACCACCAGCAAGGAAGACGGCAAGGACAAGGTCAAGCAGATTTTTGACGAAAAGAAAGTTCAGGAAATCCTGAAAAAATGCAAGGGCAAGGCCGGCACGGTGGAAGAGACATCCGCCCCTTCGCTCCAGAAGTGCGGACCGCTGTACGACTTGACCACGCTCCAGCGCGAAGCGAACAACCGATTCGGCTTTAGCGCGAAGACAACCCTTTCGATTGCGCAGGCCCTGTACGAACGCCACAAGGCAACCACCTATCCGCGTACCGACAGCCGTTGCCTCCCCGAAGACTACGTGGCTCCGGTAAAGGCTACCCTTGGAAAGATTGAAGGCCCGCTCGCGAAGTTCGCAGAAACCGCCCTCAAGAACAACTGGGTCGTGAAAACCCCCAAGGTGTTCGACAACTCCAAGATTTCGGACCACTTTGCTATCATCCCGACCGGCGTGATGCCCTCGGGCCTGACCGAAGCCGAACAAAAGATTTTCACGATGATTTGCCAGCGATTCATCGCTGTGTTCTTCCCGCCTGCCAAGTACGAAAATACCACCCGCGTAACGACCGTCGAAGGCGAAACCTTCCTCACCGAAGGCAAGGTGCTTGTGGATCCGGGCTTCAAGGCCGTGTACGGCAAGGACAGCGACGACGAATCGAGCATTCCAGCCCTCAAGGGCAAGTCCGCAAAGACGGTCGCTCTCGAAGAAAAGGAAGACTTTACCAAGCCGCCTGCACACTACACCGAAAGCACGCTTCTCTCGATGATGGAAAGCGCCGGTAAGTTGGTGGAAGACGAAGAACTCCGCGACGCCATGAAGGAACGCGGACTTGGAACACCGGCAACTCGTGCCGCCATTATTGAAAAGCTCGTCAGCGACAAGTACGTGGTTCGCGACGGCAAGGACATGATTCCGACCGCCAAGGCATTCGACCTGATCAAGGTGCTGAAGGCCATGGATATCGAAGCGCTCACCAGCCCGGAACTTACCGGCAACTGGGAATATAAAATGGAGCAGATCGAGAAGGGCAAGGAAACCCGCGAAAAGTTCATGGAAGGCATCGTCGACATGACGCGCACCATGGTGAAAAACATCAAGGGATTCAAGGAAGAAAGCACCACCGGCGAAGCCTCTTTCAGCCCCGTGAACGGCAAGAAGGTTTTTGAAACCGTGAGCCGCTACACCACCGAAGACGGCATCGTGATCCGCAAGATGATTGGCGGCAAGAGACTCACTCCGGAAGAAATCACCGAACTCCTGACCAACCGCAAAATCGGCCCGCTCACCGGATTCCGCAGCAAGCGCGGCGCCGAATTCTCGGCCGTCGTGATTATCAACGACGAAAACAAGATTGAATTTGTATTCGACGAAAAGCCCGAAGAAGTCGAAGTCGGCGCCGAGGTCGGCAAGTCGCCGGTCGATGGCGCCGCCGTGTACGAAACCATGACCGGCTACGTGAGCGATTCTTACCTCAAAAAGGAACCCAGCGGCATCACGCTCCCGAAGATTCTCCTGGGCAAGGAAATTCCGCTCGAAGAAATCAAGAAGATGCTCGCCGGCGAAAAGACCGCGCTTCTGAAGGGCTTCCGAAGCAACAAAACGCACCGTAGCTTCGATGCATACTTGTATTTGGATAAGGGCGGCAAGCTCAAGTTCGACTTCCCGCCGCGCGAATTCAAGCCGAGACGTTTTGGCAAGAAGAAAGCTGAATAACCCACGGAATGCACCTAAAAAGAGCTGTCACCATTTTTCTTGCGGCATTTGCCCTTGCGCAGGCAGAGGATTCTCTGTCCGAGATTCAGTTTTTTCCGCTGAATTCGCTGACGGAATCCATAGTGGAGCAAACCGCAGAGCAAACAAGTAGTTCAACAGCAAGTAATCAAAAAAGCGAACCGTATACAGCCGAAGCCTTACCGCAAAACGATTCTGTACAAAATCCATACGGGCTTCCACGTGAACTGATGCCCCTGTGGAATTCGCTCAGCATCAAGCAGAAAGCCGCGCAAATGGTGATGGTGTACCTCACCTCGTCGCAGTTCATTATCGAAAACGAAATCGGCGGAGTGCTTATCACAGGCCAGCACCTTCGCTCAGCCAAAAAATACCTGAATACGATGGCCGAAATCGACTCCGGCCTAAGAATTCCGCTCGTCGTCGCTACGGACCAAGAAGGCGGAATCGTCAACCGGCTGGCATCTTACTCCGATACATGGCGAGGCGTTCCCAGCGCACTGGAAATGCGACGCATGGATTCGACAGACATCCACTCGCTCGCCAACAAAATCGGAAGCGCACTGAAAGAACTCAAAATAAACATGAACCTGGCGCCCGTTCTCGACCCTTCTAAAGATAGCCGCGGCAAGAATTCGTTCATGGAAGAAAGCCGCCGCTCCTGGGGCAATGACACCACAAACGCATTTAAAGTAAGAGCGTTCGTCAAGGGCATGAGCGAAAACGGAGTCATTTGCGTTTCCAAGCATTTTCCGGGTTACGATTCCTGGACCAATAGCGACCACCAAATTGCCGTGAGCGCAACCCCCAGGGCAAAGATTGCAAAGAACGTGAGCTTCTTCAAGACACTCGCAAACGACATTCCCGTGACCATGATGAGCAGCGTGAGCTTCGTGCGCATATCAAGCCGTCCCGCCGTATTCGAGCCGAAAATTGTCAAAATGGCGCGCGATATGTCTCCCGAGACCGTCATATTGACCGACGACCTGTGGGGAGTAAGCCTCCGCGCCTGGATTAGCGGCAACGAACGCGTACGAAGCAAGAACTACCCCGCCAAGGATTTCAGAAAACTCGTGCGCACCGCCTTGATGGCCGGCAACGACATGTTCATGATTACCTACTCGTCAAAAGCGGTAGAAATGATCAACTACCTAGCGGCACTTTCTAAACAAAGTAAATACTACAGGCAGCGCATCGAAGAATCCGCCGCCCGTATTTTAAAGATGAAATACCGTACAGGTATCATTCGATAATTAATCAAATAGTCGCCCGAAAATGGGCGACTTATAAAAAAAATCGATAACTTCACATAAAAATTAAGTATTGGACAAGGCGAAATTTCGCTTCTATATTTTGCGCATCAAAAGACTTCAACAAAACAAACGGCGCGGATGCACCACAAGGAGAGTATAAACAATGGCTAGAGTACATTTAAAACAACCGAATGAATTGACTGGCGAAGCAAAGGCTGCTTACGAAAAGTTGGATGCTGCTGGCAAGGTGACCAACATGAAGTTGGTGATGCTCCAGGATTACGGTATCTACAAGGCTTTCATGGGCTGGTACGATGCTTGGAAAAGCCTCGAAAAGACGGTGGGTCTGCGTGCAGCAACGATTTTTGCCCACTCGGTTTCTACGACTAACGGCTGCCTTCTCTGCTCGCTGTTCTTCATTAGCGATTTGAAAGCTTTGGGTCTCGATCCGAACAACTTCGAAACTTCGGAAAACGAAAAGCTTCTGCAGCAGCTGGGCCAGCAGATCGTGAAGGACCCGACTAAGGTTCCGGACGAACTTTTCGAAGGCCTCCGCAAGTTCTATACCGACGAACAGATTATCATTATCGTGGGCTTTGGCGCACAGATGCAGGCAACAAACAACTTCAATTCTGTCTTGGGTGTCGACGTTGACAAGCGTCTGCTGCCCTTGAAGGAATTGTTCAAGCCGGCAACTTGGAGAGAAAATATCAAGTAATTTGTACTCTCCGTACAACCCGGCGCTCCTGGAAATATTCGAAGTCCATTTTCAGGGGCGCCTTTTTTTTGAAAGAGGTATTTGCGATGAAGAACAACTACAAAGTTTATTTGACCGCCCTGCTCGCATTTGGCTTTGCCCTGTTGGCCGGAGCATGCGGTAACGAAAAAGCGGAAAAACAGGAAGCCCCGCAGGCAGAAAGATCCCAGTTCAAGTTCGGTACTTTGGAACTCCCGATTCTGGACGGTTCCTTGTGCGGTGCGCCTTTCTACGTGGCTAAGGAAAAGGGATTCTTTGCCGAAGAAGGAATTGATGCCAAGTTGATTGCCGCTGATGGCGAAACGCGTAAGCTGGGCCTTAGCAAGGGAACTTATGCGCTCACGAATTCTGATTTTCAGTTTTTCCAGGCGATTGAAAACGGCGTAGACATCAAGATTGTCGATGGTATTCACATCGGTTGTATCAAGGTGCTTGTAAAGAAGGGTTCGCCCTACAAGACTGCTGCTGATTTGAAGGGCAAGAAGATTGCTGTCGATGAAATCGGTGGCACGCCGCATCAGGCTGCAAGCCTTTGGCTTTCGCTGGGTGAAGTTTCGACAAAGCCCGAAGATAACCAGGTGCAGTTCTTGCCTTATGCCGACGGTAACTTGGCTCTTGAAGCTTTGGAACAGGGCCAGATTGATGCCGCTGCCATTTGGGATCCGCTCGCTTCTGCTTACGAAAAGTCAGGCAAGGCCGACGTGATTATGGATGTAGCGAAAGACCCGGTGTTTGACGGTCGCTACTGCTGCTTCATTTACGTGTCTGCCAAGATTCTGAAGGAAGAACCGGCAAAGATTGCTGCTCTCCTGCGTGCAATTCACAAGGCCGAAGCCTGGATTGCCGAACACCCCGAAGAAACGGTTGACATTATTGCCGAAGGCAAGTATTCCGAAATCGAAGACAAGCCGCTGGCTGTTGAACTGATCAAGAGCTATGTGTACACTTCGCTGGAACAGCGCAAGACTCTTGGCCGCGACGTGAAGGGCGACTTGCGTTACTTTAGCGAACAACTCAAGAAGATTGGCTACCTCACGCAGGATCCCGACCAGTTTGTCGCGAATCTGTACGAAGAAGTCGATTTAAACAAGTAATTAAATTCCCTTGTTGTTTGGCGCCCGCAAGGGCGCATTTTTAAAAATTTTACGGAGAGTTGAATGAACATTATTTTGACGATTTCAGGTTTCCTGATCGCCTTCTTGGTAAACTTGCTTTTTCCGCAGGTGGCCGAAAATGTGCGAATCAAGGAATATGTTTTTGGCGGGTTTAGCGTTGACGACAATTTGGCGTACCGCTTGGTTCTGCTGGCCATTATCGCCTATTATACTGTCTATACGGTGGTTCTGTTTGTCCGCAAGGCAAGTGCAGATAAGTTGGCGAAATTTTTCGCGGGTGCGAAGTTCCGTTTTGCGGTTGGCCTAGCGCTTGCGGCGTGGGATATTCTCGGAACCAAGTTGCTGTTTTTGCCGCAGCCGTTTTTCCCTGGGCCCGCGATTATTATGGATGCCTTTATTGGCGATACCAAATTCATTTGGCAGAATACACTTTACTCGTTGCGCCTTTTTGTAGCCGGATTCTCGGTAGGTGTGGTGACGGGTGTGCTGACCGGTGTACTGATTGGTTGGTATCCGAAGGCTCGCTACTGGATTTTGCCGGTGCTCAACATTTGCGGCGTGATTCCAGCGGTGGCATGGATGCCTTTTGCCTTGACGCTTTTTCCGACTTCGTTTACGGCGGCGACTTTCTTGATTGCGATTTGCTCCTGGTTCCCGGTAGCGACCATGACGGCCGACGGGGTGCAGGGTACGCCGAAGTCGTTGTTTGAACTTTCGCGCACTTTTGGCGCAGGGCAGTTGTACCAGATTTTCCATATTGCGATTCCGCATGCAATGCCGCAGATTTTTACGGGCATTATGACGGCGGCTGCGTTTGGCTTTACTACGCTCGTGATGGCCGAAATGATGGGGCAACCGGGCGGTCTTGGCTACTACATTAACACTTCAAAAGTCTGGAGCGCTTATTACAAGGTGTTTGCGGCGATTGTCGTGATGGCCGTGCTGTTCTCGGCAATTTTGAAGGTAGTTGGCGCGGTGCAGCGTTATGTGCTTCGCTGGCAGAAAGGCGTCGTGCGATAGGAGGCGTTGATGATGGATATTTTAGATAAAGAAAAAATCTTGAAGATTCGCGAAGTAAACCGATCCTTTATCGATGAGCGCACGGGCGAGCCGCGACAGATTTTGAAGGATATCAACCTTTCTGTTTTTGAGGGCGAATTCATTTCGATTCTGGGCGCATCAGGCTGCGGCAAGACGACGCTTTTGCGCTTGATTGCGGGGCTCGATCCTGTTCAAGATGGCAAGATTATTCTTGATGGCGAACCGGTGCATGGGCCAGATTCCAAGCGCGGTTACGTATTCCAGCAGGGTTGCCTTTTCCCGTGGCTCACGGTAGAAGACAACATCGCGATGGGTCTCAAGATTCGAGGCGTTTATAAGCAGAATAAGGAAAAGGTTCACGAATTTATCGAGAAAATCGGTCTTGGCGGATTCGAGAAGAATTTCCCGCACCAGATCAGCGGTGGCATGGCGCAGCGCGTGGCGATCGCGCGTGCGTTGATTAACGACCCAGAAATCTTGTTACTCGATGAGCCCATGGGAGCGCTGGATTCGTTTACCCGTGCCGACATCCAGAACTTGCTTTTGGACCTTCGCAAGGAACGCAATACCACGATGATTCTGGTGACCCACGATATTGACGAAGCGCTTTACCTATCCGACCGTATCGTGATTATGACACCGCGTCCGGGACGCATTAGCGAGGTACTTGAAATTCGCGACAGCTTCCCGCGCGAAAGAGGCTCGGCGCAGTTCCTAGAAAAACGCCGCAATATTTTGGAGCGCTTTAATCTTGCTCGTTCCAATACCGCACCGGAATACATCATTTAATCTAGATGGATTTGTTATCGGAAAAATTGATAACGAGTGCTAAAAACAAAGTATTGGACAGCGACTAAAATCGCACCTATATTTGTTCACAAAATTAAGGAGAGTACTATGTCAAATAACGTTAGTTATGTGGCGGGAGAAAATGCCGCCTCTTATGAAAAGGCCCGAAAGTATAACCTGTTTTCTTTCGCGAACGCCCCCCATAAAGATTACAAGCCGTTCTTTGTAGACCATGCCGACGGCATCTATGTTTACGATGGTGCAGGCAAGGAATACATCGATATCGCGTCGGAACTGGTCAACGTGAATATCGGCTTTAATAACCGCCACATTATTGAAGCGGTGCAAAAGCAGGTGGAACGGCTGGCCTACATCGCCCCGCGTCACGCCTTTGCCGAAGCGGGTGAGCTCGGCGAAATCTTGATTGAAAAGATTGCCCCGAAGAATTTCAAGAAAGTCCTGTTTACGCTGGGCGGTTCCGAAGCCAATGAATTCGCCATTCGCTTTGTGAAGGCGTTTACGGGCCGCGACAAGATTTTCTCAAAGTATGAATCTTACCACGGAAGCACTTACGGTGCGTCGAGCTTAACGGGCGAAAGCGAACGCGCTTCGCTGTTCCCGACGATTCCCGGATTCATCAAGTATCCGGCTCCGCATCTTTACGGTTACGATATCAAATTCAAAACCGAAGAAGAAGCGACCAAGCACTTCCTTTCTCGCCTAGAATACCAGATTCAGCAGGAATGCCCCGAATCGGTGGCGGCCGTATTCATTGAATCGGTCACCGGTTCTAACGGCGTTTACCTTTACCCCAAGGGATACTTGAAGGGCGTCCGCGAAATCTGCGACAAGTACGGAATTTTATTGGTCTGTGACGAAGTGATGAGCGGTTTCTTGCGTACCGGCGAATGGTTCGCTTGCCAGGCCGATGGCATTGAACCAGACTTGATCACTTTTGCAAAGGGTGTAAATAGCGCGTATGCACCGCTCGGCGGCGTGCTCATTAGCGAAAAGATTGCGAATTATTATGAGGAAAACGCCTTTACCGCAGGGCTTACCTATAATGCGCATCCGCTCGGCGTTGCTGCAGCTATTGCCTGTATCGAAGAATACTTCCGCCTGGATGTCAAGGGCAATGTGAAAAAGCAGGAACCCATTTTGAAGAAAAAACTTGCGGAGCTTAAGGCGAAACACCCCTCTGTAGGCGATGTTCGTTCCGTAGGCTTATTCGGCGCGATTGAATTCAGTTACAGCAAGGATCACAAGGATGTTATCCGCAAGAATGCGGCGGGAGAACCCTTCCTTGGAAATTTCATCACGAAACTCCGCAACGATTACGGCATTCTCACGATGGGCGGTGGTTCCACGATTATTGTGGCTCCTCCGCTGATTATCAACGAAGCCCAAATCGACGAAATCTTTGCACGTCTCGACAAGGCAATAACCGAATATGCCGACGGTTTAGTAAAATAATCATCTCCAATTCTATCATGGCGGACCCGATTGGGTCCGCTTTTTTGCATTAAACAGAAAACTAGAAGGAAAAACGCCCTCGATGTTTGGTAATTACATCGAGGGCGTTGGAGTGTGTAACAAAAGGAAACTAACTGTAGAATCTTACTGGACAGTGGCGGTGAAGCGCGCGGCGATGGCGACTTCAGAAACTTCTTTTTCACTGTAAGCGCTCAGCTGGATTTTGCTGCGCTTGCCAATCTTCTTGATAAGGCTGACAGTCCATGCGACGGCATCGGCGTCGGCCTGTAATTCGTCGCGATTAGAAAGATATTCCAGTTCGGCATAAAGGCTGTTCAAGAAACCTGCGGTCGGGATTTCGACGCCTACGAAGAACGGGACATAGTCGGTACCTTGAGCGTATTCAGACTTGATTGCATTTTTAGCCGAAAGGTTCTCGTTGTCACCGGTATAAATGTAGGCCACTTCGCCGTAAACACCCAGATTCTTGAGGAAGTAATAGCTGGCGCGGCCTGCAACGCGGTGCGTGACTTCAGCCGTATGTTGAACAGGATCAAGGATATTACCGCGGTAGGCAGCGCTTATTTTTGCATCGCCAAACTTGAGGGTCTCTTCGGCGCGGAGATAGCCCGTATCGAACTTACTGTCATAAGTACCGAGCAGCAAGCTGAAACTGGAAATACCCTTATCGAAACCAACGGCGATAGCATCATGCTGGTAATCGCGAGCAAGGAATCCGCGCTTTGAAAGGTGCGGGTCAACGTAGGTACCAAAGTTACCAGCTACGGACCAGTCGGTACGGAAACGTCCGAATTGTGCACTGAAGTTGCCGAACGCAAGGTTCCATGTATACTTAGCATAGTAAGTATCGGCGCTAATTTTGTCCTGTGCGGTCTTTGTCACCTTAACCTTGCCATTTTCGTCAGTAGTGACATCAGTAACATTCTTGTTTCCAAAAACAGGGCTAAAGATGCGCAAGTTGATTACAGCTTCAAAGTTGTCAGAAGTGTACTTTCCGCCGACATTTGCACGTAAGAAGGAATTGTCTAGCGTATTGTCCGCATCGTTATCGTAAACAGCCTTGATAGCCTGGGCCTGCACATTTCCGGTGAGCTTGAAGGCGGGATCTTCGGCCTTTGCTTCTTCAGCAAAAGAGTTTGCGGCGAAAATAGAAGTTGCAAAAACCGCAGTAGCGGCAATCTTCTTAAAATTCTGATTCATTATTATGCTCCTTGGTTGTGGTTATTTTTTGTATTGTTCTTTTTTGTGCGCACAAATATAGAAGGGCTTACAGGTCTTGTCCAATACTTTAATTTTATGCGAAGTTATTGATTTTGACTATTATTAAACAATATTTAATTTGTTAATTATATTATAGATAACATATAGAAAATGCCACCCATAGATAAACAGCGGGCGGCATTTGAGGTATATATGATTATACTTAATGTATTACGACCTTTCGATATGTATCGAAACGTGACCACTTTTTAAAGAAGGCTTCGCAGGCATTGTCCTTGGCATCATCGTATTCGATAAGCAACTGGCGTACTTCTTCGTCGGAATGAACCTTGATTTCAAAGCCACGGCCATTGATAACAGGAACATTTCCGTAGCGGTACTGATCCGCGGCCGTGATTTCGACGATGCGTTTGCCACGTACCTTGACGGCGGTGCTGTCACGCAAGATGATGATGTCAAAATCGTCGGGATAGCGGTAGCTCTCCCCCACCGTCGGAATTTCGTCGCCTACGGTGTAGTGCTGCTTTACAGGCTGTTGTTTCACCACAGAGAGTGTTGCGGTATCGTAGAAGAATTCCTCGAAGATTTCTCCGCGACCGTGGCGTTCACCCTGCACGAATTCAGCCTTTTCACCAGCAGCAACCTGCCTTTCGAAAAGACCTTCCACGACGCCACAAGCCGATGTCGCATGGGTCACGCGGTCAATCAGAATCAGTTCGCCCAAGGTCTTGTGCTTTTCGAAAAGATCCACGACAATGGCTTCGGCAAATACAATCTCGACCACGGCAATTCCGTTCTTTTCGAGCACATCAGAATTGACATGTTTTCCGCTATTAATATCAACAGAATAATCAATTTTATTTATGATTCCGGGAATCGTCTTCGTTCCGAGCTTGACGAGGTAATCTTTCCCGTGCGAAAGCGGTTCGTCATCCATCCACAGGAGCGACGCCCTGATTTTCTTGTAGCTCCCGATGTCGGTGTCCTTGGCGAGTACGCAACCCCTTGAAACATCCACTTCGCGGTCTAGCGAAATAGTCACAGGTTCGCCAACGCGAGCGTCTTCCACATCTTTGTCGCCGCGCAAAATTCCCTTGACGGTCGCTTTCTCGTTGCTCGGAAGGCTTATAATCGTATCGCCCACTCGGATGGCCCCCGCTTCGATTTGCCCCTGGAACCCGCGGAAAGTGCGGTCCGGACGGCACACACGCTGCACGGGCAGATAAAAGCCCGTTTCAGTCTGCGCATCATCTACATCAATCGTTTCGAGATAATCGAGCAGAGCCTTGCCCTGATACCAAGCGATGTTCGTGGATTTTACGGTCACATTGTCGCCTTCGGTAGCCGAAAGCGGAATCACGTAAACGCTATGGAGCGAAAGCTCGCTGGCGAGCTCGTTGATTTGCTTCAGGATTTCTTCGAAGCGTTCCTGGCCGTAACCTACAAGATCCATCTTGTTTACGGCAAAGACAAAGTAGCGGATACCCATGAGCTTACAGATGCGGGCGTGACGGCGCGTCTGCACCAGCACGCCTTGCGACGCGTCTACAAGAATCACGGAGAGGTCCGCAAAGGACGCACCTACGGCCATATTGCGGGTGTATTCCTCGTGCCCCGGCGTATCGGCCACGATAAAGCTGCGGTTGTCCGTTGTAAAGTAACGGTACGCGACGTCGATGGTGATGCCCTGCTCGCGTTCGGCCATCAGGCCGTCCAGCAAAAGGGAATAGTCGATTTTTCCGCTGCGGCTACCGACTTTACTGTCAAGTTCCAGAGCCTTTTCCTGGTCGGCGTATAGCAGCTTAGAATCGTAAAGGATATGCCCGATGAGCGTCGACTTTCCATCGTCCACCGAGCCGCATGTAATAAACTTCAACAAACCTTTCATTAGAAATATCCCTCCCTCTTGCGGCGTTCCATGCTGCCTGCGGCTTCGTTGTCAATCACGCGGGAAGTGCGTTCCGAAGATACAGCGCTCAGGGTTTCATCAATGATTTCGTCGAGCGTCGTGGCGGTTGACTCAATGCCGCCCGTGAGCGGATAGCAGCCGAGTGTGCGGAAACGCACCGACTTGATTTCGGGAGTTTCGCCTTCGCGCAGCGGGAAACGTTCGTCGTCCACCATGATGATGTTGCCATCGCGCACCACGACCGGGCGCGGGGCCGCAAAGTACAGCGGGACAATATCAATCTTTTCGCGCTTGATGTACTGCCAGATGTCCTTTTCTGTCCAGTTCGAAATCGGGAAAACGCGGATGCTTTCGCCCTTGTTGATCTTGGTGTTGTAAAGTTTCCACATTTCAGGACGCTGGTTTTTCGGGTCCCAAGCGTGTGCGGAATTGCGGAACGAGAAAATGCGTTCCTTGGCGCGGGACTTTTCTTCGTCACGGCGACCGCCGCCAAATGCCGCGGTAAAACCGTACTTGTTGAGAGCCTGCTTCAAGGCCTGCGTTTTCATGATGTCGGTGTAAGCGGCACCATGGTCAAACGGATTAATGCCCTGCTTGACGCCATCCTGGTTGATGTATTCCAGCATTTCGATACCGAGTTTCTTGGCGGTTTCGTCGCGGAACTTAATCATTTCCTTGAATTTCCAGGTGGTGTTCACATGCAAAAACGGGAAAGGCGGCTTTTCGGGGTAAAAGGCCTTCATGGCCAAATGTAACATGACAGAACTGTCCTTGCCGATAGAATAGAGCATCACCGGTTTTTCGCATTCGGCAGCGACTTCGCGGATGATGTAGATAGCTTCGGCTTCCAGTTCGTCGAGGTGTGAATATTCGCTCACTGTGAAACTCCTAATATTTGTTCGATTCCTTGGGGTCGATATCGATGGTCTTGACGCTTCCATCGTTCAGTTCAAAATACCACCGCACGATATCGTTCTTTTCGCCCTTGACTTTTTCGGTGTGCACCTTGCGTGGCAGCGCCCGCAACCGATGCACTTGCCTTGATCAATGCTGATGCTCATAGTTCCTTTGCCCTTCTGCGGTGAGTTCGCGCAAGATGATTTTGATTTCGCCATTTTCGAGGCGCGAGTTTACGTACTTGCGGAAGTTTACGTTGTCTTTTTCGGGATAGTCGAGGTTCTCGGCGAAACTGTGCCAGCGGGTTTCGCGGCGGGCGGCCAGGTGCGCGATCACGCTTTTGCAGACCGTCAGGCGTTCCTTGAGTTCGTAGATGTACATGACTTCTTGCAGGTTGGCAGCACTCAATTCGTCCGTCAGTTTCTCGATGATTTCGATTTCCTTTTTGGCCTGGTTCAACTGATTCTCGCTGTAGCGGTAACCCGTCTTGATTCCGCCCGCGTAAGAATCCATGACCACCTGCATTGCTTCTTCTAGGTTTTCGGTAGTCTGGGAACTTTTTTCGTTGCGGAGGTACTTTTCAATTTCTGCGATGTGTGAGGCAATCTCATTGACCGAAATCTTTGCGGTTATGGTGCCATTTTTGCGGATGTAATCTGCGGCGGCTTTTGCCGCGATTTCACCTTCGGCAAGAGCCCCTGTTACGTACTTTTGCGGGGCACCTCCGGCCACATCGCCCGCGGCGTAAAGCCCTTGAATGGTGGTGGCACGCTTGGTGTCGACCCAGTAGCCGCTTGCGGTGTGACCGCCTACGATGTACGGTTCCGTGCCTTCAATTTCCACATTCGCCTTCGACGGCGTTTCATTTTCAAGCCAGCGGATGGTCTGCGACGGAGCCATGTTCAGGTAAGCTTTCAAAAGAGATTCTTCCTGTTCAGGCGAAATGCCTTCGGTCCTTAAGTAGCAGGGACCATGGCCTTCCAGATTTTCGGCGACGGTTCCGTAAACACGTTCAGAAGTAGAAATTCCATATTTCGTTTCATAAACTTCGCCGAGGGAATTCACCTGCTTGGCACCCACCCCCTGCGCGAGCGTTCCCGTAGGCGCAATCGTATCCTTACAGCGGAGCGCAATAAAACGCATTTCGAAGGTTGTCATCTCGGCGCCGTGGCGAATGCCCATAGCGTAACCTGCGCCAGTATTGAAGGGTGGGTACCACATTTTATGTCGAGAAAATCCGGGGTTATTCGGGCGATAAAGCCCCGCAGCCCCGCCCGTAGCGATAATGACTGCGCCCGCTTCGATGGCGTAAAATGTATCGTTTTCGATTCCGAAACCGAATGCGCCGTCAATCTTATTGCTATGTACCGAGAAATCAAAAATGTTCACGTGGTTCAACACAGTCACATTGGGAAGTTTCTTGACGGCATCGGCCAAAATCGGCTTAATGTTTTCGCCATTAATCTTGATGTTGCGATTCCCGCGCGTCACATATTTGCCGTCTTTATCTTTCAAGATGACAAGGCCCAATTTTTCCAAGTGCGCCGTGACCTCGTTGAATCTTTCGGAAATAGTGTACAGCAAGTCTTCGCGGACAATGCCGTCGGCATCTTTCTTGGCATATTCCACGTAATCCCGGGGCGTGCGGCCTTCAGTAATGTAGGCGTTCAAGGCATTTACGCCAGCGGCCAGGCAGCCGCTGCGCTTGATATTTGCCTTTTCGACGACAAGGATCTTGAGGTTCGCCGCATCTTGAGATGCGTTTTGTGCGGCGGTAATGGCGGCATAGCAGCCCGCCGTACCGCCACCAATAATCAACAAGTCTGTTTTAAGCCGTTCTATTTTCATTTACCGTTATAAGCGTCTTTGATTTTTTGCGCAAAGACTTCGTGGCCAATGCGGTCAATGGTGTACTTGAATCGTTCGCTGGGCTTTGCATTTTCTGCAAAGAACTGGATTGCGGCATCGCAGACATCAAGTAGTTTTTGCTTATCGTCAATAAAGGGGATAATCGTTTCGCCCTTGTTGATGTTGTTGCCAAAAAGACCACCGAAAGAAACGATGTAGCCGTGGGTGTGCTCCCAGGCGTCGGTGGGGCAAGCCTTGTAACAACGTCCGCAGAAATTGCACTGCGAATCGTCGAAAATCACTTTCTTGTTTTCGATCTTGATGGCGCCCTTGCGGCAACTCTTGGCACAGAGACCACAGCCAATGCACTTATCTTCAATCCACTTGACCTTGATTCCGCCCTTGATACCGACGTCGTTTTCTTCGGCCTTGAGGCAGTTATTCTGGCAACCGGTCACACCAAACTTAAACTTGTGCGGAAGTTCGCGGGCAAAGTAGCGGTCGTCCAGTTCCTTGGCAATGGCATAGGTATCGATGCATCCGCTCGGGCAAACAGCTTCGCCTTGGCATGCCGTGATCGTACGTACACGGGGACCGCAAACGCCTGGTTCCACGCCGCCTTCGGCAAGGGCCGCCTTGACGTCATCTACATTTTCCAATTTGATAAAGGGAATTTCGACACTCTGCCTAGAGGTCAAATGTGCATAGCCTTCGCCGTATTTTTCAGCGACTTCGGCGATTTTGGCGAGCTGGGTAGCAGTCAAGTTACCACCCACGACGCGCACGCGCAGTGAGAAGTTGTTCTTCTGCTTTTGGCGCATCCAACCGCCCTTTTTAAGAGTTGCATAATCTGTTGCCATATTTTGTGTCTCCGTTTTTGTTACACCCGCATCGTTCGGCGTCTCTCACCAACCAGGGCGGGCATCTCCATTTAAATGTTTTTGATAGCCTGTTCAAAATCTTCTTTAAGATCTTCGATGTCTTCTATTCCGACGCTTACGCGGACAGTGCCTTCGAATACACCGGCGTTTTCCTTCTGTTCCTTGGAACCGTGCGTAAAGATGGTGCTATCCGGGTGAATTACCAGCGTGCGCAAGTCGCCAATGTTCGTTGCGATGGTGGCATATTTCAAATTGTTAATCAACTTGAACGCTCTTTCCTTGCTGCCCGCGTCAATCGTAAGGATGGCTCCGCCCTTGCCTCCGAGCTGACTTTGCACCAAGCTATAATAGGGGTTGCTTTTGAGAGCAGGATAGTTGACAGAAATACCTTCAAAGCCTTGCAAAAATTCAGCCAGTCGCAAGGCGTTGCTACAAAGGCGTTCCATGCGGAGCCCGAGCATTTCGAGTCCAAGCGCATTCAAGAAAGAAGTGTTCGGAGCCACGCAGCAGCCCACGTTACGCCAAATGCCGTTGCGGAGTTTGGCGAGGTAGGCGAACTTGCTAAAGCGCTTGTATTCTTCAAGGCCTTTAAAACGGGAATAATCCCAGCTGAATTTGCCGCTATCGACAATAATGCCGCTAATGGCACTGCCATTGCCGTTGATATACTTAGAAGAAGAATGTACAACGATGTCTGCGCCCAAATCAAAGGGACGAACAAGGTACGGAGTTGCCGTGGTACTGTCAACAATAAACGGAACGCCATGTTGGTGAGCTACATCCGCAACGCTCTGCAAATCGACAACGTTCAGTTTCGGATTTCCGATGAGTTCGGTGAAAACAGCCTTGGTCTTTTCATTCAGTTGGGCGTTCACCGTTTCGGCGGTGACTTCGGTAACAAAACGCGTCTTGATTCCGAAGGCTTCCAAATCATGGAACAAGTCGATGGTGCCGCCAAAAAGACCAGCACTTGCAATGACTTCGTCGCCAGATTGCAAAATATTCAAGAGCGAAATCGTCACTGCAGCCATACCCGACGAACACGCCACCGCACCGATCCCTTTTTCAAGGGATGCGATACGGCGTTCAAAAGAATCGGTTGTAGGGTTCCCGATGCGTGTATAAGCAAAACCCGGAGCTTTGTTGTTGAAAACAGCTTCGAGTTTTTCTGCAGAATCATAAGCGAATGCGCTTACCTGATAAATAGGTGTAAGGGTGGATCCGCTACATCGGTCACTGTCAAAATTCTTGTGCAATAAAGTCGTGTTAAAATTCATTCTGCATGCCCCGTACTATTTTTATTACGTAGCCAAATATAGAACGCGTTTTTACCTGCGTCCAATACTTAATAAGTATGGCTTTTTATAGTTTTTTTCTATAAATTTTTGATCCGCAACGATTAAATCACTACGACAGGTTCACGCAGCGACTTGTTTTCGAGCAAATAAGCGTTATCTCCTGCGGTGACAAAAATGCGATAAATGAACACATCCACTTTTTCGCCTACAGAAACACTCGGTTCGTCAAAGCCGCGCCGCGCCGTAAGAGTTACGCCGTTCACCAGTACCGACAATTCTATACCGCTACCACGGAAGGCGACATCGGTCACGACGCCTTCTTCGGCGGAGTTCTTGAATTTTTGCACTTCGGTTTTCTTGGTGACTTTCACAAATTCGGGGCGCACAATCGCCTGCTCCGCACCCTCGATAGCCTCAAATCGGCGGAACTTGCTGTAATCCTTGAAAATGCTGGGTTGTCCAAAGAAAGACGCGACAAATGCAGTTTTGGGAGCGCTGTAAACATCCAGAGGCTTACCTATTTGATCGATACGGCCCTTGTTCATGATGATGATTTCGTCAGCCACTTCGATGGCTTCATCCTGGTCGTGAGTCACGAAAATGCTCGTGACGCCGAGCTTTGCGATCATCTCCTTGAGCCAATGGCGCAGTTCCTGGCGCACCTTGGCGTCGATGGCGGCGAAGGGTTCATCAAGCAAAAGTAACTGCGGATTTGGAGCGAGTGCGCGTGCAAATGCAACTCGTTGGCGCTGTCCACCCGAAAGCTGGCTCGGATAGCGATTTTCAAGTCCATCTAGGCCAATTAGCTTGACAAGTTCCGCGACACGGTCCTTGATTTCACTATCGGATTTTTTGAGCACTCGAAGTCCAAAGGCGATATTTTCAAAAACCGTCATGTAACGGAACAAGGCGTAACTCTGGAACACGAATCCGATGCCGCGCTTACTGGCAGGCACATTATTGATTACTTTGTCGTCAATAATGATATCGCCGTTGTCAGGTGTTTCCAGTCCTGCAATCATACGGAGAATCGTCGTTTTTCCAGAACCACTCGGGCCCAGCAGACCAATCAGTTTACCCTTTTCGATACCGAAGGATACATTATCAGACGCCTTGAAATTTTCAAAGTGTTTATTGATATTTTTTAATTCTACGTACATATACTCTCCTACGGTTCAACCTTATTTTTCTTCTTTCCGTTATATTCGATCAAACTTCTTGCAATCAGAATAAATATTGCGAGTAGTACCAGAATTGACGCTACCGCAAATGCGGGCACATACTGGAATTCATTGAACAAAATTTCCACATGAAGCGGAAGAGTATTCGTCTTACCGCGCAAATGCCCCGAAATCACCGATACCGCACCGAATTCGCCCATGGCACGCGCCGCGCAAAGCACCACGCCGTACAAAAAAGCCCACTTGATATGCGGGAAAGTAATCTTCCTGAAAATGGTAAATCCTTTCGCTCCCATCAATGCAGCAGCCTCTTCTTCGTCGTTTCCACGGGCTTCCAGAACCGGAATCAACTCGCGAGAAATGAACGGAAATGTCACGAAAATCGTCGCAAGTACAATTCCCGGCACAGCAAACACAATCTTGATGTCCCAGTCCTGCAAGAGCGGAAAAATCGGACTCTGTCGCCCGAAAGTGAGCAAGAAAATAAGGCCCGCAATAATCGGCGAAACCGTCACTGGCAAATCAATGAGCGTCGTAAGGATTTTCTTGCCCCTAAAGTGGAACTTGGTCAGCGACCATGCTGCACTCAGCCCGAAGACCGTATTGATAACAACGGCAAGCGCAGTCGCTTCTAGCGTAAGCCAAATCGCCTTGACCGTGTAGTTATCCGTTACGGCCTTCTGGTACACGGCAAAGCCCTGCTTAAACGCCTCGGTAATCACCGTAATCAGCGGAAGCAAAAGCATAAGCACCACGAAAATGATGCTGATTCCTATTAAGAACCACTTGACAAATTTCGAAGATTTTGTTTCTTTATACATCAAGAGCCTCCCTTCAAAATCCGTGCATTTCTACTTTGGATTAGGTTCACCAAGAATAGCGTTACGAATGAGGCTACAAGCATTACAAGCGCAATGGTTGTCGCACTGGCGTAATCGTATTCCTGTAATTCCGACATAATGATGAGTGGCACGATTTCTGTTTCGAACGGCTTGTTGCCCGCGATAAAAACCACACTGCCGTATTCACCTAGGCAGCGCCCGAAGGCAAGCCCGAATCCTGTTAAAGCGGCAGGAACAATTTCCGGGAAAACAATTTTCCAAAAGATTCGGCTGCGAGATGCCCCTAGCACGCCTGCGGCTTCTTCGTAAGCGGGGTCCAGTTTTTCGAGTACCGGCTGCACCGCACGAACCACGAACGGAATGCCGATAAATACTAATGCCACTGTAATGCCTACCTGCGTAAACGCAATCTTTATGCCGAACTTTGCAAAGAATCCGCCCACAAGCCCAGTGTCGGCAGTAAGAGCCGTAAGTGCGATGCCCGCCACTGCAGTCGGCAAGGCGAACGGGAGTTCTATCATGCCGTCAACCAGGCGCTTGAGCGGAAAACTGTACTTTACCAGCACCCACGCCAACACAATGCCCATTACCGCATTAATCAGCGATGCCACAAATGCCGTCACGAAGCTCACGCGAAAACTAGACAACACTCTATCGCGCGTAATTGTCGCGATAATTTCGTCAAGGCTCATGTGGGCCGTGAATACCACTAGCGATGCAAGCGGAATAAGCACCACGATGCTCAAAATGGCAAGCGTGATGCCTGTAGTCAGGCCGAAGCCTGGTATGACACTTCTATTCGTTCTTTTCATTTACTTCTTTTCGTAAATCTGGTCAAAGATGCCGCCATTGGAGAAGTGCGTGCCCTGAGCCTTGTCCCAACCGCCGAAGTAGCTGATGTCAATCAGGTTCACGTTCTGGTCGAATTCCTTGTACTGGTCAAGAATGGCCTTGTTGGAAGGACGGTAGTGATTCTTGGCGGCAATGTGCTGGCCTTCGTCGCTGTAGAGGAAGTTCAGGTATTCGGTGGCAAGTTCGCGGGTGCCGCGCTTGTCGACCACCTTGTCCACGATTGCGACAGAAGGTTCGGCCAAGATACTCACGCTAGGAATGACGATTTCGTAGTCGTTAGGATAATCCTTGAGCGAAAGGAAGGCTTCGTTTTCCCAGGCGAGCAAAACATCGCCCTGGCCATTTTCGATGAAGGTTGTCGTAGAGCCGCGAGCGCCGGAGGCGAGTACGAGAACATTCTTGTAAAGCTTCTTCACGAATTCCTTGACCTTGGCTTCGTCACCATTGTACTGCTTTTCGGCCCAAGCCCAAGCGGCAAGGTAGTTCCAGCGTGCGCCGCCAGAGGTTTTCGGGTTCGGCGTGATGACTCCGATGCCGTCCTTCACGAGATCGCCCCAGTCCTTAAGGTTCTTCGGGTTACCCTTGCGAACCAAGAACACGATGGTCGATGTGTAAGGAGCGCTATTCAGCGGGAATTCCTTGACCCAGCCATCTTCGATAAGGCCTGCGTCGCGTACGGCGTTCACGTCGTATTCGAGGGCGAGCGTCACCACGTCGGCTTCAAGGCCGTTGGCCACTTCAAGGGCCTGCTTGCCGGAACCGCCATGGGACTGCGTGATTTCTACTTCCTTGCCAGTCTTTTCTTTCCAGTGCTTTGCGAAAACTTCGTTGTAGTTGGCGTAGAGTTCGCGGGTCGGATCGTAAGACACGTTGGTGAGAGTCTGCTTTTCGACCTTGGCAGAAGATTCGCTCTTCTGTTCGTCAGAAGAAGAACATGCGCTAAAGCCAATAGTTCCTGCAATCAGGAGGGTTGCCGCAACGGCGGACTTGACAAAATTCTGATTCATTCTTATACCTCACTTGTTTATGTTTTTGTTTTTTGTTTGTTGTTTTTTATTTGTTGTTTTTTATTTGTTGTTTTTTGTGCGCCGAAATATAGAACCCGATTTCGCTATTGTCCAATACTTAATTCTTATGCGGATTTATAGGTTTTTGTTATAAGAAAACAGGATAGACAAAATTTCCTTTAGGGCACTATGATGAAAAAATGCCTCCAGAGCACATAAGCACTGAAGGCATTCGGTTTTTATGGCTTTACTTATGGCTTTACAATACCTATACTATCACAAGACCTTCATTAATTGCGTTGTCTCCTTCGATATGGAAGGAATTCAACACTGGATTTTCGCGGTCTTGCAGAGAAAGGATCAAGTAGCTTGCCGATGAATCGTAGGCCAGCCGTTTATCTTCTTGCGACGGACGCGACGGCGATTCCGGATGCGAATGCCAGTTGCCCAGCGGTTTCAAGCCCTTGGCGCGAATATCCTTGATGGCGGCCAAGTGTTCCTTGGGATCAAGCGAAAAATGTTCGTTAGAATGGTCGATATTCGTGAGTAGGTACACTTCGCGAATCACCTTTCCTTCGGCGGTCTCTTCGCCCGCTATCAGCCCACAGGCCTCTTCGGGGAGGTTCTTCTGGGCATGCGCAAGGATTTTTTCGTAGTTGTCTTTCGAGATTGTAATCATATTTCTCTCCTCAAAACGAGCGTTCCCATACCTCAAAGGACCGTAGGTCCGCGCTTATACCTCTTAATGCTTCAAATCGCAAACAGCCTGTTCGTAGTCAATGAGCTGGGTGATGGTCGGGTGCGTGCCGCAAACAGCGCAGTCTTCGGTATGCGTCGGGAGCTTTACCTTGCGGAATTCCATGGTGAGCGCATTGTAGGTGAGCAAGTAGCCCGTGAGCAGATTACCCACGCCGAGAATGTACTTGACGGCTTCCATCGCCTGAAGGCTTCCGATCACGCCGCCCATGGCGCCAATCACGCCCGCCTGCTTACAGGTCGGCACAGCGTCTTTCGGAGGGGGTTCCTTGAATACGCAGCGGTAGCAGGGGCCCTGGCCCGGAACGTACGTCATGAGTTGTCCCTGAAAGCGGATAATGCCTGCATGGGAGAAGGGCTTCTTCGCCATGACGCAGGCGTCGTTGATCAGGAACTTCGCCGGGAAATTGTCAGTGCCGTCGATAATAAAATCGTAATCCTTGATGAGGTCGAGGATGTTGTCGCTGGTGACGAAGGTATGGTAAGTAATGACCTTTACATCGGGGTTCATCGCTTCCAT
>CACWJY010000008.1 GCA_902761355.1 Fibrobacter succinogenes | reverse complement strand
AGCGGGTGATGTATTCTTTACCCGTATTCGCATCGACGAACACGACCGGTTGATAGTTAGGGTGGATACCTTCTTTCATTTTTAAACTTCCTATTGAAGCAGTTAGATTTTGAGAGCCTAAATTTAGAAGAATTTGGCCATTTTGGCAAGGGAAATAGTATTTTTGGGAGCATGAATAGATTTTTATCGGCATTTTTTACAATTATCCCATCTATTTTCATTGCATGCGGCAACGATGCACCCACAGCCAAGATCATTGTCACCGATAAAAAAATGCCCCTGACCGAATGGCCCGATAGCGCCTATATCGCAGGACTCGATTCAATCCTCGCCCTAGAGCCTATCAAAAAATCGAACGAAAACGAAGCGAACATCAACATGAACGTGTTCGAAGCGCCCGTTTTTAAACTGCCGGGGTCGGTCACCGGCAAAAAAGACTCTTCACCTAAGGCGAACCACGCTTCTAAGTCCGCAGCGACCAAACAAGCTAACGCCCCCAAGGCAGACAATTCCGCAGAACTTTTCGCCGACCGTTTCGCCACAGCTCTTTCCAAGCTGCAATCCGACCCGTCTAACGCAAGCCTATACAAAACAGTCGAAGCCAAAGACGGCGAAGACCTGTTCAAACTGCTAAAGCGCACCTACGGCGCAGGAGTCCAAGGGCTCCCCCGTTTCTACGTACTCTCTGCTCTACAATCAGTAAACGCCGGCGTCGTGCTAGAGCACTTAAACGCCGGCGATAAAGTCAGGGTTCCAAAGCTGTAAATTAAAGCACGCCCTTGCTGCTGGGAATGCCCTTGACATTGCGGCTCGGGGCAATCGCCATTGCAACTGCACGGGCAAACGCCTTAAAAATCGATTCCAGGCAATGGTGATTATCATTGCCGTAGAAAAGTTCTACATGCAAGTTCATGCGGGCGTTTTCGCAAAGGCTCTTGAAGAAGTGTTCGAACATCGAAGCTTCGATACCGCCGGCCATCGCCGCCGGAAGCTTAACATTCCAAACAAAACCGATACGATTGCTAAAGTCAATGCACACACGGCTTAAAGCCTCGTCCATCGGGACAAAATAAAAACCATAGCGTTCGATGCCATTCTTGTCGCCCAGACATTCCACCAAAGCCTGACCAAGCACAATGGCAATATCTTCCATGCTGTGATGCATATCGACATACGTATCGCCCTTGCAGGTCAAATCCAGATGAATGCCTCCATGGATCTGGAACAAATTAAGCATGTGATCCAAAAAGCCGTTTCCAGAATTAATCTGGCCGGGCGTAGAATCATCCAGATTCAGCGACAGAGTGATATCAGTTTCGCCAGTCTTACGGGTAATTGTCGTGCTACGCATAAAACACCTTTACTTTACAATCTTGCCGCCAAACACGCGGAAACGCGTGACACGGCCAAATTTCATTTCGGGGAGCGGAGTTTCTACCCCATTCAAAAGCATCTTGGCAATCGCATTCGGGTCACCAATGGTCACGCACAATGTATCATTCGTGTTGTAAACCATTCTGACCCCAGCCTTAGAAATGTTTGCCTCTTTAAGGAACGAGCTAGAGTCCTCACGACGCTTGAGACCAACCCAAGAAAGGGCTTCTCCGGACCCGACCAACACAAAATTCGTTTTCTTGGTTACCGGAGCGTCATCCTGCTTTTCTGCAACAGAATTCTTCTTGGAATCCGAAGAAATAAAGATGGTCGCAGAAGCAGGAAGATCCGATTTTTTCACAGCCTCATCAACAACAGCCTGGCTAACCGTAGCCTCGACCGCAAAGCGATTAGCCGAACTATCCTTGTTCAAAGAATCCGAAACCACAGAATCAGCGGGAACCACTTCGGCTCCATCAGGAATTTCTTGTGTTTCTACCGATTCTTCTACCGCAGCGGGGAGTTTTTCGGTAGCATCTGCATCAGCACCCTGTTTTAGAGCCAAAGACTCCAAATCAAGAAAGTGAGAGGCAACTAGGAATGCCAGTACGAGAAGCACCAAAACTACGGGCACCGCCATGCTCTTTTTCTTGGTTTCACCCTCTTTCAACGGCGAAATCTTTTTGCCGGCAGACACATCTACAAAATCATTTTTTAGAGGGGCTCCGCTCTCAAAATTATAAGCATCAAGCACCTGCTGTGCGTTCAAATTCAGTTTATTGCTAACAGAACGCAAATAGCCACGCACATACGCCGCCACCGGGAAAGACTTCCAATCGGAGGCTTCAATAGACTTAATATAGGAGACGGCCACCTTGGTCGCCGCAGAAAGGTCTTCGACACTCATTCCGCGTTCTTGGCGGATTCTCGCAATAAATTCACCCAGCTTTTCGTCGGGACGTTTTTCTTCTGTCGGATTCGACATTATACCTCTACCTTCAAATCATTCAACATTTGGAGCATTCGAGCAACAGGCAGCCCCACCACGTTGTAATAACACCCCCGAATTTCCTTAATAAGCCTTGCACCCGCCGTCTGAATACCGTAAGCGCCAGCCTTATCCATCGGGTCCTTAGAATTTACATAATTTTCGAGTTCCTGTTCGGAACAATTTCTAAAAACAACCTCTGTTTCTTCACATTCGGTTTTTAAGACCTGTCCGCCATGAGCGATGGCAACACCGGTCATCACCTTATGCGACCGCCCATTCAGCTTGCGAAGCATTTCGAGAGCTTCCTGCTCACTATGAGGTTTTCCCAAAGGCTGGTCATCCAAGAACACCAGCGTATCAAAGCCAAGGACAATCTCTGACGGCATTTTGCGAGAAACCGAAAGGGCCTTGATTGAGGCGTTCTCTTTCGGAAAATCTAGCGGATTTGTGGAAGTCGGTTTTTCTTCTTCATTAGAAACAACCACTTCAAAATCCACACCAATCAGATTCAAGATTTCTTTGCGTCGCGGAGAACCGCTCGCTAGAATTACTTTTGTTTTACCCATCACATTTCATCCCATTTTTTTTCGTCTAGTTCGTCTCTGTGCTACCCGCATTGAGCTTGATATCCGGCAAATCCCTCACGTAAATCGAGAAACTCCAACCTGCGGCAGGCCCCGTAGGAGTCCAGCTAAAGTCAAGTTGCCAACAATGTAGCGTGCGGTTAAAGGTAAAGCTGTGCGTCACAAAGCGACCTTCATTGTAGTTGTAACGCGTACTATATGACATTTCCCAGTTTTTAGTAGGTTGCAAGGTCGCGCTAATTCCGGTCGAATGAGTGACTCGATCCTGGAACAAATCTTTTGCAACACGGGTACTGCTAAAGCTGTAGCTGTAGTCAAATCCAAAAGTCCACTTGAGCATTTCGTACTTACCCATCTGCGACGGAAGGCCTCCATTAAAGTCACCACTCCAGCTAAAGCGCTTCGAAAAATCATAGCCCCAGTAAATCAATTCCGGCACCTGAATCTTGTGCGGTTCATCGCTAAACTTGTGGTAAACACTATGCCTTGTATTAATCGTAAACAGATAATCCGGCAAAATCTGGAAACCAAACGAAGAGGTAATATCGGAGAACTGTAGGGAGTCTGCCGCAAAGTTGTACGACACATTATGACGAGTCGTGAGCAAGCGACGCGTCCCATACTGGTCTTCAACCGCCTTTGCCGTATCCCCCTTGGTGGTATCGGCAGCATGCCCCACCACCTTCAGGTACTTGATATCAAAATCGTTGTTAAGTCCAAAACCCACCGTTTTCTGTTTTGTCTGGTAAGGGGTCTGTCCCAAAAGCGGATGCGGAGCAAACTTTTTCACCGTATCGATTTCCGGGGCGTATGTATAAGAAACACTCGGCGAAAGCACATGACGCGCCCCTGTAAAACGCCCTATTTCAGGGACCCAAATACCGTACAGTTTGGTATCGGCCGTAATGCTATAGTTGTGGTTATACGCCACCTGACCGTATTCATCATGTTCTGGGTCAAGGCTCATATAACGCTTGCGGTACTTGAGCGAATCTTCCGGGTTAATCCACCCCGTTCCCGTCCAGTAGCCCGTAAAGGTCGCACGCGGTGTAATGTTGATTACATCGAACAACGTTCCCGAATAATCCAACGAATAAGTTCCCGTATAACCCACATATTCCGCAGTCGTATCAATTGCATTCACCGTATCACGCGCACGCTTGGTGTAGTAGTTAAAGCGGTTATTAAAGTTGTAGTTAAACTTCTCCATGTAGCTCACGAAAGAACCGTCCTCGTAAGCCTCTTCGTCTTCATCCAGTTCAAAGGTAAACAGCTGGCCACTCATGCGGTACTGAACGTCAGGGAGTTCTCGTTCCAGCATGTCCGTCACCAAGTTATGGCTCTGCCGCGCTTTCACCGTCAAGCTCTTATTGGTTCCAAATTTTCCCGAATACGTTAACTGGGCATTCGCCTGCTGATTCAAGATGGTTTCGGCATCAAGAGCCTTGTCTTTACGGATACTCTGGCTACTGACAAACGAGCCTGAACCGCTCAAGGTATGCTTACCGTCAGGCGTCAAGTTCTGGTTATGAGCAAAACTAATGTCGTAGCCGCTGTTAGCCATATCAAATTCCTCAAGGTACGCCGTATAAGACAGATTACCGTCCAGAACGTATCGTTTTTTGTAGCGCACCTCACCCGTCAAGGTAGACCTTTCAAAGCGAGCCTCGTCACCTTCGATTATATCGCCTCTCACCGTCGCATCCCAATAGTCGTTCGGAGCGTAATAGAAGCCGATATTACTCATGTAGTACCCCTGCTTCTGGTCACCACCAAACTTGGGGGTCAAAAGGCCCGACTTACGGCCGCTCTTTAAGGGAGCCACAATCATCGGGAGTACCGCCACCGGCACATCGGCAATGTTTAAAACCACAGGTCGCGCCGTAATGGTTTCCTTGGGCTTTACCACCATACGCCGTCCATAAAAGTAGAAGTGCTGATGCGTTGAATCGTTACAAGTACTAAAGTCACCTCGGGCAATTTGAATGCGCTGGTCCGGGAGTCTACGAACCTCCATACCATTCAACTGCTGGTTATCCTGATAAGTAGTTGCGTAATAGATTTCTCCGATGCGGCTTTTCATGTTGTACTTAAGCCGCATCCCCGAAAGGGACGGATTCTTGGTCTCACGGAGCACGGGATCGCCCGTTGCCGCCAAAATGCTGTTTTCCTGATCAAAAAGAATCGTATCCGCATCCAAAGTCGCAGTACGGTATTTTAACTGAGCGCTGTTGTTCAGGTTGAAGGTCGACTTCTCTACATCGTATTCCAAGTCTACCGCATGATATTCAATCGTATCGACCCCCGAGGTGTCACTCATCCAGTCGACCTCGGTCGTATCCTCTTCTTCCTGAACTCGTTCTTCGAGTTCAAAGCGGGTCATCTCCTGACCGAAAGCGGCCGGAGCGGCAATGGCAAAAATCCATAATGCCAAAAAAGCCCACAGAAGACGATGGGTTCTAGATAAAATCACGTTGGCGCATAATTTAGCAAAAAACAAAAATCAAAAACAGAAGTCCTCGAAAAAGGACTCCTGCTTTTATGGGTGGTCAAAACAAACTAACAATAAATCAGCGGCTCAGCATTTTCCCGTTAAGGGTTGCAATCCAGTGCTTGTTCAACGCCTTGGCAGGGATTTTCAGGGTCGTTAAGCCCTTGTTGATTCGGGTCTTGAACAAAACAGCTCCGTTCAGGTCCAGCAAGGCAAAGGTTCCGCCTAAATCCGTCTGAATTTCAAGATATCCGTTATTTACAACAAAGTAATTCGTCGGAGAAAGCCTGCTTAGGTTTTCCATCTGAACACTCCTATACATCGACATTACAGCAGTATCATTTTGCCAAGGGGGCAGGTGAATTACAGGCTCGGTCACAATGGGCTGCGAAGGTTCGGTAAATCCGAGTTGCCGGTCCATCCACTGCATTCTTTCTTTCATCTTCTTGCGAAGATGTTCGAATTCGCCGTCCCACGTGTTGGCGTTATTGCCACCCATGGTGATGCCGCCACCACCGCCACCCCACATTCCCCAGGGGTTCTGGTTCTGGCCGCCCTGGTTCTGGTTGTTGCAGAATTTCATCGGTTCCGGATCGGGATCCCCTTGTCCGCTACCCTGTCCCAGGTTGGGCCAACGCTTAAAGTTGCGGTCTGCAGCCTTGGTGAGATACGCTTTCATAGAATCCAAATACACATCCATCGTCTTGGTGTGCCATACGCCACTACGGAGTTCCGCCCAGCGCTTCTTCAGTTCACTCTGGTAGTGGCTGTCCTTCCACATGCCGATAAGCCAGTTAGGAGCCTTCAGGTTACTACCCATCATCATCATTCCACCCTGGCCCTGTTTCTGCGGGTTCTCGATTTGCCAGCCGTCGGTCGATGTCGAGCCCATGCCGCCACCGTTACTCATGGCAAGGTTAAAGTCCCACGCCGGGCCGAGCGTCACCTTGCCGCCCTTGCTGTCCTTGGGCTTGTGCAAGAAGAAACTGCACCAGTAGGAATCGGAATTGTTGGTCACCTCTTCGTGCAGCACATAGTCCAGCGCAGAAGTCATATCCACATAATTTTCGTAGCCGCTACCATTCTTTCCGTTCTTGAAAAGGTTCTCGAGATCTTCCAGGTACTTTTTCAGGTAGGCCTGCTGCTCTGTTTGCAGGTTTTCCTTCTTGGGGTAGTGCATGATGACGTTTAGGCCATCGGCCGTTCTGAAGCCTTCCTTGTTAACATCATCCATACCCATGCCACCGGTATTGGTACCCGTCTTGTCAAAAGCCCAAATGTAGCCGCCGGTCACATCATCGCCACTAATGTCGGTTTCTTTGAGTTTGCTCACGTTTACGCGGTACTTACCACGCTTGATCTTTTCGATGAGAACATAAACGCCACGGTAGACTCCGTTGATATACAAGTCAAAATGCTTTGTGCGTGGGCTGTAATGCCCCGCCTGCCTAAACAGCCAATGGGCAAGGGCGTTGCGCATCATGCTCTTGTCTACATACGGGCCATGCAACACCCAGTCATCGGCAGGAGGCAACCCGAACAGGCTTACGTCCATACCTTCACCCTTCTCGTCGCGGACTTCGATGCTGTACCCCGGTTTCGGAAACTTAGCCGAAGACTGCCCACGAACCTTGATGCCGATGTCGTAGCGGGTCCCTTTGGCGCTGTCGGCCACATTATTTGTCGCGCCATCCAAAACCTTCATGGTGGCAGGAATTTTTTCGGTTACATTCTGGTCGAGACACTCGCCCTTGGTATCAATGAACACGATTGGCAAATCGTAGGTCTGTGCGAGTGAAAATGACGCAAAAAGCGCCGAGGCAGATATAATTTTAGCCCAATAGCCCATAGTTCCTCCAACTATCTCTTATAAAAATAGTTCAAAGTGTGTAAAAAATTATGTTAATTTTAGTTTAAGTGTTGTGTATTACAACAACGCCAAAATCACAAAATTTGTGCAAATTTTAAAGAAATCAGCCATTCACAAAGGTCTATTCAAACACTTTTCAGCACATTAGGCAAATCATGTCAAATTCATAATTTCGTTTAAGAAGTGTGTAAAAACAATCTTATCCATTATGGATAAAAAACAATCAACAAGTTCATCAGCATTTTATTCTCTTATCACTATATTCCGCAACCGAATCACATTTTCAAACACCTAATCCTTGTAGAAATTTTATATAATATTGTAGCGACCTCAAGTTAAAGGAGGTAAATCATGTTTACCGATTCAAAGGTTCATTATTTGTTCAGCGTCAAACAGCTTTGGCTGTGGTTTATACTTGCAACCGTTTTGTGCTTACCGAGTTCCACTCGCGCAAACGACCAGTTTACGCCAGCAGAACTAGACACTCTCGTTTCAACAATCGCCCTCTATCCCGATCCGCTCCTAGTGCAGGTGCTTGCCGCCTCTGTTCACGGGGACGAAATCCCGGGCGCATCCGACTGGGCCAATCAGCACAAGAACCTCAAGGGGCAAGAACTAGCCGATCGAATCAAGCTAGAAGATCTCCCCTACGACGAAAGTGTGCAGGCACTGATCCCGTTCCCGACAGTTCTTGCGACCATGGCCCAATACCAAGTATGGACAGACCAACTGGGTGATGCCGTCGCAAGCCAAAAAGAAGCCGTCATGGACGCCGTTCAGCGCATGCGCAACGCAGCCTACAACCACGGTCACCTACAAAGTAACGAACAAGTAAAGGTCATCAAAGAAAAGACCATTATTATCGAGCCCGTACAAAAGGAATATGTTTACGTTCCTGTCTACAACCCGCACGTGGTCTACTACGTCTATTCTAACGGATACTCGGGACTGCGCTACCGTTCCGGCGTCTGGGTCGGTGGCTATTACGATTACTGGGGATGGGGAACAAGCCGTTTTGAATGGGATACGCACCTGATTTACGTACACGATTACCGATGGTATCACAACAGGCCGCGGCCACACCACCCACCGCGTCGCTACGCACCACCCCCATCAAGACACGACCACCACGTTGCGCCTTCTAGGAACAACACCTATACGCCTCCCAGCAAGCCCTCTAAAGTTCCATTGAATCACCGCACAGCAACACATTCTTACAATGTGCAGCAACAACCCAGCTATTCTCAACCCAGCCTTCAGCGCTCTACTACAAGCACACAAAAATATCCGCCGATGAACCCATCTTACAGCAAGCAAGATGAATATTACAGCCAAAACAAAAGCTACGGAAATGCTACAGCCACCCGTAGCAGCGACAGGAATTCCAGCCGCAGTGAAAATTCTCGTAGCAACCATAGCGGAAACAGCCGTGGCGGTTTCGGAAAAAGCATGAGAAGGTAAAAGCTTTTGCTACATTTACGCTGTAAATAATTAAAGGATTAACCATGGAAATCCCCGAATCTTCGAATTTTGTACAGGACATTATCGTTAACGACCTCGCCACGGGCAAGCGCAAGAACGTGCATACCCGTTTTCCTCCCGAACCGAACGGCTACATCCACATCGGACATGCCAAATCCATCTGCCTGAACTTCGGTACAGCAAACAAGTACAAGGACTTCGGTGGCGTCACGAACCTCCGCTTCGACGACACGAACCCCACTAAAGAAGACGTAGAATACGTGGACTCCATCCGCGAAGATGTGAAGTGGCTCGGCTTTGAATGGAAGGGCGGCGAATATTTCGCAAGCGACTACTACGACCAGATTTACGCCTTTGCCGAAAAATTGATTGAAATGGGCAAGGCTTATGTGGAAGACCTGACCCGCGACGAAATGCAGGAATACCGTGGCAACGACGCCGGTAAGCCCAGCCGTCCGAGCCCCTACCGCGACCGTAGCGTCGAAGAGAACATGAAGCTCTTCCGCGAAATGCGCGACGGCAAGTATGCCGATGGCGAAAAGTGCCTCCGTGCCAAGGTGGACCTTTCTAGCCCGAACATGAACATGCGCGACCCGGTCATCTACCGCATCAAGCACTGCACCCACCATCGCACAGGTGACAAATGGTGCATCTATCCGATGTACGACTTTGCCCACCCGCTTTCCGACTGGATCGAAGGCATTACGCACTCCATCTGTACGCTGGAATTCGAAGCGCACCGTCCGCTGTACGACTGGTTCCTGATTGAACTAGGCCTCGACAACCGCCCGCAGCAGATTGAATTTGCACGTCTGAACCTCACCTACACCATGATGAGCAAGCGCAAGCTCCTCGAATTGGTGCAGACCAAGGCCGTGATGGGCTGGAACGACCCGCGTATGCCGACCGTTTGCGGTTACCGCCGCCGCGGCTTTACCCCGAGTTCCATCCGTGAATTCTGCGACCGTATCGGCGTTTCCAAGGCCGACTCCATGGTCGACGTGAACCTACTCTACTTCTGCATCCGCGAAGAACTGAACCAGACTGCCAACCGCGTGATGGCCGTGATTGATCCGGTCAAGCTCGTGATTGACAACTGGGAAGCGGGCAAGGTCGAAATGATCGAAGTGGAAAATAACCCGAACGACCCGAACGCAGGCACGCGCCAAGTACCGTTCAGCGGCGAACTCTACATCGAAGCCGACGACTTTATGGAAGAACCGCCGAAGAAGTACTTCCGCCTGAAACCCGAAGGCGAAGTCCGCCTGAAGGGCGCTTACTTCGTGACTTGCAAGAGCGTCGAAAAGGACGCTGACGGCAAGGTGAAGGTGATTCACTGCGTCTATGATCCGCAGAGCAAGGGTGGCGAAACTCCCGATGGCCGTAAGGTCAAGGGCACCATCCACTGGGTTTCCGCAGCTCACGCCGTGGACGCCGAAGTGCGCCTGATCGACAACCTCTTCACGCTCGAAGATCCGGCCGCGGTTCCCGAGGGCGAAGATTGGCACAACTACCTGAACCCGGAATCCATGGTCATCAAGCAGGCCAAGGTGGAACCGAGCCTCGCCAACGCAAAACTCGAAGACCGTTTCCAGTTCATGCGCCAGGGCTATTTCTGCCTCGATAGCGAAGATTCCAAACCAGGCCATCTCGTTTTCAATAGAACTGTTGGTCTGAAGGACAGCTTCAATCCGACGAAGTAATCCGCGACTACAAACAAATTAAAAAACAACACTTCGGAGCGATTCCGGGGTGTTTTTTCATGTATTTTGCACTTTTAAGTACCCTTTTGTAAATAAAAAAGCTACATTCAATACGATAAAGAATCTGAGGCGCTTATGGAAAACGCAAAAAAGACCATCAATCAGTTTTTAAAGGGGACTTTCAGCAACCCCAACGAACTCAAGGCCGAGCTCTATAAGGCAGGTGTCGCCGCCATGGAAGAAGGCTGGACGTTCATGGATGCCAGTTTCCAGCTGGGCGGCAAAGCCCGCGATGACGGCATGGACGGCGAAGAGGTTGAACAGACCCTTCGCCGCGCGTTCTCCGCCGAAAAGCGTTCCTCAGAACGCCCCGAAGAAAAATCCGCTCCGGCGCAGAACGCAGCACCGTCTGCGGATGGCGTCTCTGCACAAGCTCAGCCCCAAGCGGCAGCTCCGCAGACGGTTGCCATGCCGATTATCAACCCGCTTTCGGCCGGCATGATATCGATGGAGCAGATGCTCGCCATGGGTCTCGACACGCAGTCCCTGGAACTGTTGCAGAATTTCAAGATTGACCCCGAAGCCCTTTCTATTCCATGGCCCGCGGCAGACTGGCGAAAGGACTTGGCCAAACTCCTCGAAGCGACATTCGACCCAGACGAAACCATTTCATTCAAGGTGTCCAATACACCCGACAGCACCGAAGAACTCGTTTCTAACATTATCGGCCAAGATGACTCTATCAAGAAAATCATGAAGAGTCTCGATAGCCCCGAAGGCGCACTCCTTTGCATCAACGCCACCAAGGGCGGCGAAGACGCTTCGGATGAATCTTGGCAATACCGATACGTGGTCGTAGACAATCCCAAGATGTCGCTGGCCAAACAGCTCGCCTACTTTAAGGCGTTAAACCTCCCCTGCGCCGCCCTCGTCAACACGGGTGCCAACTCGGTACAGGCCTGGATCAAAATTTTTGCAAACGACGAAGAAGAATACTACGAACGCGTCGATTTCCTCTTTAAGACCCTAGACTCCCAGGGATTCAAGGTAGACCCAAGTAACCGCAACCCGCACATGATGGCCCGTATGCCGGGCGTACTCCGTGGCGGCAAGCAGCAATACCTAATTGGCCTTGAACAAGGCGCCAAGAACTTTAAAGAATGGCAGGAATGGGTTGAATATTCTTTGGACGGCAAGCCGCTCATCGAGCTTGCAAGCGACACCGAAGAAGCACCCAAGAAAGACCAGACGATTGTTGAGAACATGCTCCGTGCCGGTGAATTTTTCTTGTTCACGGCTCCCCCCAAGAGCGGCAAGTCTCTTGCCCTGATGGATCTCGGACTTTCTATCTGCTACGGCGAGGACTGGTTCGGCAACGCCACCTCCTCTAGCGACGTATTGTTCATCAACTTCGAACTCACCAAGTCTGTTTTCTTAAACCGCCTTTATTTGCTGGGTAGCAAGCGAGACTTGAACGCAAGTACACCCAAATTCGGTTTTTTGAACCTACGCGGCACAGCTCTATCGCCAATCGAAACGGCGCAATTAATTGCCAAACGAATTCAAGGTGCCAAGAGACTCGAAAACCACGACTACCGCGTCGTGGTCATCGATCCGATTTCAGCAGTACTTCACAACCCCAAGTCCACGCGACTCAATGGCGCTCCACACCAGATTTTGATGCAGATGGTCGACACCATTATTGCCCTTACGGGTTGTGCAGTCGTATCGTCTTGCAACCTCGACGAATACCCCTACCTCGAAGCACGAGCGGACTCCGTCATTAAGCTCTTACCCGTCGAAGGAAGCCTGAACCTATACCAGATTAACGGCAACTTCCGCGAATTCCCGAAGATGCTCGCTCGCGAATGTTCATGGATTTACCCCAGATTCCTGGTTTAAGTCATTTTAGATATAATTATGAGAAACGATTTTAGAAGAAACAGCAACAACCCGCGCACCAATGTGCGTCAAGGCAAGCCGCAATCAGACGCCCCAAAAGCAGAAAAGCCGGTACGTCGTACACCGCTTACATTCGAAGACATAAAACAGCAGGTGGCTGCCTGGGCTGAAAACGAACATATTCCGGGAAAATTTCAAGCATGGTACACTAAAGAATCTATTCCGGAACATTCTGACTGGCGCATTTTAAAGACCTACCGTGGAGCACAGGAAATTCTATCGATAGAAGCCCCCGCACACGGCATGACTGCACCAGAACTCGTCACCCGAGTTTTAGAACAACTCAAAAAAGAGCACCTTCACATTTTTAAGAAAGCGCTCCGCCAAATTTGGTTCCGCGCCACAGGCGACGGCCGTTATGCACTTCTAGTTCAAGTCAATCTGAAAGGCAAATTCTCTGTTCACGGCTACAAGACCTTCATTGATTTTGTACAAAGAAACTGTCCCGAAGTCATCAGTTGCCACCATATTCAATGCCTCCCAGACTTAGCTTTTGACCCAGCCGGAACAACACCCATGAAGGTCGAAGCAAAAGGCGCATTCGGCAGCGACTTTATGCCTATCGGCGACACCGGCATCAGCATGCACGTTCTGGACTGGGCTCCTCGCTCTCGCGACTCCTGGATTGGCCTCCCCCTCCGCATTCAGAACGCCATTCACCCCAATGCAGAAGATTCATTCTTTGAATTCTACTCCGGATCTTCTTTTGTATCGTCATCGCTTGCAAGCCAATTCAAGCGCGTCGTATCGATGGACTGCCGCGAATACGCCATGATGTCGTCTCGACTTAACGCTCGCAACGCCATGAACGACAACATGAAATTCATCCGTTCGCATGTAGAACAAGAATTTTTCGGCAAGTTCTTTAATAAAGAAAAAAACGAAGGCCGCTGGACATTTTACTTTAACCTGCCCGGCGACGAGCCTCTCGCACAAGGGGTGGCACAGGCAGCAGCTCTTTCCAGGCCAGAACGAATCCTTCTGCAGACTTCGAACCTAGAAATTGCAGCGCGTACCATCAGGCAATTCCGAAACGAAGGTTACATGCTCCGCAAGAACATCCCCCTTTACCTGGAACCAGGCAGCGGCAAGTTCGAGATTCTATTCTTATTTGTTCCCGACCGCGTCGGCATTTTAGGTCAGAATCCCGCCCAAAAACAGCGTTCTAGAAGCATTCAACGTCCACAGGAACGCATATTTAGCCGAAAAACGCAAGAAAATTCTCATTTTAGCCAAAGTAGCCCGACTTTCAAGCAAAGAAAAGGTTAAATTATTGGAGTAAAACAGCCTGTAAAAAGGATCATTATGCGACTTTTAAAATGTGCATCCATCTGTCTGGGTCTTTCCGCCTTGTTGGCATCCGCCTACATTGTCAAGGAAGGCGACACGCTTTGGGATTTGAGCGACGAGTTCCTTAAAGATCCCTTCGCTTGGCCGGACCTTTGGGAAAACAACCGTCACATCCAGGACCCGCACTGGATCTATCCGGGCGATTCCATCTACCTGGGCGATAGCATCCAAGATAACAACGTGCTACAGGTTGAAAAGAGCAAATACCCCTGCAATGCAGCCGTTTCAGATTCAGCACTTCCCAAGGGAGTCGGTTACTCTGTAACAGCCGCCGGTTGCGATGATGGCGACGGACGCAATAGCGATTTCGAAGATATGCTTGGCGACCTACGCAACAGGGACAAAAAAAACAAGAAAAAGCCCAAGGTCGAAGACACCTATTATTATACGCAGCGTCCGGCTCCCAAGATTTTCAACGGTTACTATCAGCTGCACGCTCCCGAAATCTACACACTTGATTCTCTCAAGAAAGACCAACGATTCTTCTCTATCCGCTCTGGCGAAAAGAAAGAACCCATTATACACATGCCTGAAAACGAAGTGGTCGTTGGCATCGGCAAAAAGACAAACAGCAAGCTCAAGAAAGGCGATATCGTAGAAATCATCGACGCCAAGGGTATTGACGTTCCCAGATCCAAGGATAGCGGATTTGACAAGTTCGCGTTGCTCCGTCTCTCCGGTTACGCCAAGATAACCGCCATCGGCGACACCCTATCTAGAGCAAAGATTGTCCTTTCGTTCCGCGAAATCAAGATGAACCAATCCAAGGCAAGGCTCAAACAGCCCCTTAAGACCATCAATGTATCGGGTTACACCGCCGAAAAAGAAGCCAAACTTGACTCCTTGGCCATTATCCGCTACGCAATGGACCCCATGCTGATTATTGGCGCCTACTCCTATGTGCTCATTGATCGCGGAACCGCCCAAAAGTACAACACAGGCGATGCCGTAGCCATTTGGGAAGAAGACCATTCCGACGCGTCGTTGCCACCCCGTCTCCTGGGTCGTGGAGTTATCGCACGCGCATCGGTTAACGAGGCTTCTGTCCTGATCCGCGAGATTTACTCTAACAGTCGCCGCATCGAAACTGGCCACAAGGTCTCGGTGACTCATAGGGCCAATATCGTAAGGTGATTCTGCTCGTTACAGAATCATCCCTATGGTAAGGACCAGCCATGCGGGTTTCTCGCCGTAATTTATTATTCGTTCTTTTATTTGTCGGAGGAATCATTCTTCCGACAGCAATCCTTTCGTTCCTAAGTTTCAGGAACATCCAGAACGAAGTTTACCTTGCCCAAAAGAACTTTAACGAAAGCGTTTCCTCTTTCCAAAGCGAAATAGAAGACGCCGTCGAAAAAGAACAAAACAAGATATTCCAAGAAACCAAGGCCGCATCCCTATTCCTATACGAACAGCCACAGGGCTTACTTGACTTTAGCCACGCCACCGAATTCAAGTCGGTAGACGGGATTGAAGCCATATTTCTTTTTAACGAAGGCAAACTGATTTATCCAGACCTGTCTTCTAGAATTCTATTCAAGCAGGCCCATTTTTCGAAAGCCGTACCTTCAATACAAGACAAGATTCTTTTTCAAGAAGAACTCCAGGGTTTCAAGGATAGCACCGCTCAGAAGATCTACCTAGGAAAGCGATCCAGAAGCCTTCGTCCGACCAGTTTCTTTTTTGAGACCAAAGATGAGCAAACGCAGAATATTCTCGGCTTAATCCGTTTTTATTACAATGCAAAAAAATACGACGAGGCTCTTGAGCTACTGTCTATACTAGAACAATTCCCGCACTTGCAGGGCTACCTGCATGCCGATCTGACCCGCTCCATAAACATGCTCCATTTCGAGATACTTGTCCGGCAGCACAAGCATCAAGAAGCCCAGGACTATTGTCTTTCGATTCTGTCTCAATTTCTTGAGAAACAAGATATCGAAGACATTTCGTCATCTCGTTTTTTCTTTGAAAATGCATTTACACAAATTCTCTCTTTCGAGAACCTACCTCAAGACAAGCGTGAAAATTTCTGGAACCTGCGCGAAAACTTCAACAGGCAGTTAAGGTACACCGACATATTGCATCGTCATCGCAATTTATTCTCTGAACTTTTAAATGACGACAACAGCAAAAACGGCATCTCCTACAAAAATAGCGACGAAATCAGTCTTTTAAAGATGTCTTTCCCATTCCTTTCAGGAGACCAGGTTGTCATTGTCAAAATAGACAAAGATACATTTCAGCATCGAATTATAAACAAACTAAGTACCATCGTTCAGACCTGGAAAAACATGCCTTTTTCCATCACCGATAAAAACGGGAATCTCATATTAGGAAGCATCCCCGAGTCGGCCCCCATTATAGCGCAACATTCCTTATCCGAGGTCATGCAATGGGAATTTGTATTATACGAAAAAGACATGCAGGATATTCACAAAGAAACAACACACCGCATGTTCTTGATGTACGGATTAATGTTGTTCGCCCTAATTACGGTAATACTCGGATCTTTCTTCATGTTCCGCTTTATTACGCAAGAGCGTAAGCTGCTTTCGATGAAAACAAACTTTTTGTCGAGTGTTTCTCACGAATTAAAGACGCCTCTCACCTCTATTAAGATGTTTGCCGAAATGATGGCACGGGGCCGACTGCAAAAAGCAGAAAAAGTCCAGGAATACTCCACCCTTATCGGGAAAGAGGCCTCTAGACTAGAAAACCTTATCGGAGCCATTCTCAACTACACACGCATGGAGCATGGAACCGGAGCCTTTAAATGGGAAAAACTAGACCTTTCGATTTGCGCCAAGAAGGTTTTCGACGCCGTTGAAGATATTGGTGTCGAAAAGGGGCTCACCTTTTATACACACTTTGAACCAAACCTGTTTGTAATGGGCGACTACACCGCCCTATACAGCTTAGCCCAAAACCTAATTGACAACGCCATTAAATATACCAACGCCCCAGGCGATATCACTGTCGATGTCAGAAGCGAAGAAGATTGGGTCGTTTTCTCTGTAGCTGATACCGGTATTGGCATTGCCTCTTCAGAACAAAAAAATATATTTAATGATTTTTATAGGGTTGGCGACGAAATGACCCGTAGCACTAAAGGATCTGGCCTTGGCCTTGCCACCGTCAAGAGAGTTGCAGAAACCCACAAGGCGACCATTTCGCTAGTAAGCAAACCTGGAAAAGGATCAACATTCACCGTCAAGTTTAAAAAGGCAGAATGATATGGCTCAAAACTTCAAAATCTTGATTGTAGAAGACGAAGAAATCATTCGTCTTGGCCTCCAAGACAACTTCGAAATGGAAGGCTACGATGTTGAGACGGCCTGCGATGGCGAAGAAGCAATTGCAAAATCCGACTCTTATCAGCCGCATCTGGTTCTTTTAGATTTGATGATTCCGAAAAAAAGTGGATTCGAAGTTTGTCGCTACATCCGCAACAAGCATCCCGAAACCTATATCATCATGCTCACCGCCAAGACCGAAGAAACAAGCAAGGTGGCAGGACTCGAAATGGGTGCAGACGACTACGTTACCAAGCCGTTCTCTATTCTAGAACTACTCGCCCGAGTCAAGGCATTCAAGCGTCGCATAGAGCCCCAAGCAAGCGCAAGTTCCGCAGCAGTTCCAGACATTCTGGAATTTGCAAACATCCGTGTCGATGTCAAAAAATTCGAGGCGACCAAGGGCGGAGTTCCTCTTGACTTGACCACCCGCGAATACTTGATTCTAAAGTATTTCTGGTCACACCGCGGCGAAGTTGTACTGCGCGAAGACATCTTGAAAGAAATCTGGGGCTACACCGACGAAAACATGCCCTCGACACGTACCGTCGACAACCATATTGCAAACCTTCGCCGCAAAATCGAAGACGACCTTGCCGACCCAAAGATTATTATTTCTGTAAGAGGAGCCGGATACAAGTTTGACGCATAAGCAATTCGGAATACAGATTTCAGAATAAAATCACTATGAAATTTAATCGATACATAGGATCCTCGCGAAAAAAGCTCCGCACGACACTTACGTTCGTGTGGTTATGCTTGTTTGCATCCATTTCGCATGCCGAAAAAATGGAAGCAAACATTCAAGAGGCTCTTTACCTTTTTGAAATGAAGGGCGAAGTATCGAGTTCCATCAAAATGCTAGAAGCGGTTGCACGCGATGGTGATGAAGACGACAAAGAAAACGCCTATTTTTACCTAGGCAAGATTCAAGAACTCTTAAACAACAAGTCTTCCGCAAACTTTTATTACAAGCAAAGCTTGTCTCGCACCAACGAAACAAACAAGGCCTATTGGCTTGCCAATCGCGAAGGCGAAACCAGTTCACAGCCCGAGAACCTATTGCGAGGATCCATTAACCTCAAAAGCAACTTAATACAGGTTTTTGGAGACAACCCTACATACCTTTTACTACAAGACGGATCTATCAAACGAATCGACGACAACAAGCTCATCGATGTAAATGCCAAGCTTCCCGAAAACAGTCAGGTTCTTTCGGTTTCTCCACAAGGCATATGGTTTACTACCTCCTCTCAAGATAGTCTTTTATACAAGTCCCTTTATGCAGGCAAGCCAAATAAAAGCTACCCCATTGCTGGCGTCACCGAAATCTACAGTCATGGCGACAACACCATCGCCATGTCCGCAAACGCACTTACAGTAATCAATTCCAAGGGGATCGTAAACCAAATCGAAGATCGTTTTAACGGTTGCAATATCGAAGGTGTATCCACAACCACCAGCGAATTTATTCTTAATTGTACCGATAACGCGCTCCATTTTATTTCGATGGAAGACGGAACCGACAAAAGGACCATTGCGCAATTTGACGTCATTCAAAAAGTCCTTATCAGGCGAGGGATGCTCTTTACGGTTTCAGGCAGCCATCTTTACGGATTCCTCATCAAAAAGAGCAACAACCCCATTTGGAAACTTCCCGTTAACAATGTCGAAAAGATCATTCCCTTTGAAAACAACATTGCATTACTCGAAGCATCAGGAAAGGTTTCTATCATCGACGTAAATTCAGGATTCGTCAAAGCATCTATCCGTAGCGACGCATCGACTATAGCGACCCTTGCTCTTGGCACCCTGGGTTTATTCACTGACGAGGGTTCTATCATTACCGTAGACACCCTGCTACGCCCCTTATGGCATTTCAACTTTACACGCCCGATTGTCCGCGCCCCCATTATAAGCAACAACAACATTTATCTTGATCTTGGCAACAAGAAACTAACCGCCCTTGCTCCGCACTATTATGGGCAAAAAAAGTTGCAATCCGAAGTTCTTGCCCAAAAGGCAAACCAGTTGGTCGCCAACGATCAATGGGAAGAAATGCACGAAATGCTAGACACCCTGTTTAGCCTAGAACCGGGAAATGCCGAAGGCTGGTTCTTTAAGGCCCTTTACCTAGAAAACCATGATGGCAGCGAAAAAGAGAAACAACGTGCATGGTCCGAAGCCGTACGCCTTTCGATGAGTGCTCCCCAGGTGACTCAGTTGATCCTGAACCAATACAGCAAGGCCATCGGAGCCAAGTTCGTCAGCATACTCCCCATTTCACCCAAGACCCGCTATCCGCAATTTTTTAACAGCAAAAAGAATCTATACACCATAGACCCCGCAGTCGGCCAACTTTTCTGCATCAATGCAGAAACTGGAGAAATGCGATGGGCAAAAGAAATCGCCAAGCTAGACAACAGCCCCGTCATCGACAACGACGAAAACATTCTTGCTATAGCTTCTGGCTATAACTTTGTCGCCTATGACCTAAATAAAGAAATACAGTCTATCAATCTGCAGCTCCCCGGAAAGCCATTCGAAATCAAGATTACGGATGCCTCAATTTTTATTTCAACCTGGAACGGATTCTTACTAAAATTCATCCGAGCCGAGAACAAACTTGCATGGTCCAGAAAAGTATTTTCATCCCCCTTCCAAATATCGACAACAGGACATTCGCTTTATATAGCAAGCCTAGATGGAGAATTTGCCGAAATAGACGAAAATGCCGGTCAAATACAGGGGAACACCTCTAGAAAAATTCCAGGAACGATTGTTCAAATGCAGGCCACAGACACGACGGTTGCCATGGCCACATCCAACAACAAGATATACCTGTTCAACCCCACACGTAAAGATATTCCTCCAGCCCAGATTCTTGTAGAAGCCTCCATATCATCTTTACAGATTATCAAGGACCAAGGCAAAAAGATGTTCCTTGTCGGTCTTTCTGACCAATCTATTTTACTTTATACCGAAGCCGGCGCCCCTATTTGGAAGCATCAGGGAGCACAATCCATCTTTTCAAAACCGTTTGTCAAAGACGGACTCGCCTGGATAGACCAGGGTAATGAGCTTGTCGCCATTTCGATCAAGACCGGTAAAATTGAAAAGAAGTTCAGCATGCCGAGTGGTGCAGGAACGCCGTTCATCATGAATCACACCCTGTTTAGCGCATCCCCCAATCGCCTTCTTTATGGTTTTGCTCCATAAAGACTAATATAAGCCCATTTTAAGCGTCTTTTTTCGACTTGTAAATATTTTTTGGTGGTTTTTTTATTAAAAACACACTAAATTTATATGTAGTATAACAAGGGCTGGAAGAGGATGATTTTGGATAACATGAAAAAATATACCGCAACAACACTTCTTGCGTTTACGGCGATTTTTCTTGTAGCCTGCAACGAAGAAACCAAGAATACAACCGATCAGGTCGGTTCTGAGTATCCCCGTAACGAGACACTCTATATTGGTGGTTTCGACTGGGCTCCACCATCAACATTCAATCCGCTCGACTACGATCCCAATTTTCCTATCGACGGGAACTGCAGGATTGCATACGAAGCGCTCCTTGCCTATAACCAGCTCAATGGCGAACTCGAACCGATGCTCGCCGATAGCTACACCAGTTCCGAAAACAGCATCACGGTCCATTTGGATCCGCGTGCAAAATGGAACAACGGTCAACCCGTTACTGTAGAGGACGTCCTCTACACCTTTACCATTGACTCGCTGCTTCCCACACCGAGACATGGCAACTGGAATTTCTTGAGCCAGGTCACCGACGACGGCAACAACAACATCACCTTCCATTTCGGCAAGAACAAGAATCCGCTCATTATATTGAACGCTCTCGCCGAGACCTCCATTTTACCCAAATCCGTGTTTCAGCCCTTAGTCCAAGGGGCCAAGTCCGGCAAGAATTACGACATGAAAAAGATTGCCGAATTCAAGAACGACTCTATGCCGGTATTCTCGGGTCCCTATACTTTAAAGAACTATTCTCCTGACCAGATTGTTCTGGAACGCAACGACAACTACTGGGGCAACGTCAAGTACAACGGACAAAAGCCCGCACCTAAGTATATAATCCATTCCCTTTACAATGGCAACAACCATTTCAACAGTGCCATGACCAAGGGCAATCTGGATATTTCGTCCGTATTCTTGCCGCGCATCTGGGACAAGGCCAAGGATAGCATCCGCGCTTGGAGCCGCAACGAACCATACCACCAGCCGGGTTCTATTACCACATTGATTATCGCACACAACAATCCGCCCTTTAACGACGTAGCCCTCCGTCGCGCAATGATGCACGCCATCAATTTCGAAAAGATTAAATCGCGCGCCGTGTCTAACTACACGCCCATGATTCAGCCAGGATTCATTCTCCCCTTCGGCACCGAATCCAAATACTTCAACAAGGACGATGCCGAAAAATACGGCTACACATACGACACCAACAAGGCCATCTCTATCTTGAACGCAGCCGGTTACACCATCGACGAAAGCGGCAAGCTTCTCGACAAATCTGGCAAACCCGTCCGCAGTTTCACCATCGAATGTCCTCAAGGCTGGACCGACTGGGAAGACGCCATCAAGGTTATCGTTGGCTCCCTTCACGAAATCGGGCTCACGGCCGTCGAAAAATTCGTAGACTACAGCACTTGGGACAAGGACCTTAGGTTGGGCACGTTCGACCTCGCCATGAAGACTCAGACTGCAGAACTTTCGGCGGCATCACCTTGGAACCGTTTTGAGCAGATCATGGGTTCTGGTTCGTACAAGCCCGTCGGCGAAGAAGTCTTTGCCAACCAGGGACGCTACAAGAACGAAAATGCAGACAAACTAATTCAAAAGATTCCGGCACTCACTAGCGAAAAAGACTTAGCAGAGGCCTACCGTGAACTGAACCGAATCTTTATGGAGACCATTCCGGTTCTCCCCATCATGTACCGCCCCACGCAGTATTACCAATTCTCGACTAAGCACTGGGACAACTTCCCCACCGAAGAGAATCCCTATGCGCCTCCACAGAGTCTGGTGGTTGCAGCCGGTGTAAAGGCGCTTTGGCATATCAAGCCAGCCAAGTGAAGCCTTTATTGCTTTTTAAAACGCCCGCAAGCAGGGCGTTTTTTTGTTTTTAGTCCACAAAAAAACTATTTTTTACCCGTTACTTCTTTGTGGAGGACCCTATGGGTAAGTCTCGTTTTATTTTGCCGAATGCGTTCACTAGCATGAACTTTCTTTTGGGCGTTTTTGCCATTTGCTGGGTAACCGGCGCATTCAGTTCTTTTACAAGTTCCGACCCTATCCGCACCGGCGCCTATTTTATCATTTTGAGCGTTCTTCTCGATAAGCTGGATGGATTTGCAGCCCGTCTCGTTAACGCAAGTTCCGAGTTCGGCGCCCAGTTTGACAGTCTCGCCGACTTGATTGCATTCGGTCTCGCCCCCGCATTTACCGTATTCTTTACCTACAAGACCCAGTCCCCGGAATGGTTCCAGGCAAACGGAGTGCTCCTGATTGTTGCATTTGCGATTTACGTGCTTTGCGCAGCCATGCGCCTCGCCAAGTACAATGCCTGCGATTGCGACACCTACCATCACCATTTCTCAGGTCTTCCGTCCACCTTTGCAGGTGCAATCAACGCCATCCTGATTGTCTACCTCAAGCAGAACGGCCTTTTCCAGACTCCAGAAAATCCCATGATGGTTTTACCGGTTCTTGTTCTATTGGTGACCGGCCTTCTGATGGTTAGCCCGCTCTTCTTGCCCAAGCTCCAGCCCCGCAAGAATCAGCTGTTGAACATCGGCCAGGCAATCCTAATTGTACTAACCTACATCTGCGGATTCATGTTCATTTCGGACAAGATTCCCTTTATGCTGGAATACCTGCTCGCCCTCTGCTCCACCTACCTGATCGTAGGCTTTACCTTTGGCCTGGTCCAGCGCAAAAAGATTATCGAAGAAGCCAAGGAAGGCAAATAAGCTAGAAGGTCGAATCAACCTTTTGCAATAACGCCGCAAAATTCGAACCATAGCGTTCAAACAGCGCTTCTAAAGACATTCGAGGAAGTTCCAGAGTAACACACTCTGGACTTTTTTGTTCTTTACACCAGGTTCCAAGGCTCCCCGGCGTCGGATAGCCGATATCCGGGCGCCACAGAAGCCCCATCGTATCGCACAAAGCCCTTACTAATTCAGACTGTTGCGGAGCATCAATACACCCCATCGGCGCATGCATCGAAAGCACCAAATTGGGAGAAAGTTCTTGAATCAACGAAACAAGGGCTTGAGTTTCTGGTTCACTGCCAGGAAGATTTCCCGTCAACAATTCGGTATCACGACTGGCTTCAAGAACTGAGCGGCAATAGACCGGCTCCCTAGACCAGTTCCCTGTCGGAAAGTTTCGGTTTAAATCAACGCCATTTGCATTACCACGCGTTCCAAGCATCATCCCATCAGGATTGGCACAAAGAACAAACGCGACCGATTCGAACGGAGTCTCAAAAGCGCGCAGGGCTCGGCTCAACAAGAAAGTCGTTTCGGGCTCTTCGCCATGAATTCCAGCGATGACAAGCATGCGACAGGGCCCCGTACAAGGAATATAACGTAAAGGAGCTCCTAAAACGGAGCAACCATATTTTGCAAAAGGCAAACGAATGACGCCACGACTTTCAGAGCTAAACTTCATAACTTATTCCAAATTCAAAAACCAGAACCAACTAAGACTCTTTTACACAAAATAAGGATAGATATAATTTTCGGCAAGCGAATCTAGGTTGTCCAGCAAGGCCGATTTGCAGGCGATATCAGTTTTTTCATAAATAGCACGTAGGTCTTTGAGCGAAAAAGACTCTAGGTACTTTCGCGAGGTCGGCAAATGGGCAATGTGCCATTTTTCAGGCTGAATTTTTCCGCGGCCTGGCACAAAAACGCGTTCAAAGCCGAAGGACTCCGCCGCCCCCATCATTTGAGTCAACTTTTCATGGAAGGGGCGGAACATGCCGTCACATTCAGCTGGCGTCAGCTGGACTTCATATCCGTCGGGACAAGCCTTGGCATCCACCACATCAAGGTCCGTCCCTAAGTGGTGACGGCTTGCGCCAGGGAGCGCCGACCAGGTGAGGATTGCATACATCAGTTGTTCTTCGTCTTTCGGGCGCTCCATGGGGAGTCCTTCGGCATCAAGCAACTGTAGTTCACCTTTCGCCTTGCGATTCCATATAGACAGTTGACGTTCAAAGGGACGGTATGCCGACTCAATCCGAAGCGCAAAGCCAAAACCAGACAGGGATGCTTTTAATTTGTTAAAGTCACCGAGCACAGACTTATCTACAATATAACCGTCCACCTCGATAAAGTCGGAACAATCCAAAGCTCGTAAGCCATAACAGATACGCGATTTTTCTGATATTCCAAAATTATCCATTAGACCTTACCTCCCATTTTTTCAATCAAATCCATCCACTGCTTAGTCGTCGCCTTTTTCTTTCGCGAGGTGACGCGTTTTTTTCCAACCGCCTTCAAGATGGATTCATCAAACGGAGACGGACTTGCATGGGTCCACGCAATAGCTAGCGCGTCAGAAGCATCTAACGGGAGTTCTCCCCCCTGAATGCCGAGACGAGCAAAAATCATATTCGCCACTTGTTCCTTAGAAGCCCCGCCATCTCCCGTTACCGCCTGCTTTATAACACGCGGACTGTACTCGCAATAATTTAGGCCGCGCTTACGGCATGCCACGAGAATAGCACCACGAATATGTCCTAGAACCAAGGCACTTTTAGCATTCTTCGCAAAAAAGACGCCTTCCATTCCAAGCGTTTCGGGTTTATACTTATCTAAAAGTTTTTCAAGTTCTACAACAATATGGAGCAATCTGTCTTCTAACGCCTGACTTGCAGGAGCATGAATCGTCCCATATTCCAAGACGCTTAACGGCTGCGTTGCCGTATCTAAAAATGCATAGCCGGTGGTGATGGAACCGGGGTCTATTCCAAGAACAATCATGGTCTAAAAATTAAAAAAAAACTAGATTTTTTATATAAAGACCGAGGAAACCGATGCTTATCGATCAAGAACATGCTGGAATCATCATGCGTGCAAAGACCCACCCAAGACAATTGGGAATCCCCCTTAGTCGTTGGGGACGAAACCTGATTGCATGCTGTCCGTTCCATTCTCCCGAAGAGACCTCCTTATTCTTTTATGATGCTCTTGGTTATTGGCGTTACCGCTGTCTGCAATGCGGTAGCGAAGGAGACCTTGTTGAATTTGTAATGCGCAGCCGTTTTAACGGACTCGAAGAACCCGCTGCACGTGCCGAGGCCGTTGACTTTTTGGGGACTCTTGAACCCGAACACGAAAACAAGCAAGACGAACACCCGTGGATAAAAGAAATCGGCGGAGAAAAGTCGAAGGTTCTCGAAAGTTTTGTGCGCTATTGCCATTGGGCCGCATGCAAGAGCCCCTCTTCGGCAGATTTCTTGGCCGCACGCGGTTGGAGCATTGGACAGGCGCAGCTCTATGGCCTTGGCTATTACAGCGGAGACCCCGAACCATTCGTTAGCTACTGCATGCTTTCGGGAATCGAGCGTCATGAAATCAGCTTCTACCTAGACAATCTCGAAGCCTACCACGAACCGCGCATCACTATTCCGGCGCGCAATTCCAAGGGGCTTATCCACTCTGTTTATGGTCGCGTTCTTGACGACTCCGACAGCCCCCACCGTTACATTTCGTATGCCTCGGGACCGTGCGACATTCCGTTCAATATTCAATCGGACATTAGCAAGCCCCTAATTGTAGAAGGATTCTTTGATGCCCTGACGGCAGACCTCGCCGGTATCCCCGGTGTCGTCTCGACCATGTACCAGGAGCTCAGCTTAAGTCACCTTTACAAGTTAAAGGCAGGCGGAGCCGAAGAGGTCTGCGTAATCCTCCGTCGTGAACAAGACCGACGCGAACAGGAATTTCGCATTCAAAAGTATCTTAAGATGGCCGAGAGCCTTGGACTCCGATTCAAGTCCATCATTCTCCCCAAGGGCGAAACCGTCGACCAGGTTATCCGCAAGAACAGCGCCGACGAATTGATTTCTCTCGTTAAGGGGACCGAAGAAGATACGGTTCACACGCATCGTCGTTCGATGCTGCTCCAAGATATCAAAGAAAATTTTGATACCGCCATGGGCTGCCCTCCCGATGTTAGCGTCGGATACACCTTGAACACATTCCCTAAACTGACTCGCGAAATCGACGGTATTCAGTCGGGATGTTTCTACGTATCTTCTAAACCATTCGGACTCAAGACCACGTTGCTTTCGAGCCTCGCCCTAGACCTGGTCCAAAGCAACCCCAAGCTAAAGCTGGTCTATATCGCCCTTGAAACCCCCCGTCGCCAGATTTTTGATCGATTCGTCGCCATGCTCATTGGAGAATCAGTCCTTACAGTCCGCAAGCAAAGCGAAGACGAATCCGTAAACCAAAAGATTCTAGAAGCAACCCGCGACCTGATGGGCTTTGTGCGCAGCAACAGACTCGAAATATGGGAAGACCAGCCGTCCTTTGACAACTGGGAACTGCTCTCGACCTTAAAAGAAGAAGTCAAGGAACATTCCAACCTGGTCGTCGTCATCGACGGAATTGACCACCTCAAAGTAACGGACCACACTGATCTTTCTGACATTCATGAAAGACGCTCCGCGGTCATTTTGGACCTATACAAGGCTCTTGACATTCCGATGTTTGTTGGCGGAGAACTGATTGATTCAGAACAAGGACTTGTGGGTCCCCGCGCCTACCTCCGCGATTCCGACGCCATTTACTGGCTCGAATCCAAGGGTGGCAACATGTTCCTTACGGTAGATTCTAAGCGCCTTGGCAACAACCAACTATACCAGGGAACACTTTCAATCGACCCACAGTCTAACCGCATGCAAGAAGCAATCGAATTCGGCTAATGTTCACGATCGTTGATTTCAATAACTTTTGGAGTCCATCGGGCGGTGGCGTCAGACGTTACCATCTGCAGAAAATGGCTTTTTACGAAAACCAGAGCGAAGTGCTTTCGGTTTTTGTGATGCCCGATTCCAAGACCTTTACAGAAAAGAAAAGCGACGGCTTGGTGATAGAACATGTCGAAGCCTATCGTTTTCCGGGCAAGTGGGAATACCGCTTTATGTGGCGACCTTCGCAAATAAGGCCGATATTAGAAAAATACAAGCCTCAGGTCATCGAAGTCGGTTCCCCATATATTTTACCGACTGTAGTTCGCCACGTCGCTAAAAAGATTGTTCCCAATGCAATTTTGCTTAGCTTTTGGCATGCCGATTTTCCAATCACGTACGTGCAACGCCCCGTTACAAACAAATTTGGAAAGACGCTTGGAATATTGGCTAAAAAAATTGCTTTCTGGTACGCAAGGCAAGAATTCAAACAATACGACGGCATTCAAGTTTCTTGCAACGAAGTTTTGAAGCGTCTCGATAAAAACCATCTCCCCAAATCGCACTGGATTCCGCTGGGCTGCGACATCGAGATGTTCTCTCCAAATAAACGAGACGAATCCTTGGTGCAGCAGCTAAAAGACGGAAATCCAGAAAGGCTCACCATCTTTTTCCCACACCGCTTTTGCGAAGAGAAGGGAATCGAGCTGATGCTCGGTGCCTACCCCATTATTGCAGATAAACTTAAATGCGAGCCAGCCCTTGTTTTTGCGGGCACAGGGCCTTATCTGCCCCAGGTAGAAGAAGCCGTTCAAAAGCACCCGCACATGCAGTACGCCGGATTCATATCGTCTATCGACGATATGGCCCGTCACTATGCAAGTGTCGATCTTGGACTGGCGCTCTCGGGATGGGAAACATTCGGTCTTTCGATTCTCGAAAGCATGGCCTGCGGAAACGCCCTTGTTGGCGCAGCAACCGGAGCCGCTGCTGAACATATTAACAACTCCGGAGCAGGCGTAATCCTAAAGCAGCGCACACCGCAGGCACTAGCCGAAGCGATTGTAGAACTTTATCACTCGGACTTAAGTCAAAAGAAGATCAACGCCCGCGCTTACGCCGAAAAATTTAGTTGGGCCGACTGCTTTAAGCGGCAGCTGGAACTTTACCAAAACCTATACAATCAAAAGAGGAAATCATGATCCGTCATATCGTATTTTGGAAACTTAAGAAAGAAGCAGAAGGTGCATCCGCAAAAGAAAACGGCCAGAAAATGGTCGATGCATTCCACGCCCTGGCAGGAAAAATCCCTGGACTTTTAAGCATTGAATCTGGTTTGAACTTTAACAAGGCTGAACTGGGCAATGGAGATGTCGAATACGATATCGCACTCGACACCACCTTTCATACAAAGGCAGCACTCGACATCTACCAGAACCATCCGGAACACTTGGCAATCGTTTCCTTCGTAAAAAAGGTGGTCACGGAACGTCGCGCTGTCGATTTTGAATTTTAAAATTTCGACACTTTTTTGAATAAAATCGCTTACTATAAACGTTCGTTTTACTAAATTATTTGCATATGGTTCAATTCAGTCAAACTTCATGGCAAGAATATACTCTAGCAAACATGCTAGAGACCATGCGCTACGCGCCCATGAACATGACTATAGGCAAAAATCCCGTTGTTCACTATACCTTGCCCCAAGCTCTGGAGGCTGGCGAAATTGTCCGCTATGCCGTCGTTGTCGGTTTTCGCAAGGTAACGTGGACGGGGCGCATTAGCGCCATCAATAACGGGAAAATCATGGTAAGGCTCGAAAAAGGCCCCTTCCGCGGCTTTAACGCAAGCCACCAGTTTGTAGACGAAGGCAACCTAACTGGTTGCTACGACGAATTTTCGTTCCAAGGCTTTAGCGAATTTCCGGAAGAAGCCTTTGCAAAGGTAATGGCAAACGCATCCATCGTGTACGCCGTTGCAAGTCGCAAAGACACCCGCGACGCCATGCTGGCAATCGAAAGCAAGAAACAGACCCAGGGATTTACCGCCATAGACCAATCCGCAACAGCCGGATAAAGGAATCCATGTACAAGGACCTGGAACAGGCACTGCTAGATTTAGAAAAAGCAGGCATGCTCAAGCGTGTTCAGCGCGAAGTCGACCCATATCTTGAAATGGCCGAAATAGCCCGGCAAACATTCGATGCCCATGGTCCCGCAATTCTCTTTGAACATGTCAAGGGGAGTCCCTTTAGAGCCGTATGCAATGTATTTGGCTCGCAAGAACGTCTCGACTACCTGTTTCGCGACACCCTCAAGGAGACGCAAACCGCAGTCCTCTTTAAGTCAAATCCGGTCGAATTCTTTAAGCACGCCTCACCAGCAAACCTTTTAAATGCAGCTCGCACAGGGATTCATTCTCTCCCACGAAAAAGCGGAAGCATCCATGACTTTGAAGAATGCAAGCTTTCGGATTTACCGCAAATAGTCTGTTGGCCAGAAGATGGCGGAGCCTTTGTGACGCTCCCCCAAGTAGCAACACGCCCTGGCGAAAAATCGAGCATCATGACCACGAACGTGGGCATGTACCGCATTCAGATTTCGGGGAACGATTACGCCGCAAATGAATGTGGCCTACATTACCAAATCAAGCGCGATATTGCGCGGCACCACCAAAAGGCAATCGAAGAAGGGCGTCCACTCAAGGTCAGCATTTTTATTGGCGGGCCACCCGCTCACACTGTTTCGGCAGTAATGCCCATGCCCGAAAACTTAAGCGAACTTTTATTCGCAGGGATGCTCTCTGGGCGCCGTTTCCGTTACTTTATTCATGATGGATACCTAGTTTCAAGCGATGCGGACTTTTGTATTCTTGGCGAACTGCAGCCAGAATTAAAACCCGAAGGCCCCTTTGGAGATCACATTGGCTATTATTCTGACAGACACCCCTTTCCCTACCTCAAGGTAAAAAAGGTGCTCTGCAAGAAAAACGCAATTTATCCGTTTACGGTTGTGGGGCGCCCGCCACAAGAAGATACCCTATTCGGGAACTTTATCCATCAAATCACAAAGCCAATGGTTCCAGCCTCCATTCCGGGGCTTATAGCACTCCATGCCGTTGACGAAGCAGGTGTCCATCCGCTGTGCTTGGCGCTTGCGCATGAACGTTTTAGGCCCTACGCCAAGCCCGACGAACAAGAACCTTTGGAACTATTGAAAACGGCTCATGCGATTCTTGGATTTAACCAGGCAAGTCTCACCAAATACCTATTGATTGCGGCTCAAGAAGACGAAACCCAAAATCACAAGATAGATGTCAACAATGTCGCCGGATTCTTCTCGCACATTTTGGAACGAATCGACTTTTCTCGCGACCTACATTTTGAGACATGTACCAGCATCGATACTCTTGACTACACCGGCAGCAAAATCAATCACGGTTCTAAATTGACCATCGCCGCCGCTGGCCCTGTACGCAGGAAACTGCGACACGACCCCAATGATCTCAAGGGTTTAAATATTCCTGGAGTCCAAGCAGCCAACATTCCTATGCCGGGCGCCATCATTTTGGAATGCGACGCTTATGACGAAAACACCCGCGATACCTTAATTCAGCAAATCGAAGCCGCCCTTGACTGCTGGCAGTATCGCGAAAATTATCCGTGGATTACCTTAGTCGATTCGGCTCCGATTCTGGACCATTCGCTAAACACCACCAAACTAAGTGATTTCTTGTGGTTAACCTTTACACGCTCTAATCCCGCCAAAGATGTTTTCGGATTTAAGGCAAACATTCAAGACAAGCACTGGCGTTGTAATGCACCCATCATTATCGATGCACGCATCAAGCCACATCATCAAAAAGCTTTGTGCATTACCAAAGAAATCAGTCACCAAGCTCAGCAAATTTTAAGTGAAGAAAAAATATTGACGGGGGTCAGATGAAATATTTTTTCCTTATTCTAGGTATCATTTTATTAAACTGTTCAAGTTTAGCCTTTTCTAGAAATGCTTGCGGAACAAGCCAACTAATTCAAAACCTTAGAGAACAAGGCAAAAGCATCCATTCGCTTTTATCGAGCAAACCGCAAGCACGAACAGCAACATCGATCTGTACCGACGACGACTATTACGACAGTGTCTATTCGCGCACCACAAACCATTATGAAATTTTCTACACTCTTGAGGGTCCTCACAAGACCATTCCCGAATTCATCGATACTTTGGCCAAGTATCTAGAATACGCTTGGGATTTTCATGTAAACAAGCAAGGAATGTTACCCCCTCTAGGAGTTTCAGAGGCGTACCACTATCAGCAAAAAGTTCAAAAAGGACTATATGCTATTGAGGTTATAGATGTAGACCTTTTAAGAGACACTAAAATTATTTTCAACGGATCTTGTTACAAATGTTTTGCTGTAACACTCCCCTTTGACTCGACACAAAGCGAAATTTTCATCGACAACGATTTTCGCTATGCTCCTGCAACGAAACAAATCAAGGATACCGTTCATTATAATGGGAAAAACTGCTCTTATCCTCGAGCCACCGAAGAATTGTTCAATACAACCCATAATTACTCTTATGCCAAGCAATGGAATAAGGGTATCCAGGTAACAACGGCCCACGAACTTTACCATTCTTCACAACTCCGTTACTTGGACATGCTCACATATTTCAATTTCTGGTTCGAAGCATCTGCTTCGGGTATCGAAGAAATTGTGGCCCCCGATGTTGATGACTATTTTAGCTATCTCCCAGCAATGTCTAAAATTGTAGGAACACCTCTCGACAGAATGACCCAAGACTATGCCGCTGGACTATTGCTTCTATACCTCTACAATCACGTAGATCACAGCACCGACAAATCCATTTGGGAAAGCTACGCAAAGAATCCGTCAAAGTCATTTCAATATCAACTAAGTCAGGCCATCAAGAAAAAGAATCTTTCACCAGATTCACTATTTAATGATTTTGCCACAAGGCTTTCCTTTGCAGGAAAGCGCAGCGCACTTGTCGATTCCTCTTTTTGGATTACCAGCGATCAACCCAACTGGCCCGATTTTACCACCCTATCTAAAAACGAGACCTTCGAAGCAGAGTATCTCGGAAATCTCGCCTACCGTTTTTATATAGGCGGAAAGCCCAACTTAACTAAGTTTACGGGAACAGCATCGGCGGCCACACTCAACAACAACCTCTATAGCATTCATTTATTGCCCACCGCTAATAGCGTCGATTCCATCAGCAAAAGAAATTTCGGCAACATCAATCCCGATTCAACCCTTTGGATTCTGAGTCATTTTTCTGAAACAGAACGAATTCCCAGTATCATCCAAGATTCAACTTTGAGAGCCTACCCCACGCCTTGGCGACACGGAAACTTATGCTTTACGCCGCTTCCGCAAAACAAGGACTACATAGAAATCCGAAATCGCCGAGGGAACCTGATTACTAGAATCAAGTACGACCAATTTACCCATTGTCTTGACGAAAGCGAAGTAAAATCGCTCTTGGCCCCAGGAGTTTACCGTTTCAGGGCTGGGAATAAAGGCAAACTTAAAGACTTTATTATTGTCTATTAGAGCCAGCTGAAGATATTATTTGTTTCTTCAAGCTTCGGCAATATGGAATGCACAGCAAGCTTATCCGTATTCTTAAGAATGGCCTTGCATGCCTCGGCAAATAAGGCATGGCCATTGTGATAATGGTCATCTAAACGACGGCGGGCATAGCCATCTGCAGAATGGTTGTGAATCATGAAAGCCCAGTCCGAGGACTGGAAAAGCATTAATTCTCGTTCCATCTGCTTTATATAACGCGTCAGGAGTTTTCCGCGTAGAGACTCACGCCCCATTTTTTCACGAATAGAAACCAGGTGGTCAATCATGGCCCGCATACGGTAAGACTGCGGATAATACTTGTCCGTTTCGCCATTAATCCACACCGACCCAAAGCCACCTTCGCCCCAGCTAGAAAACGCGGGCTCATGAGCATCAGGATCTGCCGAAGACGTCATCACTTCATCTGCACCGGCAAATTCAAGCACCGTCGAAGAAGCCGCACGCATAAGCATTTCTTCGAGGAATATGGGGCCTTCAAACCACCAGTGCCCAAAAAGTTCGGCATCGTAAGGGCAAAGCATCGCAGCCTTGTTCCCTTCCATATTCACCAATAATTCAGAAATTGTGGCTTCACGATTCACGATAAATAAACGTGCATGGTCCTCTGCCAACTTCATCGCATTCCACGGGCGGTAAATTTCCTTATGTTCGCCACCTGTAATACGATTGTACTTGAAGCCAGAATCAATCGGCGTATCTCCGGCAAAGAAATATTCGCCTAAATAATCGCGGGGACGGTTTCTTGCAATATCCGTAAAGAACTCACGGTATTCGGGGTGGCCCGGATATCCTGTACGGCGGCTCCACACCTCCATCGAACTTTTTTGTTCGCGTCCCATGCAGTAAAGCCCTTGCGTAGTACGCAGAGGAGTGAATACACCATACTTGGGCGTAGGCGACGCCAACAAGACCCCATGCGTTTCTAAAAAGAAATAATGCAGGCCAAATTCGGCAAGATACTTGTCGAGCCCCGGGAAATACCCACATTCGGGGAGCCACACGCCCTTGGGCTTGCGTCCAAAAGCGCGTTCAAAACAACGCACCGTCACATCCAATTGCATACGGATAGACGCAGGGTCGCTCTGATACGCAGGCAAGAACGGGTGCGTCCCCACGCACGTGAGCAAATTCAGCTTACCCGCCTTTTCAAGTTCTAAAAATTCAGCAAGCAGATTACGATTGATGCGGTTTTCCCACAAGTCTATCAGGGTTTGCTGACGCGACCAATAAAAACGAGAAAGCGGTTCCAACTCCGTTCCTGTGTTTCGAGCCACTTCCTTTTCGATCAGCTCAAGCTGTTTTTTTAAATGCTCCGAAAACTTTTCAATCAAGTTTTCGTCAGAAAGCATTTCAATAAGCGGAGGAGAAACACTCAAGTTGAGTGTTCCTGGAACACCTTTTTCTAAAAGACGCCGCATCGCTTGCACAAGAGGCAAATACGTTTCGGCAATAGCTTCAAACAGCCAGTTCTCTTCGAAAAAGCGCTTATATTCCGGATGCCGCACAAAAGGTAAATGTGCGTGCATCAGGAAAAGTATTTTTCCGGGAGCACCCATTAAAGAGGACTACTCCGTACGCTTAACGACAATCGGCACAATCGTAGTCGGGAAATCGCCGTCCTTGTCGGTCGCGAACACCGGAATAATCTTCGTCGAATCCGGCAGGTCTTCTTCAAAGCTGAAGGTACCATCCGGATTCAGCGGGAACGGTTCGCCACGGACCTGCAAATGGGCGTCGGGACGAGTTCCACCGTAAACAATCAGGCGCGTTTTCACCCACAAGAAGAAATCCTTGCCGTAGTTCACAGAATCCTTGGCAACTTCGATATTGTTTGACTGGAGAGCAGCACTCGAAAGAGCCCCAGAGAACATGGATTCTGAAGAACTACCGAAATTACCACCAAGGCTCTTGAGCCAAGATTCAGCCGTCTGGCTAGAGAAACCAGAACTCATAAAATTGCCGAGTGTATTTCCGCCAAGAGAGGCCTTTGCAAATGCGTCGTCTGCGGCAGGAGCTGCAGCGGATTTGTCAAAAGTCATCACCGGAGTCGACTCAACGATAGGCTTGAATTCCTTGCCAGACACAGCACCGAGAACAGCCACGCAAGACTTGCCTGCGGTATTTTCGACATACCAGCTGCGAGCATTGGCAGGCACTTCGATATCACGGAACTTGCGTTTTTTGCTGCGCTGCACCGTAAGGTCATCAGCGATATCAAATAAGCGAAGAACGATTTTTCCCTTACCCTTCTTTGCTTCGTTGATACGGTTTTCAGAAACTTCCCAGAAGGCGTGCATCCAGTTCGGATCCTTCTGCATAAGCACCAGATACTCAGCATCAAAAGACTGAGCCATCTTGGCGACATCCTTTGTGGAGGCCTTGACAGACTTAGCAGCAGCCACTTTCGCAACAGTTTTTGTTGCAGAGGTCTTTGCCGTAGCAGCTTTTGCAGAAGCCTTTACAGTCGTAGACTTGGCAGCCGTTTTCTTTGTAGCAACCTTCTTCACTTCGTCCGAAATCTTTGCAACCTTTGTTGCTGCAGCCTTTTTCACCTTGGCCACGGCCTTCACGGCCTTTTCTTCGGCGTCCTTCATCGTCTTAAGGGTTGCAGCCTTTGTTGCCGTCTTTTTCGCAGCAACCTTAGCGACCTTTTCCTTAGCCGCTGTCTCTGTAGCCACCTTAACCTTCTTGACCTTATCAGAGGTTTTTTCGGCAAGTTCCTTGATGGTCGCCTTTATTTTAGACTTTGCATCTGTTTCTTTTTTTACAGCCATACCAGGCCTCCTTCATAAAAAACTACCTACGCTCCATACCCCATGTAGCGATGCCCGTCAAACCGACACGAAGACCAATGAACGTTTCGTCCCACTGGTTATCGATATCAGCGAAGCGCTTTCCACCCTGTACGGCAAGATCCACAGTCGTCCCCTTGCGACCGAGAGGGAACCCGCCACCGAGCGAACCGCCAACTTCAAAGACGTCCTTAATATACCAATTTCTGTACCATGTTCCAACACGGTAATTGATTCTTTTCCAATAAGACTCATAAAATAGCGGACTTCCGTCGCACTGATAACCTAACGAAATCATAAAGTCTTTTTGCGTCTTGGTTGTCTGAGGTAAATTCCAACCACCCGCCAGATTTTCGATGTCATCATCCCAGGCTCGCCACAAAAAATCAACCATGATATTATGTCGTTTGTTCAAACGGTAATTTATACCCGTTGCAAGCAAGGCCGGCACATCAATTTCACGGACATAACGAGTCGAGGCCAACGTATCGATTTCGCTAAATCTAAAGTTATAATCCAACGTATTCTTTAAAGTATATCCCGTCGTAAATGAGAAGAAATAAGATACCATGGGACCACGGTACTGAAGTGCTGCCGTATAATAGGCAGGATGGTCCTTAATTTCCCATGTTCCATCTACATAATCCGAGATCTTGGATTTAGACGAAGCCCAGGCATCTTCTTTGGGCAAATCAGACGTATTGCCACCCAATGTCAGCTGTCTCGAGGTATTGCCCATAACAACGTGGGCAGATGCACCCAACGAAAGCGAACGCCAAAACGGCAAACGGATTGCATAAGACGGAACCAATTCATAGACACTGCCTTTGTATTCAATTTCTACATCAGACATGGTCTTGCTGTTGGCATAATCCTCTTTAAACGACGACGAATAGTGCTGCCACAAGGAAAGTCCCAGAGCACCAAATTCATTCATCGGGAACGACAAGTTAAACGAAGGCAAAGAAAGGTTTGTTGATGTATAATGGTTTCCGCCTTTTTCTGCGGCATCCATCTCTACCAAGAAATTAAGATTGAAAACCACCTTGGCATCAAAAGCCAAGCGCGCAGGGTTCACCACAGACAGTCCTTCGGCATCACCAGTCTTGGCGTTACCCGCAAAGCCACGACCCGCAGCAGAAGCAGTTCCACCAAGCACCTGTTCTTCACCAAGGGCATCCATGCCAATCATAGAAGCGCAAGAAAAGCCAACAAAAGCGCATAATGCTAAAACAATCTTTTTCATTCTTCATCCCCCCGCTTAGAGGCCAACCAAAGTTTGAGAGTCATCGGTTTTTCGAACGATTCCGTAAAATCGTAGCGGGCATAGTCCAGATAGCTAAAGAACAAGGAAACCGTATCTTTTCGAGACACGATAGAGTCACCCTTAGCCGTCTTGATCGTATCTTTCCAGGTTTTCACATAATCGCTATAAGTCGTATCCTTTTCCTGCAAGAACGGATATCCCAAGCGCATAATAAACTTCATGGAACGACCATCGCTAGCCTTGTTCAAAAAGTCTCGCATGCCATAAGTCAATTGAAGCGACAGGGAATCCCCTTTATGGAAAACCAGGTTCTGATGTCCATCCTCTAAAATCAGGTCATCATTCAAGCGATAGTTCTCCATACGGCGAATCTGTCCATCGGCGCTATCCACATAAGAGCCAACAACAACCTGTATCGGATACCCAAATTCATTAGAACCCTTGGAATCATCACGAGCCATGGTCAGCTGAGCCAAAACAACCGTCTGACGAACATCGTTCTTGTCTCCCTTGGTATAGGGGAAATCATCGCCATAGAATTCCGAAAGAGCCTTAAGAATACGTTCTGAAGGTAACTCTACAACTAAAGAATCATAGACTCCGCCATGAAGGACAAGGCATTCTAAACATTCTTCTTCGTTCCTAACGACATTTGCCATACGGAAGGGATTGAAAGAAATAAAGGTTGTCGAATCTGAATACAGGCTAAAAATTGGCGGATAATAGGTTTCATCGCCATAGAAACGGTATTCATGTTTTGCTTCGGGAGCAGAGAAACGAAGTTGCAAATGAGCGGACCCCTTAATCTTTTTCAAGCTATCGACCAAAGCTGTGGGCAACTGTAGACGGATTAAGGTATCCCCCGCAGCCACATGCATATTGAACACCGTATCAGCTGAGGCATCTGGTTTCCATTCAGTCAGGCTCTCATACCACCCCGCATCAGTGATACGCATAATACTATCTATGAAGCCACCCGAAGTACTAGCATCCAATTTCCACTCGATAGAAACATTCATTTCCTCTTTATAAGGGAGTGAATCAGAAGGGAATTTTTTTGCCATATAGAACGGACGCAACCAGAAGAAGTACATAAAAGCACCCGAGGTATCGGACTCGTTCAATTTTCTGATAAAGCTGGAATCAGGGACAAAAGCCATGTCTACAAACAAGTCATGCGTCAAATTTGAAGCATGCCCAAATACAGCTCGATTATCGGCCGACTTCGGGAGCGTATCTAAAAATACCTCGGCAGAAGCAACCTTAAGGTCGTTAATTGACAAAGTCTGCACCTTGTAGCTACTAGGCATCCCCTGACTCGATAGCCAACTTTCTAGGCCGTTATCATCGGATTCAAAAAGGCACGAAGTAAGAACAATGGCCAAAAGCAACAAAGCTACGACCACCGGACGGGCGCCAAACGAATTATTAAAAATTTGCTTTTTCACTCAGAACTCCGAGTTTGTTAAAATACGGCCTAGAATATAGAAAATTTGATACGCAGGGGTTTTTAAAACGAAGTGTAATTTGATATTAGGTCGTTTTGCTTTTAGCATCTTGAGACAGCCCCACCTTTTTTCTAAATTATCGTCGTAAATTTTTGAGGACATTATGCAATTCAACGCCCATTTTAGAAACATCAACGGGGACGACACCTACCCGCTGACCGACGTCATTTACCGCAGCAAGGTCGACGGAAGCCTGCTCGAAGTCGAACACGACCGTGCAGCTCTCGCCAGCAAGAGCCCCGACGAATGGAAGAAGCTCTTTGCCGAACGCCGCATGAGCTTCGAACCCGCCGACATGAGCGGCATCTGGAGCAAGCGCGAAATGGTGCTCCCCGACATGCCGATTGAAGACATCGTGACCATGCGCGAAGGCTGGAGCCCGCTATTTGACGCTGCCCCGCTCGCCAAGGAAATGGGCATCAAGAGCCTCAAGGTGAAGCTTTGCGGCAACTCCCACACCGGTAGCTTCAAGGACCTCGGCATGACGGTTCTCGTAAGCCAGGTGAACCACATTATTAAAAAGAAAATTCACGAAATCGACGCCGTGGCCTGCGCCTCTACCGGCGACACCTCCGCAGCCCTGAGCGCTTACTGCGCCAAGGCAGGTATCCCGAGCATCGTATTCCTCCCCGCCGGGAAGACTAGCGTTGCCCAGCTGATCCAGCCGATTTCCAACGGCAGCATCGTACTCGCCCTCGACACCGACTTTGACGGTTGCATGAAGATCGTGCAGCAGGTCACCGCCGACAACCGCATCTACCTCGCCAACTCCATGAACAGCCTCCGCGTAGAAGGCCAGAAGACGATTTCTCCGGAAATCTGCCAGGAAATGGGCTGGAAGGTTCCCGACACCGTGATTATCCCGGGCGGCAACCTCGGTAACGTCAGCGCACTCGCCAAGGGTTTCGAAGACTGCAAGGCCATGGGTCTTATCGACCGCATTCCTCGCATTATCGTGGCCCAGGCCGAAAACGCCAACCCGTTCTTCCAGGCTTACGAACGCGGCTTCGACAAGCTCGTCCCGATGCAGGCCAAGAAGACGCTCGCCTCCGCAATTCAGATCGGCAACCCGGTCAGCTATCCGAAGGCCGTACGCGCCATCCAGAAGACGAACGGCATGGTTGTGAGCGTCACTGAAGAAGAACTCGCGAATGCCGCCCACCGCGGCGACCGTATCGGTCTCTACTGCTGCCCGCACACCGGTGTCGCTCTCGGCGCCCTCGAAAAGCTCGTAGCCGCAGGCAAGATCGACAAGGAAGAGAACGTGGTCGTCATCAGCACGGCTCACGGCCTCAAGTTCACGGAATTCAAGGTCGGCTATCACGAAAAGAAGCTCGAGAATATCTGTTCCAAATTCGCGAACCCCGTGTTCAAGGCTCCGGCAGACCTCGGCGCTGTCATGGACATCTTGAAGAAAGAAATGGCTGAAAGACGTCGCTAATGCGCCTGCATTAGCAAATGGCTTTCAGCCGTCGCTAATACGACAGCACAGAATTCCAATGAAGCTCCGCTAATGCGGAGCTTTTTTGCACATGACCGAGCCGTAGAATAGGCTGAAAGAAAAGTCCGCAAGGCGAATGCCGCGACAGGCTGCTTGCAGACTGGCATGGCTGAGCCGAAGGACTTTCTTTTTGTCCCTAAAGGGACAAAAAAGAAAGGGCTCCCTTGCGAGAACCCTTTCCTAAGAAGGAGAAAATATGAATCGGTATGTGGAACCTTGAACCTACCAGGAGGGGAGCAATGATAGAGTTGTTTCAGGATTTACCCTTCTACCGTTCACGATTCTAAATATACCCATTTTTTGGCGCTTCGAAACTACCAAATATCTTATTTCTTTAATGTGTATCAATTACATTCCCGATTACAAGTAAACTAACGTTTACTCTTCACGGAATATAATCTTGCACTTCGGTACGAAGCGGAAACCACCACGACGATGGCGTTCGATTTCAAAGAACTTCTTAACGCCTTCGGACGGATGTTCCGGATCATCAGAGCCGTTAATATGAGCAATGACGCGATTCAAGCGGCTTTCGAAGTTCGGACGCAGCGGGTCCATGCAAATAGACGAGTCACGTTTGAATTCACGGTTTTCAAATTCTTCACGACCCGTAGCGCTATATTCGCGGAGCAGGTTACGAAGGATTCGAGCCGGAACGTTACGCATTAAGTGCTTGCTATTCACAGAAATCGAATCATCGCTCTTGTAGTAGATAACCGTCACAGAGTCATTCATGGCTTCAAGGAGCTGTTCCTGAGCCTTCTGGATGGGTTCCCAAGAATCGAATTCCTGCTTAACGACTGCGCTCATCAACTTGTTGAACGGTTCCTGAGCCTTCACGTTGGCCTTATAATCAAAGTAGACCACGCTAGCCGGTGCGCCGTAATAGCAGCCCTTATGAATCAGCACTGCACCCACTTTTTCGTCGACAACATCTTCGGTAGCGCGGATACATGCCATCTTGCGTTCGGCGTCGAACTCCCAATCAAGGCCGTATTCATCAAGGCAATCACCGAAGGTCATGTACTTACCAACCTGGCGACCGTTCACATAAACACAACCATCGTCACGAACTTCGGCGGTAGCACGGTTTTCAAGAGCTTCAACAAAAGAGGTCTGAGATGCCTTATACTCAATCAATTCATACTGAGGGGTATTCAAGAAAATGGGCCCCAACTGCACAAGGCCGTTGAACCAGCGCATGGGGTTCGTAATCAAAAGACCCGGAGAATCAAAGCGATAAGTGTAGTACTCTTTACGATAGCCATCCACTAAATCTCGACGGAGGAACTTCGAGTTGGTAAGCAGAGGATAGCGCTTTGGAATAATATCGAGGCAAAGCTGACGGACATCTTCAGTTGCATAGAACTGAGATACGTAAGGGAGGTAAGAGCGCAAAACGCTACGAGCGGGGACAGCTTCAAACGATGCGCAGCGTTCAATGATGTTCTGCACAAAGGTATCTGGATTTTCGCCCCTTTCATAGAGCCAATTCACCACATTGTTCATGATTAAGCGGTGAATGCCTTCATCAACAAAAGAATCCTCAAAGTATATATCATTAAGGACCTTGACCGTAAAGCGCGGGTCACGCTTGATTAGAGTCAAAATATCCTTGACCGGATACTTTATGAGTAACTCGATATGAGTCAGCTGAAGGAACAGATTTGAAAGCACTTTTTACCTCACTCTATTGAACGGGTGTCAGGAACACCATTCATTCTTTTAGCTTTTAATTTAGCAAAAATATACTAAACAGCCCCCTCAAATGGCTATATTTTGGCCATGAAAACGGCTCAAATACACATCTTATCTGATGAAATCATCAATAAAATCGCTGCTGGCGAGGTAATCGAACGCCCAGCATCTGCCGTAAAAGAACTTATTGAAAATGCCATTGACGCAGGAGCTACCCGAATCCAGGTTTCTATAGAACAGGGTGGCAAAAAGAAAATGCAGGTCACCGACAATGGAAAAGGCATGAACGCCGCCGATTTGGACCTTTGCTACCTACGTCACACTACATCCAAACTAACAAATGCAGACGATCTTTTTCATCTGCATACAAACGGTTTTAGGGGCGAAGCCGTGGCCTCTATCGCTGCCGTATCAAAGCTGACGATTACTAGCGCAACCGATGACGGAGATTCGGGTAGACTTATTATAGAAGGTGGAAACGTTGTCGAAAAGCAAGATATTCAGGCAAGCCGCGGAACCACCTTTTTGGTCGAAGACCTTTTCTATAACACCCCCGTTCGCCGCACGTTTTTAAGCAGCGATACCGCAGAAGCTACCCGCATTTTTGACGTTATCCTAAAAACCGCTATCGCCCACCCAGAAATTCGTTTTGATTACAAGGTCGGAGACAAGACCGTTTTTACGGGAGTCCCAGGAGAACTCCGCAGCCGCATTGCCGAAGCAATCGGTTCTAAGATCGCCAAGGCTCTTTTACCTGTTGATTATACCGAAGCGGGGGTTCACGTTTGGGGCTATATCTCCCCCACAACCGAAACAAACGGCAAACGCAACCACCAATTTCTCTTTATCCGTAATCGTCCCATCGAAAACAAGATGGTGAGCAAGGCCGTACAGCAATCTTACGAGCCTTACGGGGCGCAATGTAAGCCCGTCTCGGTGTTGTTTTTGGACATGCCCGACATGGAATTCGACGTAAACGTCCACCCCGCCAAGCGCGAAGTCCGTTTTGCAAACCAAAACTTGGTCTTTTTGGTGGTCACTCACGCCATCCGCGACACCTTCACTAAGGACATGGAAGCCCATTCTCCACTCATTGACCTAAGTGAAGAAATTGCTGAATCCCAAAATACGGGAGCACCCACGAGACAGCCGTCCGTTGCAGTAGACCTGCAGGAGCGAAGCACACCATATCATTTCACAGAAACGACCTTAACGCCCCCTAAAACGGTCTCTGCCCCCCGCACATGGAGCAAGACCACTCCCGACGAAGACCTAGTACAAGACATCTTTAGCCAACCCGAAGCGGGCAAAGTCATTTCGCTAGAAGGGGAACAATCCCTTAAGCCAGAGGCTCCCGAACCGACGTGGATTCCACCGACCTTTTTCCAAATTGCAAACACTTATATTGCGGGCGAAGATTCGGACGGACTTTTAGTCATTGACCAGCATGCGGCACACGCTCGAATTCTTTATGAGCAAGCGATAGACACCTTGAAAAATGGTTCTGCGCTCGACAGCCAGGAACTACTGTTCCCGGAACTTTTGGATTTGTCAAAAATCGAAATCGAAGCTTTAAAATCAGTCGAAGACCAATTTAAGCATCTCGGATTCTACATTGAGCATTTTGGTGGAGAAACCTATCAAATCCGCGCGATTCCGAGTGCACTCCCCCTTTCGCGCGCCATTAAAGCAGTCAAAGAATTTCTAGACAATATCGGTGACGAAAATAAGGGCGAAGGCGACATGGTCAAAATTCAGGACACCATCGCCAAGGCATGGGCAAACACAAACGCCTACCAAGCCGGCGACAAGCTAAAGTCCGAAGAAATGGCAGCGTTGGTAAGTCAACTAATGCTCACCGAAGAACCGCTCAAGTCCCCTTATGGCCACCCCACCCTTATGCGGATTACGCTAGACGAACTGGCCAAGAAATTCAAGCGCTAGCTGTTCAAGGGATTTACCCACATTCAACTTCTCGCGAAGTTCCGCACTTACATCATCGTTGGCAACCGAAACGGCCGAAGCAATCCTTTGCCGAAGAACATCATAGCTTTCCCAAGGAGCCATGATGTATTCTGGGAACACAAGATGATTCATTATAATATTCGGAAGTGCAAAATATTTTGACCTAATAAACAAGCGTCCCAAGCAATAAGTCAGCACATCCGGCTTGGTACAAATCAGCATCGATTTTCCAGATAAAGCAAGCTCTAAAGTTGCTGTCCCTGGAGCGGCAATGGCATATTTGGCAGCGTGATACAGAGCCATTCTTTCTTCAGCTGTTTGGGGTGCAACCACGACTTGCAGACCAAACTTTTCAAAAACAGGCACCAACTTTTGACGAGCTGCAATCACAACAACATTCTGAACATCTTGCACTGTTTTCAAATAAATCGGCAAATTTCGCAGAGCCTGTGACTTGCGACTTCCTGGAAGGAGAATGATTTTTGACGATAAACGGATTTTATCGCCTTGGGGTTCTAGAACGATAGAATCATTTAATTTCGAATTAACAAACGGGTGCTGTACACGAACGACATTACAGCCAGCATCTTTATAAACAGTCTCTTCAAAATCAAAGAACACAGCAAGTTTTACAAACGGATTTTTTGCCAACTCCTTGGCACGTTTGCGCTTCCAGGCCCACACTTGCGGAGGAGCAACATACAAGGCTGGCTTGCGTAACTTCCCCGCTAGCGCAACCAATTTCATGTTAAAGCCCGGATAATCAATTGCAATAAGTCCAACACAATTCGGCGATTCAAGTGCCGTTTTCAACTGATTAAAGCTCTGACGCAGTTTAAAATACCTAGGCACCACATCGCCAAAACCAGAGACAGGCAAAATTTCGTACTCAACAAGCGAACATAAGCCAGCATTCTGCATCCGTATTCCACCGGCGCCTACAGCCTCAAAACGGGCATCAGCCACAATCGCCTTCACCAAGGATTCGCCTATGGAATCCCCAGAATCTTCGCCTGCGCAGACTAAAATGTAGCGGGTTCGTTCCTTCATCTTATCGTTTGGCGCGGTTAGACACCCAAACTTTCAAAGCCCCCAAATCCTTGCGCAAGAACTGCAATAATTCGGGCGTATAAACAACCTTTTTGTTCTTGAGCGTAAGCACATGGACATTGCCCGACTCCGTTTCGACGTGAGCCACAATTTCACAGCCACGCTCTCCTTCGAACGGTTCAAACTTTTCCATCGCCGTCAACAGCTTTTCGGTAAAAGTATCATCTACCATCGAAGAGTAAATAATCATATGAAGATGGCTGACCATATCGGAACGCACTCGGTCTAGCTGAATAACTTCTTCGACCACCACCTGCATGCCATCGCCCATGCGCTGACGTTCCAACGAGCCCTTTACCAAAACACGATCATCCAAGGCCACGGTATCGCGGAATTTTTCCCACAAGTCTTTCTTGAAGAACATTTCCAGGTCGCCGTGGAAATCTTGAATCGAGCCCGAGCCAATCGTATCGCCACGTTTAGTTTCAATGGAACGCAACTTGGTCACGACGCCACCAACAATAACGGTTCCGCCTTCGTGACGAGCCAACTCTTCTTCATCCAAGGAACACGATGTAAAGCCCTGCAATTCAGGGCGGAACTCATCAAGCGGATGCCCCGAGAGGAACATGCCCAACACATCGCGTTCCTTATTGAGCATTTCCATCGCGGTCCATTCTTCGGCTTCTTCAAGGACTTCTGCAGAACTATCCATCGAAGGCGCACCGCCACCCATATCAAACAGCGACATCTGTCCGCGGTCTTTATCTTCTTGATGCCTAGAGGCCACTTCCATCGCGCGGTCCACAGTTGCCATGAGAACCGCGCGGCTCCCCGGCAGGTCATCCATGGCACCCGCCATAATCAAGCTTTCGATTAAGCGCTTATTCATGGGAGCGCGTTTTTCTTTCTGTTCGCCCTGGTATTCAGCAACGCGCTTGCAGAAATCAAAAATATCCTTATACTTTCCGCGGCGTTCTCTTTCTGCAACAATATCTTCGACAACAGCAATGCCCACATTACGAATGCCTGCAAGACCAAAGAGGATCTGTCCCTGTTCGTTTGCAACAAATTCTCCCATCGAGGCATTGATATTCGGCGAAACCACTTCGATATCGAGACGCTTACATTCCAAGATAATCGTCACGATATCTTCGGTCTTGCCCATCTTCGAGGTCATCGAAGCAGCCATATATTCAGGACCGTAATGCGTCTTGAGGTAAGCCGTCTGGTAAGCCACGTATGCGTACGCGGCTGCATGGCTCTTGTTAAATGCGTATCCGCAGAACGGAAGCACAGCATCCCACACCTTCTGAATCATGGCGCGGTCATAGCCCTTGGCAAGGCATTTCTCGAAAAATTCCGGTTCGAGTTTCGCCATCTTTTCGGGCATCTTTTTAGCCATGATACGGCGGATGTTGTCAGCGCCACCCAGCGAATAGCCGCCCAGAATCTGGGCAAGTTTCATCACCTGTTCCTGGTACACAATCACGCCATAAGTTTCGCCAAGGACCTGTTCCAAATCCGGGTGATAACAGTCAATTTCTTCCTGACCGTTCTTACGGGCAATAAAGTGCGGAATCTGGTCAATCGGCCCCGGTCGATACAGGGCGTTCATAGCGATCAGGTCAAAAATTCGGGTCGGCTTCAGTTCACGAAGGTACTTCTGCATACCCGGAGATTCGAACTGGAACACCGTCGTCGTCATACCGCGACCAAGCAACTCAAAAGTTTCCTTGTCATCGAGCGGGATATGGCTCATGTCAACATCAATCTTGCGATTTTTCTTGACCATGTTCACCGTATCTTGAATGATAGACAAGTTGATGAGCCCAAGGAAGTCCATCTTAAGTAGACCAATGTCTTCGGCGTAATGCTTGTCGTACATCACCACCGGAGTATCTTCGGGGGCGGCTCGGTACAAAGGAGCAAGGTTATAAATCGGAGTCGGCGTAATCACCACGCCACAGGCATGCACACCCGTCTGGCGCGGCAAATCTTCGAGCTTTTTAGCGACATCCCACAAGTTCTGATAACTGGCGCGGCTATTGATGAGCGCCTGCAGCGGTTCCGGACTGTAACCATCTTCGAGGTTGTTACCTTTCTTGTCTTTACCCGTCCAAGCCTGCTTGAGGCTAAAGTTCAAAGTGCGCTGCGGGAACAGCTTCGTAATCGTTTTCGCTTCTGCCGGCGGGAATCCAAGCACACGGGCAACGTCGGTAATCACCGCCTTCGACTTAAGCATACCGTAGGTAATAATCTGGCCCACGCATTCCTTGCCATACTTATCCGTCACGTACTGAATCACGCGACCACGGTCACGGTCCGCAAAGTCAGTATCGATATCCGGCATCGACACACGTTCCGGGTTCAAGAAACGTTCAAAAAGGAGGTCGAACTTTAAAGGGTCAATGTCGGTGATACCGATAATGTAAGTTACCAAGGAACCTGCTGCAGAACCACGGCCCGGGCCTACGGGAATTCCGTTTCGGCGAGCCCAGTTAATGAAGTCCCACACAATGAGCAGGTAACCCGCCACGTTCATGTTGCGGATACAGTTGAGTTCCTTGTACATGCGCTTGCCCACATCGGTTTCATGTTCAGGGAACTTGAAATTTTCGTCGGGGAAACGCCAATGCAAAAAGTCGTTACAGAGGTGCGTAATGTAAATGTCGGCATCGCCACCCGGCTTACACCAACGATGCACCGCTTTATCCCAAGCCTTGTAGTCCTCATCATCAAAGAATTCCGGCTGGGACAAACGTTCTATTTCGGCCTTATCCTCATCCGTCAAGGCATCTTCGGCAATTCCCTTATCGGCACAATAAGACGCGGTAACCTTTTTCTTTTTATCCTTGATAACGCCCTTGACTTCACGTTCACGGACAACAGGATATTCCGCATCATACTCCGCCTTCATAATCGCCTTGATGTTTTGGTATTCATCAGAGGCTAAAAAATCTTCGGGTATTTTAAAACGAGGCCAGAATTCGTCACCGATACCAGTCTTGACCGTATAGTTACAACGTTCTGCAATCTTAACCGTATTTTCGATGGCACCCGGGATATGCCCAAACAGTTCCACCATTTCGGCTTCGCTGCGGAAATAGAATTTTTCGGTCGGAAAACGTTTGTCATCAAAGCCATTCAACGTTTCCTTTAACGAAATACAGCGCAAAATCTTGTGAGCCTGAGCATCTTCGGCCTTGATATAATGCACATCGCCCACAGCCACAATTTCGCGTCCTAGCTCACCAGCCAACTTTACATTATAGTCGTTCAGCAGTTTTTGTGCCGGAACACCGTTATCACAAACCGAAATGTATAGATGGTCATGATCAAAAATCTTGTCGAGCGCATCCATGTATTCGCGAGCAACGCTATTGCGCCCCGCAGCCACATTCTGACCATACTTGCTAAAGAAATCACCCGCAATGGCAATAACACCTTCTTTGTGTTCTTCAATCACCGAAAGCGGAACAGAAGGAATTTCGGCCCAGCGATCACCATCTTCGTAGCGGTAACTCACGATGCGGAGCAGATTATAGTAACCCTTCTCATTTTCTACCAAAAGGGTTAGACGCTCAAAAGTCATCGGGTCTTTCTGATTTGCACTCGATGTATCCACATAAACATGGCAGCCGTATATCGTCTTGACCGGAGGAAGACCCTTTTCTTTGCGGGCCTTGTTCATGTCCTTTCCGCGGGTCTGAATTTCCAGGATACCAAACATAGCTGCGTGGTCTGTAAGCGCCACGGCAGGAGCATTAGCATCGGCTGCAGCCGCTAGAATATCATCAAGACGGGCAGAAGCCTGTAAAACAGAAAATTCGGAATGAACTTGCAGATGAACAAAAGCCATATCTGCAATTTAGAAAATAGTAGGCTAAGGCTAGTGATTCGTTATCGGATATGCCTTAAGGATTTCGCAAACTTTTGCGCCCACCTTGCCAAATTCCTTGCGATATTTTTTTCTCTTTGCAAGTTCCTCTGGCAACATTTCTATCGCCTCTACCCATGCCTTGGCTAGGGCACCACAGATAGACCACTTCGAAAGTTTTTTACCATCACCAGACTGCGAGGGAACCCCACCCTTCGCCATACTCAGGTAACGGAAAAATCCACGCATCGGGAGCATCAGCACCCCCCACAATGGCAACAGACGCACGGCAGAACGCAAACGGTTTCGTTCCGAATAAAATAATTTTTGAGGTGAATAACGCACCGTCGTCATCGAACGTTCATGGTAAACCTTGGCTTCAGGGCAAAAGACCGTCTTGAAGCCAGCCAAATTATGGCGGAAATACCACTCCGTTTCTTCAAAGAACAAGAAGAAACTAGCATCCAGTTTGCCCGCCGCCTCCGCCGCCGTTTTACGGAAAGCCATTACGGCGCCATAGCAACCAAAGACCTCTTTTTCACGGACGTCGGCTTCAGCTATATTCAAACCGCTCGCTTCATTTTTGGCAAAAAGATCAGGCCCGAACTGAACACCAACAGCATTCACCACACCGCTTTTTTCCATCACCAAGCTTGCGATAGAGCCCGCTTCAGGGTGGCGTTCAAAACAGCGCAACAGGTTTTCGGCCCAGGTAGGGTCAAATTCCAGATCCATATTGCAAAGCACCTGAATGTCGGAATCCATGTTTTCTAGGAGTCCGTTGCAAGCACCCGCATAGCCCAAGTTTTCGGAGCACTCAATCACCTTGCAATCAAGATTACTCGTCTTTAGCAAATGAATAGACATGTCAGACGAAGCATTATCAAAAACAAAAACCCGGACAGGTTCCGTTTGAGTCATTAAGCTCTTAACGCACGCCGTCAATTCACGGCCACCGTTATAATTAATAATGCCAACATCTATCTTCATATTCACCTAAATGAAAAAGGAACCATGTTCCTTTAAACAGGTCCCTTTAAATATAGATTAAACTTTTTGCCCAATATTACAATCCATAATAACGGATGTAATCGATTTCACCCACAAAGAAACGGTTATGTCTAGCCTGATTGACAGCGTCATAACCGATGCCAATATTGTAACCCAACTGCGACACATCACCCTTGGTAGCAGCCCATACCGTAAGGGAATCATTCTGGTAAACCTTGACAGAATCAGCGGCACGTTCTACACGAATATTGGTCCATTCATCAAGAGCTACCGCCTTACCCTTAAGAACATTCCACTTCGTGCTATCCACCTCTTCGTCGCGGAAATGCACCGTAAGAACACCTTCGTCAAGGCGAACCATCCAACCGTCGCCATAGCGTCCTGGAGGTTCAGCGACAATGATGTTCTGAATCGTATCAATTCGGGTCGGCTTTACGCGAGCTTCAATCGCAAAAGTATTGCGCTTGAACACCTTAGAAAGATTCACCTGCAAACCAGACCGACCATCAAGAGCAACGGTCGAATCTGCTACAACCGGAGAACCTACTACGTAACGCGTAGAGTTATTTGCCATACGGTCAAGTCCGACAAAAGTCGGTTCGTTGAATTCCCAAGCGGCCAAAGGCTTTCTAGTTTTTGCGGCAACAGAACCTGCACTAAAACCAGTAAACTGGCCAAAGCGAACATAATCCATTTCGCCTACAAAGTAGCGATCATGGAAATTCTGCTGCATGCCATCATAACCAATTGCCCAATCATAAGCCATCTGGGTCAAGTCACCCCTATAGCCTTCGACAACCGTGAGTTCTCCATTTTGAAAGACCTTGACACTGTCGGCATTACGTTCTAGACGAATTTCGCACCATTCGTCAAGAGCCATACGCTTACCCGGGAAAACGGTCCAATCATCACCATCCTTGTCTGTGTCACGTAGGTGAACCGTCAAAACACCTTCGTCAATGCGAAGCTGCCAACCGTCCACGCCTCTTCCAGGAGGCTCAGCTACAACAATATTCTGCATCGTACCGAACTTAGTCGGCTTCACACGAGCTTCGACAACAAAATCATTAATACCGATATCCTTAGCAAGTTTCACCAAGAAACCGGATTGTCCATCGAAGCGAGCAATTCCGTCTACAGTAGGCACAGAACCTTCACCAATGGTCGCATTATGCACATTGCCCGTTGCATCGAGCCCCACATCCAAGGAATCGTTAAAGTTCCATTCAGCAATCCACTTTGTTGTCACGGAATCCTTAACGACAAAGGCCGTATCTTCTGGAACATCCACAGAATCCACCGCAACCGTATCCGAAGGAATTTCATCTACATTTTCGATATCAATTCGTTCAACACGGCCATTTTCACAATGGCACTTGCTGGTATCCTTTGTATCAAAACCAATCGTCAGTTTTCCATCTAGCTTTGAGAAGCCCTTGATTTCATTTCGGAAAGCGGCGATAATTTTTCCATTTACAAAAACAACGACAATCGATTCGGCGCGTTCAACACGAACGTTATTCAAAGCATTCTTGTTAAGGACCTTTTCCGAAACAAACTGCCTCCATTCAGCGGAGGCATTTTCACGCCAGGAATAAACGATTGATCCGTTTTCAACCTGAACCATCCATGCCAAACCATCGCCCTCTACACCAGCCGAAGCAACCGTGTACGCAGAATCATCCTTGACTACGACATCTGCATCAACCGCAAAGTTTTCTTTCTGCAACGTAGAGTCAATGGCTACAGAAGCCGTTTTCGAAGTATCCGAAATCGAATCAGAAAGTTGCCAAGAATTCACGACCAAATGTCTGTAACGGGACAAATGACTTTTGGCATCCGCTACATTGACATAGGCTATTTCACTGGACTGAATTTCCTTTTCCCCAAGCGAAATCGGGGAAGACGGATCCGCCGATTCCGACGAGCATCCGACCAAGCCTGCCACCGCAAAAGATGCTATAGCGGGGATAACAACTCTCTTTTTCATTTTTTCTCCTTTACCCTTAAGGCAACTATTCTAACTTGGAATATAATATTTTATATTAAGTCTATGCAAGTCCCAAATTCCAAAAAATGGACAAAAAAAGCATTCACCGCAATAAAAATTGCCGTGACCGTAGGGGGTATTGCCTACATTTTTAACAAAATCCCCTTTTTAGACGCCATTTCTAATTGGAACGAAAAGACCTTCCCCTGGCTACTCTTCATCCTATTCCTCACCGTCATTCTCATGGCCATTCAGGCCAACCGATGGCGCGGGCTTCTGCTCGAAGAGGGCAAAAAAATCAAATTCAGAACCTTTTACGCCTATATTGCCCTGGGATACTTTTTTAACAATCTGCTCCCGAGCGGTTTTGGAGGAGATGCAGTCAAGACCATCGCATTTGGGCGTCGATTCGGAAACACCGCAAATTCAGTTGCAGCAATAGCCATTTCGCGCGTCATGGGCCTTATCGCCATGTTCCTCAGCTTTTTTATAGCACTCCCCTTTGTTGCTATCAAGTATCAAATTCCCTTGACCTACACTGTAACTGTAAGCATAACCGCCCTCATCGCAGTAGCAGTTATTATCGGCGGATTATTTTTAGACAAAATAAAAATACCGAACAAACTAGCCACCAAAGTTCCCTTTTTATTAAAGCTACAGGATTCATTTACCGTCTATAGACGCCATCCCAAAGCTTTCTGGCTATCAGGTCTCGATTCTATCTGGCTCCAGTTGGTAACAATCGTCATCCATTACGCCTACTTTAAAGCGGTCGGAGTCGACGTTGATTTAGCCGTCATTACCGTATTTACAACCATCATGGTCACCTTCACCATGCTCCCAATTTCTATTAACGGAATAGGAATCCGCGAAAACGTACAAGTAAGCCTGTACACGGGGCTTTTAGGAATACCCGCCGATGTAGTTCTTGCATCTACACTTCTCAGCTACTTGCCTCTGCTATTTCAGGCGACACAGGGCGCCATCGTCTTTGCCGCCTTCGGTAAAAAAAACAAATAAAAATCCGCCGAATTTATATCCAGCGGAACTTTCAAGAACGATTTTGTGATACACTTAGAGCTAACGCGTTTTACTCCCAGACTTCCGTCTTGAGTTCGCGGTCCCACATTCCCTTGATAACTTCGTCCACCTTCTTGCCTTCGAAGAGGAGGGCGTGAACCGCATTCACGATCGGCATTTCGACACCGAGCTTGTCGGCGAGAGCCTTGGTGCTCTTGCAAGTCGGAACGCCTTCGGCCACCATCTTCATGCCGCCGAGGACCTGTTCGATGGTTTCGCCCTTACCGATGTGTTCACCCACATAGCGGTTGCGGCTATGCTGCGAAAGGCAAGTCACAATCAAGTCACCCATGCCGGCAAGACCAGCGAACGTTTCGGGCTTTGCGCCAAGAGCCTTACCGAGGCGGCACATTTCAGCCTGACCGCGAGTGAGGATTGCGGCACGGGTGTTGTCACCAATCTTGTACTTGCCGCCTGCTTCGAGGCCGTAGAGCACACCAGAAGCAATAGCAATCACATTCTTCACGGAACCGCAGAGTTCCACACCCACGATATCAGTGGAAGTGTAAACACGCAGATAAGAGCAGCTCATGGTTTTCTGCACGAGCTTCGCAGATTCTTCGTTCACGCAGGCAGAGACAATCGCCGTAAGAATGTGGCGGCTGACTTCTTCGGCATGAGACGGACCACTAAAAGCAACCATCTTGTCTTCGGTGAGCCAAGGAACATGTTCCAGGAGCACTTCGCTCATCAGCTGGTTCGTACCTTCGAGAATACCCTTCGTAGCGCAAACCACCACCGGTTCCTTGCCCTTTGCCGGAGTCCACTTGCCAAGGTTCTTTGCAACACCCGCCATAAACTGCGACGGCACCACAATCAGGACCATTTCGCAGCCTTCAAGGGCAGCGTTCATATCGGTCGTATATTTAAAGTCGGCCGGGAAAATCACACCCGGAAGTTTGTCCTTGTACTGGTGTTCCGTAGAAAGCAGGTCCACTTCGGCCTGGGAATTTGTCCAGAACATCACTTCATTCTTGTTCTCATACACCACCTGGCCAAGGGAAAGTCCCCAGCCACCCGTTCCAAGTACAGTAACCTTCATAATTTAACCTATAATATTTCTCTATAATCTACAATAATTACGCCTTCGGAGTCTTGCGCTTGCTGCCAAATCCGTTCTCGGTGCCATTCAAAAGGCGCTTGATGTTGGATTTATGCTTCACAATCACAAAAACTGCCACGATAAGGCAGGTAATCATCAGTCCCAAGTTAATGTCATCGGGCGGGAACGGCAACTTGAGGTAACCCATCACGGCAAAAACACCGAGAGCAACACAGGCACCAATGCTACCCACCGACACATACTTGGTCGAAAACGTAAGGACAATCCAAACGCCAAAAGCAGAAAGCGCCGTAATCGGGCAAAGCGCAAGGAACACGCCCAAAGCGGCGAGCACACCCTTACCGCCACGGAATCCGGCAAAGCAGGTGAAGCTGTGGCCCAAAATCACCAAGAGACCAGCGACAAGCGGAACCCAGTGGGAGTAATCCGCACCACCAGCAGCCACCTGGGCTTCGCACATTTTCATGGCAATCCACGGTCCGAAGAATCCCTTGAGCAAATCCAGGAACACTACCGGAAGAGCGGGTTTCCAACCAAGCACGCGGAACGTGTTGGTAAGGCCAGCATTCTTGGAACCGTAATCTCTAATGTCGAACGACTTTCCCTTTGCGATTTTTGCGATCCAGATCGCGCTGGGGATTGACCCCAGCAAGTACGCTATTGGAAGACTCAGTAAACTGTTCAAGATCTTCATCCTTTCTAAGGGTTAATTTCTGGTCGAAGTTCAAGCGGAGAGGGGCCCCCTGCAGCTGGAATTCTTCGTAAAACTGTTTGAGCAAGTAGCGCTTGTAAGAATCGGCCACCAGTTCCGGCGTGCGGGTTTCGATAGCAATCACGGGCGGTTCCACCATAATCTGACAGGCGCGAGTGAGCTGCACCACGCGGGCGTTCTGGCTCGGCACGGGGTTCTTTTCGAGGAAGCTTGCAAAGGCGGTTGCCACACGGTCGCGGCCAAGCACGCGACGGCAGTTGGCATACACCGTCTGGATAGCCTGCACGATGCGGTTTACACGCTGGCCTTCCTTGGCGCTCGCCGAAATAATCGGCACGTATTCGAGCATCGGCTCGCGTTCGAGCATGTCCTTGACCATGTGGTCAAAGGACTTTTCGGTCTTGTCCGGGAAAATGTCCCACTTGTTGAGCACAAGCACCAGGCCCTTACCCGCCTTGCGGATTTCGGTAATGATGCGGAAGTCCTGGACTTCTAGGCCACGCGTGCAGTCAACCATAAGCACCGACACATCGGAGCGGCGGATACTTTCGAGCGTACGCATGTTGCTGAAAATTTCGACTTCATCTTCGACCTTTGCCTTCTTGCGCAGGCCCGCCGTATCAGTCACCACAAACTTGACACCATCGACCGCAAAGTCGCAGTCAATAGAGTCGCGCGTTGTACCCGGAATATCGGACACCACGGCGCGGTCTTCGTTCAGCAAACGATTCAAAAGCGTGCTCTTGCCCGCATTCGGGCGACCGAGAATGGCAAAGCGAATCGGGCGTTCCTCGCGACGTTCACCACGCACAGGCGTCGGGAGCACTGCAACGACTTCGTCCATGAGCGAAAGGCAGGCATAGCCCGTAAGCGCACTGATGGTACGCGGGAGACCAAAGCCAAGTTTCAGGAACTCGTAGCTTTCTTGACGGTCGGCACCGTTTTCGCTCTTGTTCGCGACAAGAATCACCTTCTTGTCGAGCTTGCGAACCATACGGGAGAACTGTTCGTCGAGCTTGGTAATGCCCACACGGACATCCACCATAAAGAGCACTAGGTCGGCCTCTTCGACGGCATTGAAAATCTGCGTGCGCACGCTATCGGCAAGCACGTCGATGGAATCATCCGGCAAGAATCCACCGGTATCGACCACCGTAAACTCATGGCCCTTGTAATTGGCCGTCTGGTAATGCCTATCGCGGGTCACACCGTCGCGGTCAGAAACGACAGCGGCACGACGCCCCAAGATTCGGTTAAAAAGAGAGGACTTGCCCACGTTCGGGCGTCCAACTATACATACGACAGGTAATTTCATTGAATGTAAATATAGAAACTTAGCGTTTAAATCCTAGATTACAGCGTAACGAATCCTAATACGAAACACTCCTAACTAGACTAAAATCACAAAAAAATATTATTTTAAAGACGGATAGACGATTATTCATTAGGAGAGCCTATGAGATGCAACATGCTCTGGATTGCATTTTTAATCACTTTCGGAATTTGCGCCTCATGGGCCAAGCCCCTATTCATTGGCTACTACCCTGACTGGGGAAAATGGCATAAACCCGCCTACACCGTAGACAAGGTTCCATACGAAAAGCTGACTCACGTATTGTGGAGCTTTATTACGCCAAATACGGACGGTTCACTCAAAGGCGACGCCGCAGACGACCCGAGCGCATTGGATGAAATGGTAACGCTCGCCCACGCCGTCGGCACTAAGGTCATCGTCTCGTTGGGCGGTGGCAGCCAAAGCGAAAATTTCGTCCCCGTCGCATCGGACGACGCTCTTCGCGGCAAGTTTATCGCAAACCTCGTGCAGTTCGTCGCCGACCACAACCTGGACGGGCTCGACATGGACTGGGAATGGGAATACAACCCAGTGCCCGAAGCAGATACGATTGCCTACAGCAAATTGCTCACGGAGCTTCGCGAAGCTCTTCCCAAAGACAAAAGCCTTTCTGCAGCACTTCCCTGCTCGCCTTATTACGGCAAATGGTTCACGCCCGAAGTTCTCGTGAAAAATTTAGACTGGTTCGGCTTCATGACTTACGACATGACTGGCGACTGGGATGAAAAAGCCATGTTCGATTCGCCGCTCTACCCGCACGAAGGTTACACCACCTGGTCATGGGAAGAAACCCGTGATTACTGGAAAAAACGTGGCGTTCCTACCGAAAAGATGGTCTTCGGTATTCCCTCCTTCGGGTTCGAATTCAAGGGCGCCACAGGCCCCGGCACTGTTTTTACAAAAGGAACGGCAAAGCAAGTCCCATACAAAGATATTGTCACGAACCCCGACTGGGAATACTTCTACGACAGCATCGCAGTTGAACCCTACGGAGTATCATCCACCGGTTATGTCACCTTCGAAGACCCGCATTCTTCTGCAGTCAAGAGCCGCTGGGTCAAAGGCAACGGCTACGCAGGCATTATGGTGTGGGAAGTTTCGCATGACTATATCGAAGGCACCGGGAACCCGATTCTCGACAGCATAGCCATTGCTCTGCAAGACAACGGCACCGCAATCAGAAAGGCTCGTAGCGGCAATATACGCACCAACAGCGCCACCGGCAAGCAAATCGACATTCGCGGTCACCGAGTCCAAGGCAAAAAATCCATAATTTTACTTGACTCCAAACAATCCAAGCGATAGATTTGTAGATACGAAGTTTTTTCGAAACGGAGTGTGTATGGTGAAAAATCAGATAATCGCATGTGGCGCGGTTGCGTTTTTGGCAACAGGATTACTCGCGGAAAGTTCATTCGCGGCGGACCGTTCCATTGCGCTCAATAAGAGCATCGAATCACTCGAGCCCATGAAGGGAATCGTATTCTGGCCCGACCAGGCGAAGAGTCAGAAAAATCTACAAAGTTCCATTTCTCTAGAGTTTTCGTATTGCCTCCCCTGCGCTGTAGTAACTGGCAAAACCGGCGATAAAATCAACTACAACTGGAGCAGTTTCGAGAGTATGCTCAACGACATCAAGAGCCGCGGGCACCAGGCTATCGTACGTTTTCGCATCGAGTACCCGAACGAAACCATCGAAAACGCTCCCAACTGCACCGAAAACGTAAAGGGAGCCACCGCAGTTCCCTTGTACATCAAGGCTAATAAGTCCTACTCCGAAACATTCACCAAAGATGCCGGCGGAGACGGCCCCACCTACTACGCCGACTGGAAAAACGAAGAACTCAAATGGTTCTACAAGCAGTTCTACACCGACTTCGCCGCCAAATATGACAAGGATCCGCGTATTGCATTCGTGCAGGCGGGTTTTGGGCACTGGGCCGAATACCATATTTACGGAACAACACTAAAGTTGGACACGAACTTCGCCAGCAAGGATTACCAGAGCACATTCCTCCAGCACATCGACACCCTTTTCCAGGAAACTCCCTGGAGCATTTCCATTGACGCCGCCGATAAAAACTACACTCCCATCGCCGGAAACAAGACATTGCTTGCACTTGGATTCGGACTGTTCGATGACTCCTTCATGCACAAGGAACACGACATTTCGCAAGGTGACGGCGACAACGAAAAGAACTGGCAAACCATTGGCGAAAACCGTTGGAAAAGTGCCCCAGCAGGTGGTGAAATCAGCTACTACGACAGCAAGGACCAGCACGAATTCCTGAACCCCGCAGGTCTCTACGGCGTCACCTGGGAAGATGCCGCCGCCAAATACCACATGACCTACGTCATCGGCAACGATGCACCCGAAGGCAGTTACGCCACCAAGGATCGTGTGTACGAGGCTAGCTCCTACGCAGGCTACAAATTCGAAATCACAGGTTACGCGGTCAACAAAATTTCAGCCGCCGTCCGCGTGAAAAACATCGGCATTGCCCCACTATACCACAACGCCTACGTGACCGTAAAGGGCGTGCGCAGCGAAAAATCGCTCAAAGGGCTCCTCCCCGGCGAAGAGGCGACCTTCACCGTCGCAGGCCTCACAATCGGTGATAGCGAATCGCCCGAAGTTTCCATTACCAGCGACAAGCTCCTAAAAGACGCAACTATCCCCTACAAAGCAAATCTCGACGGAAGCGCAGCAGTCATTGAAGGACTCCTTGACGAAAACGGAACCACAGTTATCGCGGACAAGCGCATTCTAAACAGCGGCAATATCGGCAACGTCCGTGCCAGCAAAATGACCGACCTCAAGGGCCGTAATGTTCCTGGAAAAACAGCCAAAGGCGCCTACTACCCCATTTCAAAGCGCTAGTTTACACAATTTTATACAAATAATCCATAGCAAAATCATTTTTTAGTAGAAAATTCCCTCACAAAAGGGTATTTTTATGTTATATAGAATCGAGGAGAACATATGAATATTCGCAAACACTGGAAAAAAATCTTGTTATCATCAACCGCATTCTTTTGGGCAAGCTGCGGTGGTGATAGTGAAAGCGCTTCTGTAACAAGTGGCGCGAACAACGATACGCCACCCGATTCTATCACCACACCCGACGACCTTGACGGCACTAAAATCGACACGCTCTATGGAATCAGGCCCGTTTATGACATTGATTCGGGCGCAGTTTCCAGTTCCGATGCCTGCGAAAGTTCAAGTTCTTCCGAAGAAGTCCAATCCAGTTCCAGCGAAGCTGAGTCTAGCTCCAACTATGACCCTTCGATGCCCTATAGGCTTGCAAGCGACCCTAGCATCCACTGCGCTTGGGAAAACTTTGTCGGAGCCACTTTTGAATGTCTTGACGGACAGGACTACCAAGCCACAGTCAGGTGGAAAAAGGAACAACTTGCCAATAACCAGACCCGAACCCTTGAGCAGCTAGATTCCCTCGAAGACAAAACAAAAGCTGTCCTAGACGAATATGATGTTCCTCTTTATGGGGTGCCCAGCAACACATGTACACATCGAGATTTAGGAACTGCGGTATATAAATGTTCCGATGGGCAAACATATCCCGCCAATTTTTATGTTGATGGGGATAAAATTCTCTATACCGAAGAAGAGTATAGAGCAAAGTATCCCGAGAAATTTCAATCGAGTTCCAGCTCAGAACCGGAGCCAGAATCCAGCAGCAGCGTTCCGACTCCGTCTCCGCTCTGCCAAAAGAACGATTTCGCCACTTATTCTGAGATGCAAGAAATCTTCGAAAAAGGCATGAACGATCTCTTGGACAGCACCAAGAATGCGGCCGGGAACAACCTTTCGGAAAGCGATTCCAACTGTTTGGCAAATGTACATATCAGCCGTTCTTATGCAGATGTAGATGTTCTCGCCAAGAAGCAGATTTGCGATGGCGACACGACAGTGAACCCGCGTTACCTGGAACGAATCAACACGCACAAGGAATACATCCGCAAGCAAATCAAACGCTGCCTGGACGAAGAAAACTAGGTTATCAGGAATACTTGTTGTTTTTACAGCTCTAGTAGCCGCTTAAACGCAAGCCTGAACCATTCGGTATCAAATTCCGCTTTTACATCATCAGCCCAGTGATTGTAATAACGCCACTGGCTAAAAATCGCATTACCTAAAACATGATAATCCGAACAAACAGCAAACAATTCTTTATACGAGTTGCCTAAAGTATTTTCAGAATCACAGTTGCAAAGCTTCTCGAAACTTTCAAAACAATCCATTTCAAAACCAAGATTTCGACAGTCTTCATCAAACCGACCACTTTCGATAAAATCATATACCTTTGCATGGGTTTCATCAGCATCAATTTCGTCTAACAAAGCGCCCCATTGTTCGACGAAAGTTTCAACATCGGTCGTAACATCAAGCCAATCATAGAAAGGCGCATTCGTTCGATAGAAAATATTCAGAACCCGATTATGAAATATTTCAACCGCCTTCGATTCCTCCGATCCCCCATAAATCATTCCCCTAAAATGTTTGCTCAAGAATTTATAGTGCGAAAAGCCGCCATCACAAACAAAATCATCAATTTTTGAAGGCAATGTGGAAATACGTTCCCAGTTTTCATCTATCAGTTTCTTGACCACATCGGCAGTTTCTTTGTATTTCCCTGCATAAAAATACACCTGAGTGCAGGGATCTTGCCCGTCCTGCAGCAAATTCTGGCAACCGCAGCCTTCCGGCACAGCATTCTTAATATAGACTCGCCCATCACTATAGAGCAGTACGCCCATATCGATTGTCTCGGGTGTATAAAAGCCTGCATCCATATGGCTTTCGAAAATGGTACGCCCACGAGGTTTCTTGAATTGAAGAGCATCCCCAAGCCCATAGCCCCTTGCAATCTCAATTTTTTCTTTAAAAGAGCAATGTTCAAAGAAGGCTATGTAGCGAGCGACATCCACTTCATAACCATAAGGTTCCCACTTACTGATATGCGCCGCCACAAATGACAAGAAGTTCTTTGCAGAATCCGAGGCACTTTCACTTGCAAATTGCTCGGCAATCCATGCACGGCCTTTGAAAGAATCCCTATACGGATCCTGCTGTTCGCCATGATAATAGCGACAGTATTCCAAGTTCTTGTTTTCGTTGTTTGCCAGCATAGGAGCCTCCTTTTTAGAGTCACCTATAAATATACATTTAAACAGATGTCAGAAAATGACAAGAATGTTTTAACAATCTGCTAGATTACTTTTTGCAGAAGGAACAGTTCTCAAAACGAGTTTTTTCTTTATCGTGAGCATCAAAGTACACCGGTTCAACCTTAGCAGGATCTTCTCCAAAATGGCAAAAGCGACAATTTTCAAATTCTCCCGACGAGGCACCCATAATCGCAACGCCACATCTTTTAACGGGATAGTCTATAGAACAATCGCGGAATACCCCATGGGATCCCGTATCTATACGGACCGGAACATAGTCTTCAGAGAACATTTTGCAACCAACGAACTCACCTTGAGCACGCGTCCAAAGAGCAACGCATGGATCATCGCCTTTGGAATGGAACGCACAAGAGTTAAAAACCGCGCGAACAACTTCACCTACAAGAAAATAACGCTTGTTATCGCCCTTAATATATACGCCTTTTTCGAAAATGCAATTCTCAAATGTCAAGGTCCCCTCCAAAATTTTGACCTTTTCCGCAAAAACCTGATTTTCGTATTTCTCTGAAAGCATAGTTTGATACCTCACGTCTAAAAATATAAAGCCTATGCGTCAAATAACGACATTTTCGTTTTCTATTCTACTCAACCATCCAAATACCAAACAGTCTCTACGGTGTCGCCGGCTTCGATGTCCTCGGGAGTGTAATCGATGGAATCATCACACCCTGGGGCGGCAACGCTCTCACAGCAGCAATACTCTTCTTCGCGGACGTGAATGTCCAAACGGTGTTTCGAGTAATCAACATTGACAATGCTGCCCAACTTGTGGCCAAGCGTACTAGCGATAACCTCTGCTTTTTCGCGGGCGTCCTTTACAGCTGATTCCAGAATTTGCAACTTAACGTCATGCGTATCTTTCTTTATAAAGGAAATTTTCACTTCCAATTCGGGCCAGGCCGTACCCAATGCAGACATGACCTTCGATGTGATGACGCTATCAAGCGAAAGTTCAATAGCCAAAGACTGTCTAAGCTTAAAACCTACGAATTCATATTTTCTCGTTTTGTCGTTCCACTCTGTTTTCTTGGTTATTGAAAAATCGGAAGTCTTGAGGGATTCATTTGGGAGCCGCAGCTTTTCAAGAGCTTTACGCAATTCCCTATTCCCCACCGCAGCTTCTGCATATGCAGTTTCGTAGTCCTTGTGTAGGGAATCTACTTCAAAGCGAAGCCTTGTCGTATCGGGAGCGACCTTGACGTTGCCGACTCCCATAACGCGAATAGTTTTCTGGTCCATAAGGCACCTCCAGTTATATTGTTTTTTATTTGAAATATATATTTTAATACATGTCATAAAATGACATTTTTGAGATTACAGGGATTTAGGAGCAAAGCCCCTAGGCGAAGGGGCAGCGAGAGATGAAGTGCGGGCGAGGGGAAACCCATCCAAAACTGTCTTTGACGTCGGAATCGATGTCTTTACGCTGAAAATGGCGATCTAACCGCCGCAGCGTTTCCGTAGTTATATGGTCTGGCCTAACAGAGCCGAACGGTCATTTCCGCAGCGTTTTGGCAGTTTTGTAAAAAAGTACGGATTTGCCTGACAGAGCCAAGGCTAGGTAAGGCTGTCAAGTGTATTTCAATCAGCTTTATGTGGAATTATATAAGATGCTTGGATCTTAGCCAATCTTGTAGTTTGGTTATGCGATTGGCACTGTCAATTCCATCCGTTTGTGGAATGCTGATACTTTCTGTTGAAGTGCTGTCTCCGCAAGTTCTTTTAACCTCGAAGCTGTTGCCGGAGCATTTTATATCGATTGAATCCTGTCCAACCGTATAACTCAGAGACTCTCCAAGTTCATCCCTGTTGATGTGGGTTTTGTCCGCTTCATACAGGAACGGCTGGAATGAATTTTCTGATTTCTTGTGCTCTGTGTGCATTACAACTACGTTGTAGGGGTGCGAGGCTAGGTTGCTTGCAAAGTATTTCCCGTAGGGGGAGCGCCTAAATGAGCTGTATTTTATATAGTAATATGGGAAATCAAGTTGCGCTTTGCTTTCTCTATCGGAAATAAATGCGTTTATTTGTGCGTTTAACCAGTCTGTTGAAAATTCGTCATTTTTGGCTAGGAATGAGGTGAGAACCTTCTTTGTCTGTTCGAATCCGGTACTTCCACTGCGATGGAATAGAGCTTTCCAGCTGCCGTCTTTCTTGGCCCCTAGCTGACAGACTCCCTTGCTGCCGTACTGGGCGTAAATCCCTTCGGTCATGAGTGCCATCATAATTATTTCGTATCGAGTATTTGTATCGAATAGTTTTCCGAAACGCGAGAAAAGTTCCTGATGTTCTAGACCGATTATTCCGATTTGACCATATAGAAGCGGGTGGTCTTCTAGGGTGAATAGTGACTCGGCCAAGGAGGGGTTGCTCTCTGTCCAAGCCAGTTTTTCCTTTTCTTCCTTTAGCTGGTTGTTGTTTAAGTTAGGTCCTAGAGTTAGATCCACCTCTGCATTGAGGATTATGGAGTCCACTTGTTTGAGGATTGCCGGTAGACGGTTTCCGCCTTGACGCTCCGTACTGTCACTCAATTCACCCTTGCCGGAATTGTTTAGCAGGTTTTGTACGATTCGTATACGCCTTGCGAATTGATCCTCGCTGATTTCATCCCTATGGAGTAGGTATTGAATAATGGCGTACAGGAGGACGGCTCTACCTATGGTAAAGCTTCTACTATCGCCAGAAATGTCATCACATTTGTCTAGACATTCTTGGAAGATGTCTACCGGATTGGAGATGATTTTTCCGGGTTCGTGTGCTAATGACAAGAATTTACCCAGATATTGGGCTGGGGTAGATTGCTCGGGGAGGTTTGTCCAGCAATCGAAATAGGACTCTAGAAGTTGAATGTTGGCTTCGGCGTTTCCGTTTGATGTGGAGAATAGGTCTTTTAGCAGGTCAAATACATCGGAGCTCCTGTCGCGGGTCGATAATCCGGCTTTATAGTATATGACTGAGCAAATGAAATAGAAGTACCGTAGGAATTCATCGTCTATGATGTTGTTGTCTCCTCGGTAGGACCATAGTAGATCCGTCCATGTGGAATCGATCTTTGCTATGATTCGCTTGGCCAACTCTTCGCTGTGCATTCGAATGGTTTTTTCCAGCTCAGCCTTAAAGTGCTCGAATGATGTCAGTGGCTTGCCGCGAGAGTTCATTTTTATATAGAGTTCATCGGTGAGCCCCAAATCCTTGATGGCAAGGAAGTAGAATCTGATTTTCCCGTTTTTGAGTTTCTGCCATAGGTCCTGTACGGAATGGAATCTTTCATCGATGGCGTCAATCATAGTCAGCATGGCGCTGATTGTCGGGTCCTTTTCCCATTCCAAGGGAAACCAAGACTGGTTTCGTATTTGTTTTGCGAGGGGAAGGGTGAAATCTGGAGTGAAATCAGCCAGATCAAGGCAAAATTCCCTAGCGCTGAAACGGGTTTCATAGCTAAACATTCTTATACAGCGGCACTCGGTCTCGTCAATTTTACAGCGTTTGCTTGCGTACCAGTGCAGCAGATATAAGGTTGTGAGTCGCTGCTGGCCGTCGAGAGGCGTCATGACTCCGTTTCCCTTGATGTTTCCGTATACAAAGTCAAGGGTTATTGGGGTGCCTTCTACGGCGTTATATAAAGCGTCAAGGAACCGGTCTCGTATACGCTGGATATCCTTATTGTCTCGACCTTGTGCGTAGTCTCGCTGGATAATGGGTATTTCGACCTTTGTTATATTGATAGGCCTTCTTTCGTCGCCGAAGTTCGCGTCAAAAATATCGATAAATGTGTGTAAGGTCGTACTCATGGTTAATCCTCGCTCTCCAAGGTAATCGGTGCGGGCAAATAGTCTCTGAGAACCCTGTTCATACTCGTTATGTAGGCAATTCGGTCTTCATACCCCCAAAAGTGGAGCTGGGTCTTGCCGGATTCGGTGTAATACTTTAGAAAGGCCATTTTTGTGCAGAAAGGAATGAAACGGCCCTGCATATCCATTTGAATGATGTCGTTCCTTTTGACATCGAAGGCTGAGTTGTTTAACGCTGCATTTGCAGATGTGTTGAGAAGTGCCAGGTTGGATATTGTATGGAGGTATTCGACCCTGTTATCTATGTTAAACACCGATTCTACTTCTGGGCGTATTAGCTCAAATTCGGCACCTTCAAGTCTTGGTTTTTCTGCTAGTTGCTCCATTTTTTCTGCCAGTGCAAGGCGAGCCTCTCTTTGAGGACCGTCTCCAGCAAGATTACGGATTGATTGGGCGTGCAGTTTCAACCATTCCTTGTTGTTTTCTTGGGTCATTCTCTCAGAAACCTGAGCGTGAATATGTTCTAGGCTCCAGCGAATTTTGCCTTTGGTAGAATCCTTATACTTGTCGAAGGGAAACCATTGGGTTTGTTCGCCGTTCTGGCGTACGGACTCTACATTAAAGAGTAAGAGTAGGCGGCTGATCTTGCTTTTATCTGTAGATTTTTCAAATGACATGGTTGCATAATTCTGTGTCGAGGATACGCTCGCCTTAATACGGGAGTCTAGATATGCTGCGAATTCGTCCTTTTTCTTGTCCAAAGAGGCTTGGAATAGCTGGGATAGCTGTTCTGCGTTCGACGCGATAAGGTAGCCGATTTTATGGTATAGTTCATGATTGTCGTGCCAGTCCTTAAGGGTAAGGAATGATCGCCGTACAATTTTCCAGACATCCTCTAGGGGTTGCTGCTTCTGGAGATTTTCGATAGCGAAAAATGTATAGTATGTGTCCCTGTTGCTGACAGGTTTCTTTGAAATCAGGTCAAGGACAAGGTCGATACGCGTTTGGTATTGGTCCTTGCTGCTGTTTGTTAGAAAAAACCAGAGGGATTCATTGTGAAGGTCCCGTTCGATGTTGTCCCACTGGAGCGCTATTTCCTCTTGTCTACGACGGACAAGTTCGTTAATGTCGTTTTGAGAAAGATTCTCTGCGTCGAGCTCTAGGAATTCTTTCTTGTAGTTGTCCTCGCTGAGGAACATTGCTTTGACCAGCTCGGCGCTTGTGAGGGGGATTTTACCTATGTTGAGTCGTGTAAATAGGGATATGGGTTCCTCGTTTGGACCGACTTCATACCATATGACGCTTACGTTTTCTTTGAAATACGTGGAAATTCTCAGGTATGCAGATATTCCTTCCTGTTCGAACCAGTCCTTTATCGTTGTGTAGGCTTGGTTCATGAACCAAAAATCGATATTGCTGTCTTTTAGCGAGTCCTCCATATTGTCGAGGAAGGTCCCTGAGTTTGGCCGGGTTTCATAGGATAGCTTGAAATTGGCTTCTGGAATAAACTTTCCACCTTGCTCATGCATATACTTGTATATCAGGTATATGGTGGTGAGTCTCTGTTGACCATCAATAAGTTCGAACGTGTTGTCATCTATCCTTCGAACAACAATCGGTTGTAGACAGTAGTTCTTACGGTCGTCAGAAGGGTTTATAGAGTTCACATCGTTAAGTAGGCGGTTGACTTCTTCAACACCCCAACGATACCCACGCTGGTAGGAAGGAACGATGAATTGACCGGAAATGCTACCGACAAGCCTTGTTTCCAGTGTAATTTCGCTATTGGGCATAAGGTTGATAGTCCTTCAATTATAGGTATAGCAGGATACCATATTTGTGTGTTAATATACATTTCATTCAATAATGGAAGCTTTGGCTAAATGCGAAAAATGACTGTTTGGTCCCTAATATCCCCTTATGTACAAGAAGCGGTAACGAACAAGAATTACGAGTTTTTCTAAATTTGTGCCCACTATGGAAACTCGTTACAATTCTAAAGATGTGGAAGCCCGATGGCATAAGACCTGGGCTGAGAATAACAGTTTTGCACCCAGCGGAAAGGGCGAACCGTTCTCGGTCGTGATTCCGCCCCCGAACGTTACCGGCGCGCTCCATCTGGGACACGCGCTCAACGAT
>CACWJY010000007.1 GCA_902761355.1 Fibrobacter succinogenes | reverse complement strand
ACGCCGTCGATACTGAAACCGAAGGCATCCAGATTCGGAGCGCCATCGCTTGTAAGCGACATAATCTTGAGTTCGGCTTCACCTTGCGGAGCATCCATCACCACGTAGGCGGTATCCCACTTGTCCCAACCACCCGTCGGCGGTGCACTCACAAGGTAATCATGGTCCAAATAAGCATTGAACATACGGTCCGACGATCCGCCGTTTGCATAGCGCACCGCAAGCGTCACATAGCCTGCGCCTGGGAACTTGACCTTATATGCGGCAAACGAGGCATTCGTATTATCCAGATTGTAATAGCCTTCGCCCGTAAAGCCAGTCCATTCGTTCTGAGTCCAGCCGATTCCAGCCGTATCCGGAGTGCTTGCATCAAAGAATTTCTTGATATCCTTGTCAATTTTCACCGTATCCTGCGTGCTGCCTTCAATCCACATCGTCAAGGCTCTTCGGGGTCGTGGTCGGGAATGCGGTTAACGCAGCACCATCGCCGGTATATTTCTGCGCCGTTCCGCCCTCGTAAACCGCCGTGAACTGCGTCGAGGCACTACCCATCACGAACGTATGAATGTAAGGAGACTTCACGTTCGAACGGCTCGGGGCACCCACCTTGTTGCCGTTACCGTCGTACCAGCCCAAGAACTTCTTGCCGCTCTTCGGAATAGTCTTGAGCATCACGGTCATGCCCTTCGGGTAATAGGCGTTAATCGAAGTCGCTTCGGCAGCACCTTCGGGGCTTACCTTCACACTCACCTGGTACATGGGCGCCATATAGTCACCAAGCTTTTTCACGATCGGGTCCGTATGCGCGCGCATCTGTTCGGTAATAATGCGCCCGAAAGCGTTCGCACCGTTCATCTGCAAATGCACGGGGTCTGTCTGGTCACTGCCAAGGTTACTGTATTCCGACTTGGTCGCATAGTTGAAAATGAACTGGGCCGCATACTGTTCGCCCACCGAAATCATGTAGTTCGCCACCATTTCGCTCATGTCGATAAACGGCACGTTGAGTTCTTCGGCGAGGCTCTTATTGAGCGCCGGATAGCCGCGATAGCTGTTATGAATCTGCGTCGGGGAATCGTAATACAGGCGGCGAATCGGGCTCATGATAATCGGGTACGCGCCCTTCGCGCGGACATCGCTCACCATCTTTTTCATGTTCGAAGCAAAGAAATCTTCGGTACTGTAGCTCACGTCGTTAATACCGAACTGAATTACGACGTAATCGCCGGCCTGAAGCTTTTCGGCAATGCAGTTACCGGCAGAACAGCCCTTCTTGAAGAACATGTCGTAATAACCGACAGCGGTATTACCCTTCTTGTCAAGACCGCCGCCACCGAGCGACATGCCACCCTGGCCGCGATTCACGACCGTAGCCTTGGTCGGATCAAACCAAAAATGGAAATCCTGACCCTGCCCCTGCTTGGGGTAGTAACCCTCGGCCCAGTCCTGCATGGTGGAGTCGCCGCACATATAAATGGTCACCGCCGACCATGTGAGCGGAGCCACGACCATAGATGCCACAACAGCAGCTTGCCAAACCTTATTCAACATATCCCTTCCAAAACCAAAAAGCGCCTAGTTTCAGTCAATCGTTCGAAAGACCGAAACTAGGCAGTGAGGTGTTTTATTGCTTCGCGAATTTCTTCGCAGAAACAGCCTTTCCGTTAAGCATTACCTTAACGAGATACGTTCCCTTCGGGAGCACATTGCGGTCAAGCGCAAGCACGCTCGTTCCCGCAGCCACATTCTGCGACACACCCATGCGCATAGCACCGGACATATCGAAGAAGTAAACTTCCGCAAAGCCAGCCTTCGGGGTAAACAGTACGCCATTTGCAGGATTGAACATTACGCCACTCTTGAACGGAATAACCGGCAAGGCTGTCGTCGAAGTATCAATCTTCTGCGTACCGTCGTAAAGTTCAACCCCATCAATACCAAAGGTGAACATATCCACATTCGGGCCGCCTTCACTCGTCATCGACGTAAGCTTGAGCGTATTCACTCCCGGCACTAATTTCACATCGATTTTCGCTTCGGTATACTTGGTCCAGTTGCCCGTTGCCGGGAAACTTATTGAGCCAGCAGACTTGCCGTTCACGCTGACAGACATGCCACGATCTGCGGTTCCGCCGTTTGCAAAACGAATCGTAAGCGTCGTCTTGGCATCCTTCTGCGAGAATATTTCCCAAGTAGCGTAGCTAGCTAGATTGTTTTCAAAATTGTAATAGCCCTTTTCCTTGAACCCCTCATTCGTCGTTTCACTCCAGCCAGCACCCTCCTTTGGCGTCGAGGCATCAAATTCGGACTTTCCATCATTTACAACCGGAGTCGTATCGGCCGGAGTAGGATCTTCACCCGTCAAGAAAATAGACGGCTGCTTGAGCGACTTCACCATATCGGGCAAGTAGTAGCCCAAATGCGGCGGCTGGTTGTAAGCCGTATTTTCAGAAGCCACCGCCGTACGGTAAGTAGCATCGTGCATCAGCGTATAAACGCGGAGCTTGCTTTCGACCGGAGTCGAAATGATGTACAGCAACGTCGGATCCTTTTCACTACGCACTACCATTTCTTCGCGCCAGTCGCCAAAGAGGTCGGCCACAAGGCTCGGCGTATTCTTGGTGCCATTGCAACCGGTAACACCGAGGGCAGATGGACCATCAAAATAGACATTCGACTTTTTATTCTTAGAATCGAACTTGGTCACATAGGCGCCATCCAAAAGTTCGTCATACTCGTCGCCGTCAAAATAAATGCGGAAGTTCTGAGACACTGCAGGCGTTCCAATGAGTTTGCCCTTAGCAGTCTTCATTCCACCGCCCTTTGCAGACCACATTTCATAGCCACGATATTCAGAATCAACGTCTGCAGCCATGCCACGACCATTATCGACACCTTCGGCAGATGGCTGCGGAGTGCCCCAAATAATCTTGCCATCATTGGCACGCATTTCTTCGGTATACTTGGCATCCTTGTGTTCGTGCACGTCCCAGGATTCAAGACCCGGAAGATCCGGATCCAGATCACCGATGTGGTGGGCGTCACCATGACCGAGGCCCGTGCGGTAACGCAGCGTTCCATCGTGGTTCAAGGCCGCAGCACCAAAGAAAATTTCATCGTAGCCATCGCCATCAAGGTCCACCGCTTGAAGGCTGTGGTTTCCTTCACCATAAAGGCCTTCGCCTGGATATTCCGACTTGTGGAGCCAACGAAGCTTCAAGTCCTTGCCGTCAAAGTCATAAGCCGCTACATAAGAGGAACTATAATAACCGCGAGCAAAGATGGCACTCGGATGAACGCCATCCAGATAGCCTGTTGCAGCCAAGTAGCGTTCACAGCGGTTGCCGTAGTTATCGCCCCAGTAGCCATGAGCATCCTTGCCCTTCACGTGCTGGTTAATATCACGGCTCGGTTCGTACGTAACGGTCGAAATCGCGGCACCGTCTACGCCACGGAAAACAGTCAAGTACTCAGGACCTTTAAGAATCGTACCACTCGCGTCGCGGTAATCCTTCGACTTGTCGCCAATCGCCTTGCCCGTACCGTCAATCGTGCCGTCGGCAGTCTTCACGATCATCTCGGCCTTGCCGTCGCCATCGTAATCAAAGACCTGGAACTGCGTGTAGTGAGCGCCCGCGCGAATATTCTTACCGAGGTCAATACGCCAAAGGCGCGTGCCGTCGAGCTTGTAAGCATCGATAAACACAGTGCCCGTATAGCCCGTCTGCGAGTTGTCGTGGGCATTGCTCGGATCCCACTTCAAAATCAGTTCGTATTCGCCGTCGCCGTCGAGGTCGGCCGTACTCACGTCATTGGGAGTGTACGTGCATTTTTCGCCATCGGGCATCGTCTGCGATGCAGGCACTTCAAGTTTCAGAGTCTTGTACGGGAAAGCGTTGCCACTATTCGAAACAGACTTGTCAAGCACCACTGAAACACCTTCGGCTTTCTGCTCCTTGCCATCAACAATTGCCGCAACCGTATACTTGGAATCCGTCTTGCCGCCCTTGTCAAGATAGTTGGTACCATCCGTTTTTCCGATGGTTGCAATTTTTGTTCCGTCGCGATACAGGTTGAATTCCGTGTCCGGACTTTCGTTACCAAGCAAACGCCAGCTCACGAGCATTCCCGAGCCCACATTCGAAACAGCTAGTCCACGCGTCAACCGTTCCATTTGACGTTCCGCAGAAAACGCGGGAGACGTCAGACCAAACGCAAGTGCCGCACCCACAAAAAGCGATGATGTCTTTAACCCAAATCCCATGATAACTCCATTTTTCGGCTTTACAACTAATCTATTCTCAAAAAGACCAAAAAGAACTTTTTTTAAACCTTTTTTGTAGTCCCCAGACAACAGAGCCTCTAATCAGCCGTTTTTCTAAATATAATCAATTTTTTCATAAAAAGTCCACATTATTTCATATTTTTTACTTAAAACAAAACACATTCAACAAACAAAACAAAAATAAAAAGTCTACATTTCAGCCTAAAATAAAAAAAGACCTGCTTGCTTTTATGCAAACAGGCCAAATTTTCGCGAAAAACGCTAAAATTACTTAGCTTCGGCGGCCGGAGCAGCTTCAGCAGCGGCAGCGTCATCAGCCTTCTTACCACTCTTGGCAGTAATCGTGAAGATCACGGTGCGCGGCTGGCAAGCGAGTTCGATACCGTCAGCGAGCTTAAGGTCCTTGGCGTAGAAGGTCGTCGGAGCCGGGAAGTCGGAGATGTCCATTTCGAGGACAGCCGGAATCTTGGACGGAACAGCGGCGAGCTGGATGTAGCGGTTCTGCTGAGCAAAGGTACCGCCCTGGGTCTTAACGCCAACCGGAAGACCGTTCAGCTTAACCGGAACGCGAACCTTAACCTTGGAGGCTTCGTCGATCTTGATGAAGTCGATGTGTTCGATTTCCTGAGAGATCGGGTTCTTCTGGTAGTTATAAATTACGGCAGCGTTGCCGGCCTTGCCATCAATTTCCAGGTCGAGAAGCGTGTAACGCTTACCCGGGGCGAGAACCTTGCGAACATCGATTGCGCTAACGCTGATATTCACAGACTCCTGACCCTTACCATAATAGACAGCCGGTATCTTGCCTTCCTTGCGGAGACGGGCGCAGTCGCGGCTCTTGCCTAGCACTCTCGAGGTTGCTGCGAGTTTTGTGAGTTCCATAATTTTACTCCAATTAAGTAAATGGTTAAAAAAAATTCATTGGGGTAGCTGGATTCGAACCAACGAATAACGGAATCAAAATCCGTTGTCTTACCACTTGACGATACCCCAATGGTGGCGCAAATATAGCAAATTCACGCCATTTTCAAAGGGTAAAGGCTAAAAACCCTCAAAAAAGCGGGTTACCACCTGATACCTGGAGATCGGTTTCAGCTCTTCGGCGGCCTCTTTTGCCTGCTTTCGGGTTTCGAAAACGCCAAAAACAGACGCACCCGACCCCGACATCAGGACGGAGGTTGCTCCCAGGCGCTTAAATTCGTTTTTCATCTCTTCGACAAGCGGGTGCTTGGGGAATACCGATTCTTCAAAAGCATTAAAGGTATTGGCAAGCGCAAAGTCGATCGATGCCGCCTTACCCGTGCGCATGCACTTGGCCTTGTAGGTTTCCCAACGGTCTGGTCCAGACTTGGGAACACCAGCATAAGCATCCTTGGTCGGAACAGAATCAAGCGGAGTTGCCACTAACAAATATTGTTCATCGTGCAACTGCAGGGGCTTTACAAACGTCAATCGTTCACCAATACCTTCGGCCAGGGCAGTACCGCCGCGAACTAGGAATGGCACATCGGCACCAAGGCGGGCACCAATTTCTTCAAGTTTTTCGAACTTAAACTTAAGCTTCCACAGTTGGTTCAAAAGGCGAAGGGTCGCTGCAGCGTCGGCGGAGCCGCCACCAAGGCCCGCCCCCAGAGGCATTACCTTATTAAGGTAAATATCTGCACCGAGCGTCGTACCCGATTCTTGTTGCAAGAGCTTTGCGGCCTTATAAACCAAGTCCGACTCCAGCGGATAATTTTGCGGTTCATTGTAGCAAAGCGTAATTCGACCATCCTGACGCGGTTCGGCACTTACGGTATCGCCAGCATCAATCGTCTGAAACAGCGTGCCCAAGTCATGATATCCGTCTTCACGCTTGCGGATGACATCTAAGAATAAATTAATCTTAGCAGGAGCGTATTCTTTCATGGCAGCAAACTTAGCAAAAATATTCCAAATTGGAATATCTCGGATAAACATTTCTTTGCCATTTAAAAAATTTAATATACATTAAGGAGTAATAGTTCGCAACTATTATAAGAAGAAGAAAATATGAAGAAAATTGTTATTACCATTTTCTTTTGTCTTGCAGCATTAGCTGCCGAGGCACAAGTCGACAAAATTCTTGGTTTCTGGACAGCCATCGATCCAGATACCGACAAGCCCTATGCCACCGTACACATCTATAAGGGTGACAATGGCAAGTTCTATGGCAAAATAACCGAAATTTTGGATTCTACGGATCCTGCCGACCAAAAACTGGTCGGCACCGTATTTATTAAGGAAATGAAAGCCGACGGAGACAAGCTTACCGGCGGTTCTATTTATGACCCCGAAGAAGACAAGACCTACCACGGCAAGCTTTCTATCGACAAGAAGGGTAAACTCGAAGTGCGAGGATCCCTGGACCGCTGGGGACTACTGGGTGCTACAGAGTACTGGGTTCGTAAAAGCAAATAAATTTTAATCAAAAGGAGAAAACATGAAAAACACATCTTTAAAATTACTGTCCGCAACATTACTGATCGCAGCCACGAGTTTCGCTCAGTCGGCAAACGAAATCGCAAAAAAAGTCCATGACCTGCCTAACGGCAAAACATCCTCCAGCACCATTTCAATTACACTGATTGACAAGAACGGTAAAACCCGCGGTCGTGAAATCGCCTCTTATACCATGAAAGACGGTACTACCGACAAGACGGTGCTGGTTTTCAAGACCCCAAGGGATGTCGCCGGTATCAGCTACCTTTCCTACGACTACCCCGACAAAGCTGACGGTTCCACCGTCGATAGCGACAGCTGGATTTATCTTCCTGCCATGAAAAAGGTGCGCCGCGTTTCGGGTTCCAGCAAGGACGACGATTTCCAGGGAACCGATTTCACATACGACGATCTTGGCAACCGCAATCTTTCGAAAGACAATTTTGCCATTCTCGGCGAAGAAAAGGTCAATGGAGCCGATTGCTGGATTCTAGAAGCCAAGGCGAAAGACTCCAAAGCCAAGATAAGCCGTCGAGTCTCTTGGGTTGACAAGAAGACTTTCGTTACTTACAAGGGTGAATACTACGACAAACAGAACCGCCTCCAGAAAACACTCATTTGCGAAAACATCAAGCAAATCAAGGGCTACTGGTCCACTCAGAAAATGACCATGACCAACGTCCAGACTAATCACAAGACGGTCTACGAAGTCAAGGACCTCAAGTACGATGAAAAGGTAAACGAAAGCTTCTTCACCGTAAGCGCATTGGAACGTGAGCAGATTAAGTAGAGGTTCCCGTATGAAAGTAACCGCCATCAACCATTTTTTTGGGAAAGTAGGCCGAGTCCAGGTTCGTTTCCGTTGGGTAATACTCGCCGTCTTTTTCATCATCACTTCGATCTGCTGCTCGGGTTTAACCCAATTTGCCTTCTATCTCGGAGATGAGGGATGGTTTGGCGGATCGGATGAAATCACCATTAACAAACAGAAATACGAAGAAGTTTTCGGAAACCTGAACGGAGTCGGCGTTCTTGTTGTTAAACAAGGCGATGGAGACTTGTTCAGCGAAGACATGCTGAAAATGATAGACCGTCTCGGCAACCGGCTACGTGACGAAATCCCATTTGCAGACCGACTGACCTCGATTATCGAAGTAGATATTCCTGTCGGAAACGAAGAAGGTTTCGAAGTCAAGAAGCCCTTTAAAGACGGTATTCCATCTGATTCCGAAGGGCTCGCCAAGGCACGCGAACTGGTGATGCGCGGAAGTGAACAGACAAACGCCCTCATCAATTCGCTTGTAAGCGACAATGGTCGAGAGTCTTGGATTATGCTATCGCTGTTGCCGTTCGAAGGCGAGCAACTGAAAGAAAAATTTGAAGGCGACAAAGATGAAGTCACCTTGGCCATTGGCTACAAGCTTATGGAAATCATCGAAAGCGAGGAATTCCAAAGCGCAGAATATAAACTTTACGGAAGCGGTGTTCCGTATGAAGATGCAAAAGAAGAACGCTACGACATTCCCGAATACGCCAATTGCGTGATGCTCGGTTTTGTCGTGATGCTTATTTTCCTTGCCATTTTCTTGCGCAACATTTTCGGCGTTATCGTGCCGGCTGTCGCTACCCTTGGAGCCATCGCATCCGTGCTCGGAGCAATGTCTTACTTCGGCGTCAAGGCTGACTCGACCCTCATTACGCTCCCCATTGTTCTGGGCATGGCCCTTGCGGTCGGCTACTCGGTGCATTACTTTAACATGTTCAAGCTGTTTTTCCGTCGCACAGGCAAGCGCAAAGAATCCGTTATTATGTGCGTCGAAGAATGCGGTTGGTCCGTGATGTTCACTGTGATTACGACCATGGCCTCTTTCGTGAGTTTCTTATTCGTTGATATGCGCCCCCTCTCGTGGATGGGTAAAACGGCAGCCCTTATCGTGCTTGCCATTTACGTCTACGTTTCTGTGCTGATTCCGATTCTGCTCTCGTTCGGTAAAGACACCACTCCAGATACCGCAAACGAACAGGGCGCGACCAAACTGGACATGAAATTTTCGGCTTGGGCAGGCTTTATTCAGAAGAAGAGATGGCCAATCATCATCATTTCACTCCTTGTCTTAGCCGCATTCATCCCTGGAATATTTAAAATCACAGCACGTGTGGACTACGATGCCATATCGGGTGATAAAATGCCCTATGTGCAAAAACAGAAAGAGATGCTAGACGCTAAACTCGGAAACCGTTACAGCTACTCGGTCATGATTCAATTCGATGACGAAGGCGCATTCAAAGATCCCAAAAACATGCAGGCGTTAATAGATTTTGAAAAATTCTTAGGAACGCTCTCGCTCACCAAGTGGTCTGGCGGAAAAGCCCGCGTCTCTTCGATTACTAGCATTCTAAAAGAAATGAACAGCGCCCTGAACGAAGGGAAGGAAGAATTCTATAAAGTCCCCGATGATGAATACGTGCTTGCGCAGCTTATGGAACTTTCGTCCATTGAAATGCGTCAAGATTTCAATGACTTCATGGACGAAGAATTCAAGATTACGACCCTCAGCGTCGACATGAGCCGCTATGCAACCGAAGAAGCTCGCGATAACGTAGCCGCTATACAGGCCAAATTGGCAGAACTATTCCCCAAAGCCCAAAGCAGCATGCTCGGCGACATGATTCAATACGCCGAAATGAGCAATAGAACCGTCTTTGGCGGAATCAAGTCCATCGGCTTCTCTTTCATCATTATCGCTATGATGCTAATCTTGGCCTTTGCAAGCATCCGAACGGGCCTTATCGGCATGATTCCTAACATCGCCCCGGTTATCCTTGTTGGCGGCGTCATGGGATACATGGATTATGCTCTTGACTTTGGAACCGTGACCGTCATGCCCATGATTCTAGGTATTGCAGTCGATGATACCATCCACCTGACAACGCATCTTAAATCGGGACTTGAAAAGTACGGATCCTACAGTGTAGCAATGGAATCTTGCTTCCGTGAAATCGGCAAGTCTATGTTCCTTACAACGCTGATTCTTTGCGCCATGTTCATGGTCTATCTGTTCAGCCCCATGCGTTTCCTGTTCATCGTCGGAGTACTCATCATTATTGGTCTTTCAGGAGCTTTGCTTGCGGACTACACGATTACCCCCGCTCTCTTGCACGCCGTAAAACCCTTCGGAAAAGAAAGGAGTAAAAATGAAGCATAACATTTCTAAAATCGCTCTTCTCTGCGGGCTCGCCACAGTAACATCCACCTTTGCACAAGAGACCGTTTTCTCTGGGAATCTTTCGACCCAAGCGGGAGTTGGTTTACCCAATACACACCATAACAAAGGTGATTTTTTGCTGGGTCAAACGACTTTTGACGGAACCATCAAATCGTATCTGGACGAAGCCATGGTCTACGTGAACGCCCAGATTGTTCACGACGCCTTGGGAAGCCTATCAACAAACGGTTCATCCGCATTCATCGCTGATGACGGAACATACGCTTTAAAACTCCGCGAAGCCTATATCGACTGGAAGGGTGAAATGCTCGCCCTCCGAGTTGGTCGACAAATTGTATCATGGGGTAAGGCAGACGACATCCAGATTACCGATGTATTGAATCCGCGAGACGAAACGAATGTAGTCGCCTCCGATTACAATGAATCCAAGCTGGGAATCGACGCCGTGCGTCTATCCTTATTAACCGAAAAAACGCAGGTGGACGCCTACTGGATTCCGTTCTTTACGCCGAGCATTCTGCCGCATGCCAAGGGAAACCCTCTACATACGCAGGTTTTCCCGGAAGAAATTGATGGAATCGAAATCAGCTACCCTGAAAAATACGACGACTATAAGCTCCCTGAAAAGAGACTTTCGAAGAGCGAACTCGCCCTGCGCGCAAGCGCCTACACCTCGGTCGCAGACCTGTCGCTGTACGGATTCTATGGTTGGGATGACGTTCCGTTGATGAAGTACAATCCAAATGTCGTTTTTGACGATGGCGAAGATATGCCAGCCACCAGCTATTCGATTGATGTTACGGGCGAATACAAACGCATGTACATGATCGGTGCCGACGCGGCGATTCCGGCAGGCGATTTTGTATTCCGTTTAGAGGGGGCATTCTTTCCAAAACGCCACTTTCAAACAGACGCAAACAGTCAGCTATTTAAATACCCCTCGGAAACGGGTCCTGAAAGTTTGAAAAAAAATCAAGCGTTGGGCCTTGCCGGACTGGACTGGACTCCTAGCGGAGGCTGGACAATTACAGCTCAGTATGTTGCAGATAGAGTATTTGATTACGACAGTGACCTTGAACGAAAAAAATTTGAGCACCAGGCAACTTTGAGTATCGAAAAATCTATCCTGAACGAAACACTCACCATTATGGCTTCGGGAGCACTGGACTTGTGGGATTTTTCTACGGCAAGCGAACTGGAACTGGATTACAAGCTGACCGACGCGATCACGCTTAGCCTGATTGGAGACCTCTACTTAGAAGGGCCCGACGGCAAGGACGGTCTGTACGGTGAATACCGTGATTTTAGCAGTGTTACCTTTAAAGGCAAAATGGCATTCTAACATTCAGGAGCTGCATCTATGAATAAAAAAGCTTTATTTGCACTCACTGCCGTATTCTGTAGCGGCACCCTGCTTTACGCAGAAGAAACTACAGAAAAAGCGGTTCAAGAAAGCGCACCCTGGGAACTATCGGTGACGACATCAGGCGCATATTATCCCGAAGTGGACCACGACCGCGGCTCGACTCATATTACAGGCATCAGCGGCCCTTACAACGGCGTTGAAGCCGCTGCTGAATTCGATGCAGCCTACACGCTCCCCTTCTTGCGTGGAGACGACGAGTTCACCGCAGACAACTATGTGACATTCACCATGGGACTGGAAATAACTCCAGTGACAGTTGCCCCTGTTGCAAAGATCGCTGTATCCCCCATCGCTTTCCTAGAGTTTGCCATCGGCGGTACTGCAGGAACCGGCTGGAACGCATTTGATATGTTCCAGGGAATGGCTAAATACAACGAGAAAAAGCCCGAATACAAGGACATGACACCTTTTGCACACTGGTACTTGTATGGTTGGGCTAGCGGATGTTTTATGTTCGACCTTGCCGCTCTCTGGGAAGGCGATTGGCACCATGTTGTCGCAACGGCAACCTACAAAGCCGGCTACCAAAAATTGACGGGCACAGACAGCGATGTTTGGCTTTGGCAAGCCACCGAGGGTTATGCAAGCGGATGGGTCTATGAACAGGAATACTTTGTAGGTTACCAGATGCCCATAAAGCTTTCCATGATCGGTATAGGAACAACGCTTTCGGGCCATTACAAATCGAGCGATTACGGTGAGTATGCGTCAAGCTACAAGGGCGATTTCATGACGATTGACATTTGGCCCATGGCTGAAATCACACTCGGCAAGAAAGACAAGCTATACGCCCTTCTGGATTTCCAGTCGCGTCGAAGCTACCGTGAAAAATATAAGGATATTGAACACGAGCCCCTCATGACCTACAGCGGCAGAGAATGGATATTCTACTCCCTCGGCATGCAGTGGAAACACTTGTTCTAATCTACTTTGACAACCATCATCGTAAGGTCATCAAAAGGATCTGTTCCTTCAGAAAAGACTTTCACGTCATCTACGATTAGTCTTAAGAAACCTTCTCCGCCGCGTATTTCGGCGGAGTTTATTTTTTCTAGCAAGCGAGTTTCGCCGTAAAGCTCTGCGGATGCATTATGAGCTTCGGTGAGTCCATCGGTATAAAGGAAAAGACAGTCCCCACTTTCGAACTGAATTTCATCTTCTTTATATTGCGTAAAGTCAAACCCAGCGAGGAATACCCCATGGCGTTGCCTCAGGAACTCGAACTTGCCGTCTTTTTTCGCAAAGCACACGGCATTATGCCCTGCATTGGTGCATTTCATGATTTTGGTTTTAGTATCCAGAATGCCAATCCAGGCGGTCGCAAACATTTCTTCGGCATTGTTTTCGCACAAGAGGCGGTTCACATCATTGAAGATTTCCGCCGTAGAAAGTTTCATGGATGCATGGTCACGAATCATCGTTTTAACAACCATCATGAAGAGTGCCGCCGGCACACCTTTTCCCGATACATCGGCAATGACAAAGCAAATATGCGTTTCGTCAATTTCAAAGAAATCGTAAAAGTCGCCCCCCACCTCTTTTGCGGTGGACATGGATGCAAAAACATTGATGTCAGGGTGATTCGGCAAGGCATTCTCTACTGCAGGGAGAGCGCCCAACTGGATATTTGTGGCAACCGCCAAATCCGATTCCACCGCAGCAATTCTTTCGCGACTTTTAACAAACCTTTCCGTATTCACGTATGTCGTAAAAAAGACAAAGCCTACCGCCCAAGCAAAGCTTATCACCACGTAGTTTTCATCAATTTCAAGGACATAAGCCTGCACAGCTATTACGCTGACTGTCAACACAGCAAATATCAACAAATTTCTGGCATAAGAGATATTTTCACTTTTCTTTTTACGGTGCAAAACCAAATAATAAATCGCTAGAAAAATCGAGACACCCATATAAAGAAAGGAAATGGGCGCTACAAAATAATCAAACAATGGCATATACTCGATGCCATGTTCATCATAGGAATACACCAAATTCGTCCATGGTGTAGAAAGACAAAAAAGGGTCGTCAAAACAATAGGGGCAACAAATAAAAGACCATACAACTTCTTCGATTTTAAAACAATTTCAAAACGATCTAGAGAGAACCACGCGAACACCGATGTTCCAAATACGAGACCGATTGCATAAACATAGGCGCAAGTATATTCCAAAACCGGAAGTCCAACTCCATCTACAAAATGCCAAATTCCATCGAATACAGAAACTATAATAGCCGAAATAAGGGTAAGTGACAGCTTATCCTTCATGCTTATCTTATACAGTACAACGTTATTGTACAGCATAAAAACAAGCAACAGCACTGAAAAGAGCGATATTTCGATAAAAAGGGTCTCGGTTATATTATTTGCAGTCATATTTACCCCTCGTATTTAATTTTAAACGTATTACGATTATAGCTCATGGTTGTCAAGTATTTTTTATTGTCCTTCAATTTTTCCATATAGCCCGAAACCATAAATTCGATAATGGAACCGGCAACCACATCTTCGCTAGACAAGTCAAAAAGAACGCCGTCATCCTTGGTAATAATCTGCACACCCGTTTCTCGAATAATTACAGTACATTCTGCATAAACCGCTTTATCTGCACCATTTTTTTCGTAAATCAACATATAAAGGTCTTCTATCAGCAACTTCACTTTCGAGACAATCTTGCGGTCAATTCCATTTTCGCATAGGTATTTTTCCACCTGCTGCTGAGTTTCCACAATTGATTTCGGATCCAGTTTAAACTCGTAAAATTTGTGATTGAAACCTTTTAAATTCTCCGAAAGCAACAAGGGATAATTGTCTTTTCCATATCGAATGCGGATATATAGGACCGAAATCAAGTAAGCCACGGCAGGGCCTATGGCAACACCGGCAAACATACCATATATACCAAAGAAATACCCAAGGATTATGCAGACTGGGGCAGCCACCAAAACATCACGTAGCGCACTCATCATAAATCCAAGCTTAATCTTGTCAATGAGCAAATAGTAGGAACTTAACAAGTACAGTAAACTCAAGAAAACAAGTCCCAAAGCTTCAATTCGTACCCCTCCAACCGCATAAGAACAGGCTACCGGATCGGAGATGTCATAAAGCTTGACAATAAAAGGCGCAGCCAATATCATCAGCAGGGTCAAAACCACTCCTTCGACAACAGCCGTTTTTTGAGAAAGGCGATAACATTTTTTGACGGCATCATAGGATTCTTCGCCCAAGTAGATATTCATCAACGGAGAAAATGACTCCCCCACGCCATCAAACAAGACCTGAATCTCTTTTATAAAAAGGACTATTGCGCCTAGCACCAGCATTTCAGGGCCGTAAGCGAAGGTTATAAAACGGTTCATCACCGCAATGAAACAAGCCAAGAAAAGATAGGCCCCCGCATCAATCACACTATACTTCAAAACATCGACAACCCACTGGAACGAAAAATAAAAGCCCAATTTCAAGGAATTGCCTTTACGGAGGAGATGTGCAAAAGAAACGAGTAACGCAGCAGAGGTTCCAATAAATGAACCAAGACCAATTCCCTCAATGCCGACAAATTTTGCAAGAACAATCGAGCAAACAATGTTTCCAAGAATCTGTACAATTCCCGAAACCATCGACAAAGTTTCATCGCCATCGGCAAGGACCATTTCGTACATCAATGTATAAAGCGGTAATAGCAAGAAGGTGTACTTATACCAGAAGAAATAATCCCTTGCCGCATTGAAAACGACTGTAGACGGTTCATAAAAACGAAGATACGCATCCCCAAACAGCATAAAGACCGTATATAGAATCAAGCCCATTGCCAAAGACGTCAACAAACCAAAAGAAAAACAGCGATCCGCCTTTTCCTTGTCAAACTCCCCCATGGCCCGATTATAGAAGATGGGTACACCCAAAGCAATTAAACATCCCCCAAAAGCAGACAAGGAATAAGCCGGGACCACCAAACAAATGGCAGCAACGGCATCTTCACCGAGCATTACACCTGCAATCATCGAGTCCGAAAGGGTCAGCACCGTAATAACGAGCTGACCGATTGTACTCGACAGCAAGAGAGAAAAGAACTTTCTTGAAAGGAATGTCTTAAACATTGTTCCTACTACAATATACCGAAGGCAACATCTAGGCCCGTCGCCTCGAGAACGTCCTTAAAATTGGGCCCCACATTTTCAAGACGCATATCGCCCTGATTCTTTTTCAACGTCTTGAAAGAAGAAAGCAACACGCGGATTCCTGCCGACGAGACAAAGTCGCATTCCTTGAAATCAAATACGAGGGACTTTATTTTTTCGACATGCGGAGCGAGGAATGTCGAAAGCTCCGGAGCAGTCAAAGCATTCAACTCCCCCGAAAGCTCCACCTTCAATTCATCGCCATTCAAACTAGACTTAATTTCCATATAGACTCCTTGCATTCTTAAAAGTTATCTTTTTTGCCATTGTTTTTTTACTTCCCCAATCGTAAGCCCGGCATTTTCTTCTATTTGTAAAATCATCTGGCAGCAAAAGACAAATACTTTCGAAAAAGTCGCGATACTTTCTCTCTTGTATTTTCCGCCGTCGTAGTCAAAAGAAACTTCGGTTTTTCCATTATCTACCTTAACCTCGATGTCCATGATGCTTTCTGCAGCCCTATCCGAATTTTCAATCCATTTGGCAGAAGTGACAAAGCCGTGGGTGTTCGGAACATACATTTCACCCTGAAAAATAAAGCAGATTTTATTTTCATCTGGCAGAACCCTCTTTTGGGACATGTCATTTGCACTGGAAAGGGATTGTAAAATTTTATTTTTGCAAGTTATAAGAGCGTCAAGAACGGGGGTACTTTGAGGAAGTTCCAGCGCAATAAAACATTCCTTCAAGAAATAACCAATGGTATCTGCATATTTTGCAGAATCTCTACCATTCCAAATCCAGTCAAAAGCAACTTGTTCACAGTCATTGTAAAGGGCAAGGGAAAGAGCCGCGGCAAAGAGATAAAAATCGTTCTGGCTGACGGAATGCGAGAAACAAAAATCTCTTATTTTTTTTGTACAAGGGATTGCTATTTCTTGACGAGCGGCCTTATCTTCTTTTTCAAAATCATGCTTTGGCGCACAATAACAGATTTTGCCATTTGATAAAGTGAGTGTGGAATTTTGGTTTGCAGTCAATGAAAGCAGGGATGTATCTTTTTCGGCTGCGAAGATTTCTTTTATAAACTCATTGTAGCAGTCTTTTGTAAGAACTTCGCCTCGATAAGCCTTTTCTATATCGGAAGCGAAAATATGCAGGGAAAGTCCGTCTGCAATAGCGTGATGAACTTCTAAAAGAAGAACAAGCCGTTTTTCTGTTCTGATGATGCGGCATCTGAAAAGTGGGCTTCCATCAAGAGGGAAGATTTCTCCAAAGTTTTCGACGATAGCGTCAAGTTCTTTTTCTGACATAGCCTCTACGCTTATTGCATCGTCAATATTCTGTTTTTGATACTGCACATAGCCTTGTTCCCTGTCCTTTTCAATCACGGTGCGTAAGGCCGGGTGCGCCTCAATCACTTTTTTCAGAGCTTGATAGAGTTTTTTTTCGTCAAGATCCGAACGTAAAGTCAAATACAAGGGAACATTGTCTACGATGGTGTCTGGGAGACAAGCTTCATAATCAAGCACCTCCTTTTGAGAAAGGATAAGGGGGAGTTTTTCTTCTGGAGTCTCTTTTGCTGTGGCTGGGGAACTTAAAGATATCTTCTTATCTAGCACTTCGGCAAGAGCACGGACAGTACGTTTTTCATAAATAAGCGGCACGGTCAACTTTAACTCCTCACAAGCAAGCATAAGTTCCATGGCACTTACGCTGTCGCCTCCCATTAAAAAGAAGTCATCGTCAATGCCGATTTTTTCAATTTCCTCAAAGTCCTCAAGGGCTTCCTTGAATGCATCGCAGAGTATTTTTTCACATTCTGTCCGAGGTGCAACATATGTATTTTGAGAAACAAAATTCGGGATGAGTAGATTTTTCCTGTCGATTTTTCCGTTTGTATTCAGGGGAATCTTTTTCATCTGCACAAAAAATGAGGGGATCATATAGGCGGGGAGCAAGGGCTTTAGCGAGGCGCGGATGGTTTCCACAGGAATAGAGTATTCTTTCTGATAATAGGCGCAGAGATAATATTTTCCCTTTTTTTCAAAGGCTTTTACAGCAACCATTTTTGTTTCCAGAACTTTTTTCAGTACTGTCTCTACTTCGGCTGGTTCCACCCGGTTTCCGTTAATCTTTACCATATCGTCTGCCCGACCCAGCACATACAGAAGTCCGTCTTCTCCGCGGCGGGCAACGTCCCTCGTGCAGAAGAACTTTTTCCCGCCAATCGAGACAAAAGCCTTCTCTGTCTCTTCCTTTTGGTTCAGGTAGCCGCGGAAATAAGGCAGATACAGACAGATTTCCCCTTCTTTTTCCGAAACTGTACCGTCATCGAGCAAAAGCATATCCGTGTATGTACAGCCTTTCCCAATGGGTGTGTTGGGATAGGATTTGTCGAGTTTAAAAAGACAGGCCGTAGACATAAGTTCCGTATTGCAATAAAGATTCAATATGTCAAAGGACTTTGAGAAAACATTGCTTACCCGCTCGGAAGAAAGGGCAATTGCTTTAAGCGAGAGATTTGGTGCTTCTGAAAATGTATTTACGAGAGATGCTGTTAAAAACATGATTTCAATTCTGTTTTTGACCAGATACTGCATGTAAAGCGCAGGATTTTTCAGCAGGGGTTCTGAAACAAGGCAGACTGTTCCTTGAAAATACAGCACACTAAATGAGATAATATTGAAGGCGGAAAAAGTTACCGGTGCCACATTTGCAAATCGTATACCATCATCGTCTTTATGGTACGGTGAGAGTGCAGGCAATGCAGTTCCTGTAGTGATAAATCTATACGCACCATATTCTTCTACAACTCCCTTCGGCGTTCCGGTGCTTCCGGATGTATAGATGACGAAGGCAAGATCGTGCTCGTCAGAATCCGCCCAAGCTTCAGTGCTGAGAGGCTCGGCTTCCATAGCTTTTTCCCAGCAAGCCGCGTCCAAAACAAGCTTTGCACCGGAATCTTTCAGCACGTGAGTAATTCTTTCTTGACCCATACTTTCAGAAAGAGGCACATAGGCAATTCCCGCTTTCATCACGCCAAGTTCTACAGCGAGATATTCCATAGATTTTTCAAGATTTATAGCAATCAGGTCTTCTTTTTGAAAGCCTTTGTTCTTCAAAAAAGCAGCAACTCTGTCCGAAAGTTCGTCAAGTTTTTTGTAAGTGGTACTGCGATCACCGTCTTTATCTAAAACAGCTACACGTTCAGGGTAAGCAGCAACGGTTTCTTTAAATTTCTGCAAATAATCAATCATATTTATGCCCCCTGATTACTTCTCGGTATTTTTTATGTATTCAAGGACAGCCTTCAGCCCGTTTTCAATATCATTGCTATTTAAAAGCATATTTATTCGAAAACAAAAACACTTTTCTGGGTCAAAGCCCTGCAAAATGCCGGGGTAGACAAAATAGCCTTTTTCCTTCATCAGGCGTTTCATCGCCTCTACAAAGGATGCATCGTCTACAGCGCAACGGATAAAAATCATGGCATAGTGGCCAAAGGTTTCCGGCGAGATTCGGGCAAAATCATAGTTTTTTACAATGTTTTTCACCTTCAGAAAGTTATCCTGCCAAAAGGCTGTGTATACATCCCGGCAGTCGTCGAAATTCTTTGAAACAAAATGTCTTGCTCCTTCCTGGCAGGAATAGCACAAGGAGCCTCCGTAGATATCTTTAAGGTTGTTGATGTCATCATAGTATTTTGTATGACACACAACGTAAGAGAATTTTATTCCTTGGAGTCCCAAAGCCTTATGAGGGCTATAAATGTAGAGGAGATTTTCCTGAACTCCAAAAACTCTTGAAAGTTCATATCCGTTTACGCATAGGGATTCATCTAAGATGACTATTTTACCTGCATCCAGGAGTTTTTGAATTCCTTTTGTAACGCGCTCCTTAAAATAAATGCTGCAAGAGTTGACCGGAGACGTAAACCAAAATGCAGTACAGTCAGACTGTAGGAGTTCTTCTACATCAAAAGTACTGTTTATGTTTTCCATGTAATCGCTAAAAAGGCGATAAGGTATGCCAATGTCATCAACGCAACTTTGTACAGAAAAATAAACCGGCTCTACAATCCCCACCTTTTGATTATGCTTTTTTAAGAATATAGCGAGCGTTACGATAGAAAGGGTGCTTTGAGATACAGGCGCAAAAAAAGAATTTTCGTAAGCTTCATCAGAAAATCCCAGTTTATGGGCAAGGTCTTTTCTTATGCAGTCTGGAAATAAATACTGATAATCAAACAAATCTGACTTTTTACTAAGCTTTACGACTGAAGCAAGCTTATCCTTATAGTCAGAACCAGAATTCCAGTCGGAAAGATTTACCGGCGGATTTTCTTTTGGTAAAGCTTCTAAAGCAGCTCCCAATTCCATTTCAATTTCATAATCAGTCATAGAGAGCCTCGTAGTTCATGTAGTCGAAGGATTTTATCTGCTGAAATCCGTTTGTTTCGCTGTAAAAACAGATATCAGGATAATTGATGCCGTTGAAATAGTTCATTTGGGCAAAGGAATAAGAACCCATGTCACCGAATACAATTTTGTCTCCCGGCTTTAAGGGGGCGGAAAAAGAGTATTCGCCGAATACATCGCCAGAAAGGCAGCTGTTCCCTGCAAGCAGACAGGAATAGCCCTTTTCCCCGGCCTGTGGATAAATTACGGGCAGCTGATAGTAATTTTTAAGGACATCCAAGGCATGGCACGAAATAGAACTGTCCAAAATGGCGATGTCCTTTCCATTATGCACCACGTCCAAAACAGTGGTCAGAAGAAAGCCCGCATCCATCACCAAATACTCGCAGGGTTCAATGTAGGTTTTTAAGTGATACTTTGAATGCAGAATGTCCAGATTTTCGGCGAAGTCAGCAAAATCAAAATCGTCTTCGAGAAGAGCCTGTCCTCCTCCAAGATTTATCCAAGATACAGAAGGAAGGTAGTCAGAAAATTTATCCAGAACGGCAGAAATCAAATTGTTAAAATCTTTTGAGGAAGATCCGCACAAGGCGTGAATGTGAAAGCCAGAAATTTTGTCAAAAAAGCGACCATCTACAGCCGAAAGCATTTCTTTTGTAAGGCCAAAACGGGAATACGGGGCGCATGGATTGTAAACCGGTTCTTCTACGATAGAAACCTCGGGATTCAAGCGGAGGGCAAATTCGTTTTTAGCAGTAGCGACGTGACTAAAGACCTCTTGCTGATGAGGTGAGTTTAAGACAATGTGAGAGCAATGGGCAGCAATTTCTTCCGCATCTTCTTTTTTGTATGCCGGAGTATGGACATGAACTTCTTTTCCGAGCTTTGAACCCAACTTTGCCTCAAAAAGCCCAGATGCGGAAACCCCATCAACATAGGGCTTGATAAAGGGGAACGCCTTTGCAAGGGGAAAGCCTTTCATGGCTAGCAAAAGAGAAAGGCCTGTTTGGTCTGCTTTTGCCCGTATGTTCCGGAAATTTTCGGCAAGTACATCAGTGTTAACGATGTAGCAAGGGGTTGAAAGCTCCTCAATAAAACTGTTCTGATAAAAACACATACACTTCAGCACATACCTTTACAATATTACAACGAAAATATAAATAATATTATTACAAAAATGTGGTAAAAAGCTGCCGAAATAAAAACGAATAAACCCTATACCCACAGTTTTACTGATGGCATATTGAGGTCAAAAACCTTTTAGTATAGTATCAAATAAGCCTAGCCGAATTTTCCAGAACGTTGCATACTCTGGATTTCTTCGATTCCAAGGAGCATCGCGCGGGGTTTCGAGTTGCCCTTGGCAGGGCCACACACGCCGAGGCTGTAAAGTTGGTCCACAATTTTACCGGCTCGGCTGAAGCCCACGCTAAAGTGGCGCTGCACCGCCGAGGTCGAAAGCCCGCGGCATTCCACCGCCCAGACAGCCACATCGTAAAGCAGTTTGTCAAGCTTGCCCAAGTCCTTGGCGCCACCTTCACCATCTTCGTCGCCTTCGCCGTCGCTGACATCGAACGACTCCACCTGCGGGTAGAACACGTTCTGGTCGGAGCAGGCATCGGCAAGTTTTTCAGCTTCTTCATCGCTCAAGAAGGCGCCATGAACGCGCACCGGTTCAGGATCATTTACCGCCTTGTAAAGCATATCACCGCGGCCCAGGAGTTTTTCGGCGCCGGCATGATCCATGACCGTGCGGGCGTCAATCTGAGAAGCCACCTTGAAGCTGATACGCGTCGGCAAGTTTGCCTTGATGATACCGGTAATGACCTTCACCGACGGGCGCTGCGTCGCAAGCACCAAATGAATGCCCACGGCACGGGCCTTTGCAGCAAGGCGCGCCACGTTCTTTTCGATTTCCTTGCCAGCAACCATCATGAGGTCGGCCATTTCATCGATAATCACCACGATGAACGCCATGCGATGGCTACGGTCTTCTTCGGGCACTTCGTCGGGCAACTCGCCTGCTTCGAACTTGGCATTAAAGCCACCAATATTACGCACCTTCGCAGAAGCCAAAACTTCAGTACGACGGTCCATTTCGTAGCAAAGCCACTGCAACGCCTGAATGGCGATTTCAGGCTTGGTAATCACCGGAGCCAGCAAGTGCGGGATGTTTTCGTACATCTTGAGTTCCACCGCCTTCGGGTCCACCAGAATCATGCGGAGTTCGTCAGGAGTCTTGCTAAAGAGCATCGAAGCCATGAGGGCGTTAATGCAGACAGACTTACCAGAACCCGTCTGACCAGCAATCAGCAAATGCGGAGCCTTCGCCAAGTCCATCGTGAACGCTTCGCCTGTAATGTCCTTACCGAGGGCCACCAGAATTTTTTCGGGCGACGGCTTGAACTTTTCGCTCTGGAATACATCGAGGCTGTACACCGTCTGGAATTTGCGGTTCGGAATTTCGATACCGACGGCGGCCTTGCCCGGAATCGGGGCCAGAATACGCACCGACGAAACGCGCAGTGGGAGCGCCAGGTCTTCTTGCAAGGCGGAGAATCGGCTCACCTTCATACCCGGACCCGGTTCCACTTCGAAGCGGGTAATCATCGGACCCGTTTCGCAACCAATCACGCGCCCTTTCACCTTGAAGTTTTCAAGCTTTTCTTCGAGCATCTTGCCGATGGCGTTCAATTCTTCTTCGCTGTAATCGGCCGTCTGCGGCTCATGTTCTTCCAGAATATCGCTAATCGCAGGCACCTTGTATTCGTCGTAAACCGTCGTCGGGTCACGCTGCGGAATCGGAGCAGCCTTCATCCCCGCCGTCGAAGTTCCACTAGAAACAGCCCCAATCGAGGCACCCAAAGTTTCGTCTGGTATCTCGGGAACTTCGCCCACATCATCGGCACCATAAACTTCGGGCACAAACGTTTCGTCGTCGGCAGCGCCATCACCACCAAGCAAATCTTCAGCGTTAAAGGGGGCTTGTTCACCAACCGTCGGCTCGCCCGCCACCATCGTATGATCGCCCGCAGAAGTCAGCGGCGTCATCGTCGGTTGCGTAACACCCTTTGCGGCAGGCATTGTAGCAGTCGGCATCGCATTGTCAGCCACAGTCCGCGCAGCCATCGAACCCGTCACAGGAGAACCTTCTCGGCGAACATCGCCTTTCACTTGCATACGACCACGATGGTCCTTTTCCCACGCAATCAAGTCACGAGCACGCTTAAGGGCAGCAATTTTCTCTTTAACTTCAACAATTTCAAGAGCATTCATCTTGCCGCCGTTCTGACGCAAATAATCTTCAAGCCTGCGAATTTCAGGATCTTCATCCAGATTATACTCGCCCGCCACATTACTCGTAGAATCAGGCCGCGGCTGAACAACCTCATTTACCTGGCGTGGCGTCATGGTCTGTAGCACTTCATCTGGAACATCGGGAATTTCGTCCAACGAACCATTCAGACTGAATTCATCATCCATCCAACTGTTGCGGCCGCTAAAAGGCGTCACCTTATTCTTGCGACGAATCTTAAAACCGTCCGGCTTGATATTCACCGTATTATCATCCATGTAGACGCCCCGCGGAAGCGCTCCAGGCAAGTCCATATTAGTCTGCACCGAGGGAGTTCGGCGAGAATCCATCGGTTCATAAGTACCGCTTTCAGCAGCATCCTTTTTCTTAAACACCGACTTGAACCAACGAGTGGTCTGTACAACAAACTTAAAATGCCTCGGGCGCAATCCAAAAGCAACCACCAGAATCAAGGCTGTTACAACCAATGAAATGCAAAGCGGCATCAGCAGAGATTTTCCAAAAACCGGAACCGCCACAAATTGGTTAAAGAACTGGCCGAACGCCCCTCCCCCTTGCATCAGGACATCTTTAGCCAGCTTGGTCTCGCCATAGTTACGAAGCGAAAAAAGAAACGAGAATACAACCGACAAAAGCGACAGTCCCACGGCATAACGGACAAAACGCCCGCGCCTCGAAACAGACACCAAGGCTGCCCCCCATAAAACAAGCGCAGCCGACACCACCAACGAGGCAACCCTGCCAAACACAAACGCCAGCACATCGGGAATCTGTTTTCCCAAATATGGGCCCAGAACGTTTTCACGCTCCCCGCTATAGGACGAACAAATGCAGCCTAGCATCAACAAAATGCCGAGACCCACCAGGGTCCAACCACCAAGAATCGAGCCAAAGCCCTGTTCAGACGCAGAATCAACGTCTTTTTTTGATGTCTTTCCTGATTTTTTTGATGTCGATTTCTTTTGAGTAGCCAAAAATGCCTCCGCAATTACCCTCTAAATATAATTTATTATCTTTCATTTCATGCAAGCAAAAATTTCCAAGAAACTAAAGAAAATCCTTTCTGGTTTTATAATTTCTGCCATTGTCATATTTTGCGTCCTTATATTCGGAAGCACCCAAAACAACATTGCCAATTCTACACAGAATTCTGCCGACAGTATCGAAAACCTCTTTTACGATTTGTTTTTTAAGGGTTCCACCTATATCGAAGATAACGAAACCGCCCCTGGCGACAAGATTACATTATCAGACAACTATGACCCTGGAATCTTGATTGTTGATATCGACGAACCTTCTCTAGAAAAGCTAGGTCCCTTTAATGAATGGGACCGCGATATTCATGCCCGGGTCGTCGAAAACCTCAGCAAAAACGGAGCTGCAGCGATTGGCTTCGATATTATGTTTAAAACCGCCGATTTCGGAAAAAAGAAAGCGGAACAGGCCATGACCGCCTTGCACAAGCTCAAGCCCGACTCTTCCTGGGAATCTTCCTATTCTGACATTATCGCAAGCTACAACTTTGACTCGATGCTTGTATCTGCCGTTAAAGAAAGCGGAGTTTCCATCGTATGCGACATGTTCAGCGAAACAAAGTCGTACAAGCATGATTCACAGTGGCTCCCCCTAGCTTCTGACGAACGCTCCAAAGAAGTCGGGCGAGCATCCACCTTTGGAACAGAACAGATAGACAATATAGACGATGTTGAGGCCAAAGACCTTCTTGACAACATCTTCCCAGAACTAGCTCAAGCGGGAGCCGGCCTCGGTTCTATTAACGCCTATCCCGACAATGACGGAGTTCTCCGTAAGGTCGTCATGTTGTACCGTTTCCCGAACCCAAACCTGGAACATCCGGAACTACACAACAACCCCGATTCGAGCCGAATCTATACAACCATGTCCCTCATGACCGTTCTGCACCTTTTCCACCAAAAGCCAGAAAATGTCAAGGTCAAGATGGGGCAATACATAGACATCGGGAAACCCTTCGGTATTTATAGGGATTCTAGCGGAGCATACCACACCACCTATCCGCACTTTAGCTACCCGATGTTCATCTCGCTGCGCCAGAAACTAGCCGAGAAAAAGATTCAAAAGACCGCAAGCAAGGATTTTATCGATGTTTCGTCTATGATTCTTGCCAAGAAGGATTCCTCAGGAAACCTTTCCATCGAAATATTCGAAGGCCAGGTTCTAGACCCACTGTTTACAAAGACCTTGCTCCGCATCAAGGAATCGACTCTTGACTCGGTAACCGACGATAAAAAAATAAACGTCGGTAAGGATTTCACCTTGGGCATTGACGAAGATAATCCCTCCCGCTACGTACTTGAAAATACGGAAGAAGAAGAGGAAATTTATATCAACCGTTATACGGTCAGCACACTCCAATACTTCGCTGACTCGCTCCGTAAGATTCCTGCCGGCAAATCCAGTTTTTTATCGATTGACGTAGATATCCAATACGACAAGGATGCCAAGCAATGGAAATCAAACCTTGCCATTTTATCGGACAAGGTGATCCGAGACATTCAGGCAACAAGCGACGAAGACATTCAAAAGTTAAAACCCGGCGAAGAATTACGTTTTGGCCCCGTCAAGCACGTGCCCATAGACCGTTTTGGACGTTACCAGGTTAAATATAAGGGGCGTTACGGCGTTGCCGAAGCCAAACGAACCTACCAGCACCTTTCTTACTACGATGTATATCAGAACAGAGTCGATCCAGCTTTTTATCAAGGCAAAATATTTATCTTAGGTTCGGCAGCACCCGCACTCTTCGACTTTGTGCCAGCCCCTAGCGAAGAAAACTACCCCGCCGTGCTTATACACGCAACCATCATCAAGAACATACTTGAAGATGACTACATAACCACCTTAAGCGAAAGAAAGCAGCAGGTCGTCGTTATACTGCTAGCTCTACTTTGCCTATTCATCGGTCTCTATTTTAAAAGCTATCTATCTGTAGCCCTGTCATTTATTTTAATGGCCATTTACACCTATGTCGCCTACCGCTATTTTGAAAACGGACTTTACATAGGCGTATCGAAACAGTTGCTGGCCATGTTCCTGACCAACATTACGGCGCTCGTCGTTCAGTTCTATTTCGAAAACAAAGAAAAGAATTTCATCAACAACGCGTTCAAGCAATATATTTCACCAGAACTGATTGCTGCAATGGTGGACAACGAAATCATGCCCACCCTAGGTGGCGAAAAGTCAAACATTACCGCCTACTTTACCGATATCGCCAGTTTTTCGACATTCTCCGAAAAGATCGGAGACCCGAGTAAGTTGGTCGAACTATTAAATGAATACCTGACCGCAATGACCGACACCCTGCTCGAAAACAAGGGTACGCTCGACAAGTACGAAGGTGATGCCATTATTGCATTCTTTGGTGCGCCCATGCCTCTCCCCAACCACGCTCAAAACGCCTGTGAATCTGCAGTCGACATGCAAAATAAGCTCATGAAGTTGCGTGTAAAATGGGCCAGCGAAGGAACCAAGTGGCCCAAGGTCGTTCACGACATGCACATGCGTATCGGCATCAACTCAGGCGACATCGTGACCGGTAATATGGGTTCTACCATGCGTAAGAACTACACCATGATGGGAGATGCTGTCAACCTAGCAGCACGTCTTGAAAGTGCGGCCAAGCAATATGGAGCGTACATCCAGATTAGCGAAGATACACAGAAACATTTGGATGAAGGCCGCTTTATCTACCGTTCTCTCGACACCATCCGTGTTATTGGTAAAAGCCAGCCCGTCAAGACTTACGAGTTACTTGAAAAAAGCGGCTGTGAAAAAGAGGCAACACTCATCCAGTTAGTCGACACCTGGGAAAAAGCTCGCACCTGTTACCTGAACATGCAATGGGACGAAGCTATTACGTTGTTCACAGCATGCCTCGATTTAGAGCCGCACCATCCCGACCGCGACCCCGGCAGCAAAACGACTCCGTCGCACGTTTATATCGCTCGTTGCAAGGCATATAAACAAAAACCGCCGGTTGAACCCGGCGAAGTTTGGGACGGCGTATTCACCGCCACAGAAAAATAGAGACTAGTTCAATTCGATATTATCGATCAGGCGAGTCTTTCCGAAGAATGCAGCCACCAGAATGACCACCTTGTCTTCGGGCATCAACATGCCGGAGAACTTCTGCAAGTTCTTCTGGTTGACAACTTCGACAAACTGCACAATGCCGCGAGCGGCCAAGATTGACTTGAGAACAACGTCACGAATCTTGGCAACGCTACGTTCTCCAGCCTCATAGGCAGCCTTTGCCTGAACAAGACCATTATAGATTCCTAGAGCACGGCTACGTTCGTCTTCGCTCAAATATTCGTTGCGGCTAGAAAGGGCAAGACCCGTCGATTCACGCACCAACTTAACACGGTGAATCTGCAAGTCAAAATTCAAGTCCTTCACCATACGCTCAATCAAGAAAACCTGCTGGTAATCCTTTTCACCAAAGTAGGCATGGTCGCAGCCCGAAATCAGGAACAGCTTAGAAACCACCGTCAGCACACCGCGGAAGTGGCCCGGACGGTAAGCACCGCAGTACAAGCCTTCAAGAGCCTCGTCGCGGACCATCGTCCACGGATCTCCATCGGGATACATTTCGCTAGGACTCGGAGCAAACACGTAGTCTGCCCCTAAAGATTCAGCAAACTTTGCATCGGCTTCCAAGCGCTTGGGATACTTGTCCAGATCTTCGTTCTTACCAAACTGAATCGGATTCAAAAATACACTGACAACCGTTATATCGCAGTTCTTGACAGATTCTTTAATCAAAGCTCCATGCCCATCATGAAGGGCACCCATGGTGGGCACAAGCCCAATAACCTTGCCTTCTTTAGAACGCGGTTTAAGAATTTGACGTAGAGAATCTACAGTAGTTACGATTTGCATTATTTACCTTCTGGAACAAAATAAGTCGTCTGCTTCGGGCACTGGGCAATAGCGTCCAGCACCAACTGCAGATGATTTTCGTTGTGGACAAAATCGATATGGTCGGTATTGATAATAAGTACCGGCGCGTAGGGGTAATTCCAAAAATGCTGGTCGAAACGCTCCATAAGTCCATTAAGGTATGTCCCTTCAATGGTCTTTTCCATAGCACGACCACGACCATGAATGCGTTTGAGGAGCGTCGGAACCGAAGCCTGCAAGTAAACTACAAGGTCCGGTCTTGGAATATCATGGTTCAAGGCGCGAGCCACCTGATCGTACATGGCGTACTCGCTTTCTGATAAATTCTGGGCAGCAAAAATTTGGTCTTTGTCGTAAGTATAATCGCTTACTAACAATTCATGGAACAGGTCGCTCTGCAAGGCAGAGTTCTGCAACTGCTTAAGGCGATCTAGCAAAAAGAAAAGCTGCGTCTGAAAAGCATAAGCTTCTTTATTTTGGTAAAACTTCTCTAAGAACGGGTTGTCGGCAAAGTTCTCTTCGATGAACATGGCTCCCCAACGTTCTGCAATAATCTTTGCAAGCGAAGTCTTGCCCACACCGATAGGCCCTTCGATAGCCAAAAAATGGACGCCTTTTTCACTCAGCATATTAGGGTTCCTCCGAGGTTATAACGCGGAACGGAATCTTTTCTTCTTTTTGCAACAGGTTAGAAAGCAAATCCTTTACCTTGACTCCCAACTGCGGATCATCCCATTCGGGCGCAACGTCATTCAGCGGAACCAACACAAACTGCCGATTTACAATTTGCGGATGCGGCAAATTCGGACGTCCCCGACGGACTTCATTACCAAAATAAAGTAGATCCAGGTCAATTTCTCGGGAATTCCAGTGCCCTCGCGGTTTTCGTCCAAGGACAAATTCTGCGCCCTTAAGGTAGTAGAGCAACTTGGTCGACGATCCCGAATACCAAAAACTAACGACCTGGTTAAAATAGGGACCCTGCCCCTCCGGTCCGACCGGAGGTGTTTCATAAATAGGACTTTCTTTCCAACCGCCCGCCGATATTTTGCGGAGCATTTCGCGACCTTCGTTCAAATGCTTTGAACGGTTCGGAAGATTACTGCCTAAGGCTATGAAAACTCTTTCTAAAGAATCCACGACGCAAATATAGTTTTTCGGTGGGTCAAAAAAATTTTTTCTAAAAAAAACGGCTTTTTCAATGACAAATTTGCATTTTTTAGTTATTTTATGGAGGCCCGTTCTAGTTTTTAGATACTTATTTCCTTACGGGTATATCCACCTACAATCATTATATTTAAAGATTTATCCTTTTTAATTATTCATTCTTATAGGACACATCGTGGCTCCAACAAAAAAAAGTTCCAAGAACACGCATTTGGCCGATCAGGAATCCACTGGCATGGAAATCCCGGCAGAATTGAACATTAATTTTGACAATTCGGCAGAACAAGCCGGTGCCGCAGCCCCAAAACGCCGCGGCAGGCCCAAAAACAAAAAGGCCCAAGAAGAACCTCAGGCCGAAGCAAATGAAAATACGGTTTCTCAAGCCCCCGCCGAAGTCCCTGTCATTACAGAAGAAAAACCGAGCTACCCACAGGAACAAGTTGTAGAAAGCGCTCCCATCGAAACAAATGTCGATACCGCAAGCGCCGTTCAAATGAATAATCAGGATAACGCCCCTGCCGTAAATCAGGGCGAAGCCTCCAACGAAGTCCAGGGCGAAAATCCAGAAGCCGCCCTAGGAGACCAGGGCGCAAACGGACAACAAAAGTTCCAGAACCAGCAGAATCGTCGATTCGACAAGTTCAACAAGAACAATAATCGCCGTTTCGACAAGAACAATCGCCAAAACCAGAGATTCCAGCCCGAAGAAGAAGACACGACTCCGCTGCCGGAACCGGACTCCGAAGCCTGGAACAAGGCCCGCGAATGCTGGAGCAAGTATCGCAAGATGACCATGAGCGACTTGCAGGAACTTGCCGCTCAAAAAGAAAATCTTGATTTTAGACGTTACCGCAAGCAGTCCCTGGGACTCTTGTTGCAGAGCCTCGAAAACGAGAACAATATCGTTTACGCCGAAGGCCTTTTGGAAGTCACGCCCCAAGGTCACGGATTCCTGCGTAATACCGAATTCAACTACCAGCAGGGCCCGGACGATGTTTATGTGAGCCAGAACTTGATTCGCAAGCTCGGCCTCAAAATCGGCGATACCGTTGCAGGCATTGCTCGCCCGCCGCGCGACCAGAACGACAAATACTACGCGCTCCGTCGCGTAGACAAGGTCAACTTCGAAGATCCCGAAAAGATCAAGCGCCGCGTTGCTTTCGAATACTTGACCCCGATTCACCCAAACGAAAAGATTCAGCTGGAATGGGACCCCGAAGAATTAAGTACCCGCGTCATGGACTTGTTCTCCCCCATCGGTAAAGGCCAGCGCAGTATCATTCTCGCACCTCCGCGTACCGGTAAGACAATCCTGTTGCAGAACATGACTCGTGCGATTGCCAAGAACCACCCCGAAATCATCATCATCGTGCTTCTGATTGACGAACGTCCTGAAGAAGTGACCGAAATGCGTGAAATCATCGGCAAGTTGGTGGAAGCAAACCCGAACCTGCGCGCCGAAGTGGTAGCCTCGACCTTCGATGAACCGCCTGATCACCACGCCCGCGTGGCCACCATGGTGCTCGAAAAAGCCAAGCGCCTTGTAGAACAACAGAAGGACGTCGTGGTATTGCTCGACTCCATTACCCGTTTTGCCCGCGCAAACAACGTAGTGATTCCGCACTCCGGCAAGATTCTTTCGGGTGGTGTGGATGCAAATGCCATGCAGTTCCCGAAAAAGTTCTTCGGTGCAGCCCGTAAGATTGCCGACAAGCTCGGCGACTTCCAGAAGGATTCTAACGGTCAGATCGTACAGACCATTACCGGCGAACCCGTCCGCGAAATTATCCAGAAAAATGGTTCCCTCACCATTATCGGCACCGCCTTGATTGAAACCGGTAGCCGTATGGACGAAGTGATCTTCGAAGAATTCAAGGGTACGGGTAACATGGAACTCGTGCTTGACCGCCGTCTGGCCGAAAAGCGCACCTGGCCCGCCATTGACATTTTCAAGTCCGGCACTCGTAAAGAAGACCGTTTGCTCTCCCTTTACGAGCAGGACATTATCTGGAAATTCCGTCAAGGCGCCCAGAACGATACTGAAAACGGCATTATGGACAAGCTCATCAAGATGATGAAGCAAAACAAGACCAATGCCGAATTGCTCGAATTTTTAAAGAAGGCCAAGGACAGCCTCCGTTAACAAAAGGAACATTCTATGTCAGAAAAAATCTTTTTCGCAGGCACCGGCAACATGGGTGGAGCAATCCTCCGTGGACTTTTGAAGGCCGGCACCAATCCTTCTACCATTTTCTTCTTCGACCCGTCCGATAAGGCCGCCGCCGAAGTCTCCGCCCTCGGTTGCGTGCGCGTTGCAAGCTTTGCCGAAGGCATCAACAAGGCCGACGTCACCTTCCTTTGCGTGAAGCCGCAGATTTTCAAACTGGTGGCCGCCGAATGGAAGGCCGCCGCTGCAGCCGAAAAGGTAACCAAGACCTTCGTGAGCATTATGGCAGGCGTTACCCGCAAAGCCCTCATCGAAGTTTTGGGTGAAAAAAACCAGATTCTCCGCGTAATGCCGAACTTGCCGCTGACCGTTGGCAAGGGCTCTGTGGGCCTCGCTACTGACGGCGTTACCGAAGAAACGCTCGCCATTGCAGAAAAGATCTTTGGCAACATCGGCGTGACCTGCCGCGTGGCAGAATCGCTCATGGATGCCGTTACCGGTCTTTCGGGCAGTGCACCCGCTTACGTGTTCGAATTCATTGAAGGCCTTACCCGTGGCGGCGTGAAGGCTGGCCTCACTCGCGATGTGGCACTCAAGCTTGCCCTCGGTACCATCGAAGGAAGCGTCGAACTCGTGAAGCAGTCCGGCAAGAGCCCCTCTGACCTTTGCGCCATGGTCTGCTCCCCCGCAGGCACCACCATTGCAGGCATCAACGCCCTCGAAGAAGGCGCTTTCCGCAGCACGCTTATTAAGGCTGTTGTGGCCGGCACCGACCGCAGCAAGGAACTTGGAAAGTAAGCCCCTAAATGGCTACCATCAATCTATTCGCGAAAGATAATGCAACGTCCTCGTTTATTCAGGACGTTCTTTCGTCGGTAGATTATCAGATCGATATTTTCCGAGACACTCCTACAGCAGATTGTATTCCGCAAGTTCCGCTAGTCATTTGGGATCTTGATTCTTTTCCGGAATACAACCTGCAAATGCTTAAGCAGCTCCGCGAAAAATCACCAGACACATTGATTCTGGTGTACGCCGAAGCCCCCGAACGATTTAGCGAGATTTCAAACAAGCTTTACGACAGCATTCTCTCAGTGGAATCCTTAAAGCTCCACCTGATGTCGCAAATCGCCAAACTTAAAGAAATCCACACCGCGCGTAAAATCTTTAGCGAACGCATGAGCCACCTAGTCGGCAAAAGCGAAGCCATGCAACAGCTCCGCAAAACGGTGGAACGCGCTATCGTCCATACGGGCCCCGTACTGATTCAAGGCGAAACCGGTGTGGGCAAAGAACTGATTGCACGCGCCGTCGGCTGCATGTACGAAAAGTTCGTTACAGTCAACTGCAGCGCCATTCCAGACAATCTTTTTGAAAGCGAACTTTTCGGACACACCCGTGGAGCATTCACGGGTGCTCAAAATGAGCGCATCGGTCTTTTTGAGGCAGCCGATGGCGGAGCTATTTTCTTGGACGAAATCGGAGACATGCCGCTTCACGCCCAAGTCAAGCTTCTGCGCGTTTTGCAAAGTAAAGAAATTCGCCCCCTCGGTTCCAACAAGACCAAGCATGTCGATGTACGCATCATCGCCGCGACCAACAGGGACTTACAGCAAGAAATCAGCGAAAAACGTTTCCGCGAAGACCTCTTTTACCGCCTAAACGTAATACCCATGCAGATTTCACCCCTGCGCGACCGCAAAGAAGACATCGAAGACTTGGCGAACTACTTTATACACACTTACCAGGGAACCGGCGAGCACTACACACTCTCTGCGGGTGCGCTTCAAAAAATGCAGGGTTACGACTGGCCCGGCAACATCCGCGAGCTCGAAAACGTGATTCAGCGAGCCCTATGCTTTACAAGTGCAGGCGTCTTGCAACCCGAAGACATTCAAATCGACTCCGCAAATTCTAAAGAATCGAGTCAAGCATCATCGATTGCAGAATCCGCCCCAGAAAAAGCCCCTAGCCGCTACGAAAAATTCCGACAAATGCAGCTTGAACAGGAACGTGAATTTTTGCTCAAGGTTATTCGCGAGTGTAACGGATCCATTCGGGAAGCGGCAAAACAGCTGGGACTATTCCGCACAGCTCTATACAACCGCCTTAATCACCTCGGCGTCAATATCAAAGAAATCAGGAACTAAACCTGCCGAGGTTTTCCGGTCCAGCCTAGTTTTTCACGAAGAGCTCCCACAAAGCCCGTGTGACGCATACGAATAAAGGTGGTCACCGACTTGCTTTCAGAAAGCGTCACCACGTCATCCGGTTTCAAAACGATGGTTGTACGACCATCAAAAACCAAATCCAGCGGACCATCGACCGCCGATTTCATCTGCAATTTTTTAGACGAAAGAGACAGAACAAGCGGACGTACCGAAAGACTGCTTGGTGCGACAGGTGTCAGAACCACTGCCGGAGTCGCCGGATGAATAATGGGGCCACCAGCCGCCAAATTGTAGGCCGTAGACCCAGTCGGAGTCGATACCAACAAAGAATCAGCCCAATAATCCGTAAGAGCCGTACCATTGTAGGTAACGCCGACATTCACCATGCGCTCGGGCGCATGCGCACGAACGTGGACCTCGTTTAGCACCGTATGCTTGGCAATACACTTTTTCCCATGATAAACGGACGCATCAATCATCATGCGCTCGCGGGTCGAAAAGTCCCCCGCATACAAGCTGTCTAAAGTCTGAGAAAGTCCTTCGACTCGCGTTTCGGCCAAAAAGCCCACTCGACCCGCGTTCACGCCCAAAATGGGCGTGTTGTGCCCGAGCGCCAAGTGCGCCGCCGAAAGCACCGTACCATCACCACCAATAGCCAACAGCAAATCAGTCTTGCAAAGGGCGCTTTCTTTAACAACCTTAATCGGTTTCTTGACCAATTCCCTCAAGTTGTCTACAACGCAAAAAGTCACCTGCGGATGCTGCAGGGCCCACTCCGAAATCTTATCAAGAGCAAGGGCCAAATCGTGGCTTTTGTCTTTCCAGCCCACGATACCGATTGTCCGAAAGCGTAGTTTCTCTTGCATCTTACGATTCCTCCGGTTTAGCGGCAGCCATTTCTAGCAGCTGTTTTAAGTTGCTCAAGACACCAGGATAAGTCCGTTCTACCAATTCTACATTCGCGACAGGTTCGTCGTTTTCAAGAGCCAGCGAAAGCACCGAAAGGGCCAGACCATTTTCGGGCACATCTCCGCCATCAAAGTCACTCCCGTTTACAATCGTTTCGAGTCCACGGATAACAAGACCATCATCGTAAACGCCCACTTCGGCACCAGTCTTGCGTAAATTTTCAGCCAATGCTTCATTCCTCGAGCGCATTTCTTTGCGGATTTCCTTTGGAATCCGCAAAATGGTTTCGCCTTCGGCGAAGCAGGCCGCCACCGCCAAGAACGGGTATTCTTCAATTCCCGTCGCCATGGTATCTTCTGAAAAACGGCGGCCTTGCAACCGCTTGCCAGAGGCAAGCGGATATACCATAATGTCTCCGTAGACATCACCAAAACGTTCACGGCGGCTTACCGTCTCAAAATTTCCGCCCATGCGCTTGAGGCATGTGAGCGCACCCGCGCGGCTACTATTCAATTCCACATTCTTCAGGCAGACTTCGGTATTTTTAGGAATCCCCGCAATCGTCGTGAGCAACACAAAGGCCATAGCCTCGGTCGTATCGCCAGGAATATAATAGTCACGTCCCGTAATCACCTGGGTTTCAGAAAGTTCGGTAAATTGGGTACGTTCTATTTTCTGACCGCGGGCCATCATCATGCGGCGTTCGAGTTCCGTTAGCTGTTCCATGCCGCGGCCCTCGTATTTCAGGTTCACGCCAAAATACATCAGCATTTTGGTCCACTGATCGTGCACCGAGCCCTTTTCTTCAAACGACAGGTATTCACCGCGAATGAGCGTGCGCAAAAGCAGGCGGTTACGCATGACCGTCGGAATATTGCCAAGCGAATCCTTCTTGATTGCCGGATCCTCAACAGCAAAAGTAAAGGTAAACTTAGAAGGCTCATCAGCCACAGGTTTCACCTTAAAATACCTTTGCAACATTTCTTTGGCCTGCGAAACAGCGGCGATACCCGATTCATCATCTTCGGCGGCAAACGTGTAAATCTGCTCAACATCCTTGGAGGCAAGTGTCCAAAGCATGACACAGCGCGATTCACTCATGTCGATAGGCAGCATGCTCGGAAGCGCGTACTGAAAGCCTTTTCCTTCGAGCACCAGCTGGTGCCCTTGCTGCACATACGAAAGTCCAAATTCCTTAAGAGCTTCGGCAAAAGGCTCTACGCCCGCGGCAAACGAAAAATCCTCAAAAACGGTACGACCATTTACGAGCAGCGCCATCACCAGCGCAAGTTCCATGCGTTCGCGATCCGGGTTTAAAACAAATTCCATTAGCGTTCCTTTACATCGTAGCCGAGCAACTTCAAAATTTGTACCGCACGGCGGGCCTCGTCAGGCGTTTTAAAGGCAAGCAGCAACGTGCCTGCAATATTTTCGCGAACTTTCATCAATTCGATGTCGCGAATATTCAAGTTATTCTGGGCAAGCGGTTCGAGCACCTGCAACAGGGCTCCCGGGACATCCTTTAAGGGGACCGTAATTTCAGAGAAGGCTGCAGCAGCGTTGCGACCCTTGACAAACAGGCTTGCACGACCTTCGTTACCAGCCTTAAAGACCGTTTCGAGATTAGAAGAGCGGTCATCTGCAGCAGGTTTCCCGTCGTTCACCACTTGCAGGCAATCCATCGCCTCAATAGTCTTGTCGAGTTCTTCACGAACCTCGCGGAGCGCAAGCACCGTCTGGTCGCGGTTGGTCACGGCAATATCGTGCCACATGTTCCAGCCTGAGGCTGCAATGCGGGTCATGTCCCTAAAGGCGCGACCGGCGTAATGCTGGTAGTTATGGTCCAGCAAACGGGCCGGAAGTGCCGCCGCCAACGTAGAAGAAAGCATCTGCGGCATGTGAGAAACCCACGCCATCGTACGGTCGTGATGTTCAGGAGGAAACACAACCGCGTTTGCCCCCACAAAAGAAATCAAGTCCAGCAGCGGTTTATACGCCGAACCATCTACCCCTTCGGGTGGGCAAACGAACCAGTACGCATTTTCAAAAATCGAGGGATCGTTGTATTCCAGAGTACGTTTTTCGGACCCCGCCATCGGATGGCTTCCCACGAACACAAACGGTTTCGGGAGTTTGGCACCCGCCTTGCAAATTTCGACCTTGGTCGATCCGATATCGCTCACCAGAATTTTCTGCTGAGACGAAAGCGCAGACAAATCCATCTGCGACATATTCTCGATAGTCTTCAAAATATGCAGAATCGGCGCACACAGCAAAATGACATCAGAGTCTTTTACCCAGTCCTGTATATCGTCGTAGCCATAAAATTCATCGGCAAGCCCAAGTTCCTTGGCACGGGTCAACGTATTCGAGCTACTGACAGCACGAACGACCGTAGGCAATTTAGCCTGTTTAATGGCCGCAGCAACAGAACTCGCCAAAAGTCCAAAACCGACGAAGGTAATGCGCATCATTCCTCCACCTTTCGGGTTTCTTGCATGATGACCTTAAAGATATTCTTGACCGACTCCGGAGTCAGGGGGCCCTTCGTCAGGGTCGCCACTTTTTCTAGCACGGAATCTTCCCTAGCAGAATCAAACACAGGGAGACCCTGCTGCTTTTTGATTTTTCCGATTTCGGTCGCATAAGTCGCCCGCTTGTTCAGGAGCGAAATAATTTCATCATTCAATTCATCAATACGAATTCGCCAGTCTTCGATTTTCATATTTACGAATTTAGAAAAAAGGCTTTACCGTGTCGTCTAAAACTCCACCTTGTACTCGTCAAAAGCCTTCTTATTCGCCCTTAAATCTGGACCATCCCAGTCAAAAAGTGCCGGGCCCCAAGCTCCACTTAGTGTAGGTTCCCAGAAAAAGGCGCCAATCCAGCGGTCTAGACCACGAACCATATCAACAGCCTTCTTGCGCGAGCCATCATAAGAATACGTGTTATCCGATTCACCGCCGTTGTATTCGGCCACGATGAATTCCAAATTCGAATAAGTCGAGGTCAAGTTTTTGAACAAACTATTCCATTTATCAGGTTTGTCATCACCGTAGGCAGTATACGCCGAGAAACCCATCACATCGGCAGGAACCTTCTGGTTCTTGAAGATTTCATTCATCCACCAATCAACCGTACTTGTCTTACGGATACTTTCAATATGCAGAACCGTTTTAATGTTTTGCGAAACCGCCTTTACCGCGCGGATTCCCGCCTTAAAATACTTACCCGCATTGGCCTTTCCCAAGGAGGTCCCCATATCGCCATTAATGCTTGTCGGAGCCTTGTCGACACCGTCTCCCCAGCAATTCGTCTTACTATTCGGAACGTGAATGAGTATTCCCGGGGTTGTCTCATTACCGATTTGCACCATGTCGGGAGTCGCATTCACCTGCTTAAGCGAACTGACCAAATCATAGGTATAGGCATACACAGAATCAGCAAGGGCATCCGAAGTTTGAACATTACGCCAACGGCTCGGAATAATTTGCTTGCCCGGATCGGCCCAGTTGTCGCTATAATGGATATCTAGCAAGAACGCCATGCCGGCCGCCTTGACTTTCTGCGCATAGGCAATGACATGTTCCTTATCAGAATACGCTTCGGCATCATGATCGCACCCCGACGCCGCATAGCCATACTTGACCTGAGGCGAAACAAAAGTCCTTAATCGAATGGCGTTAAACCCATGCAATTTTAACAAAGTAAAAATATCTGTTTCGGAACCATCGACATCATAGATTTTTGCACCCCAGCGTTCATATTCCTGCACTGTCGAAATATCGGCACCGTTATAGAAACTAAAATCAAGAGGTGGTTTCGAAGTCGAAGATTGCGGAGACTCTGAACTTGAAGAATGCGGTAAACGTGATGACGACAAGCGAGGAGGCTCCCACGCCGAAGAAAATGGCGGATGTGCCGCCGAAGAATTTGTCGACGCTGCAGATGATTTTGGCGGTTCCGCCTGAGAAGAATACTCAGTCCATTCCGCCGAAGAAAAAAGTGAATCAGACACCGAGGACAGAGGTTCTGCAGCAGAAGACAACGGCCAAAAACTTTCGGACGATATATTATCTGATGACAACACCGGTTCTAATGCCGAAGAAGAACTAAAATCCTCAAACGGTAAGGGATCATTTGACTCAGACGATGTCGCTGCAATAGGTAACGGATCCAGAACATTACCAGAATCATCGCTACACCCCAGTAGCGACAAACATGCGACAGAAATCAGCAAAGAACCTATTTTGCAAACCATACCTTAAATCTATTCAAAAAGAGGCCAAAAATTTCTTTGTTACGGTATTTTTTCTAACTTTTCCACAAAATTTTAACGCGGCCTAGCCGCCCAACAAAGACACAAGGATTAAGTTATGGCTAAAGATTTATGCCCCTGCGGTTCCGGTAAGGAATACTGCGAATGTTGTGAACCGATTATCAAGCAGAAGGCTCTTGCTGCAAGCCCCGAAGCCCTGATGCGTTCCCGCTACACCGCCTACGTGAAGCAGGAAATCGGCTGGCTCAAGGAATCCCTCGAAGCTACCCAGCGTAGCGACTTCGACGAACCGAGCGTGACCGCCTGGAGCAAGGAATCGGAATGGCTAGGCATCGAAATCAAGCAGACCAAGACCGAAGAAGAAAAGAACATCGGCTGGGTCGAATTTGTCGCACGCTTCAAGCAGGGCAACATCACCCGTAACCACCACGAACTCGGCGAATTCCACAAGGTGGGCGGTGCATGGTATTTCTACGACGGTCGTGCAGTGAAGCAGGAAACTGTCCGTCACGAAGGTCCGGTCGTTGGCCGTAACGATCCGTGCCCGTGCGGTTCCGGCAAGAAGTACAAGAAGTGCTGCGGTGCCAACAAGTAATTTTCAGTTCAACAACTAATAACTAGTAACTAAGCAAATGTTCAAAGTTTTCGTAGATGGTGAAGCAGGTACCACAGGCCTGCAGATTTATGAGAGACTCGCAAAGCGTAACGACATCGAAGTGTTGCGCATTTCTCAGGAACTCCGCAAAGACATTAACGAACGTAAGCGACTCATCAACGAGTCCGACGTGACGTTCCTGTGCCTGCCCGATGCTGCGGCTATCGAAAGTGCAGCCCTCTGCGAAAATCCGAACACGCGCGTGATTGACGCCTCGACCGCACACCGCGTCAACCCCGACTGGACCTACGGGATGCCGGAACTTTCGGCCGCCCAGCGCGAAGCCATTGCCAAGAGCAAGCGCATCGCGAACCCCGGCTGCCACGCCTCGGGCTTTATTCTCGGTGTACATCCGCTGGTTGCCGCAGGCGTTTTGCCGAAGAGCGCAAACCTCGCCGCCTATAGCATTACCGGTTATTCCGGCGGTGGCAAGAAGCTGATTGCCGAATACGAAGAAGCTGCAGCTCTTGCACATGCAGCCGGCGAATCGAAGGCCATCATGGCGCCCGCCCCGTACGCGCTTGCGCTCGCACACAAGCACCTCCCCGAAATGAAGAAGTACTGCGAACTCGAAAACACGCCGTTCTTCAACCCGGTGCTTGGCCCTTATTACAAGGGCATGGCGGTCACCGTCGCCATCTTTGCAAATGAACTCACCAAGAAGGTCGACCCCGAAGGCCTCACCGAAATCTTGGCGAAGCATTACGAAGGTTCTCGCTTTGTGAAGGTGATGCCCTTTGAGCCAGCCCCCGTGCTGTTCAACGGCCGCCTTGACGCTACCGTCTGCAACGATACGAACAACGCCCGCATCCAGGTGTTCGGCAACGAAACCGTGATGCAGGTGACGACTATTATCGACAACCTCGGCAAGGGCGCAAGTGGTGCAGCCATTCAGAACATGAATATCGCCCTCGGCCTCGACGAAGGAATTAGCCTTTAATGTTCCTAGACGAAAAATCAATTGAAGTTCGCTCCGGTAAGGGCGGCGATGGCATCTGCAGTTTCCACCGCGAAAAGTTCGTACCCCTCGGCGGTCCCGATGGTGGTCGGCCATGTGATTCTGCAGGTGAACGAACAGTTCTCTACCCTGCTTGACATGGGTAACGCACGCCTGTACAAGGCACAAAGCGGACAGCCCGGTGGCGCCAAGCGTTGTACCGGTCGTAGCGCCGAAGACCTGATTGTGGACGTTCCGCGCGGCACCATCGTGAAAGATGCCGAAGGCCGTATCTTGGCGGACCTTACCGAACCCGGCCAGAAGTGGATTGCAGCCCGCGGTGGCAAGGGCGGCATGGGCAACCAGCATTTTGCAACGCCTGCCAACCAGGCTCCGCGCAAGTGCACACCCGGCGAAAAGGGCGAAAAGCGCGAACTCTTCTTGGAACTCAAACTTATGGCAGACGTAGGTCTCGTCGGTTTCCCGAACGCAGGCAAGTCCAGCCTCGTGAACAAGATTTCGAGCGGCCGCCCCAAAGTCGGCGACTATCCGTTTACCACCCTCGAACCGGTGCTCGGCATTGTGCAGATGAACGGCCACAGCTTCGTGGTCGCAGACATCCCTGGTTTGCTCGAAGGTGCAAGCGAAGGCAAGGGCCTCGGCCACCAGTTCCTGAAGCACATCGAACGCACGCACACACTGTTGTTCGTGATCGACGGCTTTGCCGAAAACGCTTACGAACAGTTCACCGTCCTTAAAGAAGAACTCAAGGCGTTCCACCCGAAGCTTGCAAAGAAGCCCTACGTAATCGCCCTCAACAAGAGCGACCTCGGCATCGACGAAGCCATCAGCCAGTTCAAGGCGCACAAGGAAAAGGTCATCGTAACCTCCGCCGTAACAGGCGACGGTTGCAAGGAACTCACCTTGGCTCTGGACGAAGCCGTGCCCCACGTGCAAAAGAAGAAGGTCGGCTGGGAAAGCAAGAAACTCAGCAGCGCCACCACCGGCATCGACGGCACCGGCAAGAAAATCGCAAAGAGCAAGGCCAGCTCGGCAGCGAAAAGCTCCGCTAAAACAGGCTCCAAGGCCGCCGGAGCAAAAACAGCCCGCAGCAAAAAGAAGGCTTAACGAATGGCGAAAAAAGAACAGAGTACGCCGGTCATCGTAAACCGCAAGGCAAACCACCTCTACTTCGTAGACGAAACGTTCGAAGTAGGTATCATGCTGATTGGTTCGGAAGTAAAATCTATCCGCGATGGCAAGTGCACTTTGGGCGAAGCGTGGATTGACATCGACGAGACCAAGAACGAAATCTGGCTCGTGGGTGCGCATATCGACGAATACCTTTTCGCTAACCGTTTCAACCATTTCCCAGCAAGGCGCCGCAAGCTCCTGGCCCACGTGCACGAAATCGCCAAGATGCGCAAGGCCAAGGAGCAGAAGGGCTGCACGCTCATTCCCCTGAAGCTCTACTTCAAGAACCGCCGCGCCAAGCTCGAAATGGGAATCTGCCGCGGTAAGGATCAGCGCGACAAGCGTCAGGACATCATCAACCGCGACGCAAAACTCGAAATGGCCCGTGCGGCAAAGGCGCACAAATAATGAAAAAACTTGTTTGGCACATCCTCCTTTGCGTCGCTCTCGCAGCTTCTGCCTGGGCAAGCAACAAGGTTGACGCCGAACAAGTCGCCAAGGAACACAAGGCGAGCTTCCACTGGTTCCCCGTCCAAAAGACATTCCTACTCGCAGGTGAAAGCGATACGCTCAAGTTTGCCATCGGACTCCCCTACGTCAGTAGCCACGGCAACTCCATAGAACTCAAGCACGCCCCCGAAATTACAGACGGACACATTTTGCTTGATTCGGCAGATGTCGCTAGCCTATACAAGACAGACAAAGTGCAAACTACACCTGTCGCCCCTGCAAGCAGCAGCTCAGCCGTGAAGGTTTCTTCGTCTTCTGTAAAAACAACAGACGTCCCAGCAAAGGTCGCCGCAGTCCCGGCAGCAGCGCAACCAATAACAACAGTCGCCACCAAACCGAAGAACGAAACCGCAGGTACCCGCGAAGTCAAGACCATCGTGATCGACCCGGGCCACGGCGGCAAGGACACCGGCGCCCAGGGCAAGAATTCCAACGAAAAAGACATCGTGCTCGCCGTCGGCAAGCTCCTGAAAAAGGAACTCGAAAAAGAAGGCTTCAACGTCAAGATGACCCGCGACAAGGACGTGTTCATCGAACTCGGCGAACGTGCAAATCTCGCCAACCAGTGGGACGGCGACCTATTCATCAGCCTGCACTGTAACGCGATCGACGCCACCCCCGAACGCAAGAAGCAAATCAAGGGCTACCATGTTTACGTGCTCCGCGCTCCTGAAAGCGAAGAAGACAAGGCAATCGCCCGCCGCGAAAACAAGGTGGCCACGCTCTACGGCGAAAAGAACGCCAAAGAAGAACTCTCCCCCATCGAATGGTTCAAGCTTGAGGCTCGCCTCGAAAAATACAAGCAGAACAGCTACATGTTCACCGAAGAAATGCTCAAGGCATTCGACGGAGGCAAAATCAAGCGCCAGGGCGGAGGCGTCGGCGGTGCAGGATTCATGGTGCTCGTCGGTGCGCTCATGCCGGCAGTTCTCTTTGAAATCGGCTTCATCAGCAACCCCGAAGAAGAAGCCTACATGACAACAACCAAGGCTCAAGAAGACATCGCAGCCCGCGTTGCAAAGGCGGTTAGCACCTACAAAGCAGCCGTCCACAACTACCGCGAAACACTAAACGCTCGCTAAATAAAAAAGGCACCCCGAAGGCTGCCATTTTTTAATTCATTTTATTTCCGATAGGTTCGACCCTTTTCAACGCGAACGCCGCTGGCCGAATTCCTTTTTGCCGGCTGACCGTTAATCAGATACTGTTTGTTGACGCTACCAGGAGCAAGCATCTTACGAACCGGTGATGTCACAATGGAATATGGTTCGATAAGGCGTGATTCAGGCAACGGCGCACTAAACGTTGGAATCTTGCTAAACGTCGGAGTTCCATCGTCCTGGAAAATACACTGGTGTGCAAAATAACCCGGAACGCCTTCATTCGTTCTACTCGCCTTGTCATATACCGTTATATATTGGCATAAGGCATAATACGTAGAGTCTTTTTTATAGACAAAATAGTTCGTATCGTTTTCAACGTTTTCCTTTAAAGAATAATGGTACGAATCATACATAGCCTCACCATCTCGATTCGTCATTTCCCTAAAAACGTTCGTATCCGTCAAATCAAGAGGAGTCCCAGATTTTAGGCCATCCTTTAAAACGACATCATATAAATTCTGATCAAAACCGTAAAAATTATAACTGACTATTTCATAGCTACAAGCACCAAATCCAAAGCCACAAACGCAGCCCGCATAAACAGTCCAGCTACTATAATTCCGACTGGATTCTGCAACAAGGCTGTCCCTAGAAAAGCCCCATGTCATAGAAGACGTATTTTTTGCATTCAGGTCAACTACAAAGGACTGTTCCCATTCCTTGGCCTGGGCCGATATTCCCGAACCAAGCAAAAGCCCCAAGGTCAGGCTAGGAATCAACAAACTCTTTTGACTTTTCATATAAGTTCTCCTATTTTTTCTTTAATATATAATTTATCCAAAAAGAATGAGCATAGATTCATCAAAATTTCATTTAAAAAGTGTGCAAATACAAAAAACCGACTGCATTGAGCAATCGGTTTTTGAATTTTTGTAGAAAAACTACAAACTACTCAGCGTCAAGATCGGCTTCGTCGATTTCGGCGTTGTGATAAACGTCCTGAACATCGTCGTGGTCTTCGAACTTGTCAATGAGCTTGAGGAGCTTCTGGGCGTCTTCGTGACCGAGCTTCACCGGGTCATTAGCAACGTAGGTGATTTCGGCACTCATCATTTCGATACCGGCAGCTTCGAGAGCCTTGGAAACAGCATCGAATGCTTCCGGAGAGGTGGAGATTTCATGCACACCGTCTTCGGTGGACATGTCTTCGGCACCAGCTTCGAGAACGAGGTCCATCACCTGGTCTTCCGGATACTTTTCAGCGTCAACGATAATCACGCCCTTGTAGGTGAATGCCCAAGAAACGGAACCGGATTCGCCCATGGAGCCGTTGTTCTTGTTGAAGATGTTGCGGATTTCGGCAACGGTACGGACCTTGTTGTCGGTCAGGCACTGCACCATGATGGCAATGCCACCCGGGCCGCGTCCTTCGTACAGCGGTTCCGTCATTTCGGTACCGGAGTTGGCACCCGTACCCTTGGCGATAGCGCTTTCGATGTTCTTGGTCGGAAGGCTCTGGCTCTTGGACTTGAGAATTGCAGCACGCAGACGCGGGTTTGCGTCAGGGTTTCCGCCGCCGAGCTTAGCAGCAATGGAGATTTCCTTAATCAACTTATTCCAAGCCTTGGCGCGAGCAACGTCAGTCTTGGCCTTCTTGCGTTTGGTGGTGGCCCATTTGGAGTGACCGGACATAGATTTACCTCTAGTTGGTTTAGTTAAAAATTACTTGTTCTTAAGTTGGCAACGACGTTTTTCCTTGACCGAAAGATTCGGATCGTCGCAGTCATCGCCAGATTTTTTCTTCTTTTTCTTCTTGGCCGTAGGAGCAGGAGCTTCTTCTGCATCTACACGGCGTTTGCGCTTGTTAAAGGAGGCATCATCTTCGACAGCATTAGCCTTTTTCTTTTTCGGCGCAACCTCATCGTCAGCATCTACACGACGCTTGCGAGTGGAGATGGTAGATTCATCTTCAACTTTTTTATTGCCCTTTTTTTGGAGAGCACGAAGCTTTGCCTTATCCATCGGATCAGCGGAAGCCTTGGTGATAGCCCTATCGTACTTGCCGCTCCACACATTACCGAGGAGAGACCCCGATTCCAAGGCATCCTTCAAGATACCCATGGCCCATTCATCGTTTGCCGGCGGCAACAATTTGAAGCGCAGGTTACGAATCCTGGTCGGTTCATCCTCAAAATAAAGCATCATGTCGAACAGACCCACCTGATATTCCTTACCATCGGAACCAGCCGCGGTAGAAGGAACATAAGCGAGAACGGCATAGACATCACCATCAAAAAGTCCTGTAATCAAAGCATCGCCGTCTCCACCCGGAGCCTGGACTTCACCATCGGCCTGGAAGGCCCACGGATTCACATCCACCGTCAAGCGGAACTTGTGATACCCCTTTTCCGCCTTTTTAAGCTTCAGGAGCGCACCCGAAAAAGCCTGGAATTCAGGCTTAAGGGACGACTGCGCCGAACAAATGACAGCAAAAGCAAGAAACAGAACAGCTATAAGTTTTTTCATAGGAACCTCCCTTTGAAAAGCTCATTAATTCTTGAAGAACAGAGCCTTGGCAGCCTCAAACATCGGATCCTTTTCATCCGGGTTGCGGCATTCCGTATAGATACGGACCTTCGGTTCCGTACCGGACGGACGCACCAGCATCCAGGAATCATCGTCAAAGATGACCTTAACACCGTCGAGCGTGAGGAGCTGTTTCACGGTCTTTTCGTTAGAGCCGACCATGACCTTTGCACCCGGCTTAGCGATATCGGCAATGGCGTCAACCTTAGCCTTCAAGGGAGCACCAACAAGGGACTTGTCCACTTCGAAACCGGAACGAGTCGGATAGAAGCGGCCGTATTCTTCGTACAGGGCGTCGAGGTATTCACCGAGGTTCTTGCCGGTGACAGCCATGATTTCGAGAGCGATCAGGAGACCGAACTGGGCATCCTTTTCGAGAGTGTTGTTGAGGCCGGAAATACCGTCAGATTCTTCGAAAGCCACGAGAGCCTTCTGCTTGGCGTTGCGAGAAAGCCAGGGGCGGAAGTTCTTGAAGCCCACCGGAGTTTCCATCACGGGCACGCCGAGCTTTTCGGCGATGATATTCACAAAGTTAGAAGTAGCAACAGACTTAGCGACACAGCCCTGTTCCTTGCGCCAGGTAGCCATGTAGTGGAAAGCGATAGCACCGAACTGGTTCATATCGATTTCGCGGGTACCGTCGTAGAAACGAATACGGTCACCATCCGGGTCAAAGATGGCGCCCAGGCGGAACCAGGACTTGCTTTCGTCGAGAACCTTGCGGACCTTTTCGAGGTTCTTGCTGGACGGTTCCGGAGCGATACCACCGAACAAAGAGTCATCTTCGTTACGGAGCGTAATGAGGCATTCCGGATTGTCGAGGAGAGCGGCCGGACGGCGACGGGTAGAACCGTGCACGTGGTCACAAACGAGAGTCAGGCGACCTTTCTTGATGAAGTCCTTGATGCGGTCGAACTTGATGGTTCCCTGCTTCACAAGGAATTCCTTGTAGATCTTGAGGGAGTCAATAATTTCCCAGTCAACCTTGCCCACCGGTTCAAACTTCCAGGTAGCCATCATTTCGTTAGAGAGCTTGGTGATGACGTTCGTAATTTCCGGACCGGCAGGACCACCGTCAGCCGGGTTGAACTTGATGCCGTTGTAGTGGCTCGGGTTGTGGCTCGGAGTCATGTTGATGGAGCAAGCGGCACCGAGCATTTCGATGCAGGCGGAGAATTCCGGAGTCGGCATTTCGCCACCGTAGTAGACCTTAACGCCAGCCTTGGCGAACTGGTCAGCCACAGCTTCGCAGAATTCGTGACCGAGCAAACGGTTATCGTGACCCACGACCACGCCGCGCTTCTGGAGTTCGGCAAAATCCTTCACACCGAGAGCTTCAAAAAGTTCGGGAGTAGCTTCTTTGTAAAGACGCACAATAGCGGCACCCACCACCTGCAGGTTGCGGAGCGTAAATTCGGAACCGATTTCGCCGCGCCAGCCAGACGTACCAAAGCTCACCTTGGCGGGCTCCTGCGAGGTCAAGGCGACCTGCTTAACCTGTTCGACCAGGCCCATATCGGTAGCCGGGTTGAATTCGGGGGACTGAATCTTCTTCCAAATCTGGGTAATGTTTTCCATAACGGTTCCTTTTAAGTTTTTAACACGCTCAATTTAGAAAATTTTAAAGCCAATCATTAAAGCTAGAGTCGCTAGGCATGCGCCAATCAGCGCGGGGAGACAGCGAGATGGTACCGACTTTCGGGCCATCAGGGATACAGCTGCGCTTAAACTGCTGCGTAAAGAATCGACGCACAAACACCTTAAGCGCTTTTTCCAATTCTTCATCACTAAACTTGCCTGCAAAAGCGTACTTCGCAAGGAAGAGAAGCTTTTGCGGAGTCGCGCCGTACTTGGCAAAATGGTACAGGTAGAAGTCGTGGATTTCGTAAGCTCCCAAAATGCTTTCGGTCTTCTGCGCAATCTGTCCATTCGCATCGGCAGGCAGAAGTTCCGGCGACACCGGAGTATCCAAGATATCGCGGAGCACGTCGGCAAGTTCCCTTGCAGTCTTCTTGTCGGCGGTAAAGCTTTCGGCATGGTCCGCATACCAGCCCACCACATGACGCACCAACGTTTTCGGAATATCGCAGTTGACCGCATACATCGACATGTGGTCCGCATTGTAGGTGCTCCAGCCGAGCGCAATTTCAGAGAGGTCGCCCGTACCGATCACAATTCCACCCACGCTATTTGCGATATCCATCAGAATCTGCGTACGTTCGCGTGCCTGCACATTTTCATAGGTCACATTAAGAATCTTAGGATCGTGTCCGATGTCAGCAAAATGCTGCAGGCACGCCTTCTGGATATCAACAGTACGCAGTTCCACACCCAGGAGTTCTGCCATCGTGACAGCGTTGTTCTTGGTGCGCTTGGTTGTCCCAAATCCAGGCATTGTGAGCACCAAGATTTCAGAAGCAGGGCGCTTCAAGAGTTTAAATGTTTCTGCAACCACTAACAGAGCAAGCGTCGAATCAAGCCCACCGCTCAGTCCAATGACAGCGCGGGCGGAATGCGACGCTTCGAGTCGCTTTGCAAGTCCTGCACATTGGATATTGAAAATTTCGGTACAGGACTTGTCGCGAGTTTCGATGTTGCCCGGCACAAACGGCATCGGTGCCACAAAACGGTACTTAAGGCAATCAATCGAACGCAGGCCATCGAAACACGCCGCCCGCGCATAAAAGTCGCGGCTATCAAAATCCTGGAACGAACCTTCGCTCAGGCGCTGCATGTTCAAGCGCTGCACATCGACATCCGCATAAATAATTTCAGACTCACGGCTATAATTCTTGTTTTCGGCAAGCATGCTCCCGTTTTCAGCAATCATCAAGTGACCGCTAAAGACCATGTCCGTTGTCGATTCATGAACTCCCGCCGAAGCATACACGTAAGCTGCCATACAACGGGCCGACTGGTTCATCACCAAATTACGACGGTAATCGCCCTTACCAACCAAGGCATCGCTTGCAGACAGGTTCACAATAACATTCGCTCCCGCCAAGGCCAGTTCACCACTCGGGGGAACAGCCGTCCACAAGTCTTCGCAAAGTTCCACGCCTACGCGGATTTCAGAGCCATTCCCCTTTACCGTAAAGAAGTTTGTCACCGGGACGTCACCAAAGCCCTCGACAGCGCATTTTGTCGGAGCACGCAATAAGTCACGCCCGCTCGAAAAATGACGTTTTTCATAGAATTCACGCTGGTTCGGCAAATGAATCTTAGGAGTCACGGCAACAAGCTTGCCCCGTTGCACAAAGGCCGCACAATTATAGAGGCAACCGAACATCCGGAGCGGAAGCCCCACCGCAATCACGGCGTCGCTATCAGCAAAAGCCTTCGCAATTTTCAAAAGGGATTCCAGGCTCTTTTGAAGCAACAGCTCCTGATGAAAGAGATCGCTGCAAGTATATCCCGTAATGCAAAGTTCCGGGAATACGACGAAAGCGGATTCATTCTTGACAGCCTCGGTAGCACAACGGATTATCTCATCCGTGTTAAAGGCCGTATCGGCAACCTTGAGGGTTGGGCAAACAGATGCGAATCGGTAAAATCCAAACATGACCTAAATATAGTTTTGTTCATGCACAAGCCTTGACTAAAAGCATCAATACTGCAGTCAATTTTCTATATTATAGTCGAGTCAGTTCGAAACCCATCCTGACTATAAACAAAACTAGGAGTCCCCATGAAAAACGCCTTGCTGGTACTCTCCGGCGGAATGGACAGTACTACCCTGCTTTACGACCGCGCCGACGAAATCGCCCTCGCCGTCTCTTTTGACTACGGCAGCAATCACAACGACAAAGAAATCCCTTTTGCAAAATTCCACTGTCAAAAACTCGGAATTCCGCACCTAACCATTCCCCTCAAATTCATGCATGACTATTTTAAGTCATCGCTTTTAGAGGGGGCTGACGCCATTCCCGAAGGCACCTATGCCGACGACAATATGAAATCAACAGTCGTTCCGTTCCGAAACGGAATCATGCTTTCTGTTGCAGCGGGACTTGCCGAAAGCCGCGACCTGACCAAGGTCATGATGGCCAACCACTTTGGCGATCACGCCATTTATCCCGACTGTCGCGAAGAATTCGTCCAAAACATGTCGAAGGCCATTGCCGCAGGCACTTATGCAGGCATCTCCATCGACGCCCCGTACACAAACATCTCTAAAGCCGACATTGCACGCAAAGGCAAAGCCCTCGGCATTGATTACAAACAAACTTGGTCCTGTTACAAGGGCGAAACAATCCACTGTGGCAAATGTGCCACCTGCCTCGAACGCAAGGCCGCCCTGGCCGAAGCCGGAATCGAAGACACAACGGAATACGGAGCATAGTATGTACAGAGTGATCAAGCGTATGGAAATTTCTGGAGCACACAAGCTCACGCTCCCCTACGAAAGCAAGTGTCGAGGTCTGCACGGCCACAACTGGATTATTACGGTATACTGCCAATCCAAAACGCTCGACGAAAACGGCATGGTCGTCGATTTTTCACGCATCAAGGAACTCGTTCACGGCAAACTGGATCACCAGTTCTTAAACGATGTGATGGACGCAAATCCCACTGCCGAAAACATGGCCCGCTGGATTTGCGAACAAGTCCCTCATTGCTACAAAGTCCAGATTCAAGAAAGCGAAGGCAACCTAGTCGAATACGAAATCGATGCATAGGCACTTATGAAAGTCTGCGAAATTTTCAAAAGCATCGAAGGCGAAGGATTACGCACAGGTGAAGCCGCCGTATTCGTGCGACTTCATGGTTGCAACCTTCGCTGCAGCTATTGCGATTCGATGTACGCCGTCGAAGGGAACGATTATAAACAAATGAGCGTCGACGATATTGTAGATGCCATAGTAGCATACCGCGCCGAAAGCGGCGTTCAATGCGTCACTCTCACCGGCGGTGAGCCTTTGCTACACGCGGGAGTCGACGAGCTCCTGCAAATCCTATGTGATAAAGGATTCAAAGTTAATATAGAAACCAACGGCACCGTCCCCTGCAAATGGCAAAATTCGCATTTGTTCTACACCATGGACTGGAAATGCAAAAGCAGCGGGATGTCCGACAAAATGCGAATCGAAAATCTCGCGACACTCAGCCACAACGATGTGCTCAAATTCGTGGTCGGTTCTACTGAAGACCTAACAGAAGCCGAAGAAGTCGTCGCCCAGCTTGCAATAATCAAAAAAACTCACACTCAAGGCACCGAAAGCAGAATGCCCCACATCTATGTCTCACCGGTTTTCGGGACACTCGAATACACCTCCATTGTAGAATGGATGCTTTCGAGTAGGACGATGACCGAAAACAAGGCACGTTTTCAGGTACAATTACACAAGGTTGTCTGGGACCCCGACAAACGCGGGGTCTAGCATTAGTGTCCGGACTTGATACCGAGCTTATTCATACGGTAATTCATCATACGCGGAGACACGCCCAAGTCGCGCCCCGCCGCAGACAGGTTACCGTTATTGCGCTTAATCGCTTCGGTAATGATTTCTCTTTCGTAATTATTCATCATTACATCAAGCGGAGCTGTCTTAGACGTCACGGCACCAACTGTCCCCGCACTCAAGCTAGTCTGCAGTGACGGAGGCAAATTGTAACTGTGAATGCAGTCATCACTTGCAGTCAGCACGGCACGTTCCATGCAGTTTTCAAGTTCACGCACGTTGCCCGGCCAATGATAGCTCATTAGCAAATTGATTGCCGTTGTCGAAAGGCGAACAACCTTCTTATTGTAGCGCAAATTCATCTTTTCGATAAAATGCTCCGCAAGCAGAATGATGTCAGACTTACGCTTCGCCAAATCAGGCATCGTAATCGGGAAAATGTTCAAACGGTAGAACAAGTCTTCGCGGAACTTGCCCTGAGAAATCAGCTCTTCAAGATTGCGGCTAGTTGCAGCCAAAAAGCGAACATCGGAATGAAGTTCTTCGTTGCTGCCCACGCGACTAAAGGTACGTTCCTGCAAAAAGCGCAAGAGCTTTACCTGTGTCTGCATCGTCAAATCACCAATTTCGTCGAGGAAGAGCGTACCCCCGTCGGCAGCTTCGGCACGACCAATACGGCGATTGACAGCACCCGTAAAGGCACCCTTTTCGTGACCAAAAAGTTCACTTTCTACAAGGTTTTCTGGCAGAGCGGCACAGTTGAGCGTAATAAAAGGCTTGTCCTTTCTTTCAGACAAATTTACGATTGCACGGGCAATCATTTCCTTACCCGTACCGCTACCGCCACGAATTAGAACAGTCGCATCGCTCGGAGCCACCTGGCGTACCTGTTCATAAATTTGCTGCATTTCGCGACAGTTACCCACCAGTTCGCCAGGATTGTTCGAAAGCATATCGCGAAGCTTGCGGTTTTCTTCAAGCATCGCCTCACGTTCGCTATGCAGTTCAATACATTCGTTTGCGGCATCACCCGTGATATTCGCTATAATTTCAAGCAAGGCCACGTCACGGTCCAAATCCGTAGAACCGTCTACCGGGCGGTCAATCGAGAGCGTTCCAATCACCTGGCCGTCGTGAATCAACGGAACACAAATAAAGGCCACCTGGGTATCGTAATGGCGGCTACCCGTACGGTTCAAGAAACGAGAATCTTTACGCAGGTCCGGAATCACATGGCTCACACCACGTTCAGCCACGTGCCCCGTAATTCCTTCGCCCATACGGTAAAGGCCTCGTTGCTTTTCGGATTCATCTAGCCCGCGAGACGCCTCAATCTTGAGGGTGTCTCCAAAAAGGAGGGCAAACGTTCCGCGCAACATTCCGAGTTCCGCTTCCAAAATGCCAAGGACATTTTCCAGCAATTTCTCGACATTGCGCTCGTGAATAATCGCGACGCTAATCTTCTGGATAACCGAGATTTCTGGACCTATTGGGGATGACATGGACATAAAATAGCAAATGGTTGGGGGTTAAAGTTTTTCCCTGATTCTCCTAAGGGCTTCGCAGGTGCGTTCGTAGTCACCGAAGGCGGTCAGGCGGAAGTATCCTTCGCCGCAGGGGCCAAAGCCGCTACCCGGGGTTCCTACAACTTCGCAGGTAGAGAGCAGGCGGTCAAAGAAATCGAAGGATTTTTCGCCGTCCGCGATTTTCCACCAGATGTACGGGGCATGTTCGCCACCGAACACCGTGTAACCCGCAGCAGTCAGTTCCTTGCGGATAACACCTGCCGTGCGCATGTAACCGGCAATAACTTCCTTGGTCTGTTGCCAACCAATCGGGCTATAAATTGCCTCAGCGGCACGTTGCGTCACGTAGCTCACACCGTTAAACTTTGTGCACTGGCGACGATTCCACATGGCGCGGAGTTTAGAAAGTTCGTGCGGGATTACCGTATAGGCACAGCGCACGCCCGTAAAGCCAGCCGTCTTACTGAAGCTACGGAATTCAATGGCGCAAGTGCGTGCACCCGGAATTTCAAAGATGGAGTGCGGCAAGGTTTCGTCCTGAATGTAGCAGTTGTAGGCGCCATCGAACAGGATCAAGGCTCCGTTTTCGTTCGCATAATTCACAAACTTCTGCAAGGTTTCGCGGCTGAGCACTGTTCCGGTCGGGTTGTTCGGGCTGCAAAGGTAAATCAGCTGCACCGGTTCCTTGGGCAAATCCGGCTGGAAATTGTTTTCGGCGGTCGAGGCAAGGTAGGTCACCTTAGAAAAATGGCCATCACTTTGCAGCACGCCCGCACGGCCAGCCATCACGTTGGAGTCCAAATAGACCGGATAAACCGGGTCCGGAATCGCAATTTTTACATTTTCTGTAAAAAGTTCCTGAATGTTTGCCACATCGCACTTGGAACCGTCACTCACGAAGATGTCATCCGGGTCCATTTCGATGCCGCGAGCAGTGTATTCGCCGCGAACAATCGCCTCTCGTACGAAATCGTAGCCCTGTTCGGGGCCGTAACCGCGGAAGGTTCCCTTTTCGGCCATTTCGTCCACGGCCTTGTGCATGGCCTTGATGACTTTCGGAATCAAGGGCGTGGTCACGTCGCCAATACCAAGGCGGATGATATCGGCATCGGGCTTCTTCGCCTGATATTCCTTGATTTTCTGGGCGATCGTTGAGAAAAGGTAGCTGCCGGGCAGCAAGTCATAGTTCGCATTTACAATGGATTCGTTCATAGTTGATTCTGTTTTCTTTAAGTTAAACGTCATTGCGAGCCAAAGGCGATGCAATCCTTTATTAGTCGATTGTCCCCTTGAAAACTTCTTGTGCAGGACCGGTCATCAGAACAGGGCCGCCTTCTTCGTGCTTGATATGGAGGACGCCTCCATCGAGAACGACATCCGCTTCGACGCCCACGCGGCCCGTGCGCTGGGCCGCAACGAGCGTGGCGCAACTGCCGGTACCACAAGCCATCGTAACGCCACAGCCTCGTTCCCAAACCCGCATGCGGATTTGGGTGGGCGTCACCACCTGCGCAAATTCAATGTTACAACGGTCGGGGAACTGGCTGTCGACCTCCAGTATGCGCCCCCACTTTTCTAGCTGAATCTTTTCGATGTCATCCACAAAAATCACTGCATGCGGATTTCCCATCGAAACCGTCTCGGCGGTAAAGTCAAAACTTTCGGCCGTGAGCTTGATGGAACCCAAGAAGTTTCTCGGAAGTCCCATATCTACACACACTCGACCATCATCCAAAAGGGCTGGCTTTACCAAGCCGCTCTTGGTATGCAGATTAAATACTTTAGTATTGTCATCTTTGGCAAGACCGCGACTGCGGATATACTTTGCCACGCAGCGAGTCGCATTACCGCACATGGCCGCTTCGGACCCGTCGGCATTAAAGATGCGCATTTCGAAATCAACCCCATTTGCCACAGCCTTAGAAACAGGACCATCGCTAATTTTATCCAGTACCAGACAGCCATCATTATCCATCGGCGTTACAATGACCACACCATCGGCCCCAATACCAAAGCGACGGTCACAAAGTTTGATGACACGTTCTGTAAAGGCTGCGCCATATTCCGGCGTCTGACCCGGTTCATACAACACAAAATCGTTGCCCAACCCGGTCCATTTTGAAAAAATCAGTGACATATTTACGTTCTCGCTATATTAATTCGCCACCAATATGCAAAGAACGTGCCAACTTTACAAATTCTGTTAAAATCTGCTAAAAACGCCCATTTTGAAATAAATAGGGCATAAATAAAATTTGTAATATTACAATAATTGTAAAAACAAAAAGTCTATTTTACAGATATTGTAAAACAGACTTAATTGGTAAAAGTTCGGCTATTTCTTTTTCGAAGGCTTCTTCTTTTTCTTATCCTTCATTTCTACACGACGAGACCCCGCGCGCAAGCGTTCCCACGGAGCAAAGGACATCGTTGGGAAAAGCATTGCAAAGAACCAGACGTTAAACACGGCAAAATAGAGCAAAGCGCCAGGAACATTCGAAGACGTCCCCGTAGAACCTTCGCCAGCTTCTTCGGCAACCATTTCTGCCGGCATATCGAAAGCTATAGCCGCAATGACAAGTATCGATCCAATCAAAACCGGCGCAAACAACTGCTTCGCCGCTTTCACCAAAGCACCTGCCGCAGGAACTCCCAACCCTAGATGCTTGCCCGCCACAGCAGAAAGCGCCATGGCACTAGCAAATGCAAAAGTAGAAAGTACACCCCACACCAACCACGAGGGTTCAAGTGTTTCTGGAAGTACCGAAATAAGTCCCCCTAAAAACAGCCACGAGATTACGAACGGAAAAAGCCCACACGCCACCGAGAGCTTTACAAACAGGATCATCACGACAGACAAAAAGAACAGAGCTCCAAACATCGGAACCGGCATACTTTCGCTACCGCCCATCACATAGAGTGCCGCCACCGAAAGTGCTATAGACACTACCGACGCCACCAAAGAACGGACACCGCCAAAGACCAGAAACATGACTACACCCGCAAGCCCAGCCACCAAAATAAACTGAGCCGAAGTCCAGACACTCTGAACGCCTTCGACCTCGGCAAGCCACATTCCAAAAGCTTCAGAAGCACCCAAGGGCAACGAAACAACACTCTGCCAATCCTTAGCGATAAAAGAAACCGTCGCCACAACCATCACCACGACAGCAATCAGGCGAAAGCGCAACAACAGTTCCAACAAAGTTTGAACTTTACCTGGTTTTTCCCTTAAATCCATTATTACCTCGAAATCAGAAGTTTCTGTTTTTTTGTCCAAGTCTTTGCGCCAAAGTTCTCCGACGCAGGCACGTCACTACGCACAACATAGTGATACAGACCATTCGCCAACGGACGACCATGATTGTCACGTCCATTCCAATGAGTTTCTCCCGAAACGGCATCCTTAATAACCTTGACTAATTTGCCATTCTGGTTATAGATAAAGATATTTACTCGGGAGGCTCGATCACCGGCCAAATTCTTAAAGTAGAAAGTCGTTCCTTTTTTACCGACAGGGTTAGGAGCATTAAAGACATCAATCAAGCCCACTTCCATATCGTCGGTCAAATCAAGATTCAAGGTCTTTATACTGACATTGCCAAGGACGTCCATCGCACGGACCTTAAAGGCATAATGCCCTGCCGGGTACTGTTCCGGATTAAAGGTCATTCGAGCCTTCGCCTTCTTAGAGGACTGTTCTACAAACGGCCACGGATGGAAGGGGTCCTTGACGCCAACCACTTCAAAAGAAATTCCTTCATCAGCCTGTTCCCTAAAGTCAATGGCCGTAGAATCTTCAACTACAACCTGCAAACACGCAGGCAACTGCATACGCACCGTCTGCGCATCCGAGAAAGACGAGGCTACAGCCCCCGAATAGCAGGACTGGATCTGGATCGTCGGCGGAACCGTATCCTGCAAGGAATCAGCGTAACTAGAAACGCCCTTAATTGTTATTCCCCGCTTCCACATGGAACCAGCAACAGGCAACTTAGAGGAATAAGTCCATGCACTAAATTCTGCCGAAGTGTCCCCTATAGAAATCTTGCGCGGCGTCACAAATTCTGTCTTAAAGCGTCCACCCTTGACCGGCACTTTTTCAGAATAAATCATATTGCCATCATAAGGCACGCTAATCTGCTTGCCATCAATTTGCGTATCCAGGATCTTGCTATAGCGGCCTTCGCGAAGCACTAGATCCACATAACCATCATCCATCCCTTGAACCGAGCCAGATAACGTCATTTTGTCCATCGCCATAATCGAATCAAGATTCTGATCTAACGACATTTTCAAACCGAATTCAGGCATTTTAAGCACAGGCTCGCCCAAAAGCACATAACGTTCGTTATTAAAACGCTGCGCATTATAATCCTTAGCGACATTCCTTTTTACGCTAAGATAGGCATCCCCTAATTTGACACCGCTTTCCGAGAGAGACTTCTTTACAAGGTTGCGGCCAAAGAAAACGTTATATGTCGCAAAGGATTCACGAGTCGCACCCACCGACGCAATAGAGCCGACGCCCGAAGCAAAAAGAAATACTTCGGACAAGGAGCGTTCGCCGCCGTCATCAAAGCGGCCCACCGTACAAGAAAACGATCCCAATATGGTATAACGGCCCTTATTAGAAAGCCTTGAAACATAACTCGGTTTAAGCAAGCCCTCACTAGCCCAATCCGTCTTTGAACCATGACCAAAGTAAGTCGTAAAAAGAGCCCCCTGATTCAACACATTCAAGAAATCATCTGCGGCATCTTTCTTTTGTCCAGCAGCATCTTCTGCATAGTTCAACAGGTATATCTTTTTCAAAGTCCAACGGTGTTCCTGCTCTATCGACAAGCTATCAATCATCCAAGCTACAGTTTCCTGAGAATCCGTATGCAAAATATCATCTCGGGCGCCGCTATTCCTTGCATCATCTGCCGCAAGCATAATCGTAGAGCGCCAATCAGAATTATCCATCACGCCCAGTTTTTCGTAGCCCTTAACCTTATCGACATAGTTCATAAACTCGACTACCGACGAAACAGGCAAACGTCCGACAGCAACATCCAAGTCATACTGACCATAAAGGGCTTGTTCCGCAGAATCAAGTATTCCAAAGAAATCTTCGCTCACAGCATTTTCTTTTTCGAACGGCGGAATATATATCGGGCCAAACTTACCGTTCATATCCCTATAGTCAAAATGTCCTGCCCCCGCTAAAAGGACATAGCGCAAATTCGGGCAGACAGAATAGACATACGCGATATAGTTACGAATCGCCACAGGAGACATGCGACCTGCCGTATAGCGGCGGTAAATATCTTCAACAGAAACAACCGTCGTCGCAATATTTGTTACCGCAGAACCATCAGAGCGGAACTCCGCCAAGGCTTTAGCCGGTTCCAAGAAAGCATACGGAGCAATAATCAAATATTCCGTCTTGGAATTCGGCCGAGACAAATCCTTCAGGACGCCATTACTCTCGACAGGAATACCTTCTACCTGAAGAGCGCTACGGAATCTGTTTTCACGAACAACCAGGTAGCGAACATCTTCGTTAGCAGCAACACTGTCCTTCAAGACCCCATTTGCCGAAGAAAGCAGGCCCACCGGCAACAGGTCCTTAAACTTCATGACCATGACACCCGACGGGACAGGAATATTGATGATGCCAGATACAGCACCAGGCAACAGCCATTCCGCCGCCCCAACCGCATTCTCATCAGACGGGTTCCACTGGTAGGCTACACTATAGCCATTAAAGCGCTCCGGCTGACGAGAATTCTTGAGCATCGTTAGCGAATACTGGTTATTCGATTCTAGCAGTCCAGGATTATCGAGGCGATAGTTACCAACCGGCATAAGATCCATGTCGGAATACAATACTGAATTTCCATTCACATCAAAGCTAAAATGGATATTCTTCATTCGGGTAAGGTAGGATTCACCCGACAATTTGACATCCGAAATCTGTTTTACCGATTTGTCATTATGGACGGAGCGATGCGGGAAATACGAGACCGCCACGTACTGGCGTCCTCCCGGCACCAAGCCCGGCAAACGGGATGTTTCTTCCATATTCAACACCGACGGCGCAATCCAAGTCGAATCATCACGTTCATGCCAAAGCCAGAACCACTCCTTACCTGTTTTAGATTCCCAGTCTAGGAGCTTACCAAAATAGGTATCCCTAAGGATTGCATCTTTTTCGGCGCGGGCGTACCGCATCCAGGTGATATCCTTACCCTTACCGGCAGGAGCAGCCACCCGATCCGAGAATCGAAGTCCCTTACCACTATCTTTAAAACCGAACAAGAAATACTGATAATAAGAATAAGGCGAATACGAATGGAAATAATCCATTTTGCCGTTTACAAAGAAAGCGTCTTCTCTATCAAAGCGTTTCCAAAAGCCATTACCATAGCCAACAAAGACCACCGTATCGCCATCATCGAAAATTCCGTCGGGCGTAAGGCTGCCCGGAGAATGGTCTCGGATTTCGATCGGGATTTCGGCGATGTGGTTCGGGGAACGTTCCGCTTCTCCTGGGCCAGCATCACTGAGCGTATCTGGAGATGCTCCGAATACGCAGATACGGTCTACAGGAATTCCATCCAATTCAAACTGACGTTGCCAAAGCAACAGTGACGTACGAATCGACTTAAAGTCTAAAGCATACAAACCATCTTCGTTAAAAGTGGCGATATTCTTGTCGCCCACCTTTAGCTGAGCCAAGAAAGTCACTCCCGTAGCCGGATCAGAAGCCGCCTTGCGCAACGACTTGATCGCATTCGCGCGCGACACACCAAACCGAGCGGCAGCCTTGGAGTTTTCTACTCTAGAAAGAGCTCTTTTACCGGGATTCACGCCACTTGCCGAAGCATTGTAATCCACATGGAGTCTAAACTTTTTACGCAAAGAAACCGACGTTCCATTTTTGACATAAAGCGGAACCCTTATGTCGGTCATCCAAAGCCCATCTTTCAAGTACGGTTCTGAAATTTCAAGAGGCAACAGTTGCAGGACTTCATTAGAGGTACCCTTACACAAGGGCTTTCCCAAAGGGAGCGTCACAGCATCCGTAACCGAGACCGAAGGTTTTTCTTTGGACGGAAGCGCAACACGGTAATAACGGAACGGAACCTGGTTTCCATCCAGATAGGCCGCATCTTCGGGCATAAACACACCGCCCTTATCTTCGGGAGCGCTGCATTTATGGACACTCGATTCGAGGACAAGGTCTTCTAGAACAAAGCGCCTGTTCGAATCTTCAATAACCTTAGCAACAGAAGGCACCACCCAAAGGAGTGCCAAAACAAGTATGGCAAAAAAATTCTTCACCTTCCCAAAATAGCAAATTTCGTCTTTACGGACGAACCAGCAGCAATTCCCAATAGCCACTTCCGTTCGTCTTAAACTCAATCGTCTCACCAACAGCCGTTTTTGCCCTAAAAAGCGTAATTAACGGAGGAAAAACACCCTTAACCAGAATTGCCTCCAGTTCATCGCGCTTAAGCATGTACCTAGCGTTCCATTCAGACATATACCAATGCCAAGGCTGCCAATTAAAAATTCCGCGCGTCGACTGCACAAAAGCCCTCAGCATCAGAGAATATTCGTACTTAAAGTAATCCTCATAGTCACGCAAAATCGACTTCTTTTCGGTAAAAGTCTTTTGGGCATAATCAGGTTCCATACGCAACGGTTTATCTTCTTTCTTTTCGTAGGTAAAACGGAAACCGTTCTTTAGCAATTGAACCTTAAGGCTATTCCTATCACGATGAACCAGCTCTTTATCATTAATTTGTTCATAATCCCTAAAGACCACGTCAGGAGCAAGTACAGGATTTATAGAAAGCGTCACTGGGGCCGCATCCAGCTTGGCTAGTTCATAAAACATCATCACCTCGCCGGCACCCTTGGGCAAAAGGACCGCCACCAACGGCTTTGAACGTTCGGTAATCACCCAAACCATTTCGGGTTTGTTTAAACTTTTTAGCATAGGGTCGAGTACGCCCATCAGCGAGGGATCCTTGACCCCGTTCACGTCCCACTCCATCCAGGTTCCGGAGCCGCCCACCGAATCAAGTGTTGCGAAAAGGCGTTCGCCACTAAAAGGAGTCCTAGACTCTACGGCCCCCACCACCTTGGCAGAACCTGCCGTATAAGGTTTAGCCTTAGGAGCCGCCCATATGCAGACTGTCGTGACGAGTATAAAAACAAAGGCGTTAAAAATTTTCATTTGCTTTAGAAACCGATGGGTTCACAGAGAGATTCGTCTAGCCTAGAATACGTCATGTGATATTCGCGGTCAAGCCAATACAGCGCCAGTTTTTTGTGGGTCCAACTTTTCTTGACCGCAGTCGCCTCGATCCCCTTAGTGATAAGCGGAACCGTTTCTAGCAGATCCAGCTTCCAGGCCTTGTCATCCCACTCAAAAATCATAATCGGAACTTCGGGGCTACTCGCAAGGCCAATGCTCCCTCGGTCATTTTTCACCTTCATGGGTCCAAGCTTAAGCTTCGTAAAATTCTGGATAATCCCCGCCTTCGACATATAGAGCCAAAGCATGCGGTCTTCGGGGACCTGCCACAAGTGTTCACGTTCGTACAGACGATAAAGCAGAATCGAATAGACCTCATAGAACTGACAGGTATCTAAATCTTCGGGTCTATAGCTATGGGCATGCTGTTCCAAGGTATCGAGCCAATATTCCGAAGAATCCGTCAACATCGAATACAGAACATCGGCAGGAGTATCATCATGAATAGCCCTAATAAAGCGCTGGAACGTTTCTTCGAGCATCGCCTGTTTATCGTTTTCGCGGTGCTGGACCTTGGCATTCTTAATTTCGGCCGATTCACCAAGGGCCGCATCCATCACGGTTTCTTTACGCGGATCCTTAGAATCCTTAACATCCGATGAGCCCGCACAGGCACTAAAGAACAGGCTTGCCCCTACCGCAAGAGCCATAACAATTTTATTTTTAAGAGTATGCATCGCGATACCTATTTAAAAATGACGCTCGACGAACTGCTCCGCGCCTGCACCCTCAAGGGGTTTCAGGGATCGGGCCCCGGCGGACAGCACCGCAACAAGACCAACACGGGCGTTCTTCTCGGTTTACGTGAATTCAATTTAGAAATCAAATCGTGCGAAGGAAGATCCGCACACGAAAACAAGGTGCATGCACTGCACCGTATGCAAATGGCTCTCGCCCTGCAAGTCCGCGAAACGCCCGCAACACCCGAAATGCCCTTTCCGGGGAGCAACGGACACCTGCAACCGACCAATGCCCTTTTTCCGCTGTTCGTTGCCCACGTTTTCGACATCATGGCCACCAAGAACGGCGACACCAAGGCCGCTGCAGCAGCTTTCAACCTGACTCCGAGCGCACTCGTCAAGATTTTAAGGCAAGACAAGGCCTGCGCCACCAAGTTACAGGGGAACCGCAAGCAGAACGGCCAGAAGGCACTCAAGCTCTAGCGCCATAAAAGGCTTAAAAAAATTTACAGGAGCAAAAGTAAACTTTGCAACCACATCTCCGTTTATAGTGTAGGCACACTCAACAAACGGAGGTTTTTATGTGTCCTGTTAAAAAGAAACATTCCAAAGCCGCAATAGCCCTTCTCTGCAGTGCGGCTCTTTGGAACTGCAGCAATGAAACAGCAACAGTCCACCCCGCCTACGACTCGACTAAAATCGCAAATGTTGCCCTAAAGCTCGCCTACAGCGCAACGCCGCTCCTAGACAGCCTAGTGCTAGACGGATACGGCACAGATACCGTCCACTACGTCCATTCGACCGAAAACCCGGACTTCAACATGGAGCTCTTTCCGAGTGACTCGTGGAAGTTTAAGGCAAAAATATACGCCAACGGAGCCTTAATGCAAAAGGGTGAAATCGAGACCAAGCTCGAAGCGGGGACCACCACAAACCTGTCTATCCAAATGCACCCGATCGTAGGTTTTGTCTATGTCGAAATCCCTCTCGGACTCAAAAACGAAATCGGAATTGCCGGCGGACAAATGGTACTCACCTCAGAAGATAATCGTTACGAAATCCTGGCAACAGAGACAACCACAGGAATCACCTTCAAAAGTGAGATGCTCCCGCTCGGAGTTGAATACGGCGTGCAGATTTCACTTTTTGATTACGACAACAACGCCATCTACAGTCTCTCCGACAAGTTCCTACTTACCGAAGACAGCCCCGTTCCGGACTTCACGCTCAATTCGCTCCGGAGCAAGGTTTCAGTGTCGATTCAAGCCGCCCAAGAACGCCTTGTCGAAATCACCATTCCCCTTAAGGCTGGTTTCAGGACTCCGCATCAAGACGACCTGCTGATTACGGAATATTTTTCTGCTCCAGACAAGTCCGACTCAACGCAATTTGAATTCGTCGAAATCTACAACGGGAGCCTAGATACGCTGATCCTGGACGACTGCACCATCGGACTCACTAGTTCCAGCAGCATGCGCCACATTCCACTCACCGCAAGCGAAATTGCTCCAAGGCAGACTCTTGTTTTGGGCGACCCCGGGAGTGAGAACACCACCCCCCTGTTTATCAATACCGACGGCTGGTACGCCATGGGCAATTCCAAGGGGAGCGTCGTCCTTAAATGCAACGGAGAAACCATCGATTCGCTTTACTACGCAAGCGAACCCGACTCGCTACACACGAACGTGGTTCCCGCTCTAGGTTCTAGCAAATATGGATTAAGCGCCCAACTGAATATGGACGCTTGGAAAAATAGGGCGGATTCTTCGGCTTGGAAGCTAGAGAAACCAACCCCTGGAATGATTTAGTAAGAACTAAGCATGAATCTGCGTATTGGCGCGTTCGACGTCGAACAGCCTACGCAAAAGTTCAGTATGGGCCGGGTCGCGTTCTTCGGGGAGCGACAGCGGTGCCATATTGATTGCCACAAGAATCGACCCAGGATAGTTGTTCGCGCTCTTGATAAAGTCGCTCGAAGAAACCCCTTCGGTGTAAAAATCGACAACAAACGTGTCCCAGTCGTCATTTTCGAGCTGTTCCTGGGCTTCGGCTTCGGTCTTTACCGCCTTGATGGTAGCACCCACCAAAAGGTCCGTCAGCACTTCAAGGCAAGCCTCGCGATGAGCATCGTCTTCTTCCCAAATCAGGATACGGCGGTCGCTGTAATCGCGAACCTGGGGAGCCTGGCTAAGGGATTCCTCGGATTCAAACTTTTCGAGGGCGGCTTCATCCATTTCATCATCATCAAAATTTTCGAGTTCTTTTGCCATAATACCCCAAATATAGTAAACTTGCCCCACAAACATTGCCATAATCGCTCAGAATTTCTAAATTTGCGCCCAAAAATAAACGTCAATCAAAAGAGCCATTATGGATACATCTAAAATCAGAAACGTCGCCATTATCGCCCACGTTGACCACGGTAAAACTACCCTGGTGGACCAGCTCCTCAAGCAGTGCGGAACCTTCCACGAAAACGAAGAAGTGAACGAACGCGTGATGGACTCCGACAACCTGGAACGTGAACGCGGCATCACCATCCTTTCCAAGAACACGAGCGTCATGTACAAGGGCTACCGCGTGAACATCGTCGATACCCCGGGGCACGCCGACTTCGGTGGCCAGGTGGAACGCGTTCTTGGTACGGTGGACGGCGTGATTCTGGTGGTGGACGCCTTCGAAGGCCCCATGGCTCAGACCCGTTTTGTGACCCAGAAGGCCCTTGAAATGGGACTTATTCCTATCGTGGTCGTGAACAAGATCGACCGTGACGGCTGTAACCCGCACGGCGCCCTCGACAAGGTGTTCGACCTGTTCTGCGAACTCGACGCCAACGAACAGCAGCTCGACTTCGACAAGGTGTTCGGTTCTGGCCGTAAGGGCATCTGCAAGGCCGAAATGGAAGACCCCGATGGCGACTTCCACATTTTGATGGACAAGATTATCGAACGCATCCCGGCCCCGAAGGGCGATCCGAATGCAGAACCGCTTCTGCAGATTGCCTCCCTCGAATACTCGGGCTTCCTTGGCCGCTTGGCCGTGGGCCGCGTGCAGCAGGGTACCTTCAAGCCGAACATGACCGTTGCCCAGGCTATGACCGACGGGAAGGTCAAGAACATCCGTATCCAGAAGATTCTGCGCTACGAAGGCCTGACTCCGCAGCCGATCGAAGAAGCCGGTCCGGGCGACATCATCTTGATCGCCGGTCTCGACAACTTCGACATCGGTGATACCCTTTCTTCGACGAACAATCCGGTGCACCTCCCCCGCATCCACATTGACCCGCCGACCATTTCTATGCTCTTCACCGTGAACACCTCGCCTCTGGCTGGTAAGTACGGTGGAAAGTTCATGACGGGTAACCAGCTCCAGGAACGTCTGGAACGCGCCCACATGGCTGACCCCGCCCTCCTCGTCGAAAAGGTCGACGGCGCATCTACCTTCAAGGTGTCTGGCCGTGGCATTCTCCACTTGACCATCCTCGTCGAAAACATGCGTCGTGAACTCTATGAATTCACCATCGGTTCTCCGCAGGTGATTTTCAAGAATGACGAAAACGGCAAGCTCCTGGAACCGATCGAAGAATTCAAGGTCGAAGTTCCGAGCGAATTCAGCGGCGCCTGCATTCAGGAAATCAACACCCGTAAGGGCGAAATGGTCAACATGACCACCGACGAAAACGACCGTGTCACTCTCGAATACCTCGTTCCGAGCCGTGGCCTTATCGGTATCCGTCCGAAGCTTCTTTCCCTCTCCAAGGGTTACGCCATCAGCCAGTCCATCTTCAAGGACTACGAACCGTACAAGGGCGAAATTCCGGCCCGCGTGAACGGCGTGCTCATCGCGAAGGAACCGGGCGAAGCCGCAAGCTATGCCCTTTCCAACCTGGAAGACCGCGGTTACCTCATCATCGGACCGGGTGCCGAAGTTTATCCGGGCATGATCGTAGGTGAACACAACCGCGACGTCGACATTATCGTGAACGTGACCAAGGGTAAGCACCTTACCAACATGCGCTCCAAGTCCGCTGACGACATGATTCAGCTGACTCCGTACCGCCGCCTGACTTTGGAAGAATGCGTCACCTTCATCAACGAAGACGAATGCATCGAAGTCACGCCGGAAGTGCTGCGCCTCCGCAAGACCGAGCTCGATCCGATCAAGCGTAAGCAGCTCTCCAAGCGCCCGGCCGAAGAAGATTAATCCATTGCGAGGCCCCATCGGGGCGAAGCAATGCTCAAAAATTTTAAGGCACTCAATCGAGTGCCTTTTTTGTTGCCACACGGATTCGAAATGCCTAACGGCATTTCACCGTTTTAGTCCTTTACACAACGAACAGAGAGTGCGCTGTACTTATCAGTGCTGCTCAGGTTCACAGATTCGCGATTATAAGAGCCAAACAGTCTACACCAGCAGAGTTACTGCTAGAAGACTCCAACTCAGATTCAGAATTCTGTTCCGTAGAACTCGTACCAGAACCATCACAGGCAACCAAACCTAACGCGAATATCGCCAACGCTATCGAAATTTTACCCATAAATACTAACCCATATAAAACAGATTTTACGTTAGTAAAAATCAAATAAATGCGTAAGGCGAGTGAAGCAGGATTGCTTGCAAGCCTATTTCCGAGCCTAGCATTTAGTACTTTAGTACAATCCGTGTGGCACTTTTAAAGAATCTTGCTTAAACTAAAAACCCTAAGCGGCCTTCGCCTGTTTTCAGATACTCGTTCATGTATTGTTTGGCGATTTCGCAGGCGGTGGGAACATCCTTGCCAAGAGCCACGTTCGCAAGGATTGCCGAGCTGAGAACACAGCCGGTACCGTGCTTTCCCTTTCCTGGGAGCCGAGGGCTCTTGAACTTGAACTGTTCGTCCTTGTACCACAAGGTATCGATTGATTCCTTACCGCGGGCATGGCCGCCCTTCAGGAGCACCGCAAAATCATGACCCATGCGGATTTCACCGCGGGATTCTGCAAGGCCGAGTCCCAAGTAGGCAAATTCATCCTGATTCGGGGTTATCAAGTCAATAGACTTCATGATGGGCAAAAATTTTTCGGCATCGCGCATAAAGTGGAAACCCGCACTAGCACTTGCAATCGGGTCCCACACGATAAATGCGTCCGGGGACTTTTCGCGAACAAATTCCACGACGCGCTTTAACGTACGCGCCTTTTCGACAAGGCCTATCTTGACATACTTGAAGGTATGCTTCTTGAAAAGTGTTTCGAGTTGAGCTTCGATACGGTCCCAGATAACCCAGCCGGGAGCAATGAATTCTTCTTCGTTCTGTTGTGTGAGCGCGGTGCAAACGGCCTGTCCATACACGCCAAAATGCGCCATCGTCTTGATGTCCGAGATAAAGCCTGCCCCTGCCGAACCGTCAAAGCCGGCAACCGTCAGCGCATGAATCAATTTTTCTGCCATAACCCAATCCTTTTACCCATTCCTTAATTGCCAATCGCCCCGGATACCCCAGGGCGATTGAAAGACTTATCTTGCCAAGGGCGAGATTACTCTTCGCCTTCGTCCTCGCTTTCTTCTTCGGCAGCAGAAGCAATCGCCACATTGCCAAGAAGTGCATTCACGTCAACAGAGACAAGGCCGGCCAAAGACTTGACTTCGGTTTTCTTGTCAACTTCGACCTTAGAGAACGTAGAGACAAAGTAGTATGCACTCGAGGCTTCAAAACGACGAGTCATATTGGCAATGCTCATAGAGCCCTTGGTTGCCGGGAAGAACTTGGCTTCGAGGCGAGCCTGGTCTTGAGAGGTCTTTGCACTCTGCACAGTTTCGCAGGCGAGGGCCCAGACGTTCTTGTTGACGTCGATAGAATTATTCACGTATTCGATAATCCTAGAAGCCCCCTTATAGGAATTACCAGTCGTCTTGTTGTAGTGTTCCGTTGCCTGAGATACGTAGCTGCCTTTCTGCATCAAAAGAGTCGCAAGCAGGGCAATCACCAAAACCGAAAGCGCAATAGATAAAGTTTTTGCGTTCATCGCCACACTCCTTATTCGAAATGGAATGCCGCGGGGGCTTCCAGCTTAAAGTTTTCAGTCATGTTGTAATCAACCAAGGCCTTGTAGTCAGCCTTTTTCAGCTTACCCTTGGCAAAGGTAAACGAAATCACACAGTTCTTACCACAAGCGACTTCCTTGACGCCCTTTTCGTCTTTCAGAAGGAACTTGTCAGCAAGTCCGGCCTTTTCGTAAATGGAATTCTGAGCCTTGGGCGGAATGCCAGCAGCGGTGTACATATAAGAAAGCTGCTTAAAGCGGGCATCCTTGTCGGCTTCAATAGCCTTGACGGTCGCATTAAAGGCGGCCTCGGTCTTTGCAGTCGTAAGCGTTGCATATACCAGGCGCCAAGCCATGCCATACTGGTCAACAGACTTCCACTGTTCCTGAACGGCTCCGTTCGACTGTTCGAGGTATGCACCCACCTGTTCATTCACGGACTTCTGAGCCTGGTCGTTGTACTGGCCCTTAAGCACCATCATCAATACAAAAAGGCCAATCACAAGGACCACGTCCACAATCGCCAAAATTTTAAATTTCTTTTTATCCATAAGTATCCTTTTGCAAGTTTTTGCACATAGAATTTAATTCCAAAATAAAAAAAAACAAGCAACGAATTGAAAAAAAATTTCTTTTTTACCGAAATGGCGCCTTTTTTAGTATATTGCAGGCCATGAGCGAACAAGAAAATAAAGAAATGCTCCCATCACAGGTCATTTTTAACAACCTTAAAGAACTCCTGCGCGCAAAAAACACCGCCCACGAGTCCATGTTCAAGTTTCACTGGAAAAAGATGTGGCCATTCAGCCTTATTTGGCCCCAGGTGGACTACGAACGCATCGTTCGCCTTATGAGCGAAATCCGCAAGAACACCATCAATCAGAAAAATCTTGTATTACAGGCAAAAAACAAGGCCAAGGATTTCGAAAAGACTTTCCTAAACGCAGTCCCCGCCTACCTGGACGCGCTCGACGTTTCTTGTCAGAAGCTCTCCGCCGCCGCACAGTGGAAACAGGACATGCTCCTCCGTCGCATTAGCAAAGATGTAAAACTGCGACGCGACGTATCGGAATACAACCAACTTTTAAAAGCCTATGAAGAAGCCCAAGGGAACCTGGTACGCGCAGGTGCACTAGTCCAGATGGGCTGGGGCGAAGTCGTGCAAAAGCTAGGCCAAGCCTAGTCTCGATTTGCACGAGCCAATATTCAACTTAAAACTATAAGCAAAAAGCCCGCCGGCATAGCCGGCGGGCTGTAGTTTCACCTAAACCTTTTTACTTGAGAGAGACGCGAGCCGTCTTTACAGCACCAGCGGTCTTGACACGAACCACGTAGTTACCACGGTTCATGCCTTCGAGAGACAACTGATGGTTGCCAGCGGCATTTTCAACCTTGTTCACCACAAGGTTACCCATCATGTCGAACACCTGAATGCGTGCGGCAGATGCAGTCACCACGTTCAGCACGCTACCCTGCACGCTCAACTTGAGAGAGCCCGCAGACTTACGAGCCGTACGAATACCAGTCAAATCACCCACGCACTTAAGATCATCTACATAGAGGTAGTTGTACGTCGGCTGGAACGTATCAGAATAGCCATTGGCACCGATAACTTCCCAAGCAATCTTCTTAATATTAGACCAATTCAAATCAACCTTAGTCTGAGTCCAGGACGGCTGCTTGAATTCTTCTTGAGCAAAGGCGATGGTAGTCCATTCGGCAGCATCATCAACCTTGCGGAAATGGTACGCAAAGTCTTCCACCTGACCATCTTGCAGCTTAATCGTATGAGCAGCACCCTTATAACGATAGCTCAATACCGGGCAAGCGCTCAGGTCAATACCAATCGAGGTGTCAGCATTCATATTCAAGCCAAGAGCAACGAACGGATCATACTTGTAATCACCTTCGTTCCATACAATTCCCTGCAAGCCAACAAAGCCGGCAGTACCGTTAGTGGCATCGGTTGCACCCGGGAACACAACGACATAACCCGGAAGCTTAGGATCGTAAACGTTCGTGATGCTAGACTGACCAGCAGATTCCTGGTCAGTATAGGCGTACCACGTACCTGTGGTATTGAGGACTTCATCACCGTCTTCAACATCGTCGATAATCAAGAGATCCGTAATCACCGGAGCAACAGAAGAAGAGGAAGAAGTCGGCTTTACGCTAGAGCTAGACTTGCCGCCCTTGCTGGAGCTAGACTTTGCCGTGCTAGAGCTGGACTTGCCACTGACAGAAGAAGAAGACTTCGGAGTATCGCTAGCGCCACCGCTAATTGCAGTAATGGAAACGCCATCGCAACGAACGTCATCCACATAGAGGAAGTCATACTTCGGCTGGTTCTGAGCATCCGGCACATTCAAAGCACCCTTGATGAACCATCCAAAGCGCTGAACCTTGTTCATACCCGTCTTCAGGTTGAAATGCTTGTCATTGTCGCCCCAGTCGTCCTGCTTGAACTGATCCCAAGAAAGTTCAACTTCCTTCCAGTCTTCAGCAGCATCCTTTTCCACATAATGGAAGTTCCAGTTCGTCACGAGAGAAGTTTCGACGCGGAACTGGTGACGAGCACCCTTGTACTTGTAGCTAATAGCATTGCACTTGCCAAGGTCAATAACGGTCGTGTCCTTCTTGAGGTTGAGGCCGAGAGCCACATACGGAGCGTAGCTATAGGTACCCTGAGAAAGCTTGATACCCTTCAAGCCAACCATGTTCTTCGAAGTGTTCTTGCCACCATCGGACGGGAGCAAAACATCATAAACGGTCTTGCCGAAGTCATTTTCCCAAGTGCTGTTCGTAACGCTAGACTTACCAACACCATTGGTGCCATCTTCGTTGGCATCGGTCCAAGCAGACCAGAAACCACCCGTGTAAGCATAACGGTCGCCATCTTCCATATCATCGATCAAATCAGTCGTAGCGCCATTTGCGACACCCGTAGAGTAGCCACTGTTAGAAGAGGCGTTACCATTCTGGAGGCCGCAATCCTTATAACCACTCTTGCCGTTCATCCAGCCCTTAACCATTTGACCGGAAGTGGAGTAAGAGAGGCCGTTATCAATGTTGAGCTTGTTAAATGCAGCAGAGCCTTCATTCACAGCAGAAGCGGACCAGTTCGCCCAAGAAATCTTGTTCTGGTTCATCCAGTTGATCCAAGCCTGGCTTGCGCTCTGGTTGGCACCGCCGTTACCATTGGCGTTGACAGTACCCCATTCAGTAGCGAACACGGGAACATTCTTGCTCATGGCCTGGTTTGCACGGCTAGAGTAGTCTCCACTTGCCGAGTGGGAGTCGGCGTAGAAGTGGAGTGTGCAACCGAAATTATTCTTGCTATCCTGAATACCAGCCTCAGCGCACTGTTCGGGGTGGCTGGACCATTCGGGGCTACCCACGAGCACAAGGTTGTCGGAGTACTTGCGGATAGCAGAAATCACAGAGTTTGCATGAGAAGCGACGGTACCCATGGAAGCGCCGTCCTTGGGTTCGTTCCACACTTCGAAAATCACGTTGTTGTAGGAGCCGTACTTTTGGGCGGCAAACTCGAAGAACTTGACGGCGTCGCTAGTGTATCCGTTGCCGCTTTCGATGTGCCAGTCGATAATCACGTAGATGTCGTTGTCGATGGCGGCGTTCACCACGTTCATGAGCATGGCCTTCTGCAGGTCTTCACCGCCAGTGAGGTAGCCACGGCCCTTATCGAATTCATCGTTTTTTACGCCCATGGCAAAACGGATGACTTCGATATTCATCTCCTTAACCATGAGGTTGATTGCGGATTCGTTATAAAATGTTGTGGCGCTGTCTGCAGCAGAACTCCAAAAAAGGCTCATGCCTTTTACCTGCACCGCGGAATTTGCATACTGCGGGCAAGAGCCGGACAGCTTGCTGCCGTTGGCCTTAAGTTCACCGTAGGTGCTTACAGGACCAAGCCTGCTTGCACTGATTGCCATGGCCGACACCGCAGCCAAAGACATAATTGCAAGAATCTTTTTCATTCTTCACGACCCTTTTGATTTAAGTGAAACCCAATAATCCCGTGGTAAAGATAGTAATGAGTCCGCCAATTTCCTTGTAATATTTTTTTAGTCCAACCAGAGTCTTTTTTGAAAAAATTTTACAAAAGACCCCCGGGCTTACACCCAGGGGCCACTCCACATAAAGTTCTGACGCAGCCAAACACCTAAATTAAAATCCACGATCAGAACTTATGCATTTTTTTACATAATCTTTTTAGCGCCGTACAATCTTTTGCTGGAACACAACACCCTTTGCAACTAGGCGCACCAGATAAATCCCCGGCTTAAGAGAACTCAAGTCAACATTCCTCTGCGACACAGCTTCGGTCGATAAATCCACCCTGCGACCATCCATCGCCACAATATCCAAGCGACGCACATCTTCGGCATAAATTTCAAGGCGCGCCTCGCGAGACACATATCGAACAGGTTGAGAAACATTTGATACAGAGTTGACAATTTGCGTTATTTCAGGTTCTTCAGACGAGCTACTAGACTCACCCCCCAATTCACTACTAGAAGAACTTTCTACAGATTCAGGGTCCTTAGAACTTGAGCTAGACTGCGACGTTTCAGAAGAACTAGACGATTTCGGAGTTTCGGAACTAGAACTATATTCCATCACTTCACCGTTACTGCCCTTGTAAGCCATCAAAGCATCCTTGAGTTTCTGATTCACTTCAGAAGACGCGTCATCGACAGAGTTATCAAAAGTCCACTTGAAATCGCCACCCTGCACACGGCCGGCATAGGCACGAACATTCACTACAGCCTGTTCCGGAGAATCGGCCGTGTAGCTGTACATGATGGACTTGTCCGTATCGAAGTTGTTGTACGTATTTTCACCCGAATAAGACTTGACACTAGATGGCACCTGAGCATCGCGACTGCTAACCACATAAGCATCAAAATCGACCTTGGAATCAATATCGCCAATAGCAGTTTCCGCACCCTTCAGCACATACTTGCTTGCGCCATAAGGAATGAACGTGTAGGAGCCTTCCATGTAATTGTTGTAAGCCTTGATTGTACCGCCCGCTTCCTTGCTAAACGTACCATTGTTCGTCGGATCACGCTTGGTCCCGCTTGCATAGACATCGGTCCCCTGCAACGAGGTCATCATCGGATACTTGCAATTGCGGAAGTAGTTCGCTTCCATGAACACGGACGAACCGAGCGTAGAACCTGCACCATACTTGGCATTGCCATCGTAGTAGTTGTTGTAGACGTGGGCGCTGTAATAACGCACACGCGGATGACGGCTATCGGAATGGTCGTACCAGTTGTGGTGATACGTGATGTAGTAACCTTCGCTAGTCCCTTCCTTGAGACCTAACAAGTTCGACTTGCCATTATCCCAGAAGTGGTTGTAGCTGAACGTAATGTAGGTGGACATCTTACAATCCAAGGCGCCATCGCCCTTGACCTGGTCCTTGTCGCTACCCGCATGACCGTAGAAAAAATCGTTGTTGTGAACCCATACGTATTGGTTGTTCTGCTGCAAGCCAATGTTGTCGCCTTCATCGGAATCGACATTCATGATGCCCAAGTTGCGGATTTCCACATTCTGAGCATTCTTGACGCGGATGCCCCAGCCGTTTACCGTAGCATCGTTACCGATACCTTCCACCGTCACGTAGGACGTTTCGGACTTGCCGAGATCAATCATCATGTCGCCCTGCACAAGCGAATCGGAATCCGTCACATTGCCAATAAAGCGCAAGTCGAGTGGAGTCGTCTCGTACCCCTTCTTGTAGCAATTCAAAATACCCTGAAAGCTCTTGCAAGTATTCTTTGTGCCCTTGGCATTCATGGTCACATCCATCGTCACCGAATTTTTGGTGCTCTCGGTAATATAAAGCACGACGGCGCCATCCTTAAGCGTACCATCAGCCTTGTAGGCACCCGGAACTCGACCATTGCTAAAAGCAAAACCGGCACGGTCGTGGGCCTTGACCGTCAGCGACTTGGAAGTAGTCGAAGCAATCTCCTTGCCACCTTTTACAGATGCAACCTTGAGCGTATAGCTACCTGCCTTGAGGCCAACCACGTCGACACGGTACTTGGAACCGTATTTGCGGATGAGCTGGGCATCCACCTTGACATTACTTGCACCAGCGCCCGAATAATAGACGTTGTAGCTATCGGAACCATCAGATGCCCATTCGGCATAGGCAGATTCAAGCCAACCTTCAGCAGAACCGAGCGTTACCTGGGCATAAGCCCCCGCGAATCCAAGCAGCGCAACACCGAGCGCAACCTTAGAAAACCTTTTCATACATCCATCCCTTTTTTAAATTGTTCTCAAATTTCTTATCACAATATACAATAAAAATCCAAAATAAGCAACAAATAATTCAATAAATAACAAAAATTTTACATTATTTAAGAAAATAATGTTCTCAAAAAAAATACAAAATTTAACTTACAAAAGGCTTTTAGGGACCTTTCAAAACTTTTGAAGGCACCCACCATTATCAAAAGCACTGAAACAGACTCCAGGCTTTTCGGTGCAAATTCTACTTTATTTTTGTATTTTATAACCATGAAAGATTTATTAAAAAAACTCATTGTTTTTTCCAAGAGCTATTTAAAGTCTTTGAACTGGATTGTTTTGCTCGGGATCGCCGCGTTCTGCATCGCCCTTGCCGTTATCAACAATATTCGCGTTGAAGATTCCAAGTCTGTCGAATGGATCGGCAGTCAAGAAATCCTCGCCAAGCCGGACGAGGTGCTGTAATGAAAAAGACCATTATTTCTGCGGCACTTCTCATCGTAGCCTCGATTCTCGTAGCTATCGGCGTTGCCGAAATATCATTCCCAGAATCATTCTTGACTTTTACCGACCAAGATTGGCTGATTGACATCTGGCCCAAAGCCTACCGCTACAATATTCATGTGGGACTTGCCGCCGTCTTCCTTGCCACAGGCATTTGCGTTCCGGCTTACCGCCTACAAAAGGACTTTGCCATCCGTGCACTCGAAACATTGTTCCGCGTGGGCATTGGCGGCATGTTCATTTTCGCAAGCATCTACAAAATTCAGGATCCGCACCAGTTTGCAGTTCTGGTCGCCCAATACCAGTTTTTCCCTGCTTTACACTTAGAAAGCGTGAATAACTTCTTTGCGCTGGTATACCCGCAGTTTGAATTCTGGTTTGGCCTCGCCATGATTGTAACGCCGTTCGTGCGCGAATCGGCCTTCGCCATTTTCTGGATGTTCGTAAGCTTTATCATCGCCCTCACTTGGGCACTCGGCAACGACCTCGGAATCACCTGCGGCTGCTTTGAGCTGGAAGACGGAGATGCTCACGACAAGGCCGAAGCCTGGACAAGCCTAATCCGCGATTTGATCCTGATTTGGCCGACACTTTGGCTTGCGACCCGCAAAAACCACAGTCTGATTAAGGTGTGGAAAAGAAAGTAAGCCTACTTGTCGCACAGATTCGAATTTGCTAACGCAAATTCAATTTACGATAGCGACATAAAAAAATCGACAACACGTTTGCGGAAAGACTCCATGGAACAATATTCCAGGAGTTTTTTTGCATTAGATTCGTCCATCACGTTCTCACCCGCAAGGACACGATCTAAAACGCGCACATAAGCCTCGGCATCCGTCGGCGGGTCTACTAGCGGACAAACGCCTTCAAGATTTTCCTTGACAGCTGAGGTTGCGGCGCAAAGCGAAGGCGTTCCACAGGCAATCGCCTCTATTGGCGGAAGCCCAAAGCCCTCGAGTAGCGACGGGTAAATCATCAAATCCGCATGGCGGTAAAAGTCGCGCAATTCATACGCGTGAAACTGACTAAAATGGTACACATTATAAAGTTTTTTCTCGTTCACTATTGCACGTAAACGTTCCGAAAACTTGCCTACACGAACAAATGCCACATGAGGCCTAAGGCGAGCCATTTCAAAAAAGGTCTCAATATTCTTGCGCGGTTCATCAAGGCTTACATTCAAGCACATTCCATCAAAGTTCTTGATGCCATACTTGCGCAGAAAAGCCTTCTTTTCTTCAAAAGTCGGTTTCGTTTCGGGCTTGTTAAACAAGGCGCTATCGATGGGGCAACCAATTACAGCCCCGGGCTTTTTGGACATCTGTTCGCCAAAATGAGACGCAGCCTGTTCGCGAGTCCATGCAGAATTATAGACAAAAAAGTCAGCCTTAACCGTCGGACGAATATAGAACAAATTAAGCAGCTTAAACTTAGCCGAATTAGGGTACAACGTTTCTGCAAAAGTATCGTGAACAAACATCACCGTCTTTGCGCGTCCCTTGGCTACCGGTACCAAAAAACCAAGTTCCGGACGGATCAAGAAAACAATTTCGGGCGAAATTTGACGTATCAGTTTTTTTAAAGGAGATCGGAAACTCAAATACCCCGTATAAAGCGACTTCGCCCACACTTCATGCGATTCATAGGGCACCTCTTGCGTAGAATCGCTACAAGCCTTATTAACATTTCCAAAAAACTTGGGCGTCTTAAGCCACAAAACATGGGGTTCATAGGTACCCTCGACAGCCTTGACCAAATTCAGGGTCAATCGTCCAAAACTGGTACACTCATTCTTGTCGCAAACAAACAATATTTTCTGCATTTCTGCCATAAAATAGAAAAGCCCCCTTACAACATAGCGACCATATTGAAATTTTTAGTCAAAATGAATACTCTATCACCTAAATTACTATATTCATAACATGGCTAGAATCGGCATAGTCCTTGCTACGTACAACGGCGAAAAGTATCTACCGCAGATGCTCGATTCCCTTATTGCTCAGTCAAGACAGGCAGACATTATCGTAGCCGTCGACGATGGTTCTAAAGACAGCACTCCCGATATTTTAAAAAGCTACCAGGACCGTTTACCCCTGCAAGTGACCATCCAGCCTCAGAACACGGGACACCGAGCCGCTTTTTCTAGGGCACTAGAACTAGCCAGGCCTCAATTAGACCAAAACGACTTTATAGCCCTTGCGGACCAAGATGACGTTTGGCTCCCCCAAAAGTTAGAAACCCTCGAAAAAAACATCGAGATTGAGGGTTTCAACAAAAAAAAGCCGGACCTCATTTTTGGAGACGCCCAAGTCATCGATGCCGAAGGCAAAATCATCAGCGAATCGTGGAGAAAAATAGACGGCATACCGAACCAGCTTTCATTAAGGGCCATCCTCACCGGTTTTACCAATGTTACCGGCTGCATGACCCTTTTTAGGGCAAGGCTCCTCAACAAAATATTACCTATCCCAGAACGCGTCCCGGTCCATGACCAATGGATAGCCTTTTGCGCCAGCGCCCAAAATGGTTGTTCCTCTATACCGGCCCCCGTCATTCAGTACCGTATTCACGGGCAAAACGCAATCGGGCTCGGCCACACCCACACATGGACTGGCAACCTTAAGCTCAATCTGCAATGGGCGCAAATGATAACCACAACGCCTCACTACCAAGAGCTTTTACCGGCAGACCAAAAATTTTTAAATCGATACATCGACTATATTCAAGATAGGCTCAACAAGCCCTTTATTCCGCGATATACCGCATGGGTCGCTAAAAATGCCCGTAGTCTTTACCCACACGTATCGGGTCTGTTCGGTTTTATTCCGCGAATTTTATACGGCATTATCGGCGCTCCCATTATCACCAAGCTCTTCGGAAAAAAATAATGAGTTCCGTCTGCGTTATTCTCGTCAATTTTAAAAACAAAGAAAAAACCGTAGACTGCCTACGCGCGCTCGAAAAGAATTCGGTGCAACCCGCCTGCGTCTATATCGTCGATAACGCAACAAGCGAAGAGTCCCAAAGATATTTTTGGAGTTTTATCTTTTCATTTAAGGTCCGCTGGATTTGGAATAAAGAAAACCGCGGCTTTGCTGCCGGCTGCAACCAGGGAATCCGCGCTGCACTCGAAGACACTCCCGATAGTTATATCTGGTTACTGAACAACGACACCCTCCCCGAAGCAGACGCTCTAGAAAAGTTGCTAAACAAGGCAAAATCAACAGGCGCCGGCATCACGGGTTCACTCATCAAAAAAGCAAATGGAAATTTTTCGGGGGGTGTTTGTATCATTCACCCGAAATTCGCCTCCGTGCGTCGCCCAAGTTCCAGCGAAGAAAATGATTTTGACTATGTCGAAGGGTCTTCGTTCCTTATCTCTCCAGATTGCCTCCAAAAGACGGGGCTTTTGAGCGAAGACTACTTTTTGTACTTTGAAGAAAGCGATTACTGCCTAAGAGCCAAGAAAAAAGGATTCTCTCTCGCCTGGGCTACCGACAGCGTCATTTGGCACGACATTGGTTCGTCGACCGGGAGTGAAATTGCCAAGGGCGGAGTCCCCTACTTTATCGATTGCCTGATGATTCGAAACCGAATCCATTTCGGTTTCAAGAACGGTTTCCCTAAAGCAGGCATCATAGCGGGGTTATTCATTAGTCTAGGTTTACGCCTAAAAAGGCTGCAGTTCTCAAGAATCGCGACAATCCTAATTATATGTTTATCAGAAAGGATTTTCAAGATTTTTATTGAAAAAAATGGGGGCTACTATGAAATTCAACATTAAGACAAGTATTGTCGCTTTATTTGGATTTTTCTCCTTTTCTTTGGCCCAGGACTTTGATACCCATATTGCATTTGTGGATTCTGCGCGACGCCATCAGGTCAATATTGGAGCACAGCTAGTCGACTCACTCGCCATCACCAACCTGACAAATGCTCCAACGCATTATGACAACTCGGCCTCGGTCCGATTATTCTTAAACGGACACTTTACCGAACGTTTTCTGTTTAATGCCCGTGTAAAGGTTAGCACCGACCACACCAACAAAGATATTGCAGACAACTTCTACAATCCCGACGAAGGAATCCCCTACAACAAGCAAAGCAAAAACAAGCGCACTTGGGACCTTTTTGCTGCTAATGCCAGCTACGACTTGAACGCCGTGAAGCTCCTTGCCGGATACGATTACCTGGACATGGGGCCTGCCCGCCGCAACCACGTGATTTTGCGCGGTGAACAGAGCAACTACCGTCCGTGGCAAGATTCTACAAGCCGCATTTACGAGCCCGCTCCCACGCCGTATTTCGGCTATCAATTCGAAATCGGCCCCGTCACCTACTCGCAGTATGCCATGAAGCTTTTTGAAAAGAAAAACTTCGGTAAGTACATGCACGTGCACCGTTTAGACTTGAGCCTCCCCCAAAATATTACACTCGGGCTTTCGGAAACAGCCCTTTATGGCAGCACCACCGAAACAGAACCAAACCCCAACGAAGACGCAGACAGCTGCGGTCGTGAATTTGAATGGGCCTACGTGATCCCGTTTATTCCTTACGTTTTCCAGGAACACCTACAAGGCGATCAGGACAACATTTCACTTGCGTTCGATCTGAGTGTGAAAACAATTCCTCATTGGGAATTTTACGGTGAACTTTTGTGGGATGACATGAAATCGCCCACAAGCATGTTCGATGACGGCTGGTGGGGCAACAAGTGGGCCACCTCTGTCGGCATCGCCCGCGACAGCATCAAACTTGGCAGCACGCTTTGGGACTGGTATACAGAATACACCCGTGTAGAACCATGGGTTTATACGCACCATAAGGGCGGCGGATATACCTACCGCAGTTATTCCCAGAGTCTCGGTACCGACCTCGGTCCAAACAGCCAAGAAATTTACAGTGAGATCGGAGTTACATATAAAGTCTCTAGCACTCTCTTAAAAGAAGCCATGCTTCGTGGAACTCTGCATGCCAGCGCCGTCGCCAAAGACACCGCCTTTAGCGGCAACATCACCGACATGCATACGCCCGAAAGTACGACCGACAAAAAATTCTTAAGCGACAAGACTACCATGCACTACGTAGAAGTTGGTGGTAAAATCGAAATCAAGCCGTGGAAATGGATGACTTTCCGCACGGGCTATGACCGTTACTTTGGTGATTACGAAGGCTTCCGCGCCATGGTGGGCGGAAGTGTGCAATACTAATTATTCTTCAAACAACGCATTCAGCTGTTCCGGCGAAGTCGCCTCAATGGCCTTAATACGCCACTGCGGGTTCAACAGCTTACGAGCAATCTTTGCAATCACCTGCGTATGAGCAGTTGCGGATTCCGCAGGAGACAAAAGCACACATAAAAACTGAGGCAGTTGCCCCGCCTTTACCTGAATGTCCGTAAAACCTTTCGGACAAACAGCAAAGGCCATTAAGGGTTCAGAAAGTCCGGCAACGCGCGTATGAGGCAACAATAGACCTTCGCCCATATAAATGCCCTGGGCAATCCTTTCCGATAAAGACTTCCATGTAGCCATCGCATCAAACTTGACCGGGCCATGCACAAGGGCATCATAGGCAAAGCCCAAAGCCTTTGCGAAGGATTCAGGTTCCGAATAATGTTTTACGTAAATAGGCTGCATTTACACCAACGCATTATCCATAAAGTCGAACACTTGCGGAGAGGTCGCCTTTGCAATTTTCTTGAATTCATCAAAGATAATGCGCAGCTGACGCTTGCCCGGTTCTATATACTGTTCAAACTTTTGAATACCCTTGACCTTGCTCAAGAAGCAGTAAGCACCCATAGCCTGCATCACGCGCTGCAAGCTTGCATGAATAAAGGCTTCCCAAGCGTCTTCTTTGGTGTAGGTCTTGGTTTCGCGATAAGAAACACGCCAGTATTCAAAGAAGTCCTTGATTTCGGTCAGCGAAAGTTCTACATACGGGTCCCACAAGAGGGAGGCCAAGTCATAGAACATGGCACCTCGGCGAGCGCCCTGAAAATCCACGAAAGCGATTTCGGAATTCGGCTTGACCATGATGTTCTGGCTCTGGAAATCGCGGTGCATCAACACCTTATGCTGCGCCTCGACCGAGACAGCCAACAGGGAATAGAAATTACGAACATATTCGGGAATTTCTTGAATACCCTTATGAGCCTTGAGGAAGTTCTCGGTAAAATAGTCAGTTTCCCACTTAAGGGCTTCAAAATCAAAACGGCGAAGCCACAAGTCAGAACGCGAGCTAAACAAGGAGCGAGAAATATCCTGCCATTTAATCAAAGAGTCGATGACTTCGGGATAAAGAATACGAACGTTACCCGTTTTCTTTTCGGAACCTTTCGGCAAAATATTGTCGAGCAAATTGTGTGCACCCAAGTCTTCTTGCAAGACAGAGCAAGAGGCTTCGTCTACGCAATAAATCTTAGGAACCGGTAGTCCGAAAGAGTTGAAAGCTTCGGCATAATCCACAAAGTGCTTAAAATCATCATCAACCGAAGCAGAAACCTGCAGCACGGCAGATTGCTTATCAGAAGCAATACGATAATACTTACGGCCCGAACCGGCACCGGCGATAGAGGTGACTTCGTAATCGGCATAACCGTGAGACTGCAAGAACTTTTCAATAACAGGCGAAACAATTTCGTTACTCATGCTTTCCAATATAAAAAAATTGATTCCACATTGGTGGAATCAAACCTGTACAGCAATAAAAAAACTTTCTTATTACGAGAATTTGATGCGCGGGTCTACGAGCGTGTAGAGGATATCGCTGAAAAGGCGCCCAATCATCGCCATCAGGCTGCTGAGGAAGATAACTCCCATCACCACGTTATAGTCGCGATTGACCATGGAATTGTAATAAAGCAGGCCCATGCCGTCGATATCGAATACCTTCTCAATAAGGAGCGCTCCAGCAAACATCAGGGTGCAGATTTCGGAAAGGCGCGTGGCAATCGGGATGAGCGCGTTACGGAGCGCGTGGCGAACGAGCGCCTGGTTAAAGTTCATGCCCTTCGCAAGGGCGGTACGCATATAATCTTTACCGAGTTCTTCAAGCGCGGAGTTCTTCATCAGGAACGTGAGGAACGCGAATTCGCTAATCATGTAGCAGAAAATCGGCAGAATCAAATGATGCCCGAGGTCCACAATCTTTTCGAAGAAGGTAAAGTCCTCAAAGTCGTCGCTCGTGAGGCCGCCCAACGGGAAAATGTCTAGATACGAGCCACCAGCGAGGAAGATAATGAGCAAAATACCGAGAGCATAGCCCGGCATCACGTAACCCGAGAAAATCACGCCCGAAGAAAGCGAATCCAACTTGCTTCCGTGATGCACCGCCTTCCAAAGACCCAGTGGAATACAAACAAGGTAACTCAGGAAGAACGAAGTAATTCCAAAGAACAGCGAAATCGGGAAACGGCTCGTAATCACGTCCCACACAGGGAGCCCATAGGTATAGCTAGAACCCAAATCCAGGTGCAGAACATTCCATAGCCAAGTCAGGTAACGTTTCCAGGCGGGTTGGTCAAAACCAAAGTACGCCTGAATTTGTGCAATCTGGTCGGGAGATAGCGCCTTGGACGCATCTACCCCGCCCTTCATGGCCGCGGCCTGCTGCGCACGCGAAATCATTTCCTCCACAGGTCCTCCCGGCAACAGCTGGATAAGGATAAAGCAAACTAATGAAATCCCGATGAGAGTCGGGATCATCAAAAGTAAGCGGCGGAGGATATAGGAGCGCATGACCTTACAATGCGATTAGCGCATCTTACCGGAGCGGAGCACATCCATCATGTTGAAGGGTCTGGCTGTTCCATTAGCAATGTGGCAAGCGAGGAAGTTCACGGCGTCCACAGTGCCTTCGGCATAGATCTTGCGGCCGCAAACATTGTGCTGGAATTCAAAGTGAACCGTACCATCAGCGCTATCGAGGCTGTAGGTATGGAAGGCATGGCCGCCGAGGTATTCTTCGGGCACATGCATGCGTTCCATCTGTTCCTTTTCGTCGCGGACTTTTTCGATGTCATCGACGGTAAAGTCGAAGCCCATCTTCTGGAAGTCACCGACCACGGCGCGGGCGGTACCGCTCGTATCGGCCTTGGTCTTCTGGTGGCTTTCCACCACGGAGAGCTTGTAGCCGCTGAATGCCGTCGGGAATTCCTTAGCCAGGAATTCAATCATCGTCTGGAAAGCGACAATCTGCTTTGCCATGTTCGGGGCAATCACGCTCGGGTGATTGGCATCGGCAACGAGCTTGGCGAGCGCTTCGCGGTCACCGCCGGTGGTACCCATCACGAACGGAATCTTGTGCTTTACGTAGAAGGCGGCGTTGTCGTTCACGGCCGTCGGGTGCGTATAGTCGATGCAAATGACGTTCGGGTACTTTTCAAGCACTTCTCCAATACGTGCTTCGCGATTACTCGGTTTCAAAAGCTGAATCGTCTTACCAGCAACTTCGGCTTCGTTTTCCACGATAATTTCACCCGTCAGGGAATACGGAACAAGTTCCAAACCGCGGGCCACGCAGGTTTCGGCCACAATGCGGCCCATGTTGCCCGGAATACCATTAACCATCACTTGTACAGACATAAATACTCCTTGTATAATATTATCGTCCACCAACTAAAATCTGGTCTACCTTGATAGAAGGCTGCCCCACCGTTACCGGGACATGTCCCGAAGAAGCGCCGCAAACGCCGGCAGCCACTTCCCAGTCAGAACCCACCATACTGATACGCGGCATAATTTCGTGTCCCTTGCCAATCAAGGCTGCTCCGCGAACCGGTTCGCAAATTTTCCCGTTACGGATAACATAACCTTCATCTACAGCAAAGTTGAATTCACCCGTTGCCGGATTCACCGAACCGCCCGCCATGCGCGCCGCATACAGGCCGTTATCAACACTAGCAATCATCGAATCCAAGGAATCCTTGCCAGGAGCAATAAACGTATTGCGCATGCGGCTTACGGGCGCATACTTGTAGCTTTCGCGACGAGCGGACCCGGTACGAGCAATTCCAACTTCGGCTGCCCCCACACGGTCACTCATGTAGGTTTTCAAAATACCATTTTCAATCAAAACCGTACGTTGAGTAGGAGTTCCTTCGTCATCATACTTAAGGCTCCCCCACACACCCTCCATGGTTCCGTCATCAATGGCGGTAAGGCAGGGTTGACCAATCGCTTCGCCAATTTTACCACAGAATGGACTTGCACCACGACGAACCGATTCGGTTTCTAGCGGATGGCCACAGGCTTCGTGGAAAATCACACCACCAAAGCCATTACCCATAACCACAGGCATCTGGCCGCCCTTAATGTAACCAGCCGAAAGCATCCGGAGTACACGTTCAGCGGCATCTGTCGACAGTTCTTCGGGAGAATAATTCGCCAAAAGTTCGTAGCCGCCCAAAGCCCCCGGAGCCTCATGCGTCGTCAGTCTTTCAGACCCATCAGACACCGTGACCGTCACGTTGACGCGCAGGCGTGCACGATTCATCGAAAGGTTCAACCCTTCACTATTCATGAGCGTAATCGCCGAACAAGAATCCGTTACCGACGCGCCCACCTGCACAACTTTATCTGAAACCTTACGAGCCGCCTGATCCGCACGGAACAAAAAGTCCTGCTTAACCGCCTGTCCCAGCACGCGGGGATCTTTGAAGGCGGCAACGTTATAATCAGCAATTCGCTTTTGTGGCGCAAATTCAATCGGCTTAGAAGCCTGCCCAGCAATCCGACCAAAGGCAAGCGTCTGAACAAGCTTTACCAAAGCATCTTCGGAGTCATCGCTAGTAAAGCCATAAAGCACTTCGGTACCGTAAATCAAACGGATACCAATACCGTATTCAGTCCCTGCCGTCGCCGATTCAATCTGACTAGACTTTAAACCAAGACTAGAGCTACGAGTTTCTTCTTCGTATATTTCGACGAAGTCCGCACCAGCGCTCCTGCCCGCTTCGAAAATTTTTACGGCGACAGACGGATTCACACTAAACCTCGCCGTTCATTTTCTTGCGTACGGGAATACCCGCCGCAAGCATTTCTCTCTTAATTCCAGGCACGGTATAATCGCCAAAGTGAACCATCGAAGCCACCAATGCAGCATCTGCAGAAGTTTTGCGGAACAAATCCACAATATGTGCCGGAGTTCCGGCACCGCCACTTGCAATCACCGGGACCTGAACAGCCTTGGCCACCTGGTCAGTAATATTCAGTTCATAACCGTTACGGACACCATCCGTATCGATAGCATTCAGACAAATTTCGCCTATCCCCAGATCCTCGGCCTTTTTAGCCCATTCGACAGCATCGATACCCATCGCTTGACGGCCACCACGAATGTAAACTTCGTAGCCACTCTTAAACTTGTCAGAAACACCAACAAACTTGGCATCCATACCAAGAACCACGCACTGCCGTCCAAAAGCCTTGGCCCCTTCTGCAATTATTTCGGGATGAAGTACCGCAAGGCTGTTTACGCTCACCTTTTCAGCTCCAGCCAACAAGGCTTCATGCATGTCATCAAGGTTTCGAATACCACCGCCCACCGCAAACGGAATAAAAACGCGGCTTGCAATCTGACGGATCATCTCCATATCGCACGGGCGATTTTCTGCACTTGCAGTAATGTCATAAAACACTAATTCGTCGACACCATCTGCGCTATACTGCGCCCCCATTTCTACCGGGTCGCCAATGTCTATATTACCCTTAAACTTGACGCCCTTTGTCACCTTGCGGTTGCGGACATCAAGACAGACTATCAAACGTTTTGTAAGCATGGAATTACAGGTTCCTGTCGATGACGCCCTTCACGGTTGCTTTCGGGACCGCACCAACCACATTGCCCACTTCTACTCCATTCTTGAAGAGCTTCATATTGGGAATATTCGTGATACCAAAACGTGCGCAAATATCACCCACACCCGCATCATCAACATTCATCTTGGCGATGATTGCACGACCATCATATTCTTCGGCGAGTTCGTCAATAACAGGCCCCATCATCATGCAAGGACGGCACCAAGTTGCCCAGAAGTCAACAAAGACCAACTGGCCGGACGAAATAACCTTATCAAAATTTTCTGCAGTCAAATGAATTGCTGGCATATAGACTCCGTTTTTTTTGACAAAAATAGCAATTTACCGCTAGAAAGCCACACCTATCGTATAGTTCATGTCTAAGCCAGAACCGACAGTCGTCACATCTTCTAGGTCATCCTTGTTTTTACCCGTAGCCGAGTACCGAACGTAAGAATAACCAATATCAATAGACATCGTAAAGTGCCCCGACCGCACCTTATGCCCAACATAAGCCGCAAAGCCAAAACCATTCATACGCAATCTTTCATTGTCTTCGGGACGATTCTTGTACTCGTAATCCATTCCGGCGCGAGCATAGTTAAAATGAGCCGCAGCAAACAAGCCACGATGACCTTCACTGAAATAGTAACGCAAACCTTCAGAGAGACCAAAAATATAGATATCCAGATCTCTATAGGAATCTGAAAAATCCTTCCAGACATAGGACGGACGGGTTATCAAAGATAAATGACTTCCCAGATTACCTTCAATCGTCAGGTAAATGGACGGAATATCAAAAATAGACAGAATCAGCATCGAAATAGGATGCACCGACACCGCAAACAGCGGCTCATCATTTTCGACATGGTTGATATTGACTACCGGAGTCTCTGGTTCGCTGGCCCCCGAAGTATATTCCGACGGATCAGCGATTCCTGCAGAAGCAAGGCTTGCAGCAAACAGACAGGCTAAAGCAATTTTTTTCATAGAGAAGTTCCTTCTTTTGCTCCAAATTTAAAAAATTACAGCTTATTTTTTCTTGTATCTCAAATAAAGACCTTCAATATCCGAGCGAAAAGCTCTAAATAGAGTCAATCCCGCAAGGCCGTCATTAAAATATTCCACATCAATCGACTCAGGCCCATCAACATCTGCATTTTCCATATCAGCCGTAATCTGGATATAGTTAGTCGGATCAGCAATAGCTACCACAAGCATCGTATAATCCGTTGTTGCGGGTTTCAAAAACTTTATATCAAAACTCAGCACTAACCGATTGTTCTTAAAGGCAACCCCACAATTTGAGAGTTGTTCTATCTTTAAAAACTTGGTTTCTAGCAATACATAATTGTAATAATTCGAAGACTTAAGCGGATCAAGTATTTCATGGCAAAGCCGAGAGCTTTCCGCACTCGATACGACTCCGTCAGAATTATCATCCCAGGATGACATCATGGCGGCACTATAAAGTTCATCAAAGACCCATTGATTGTTAACAGCCGCAAAACCAATATTGTCAAAAACAACCTTGACTTTTGCATCGACAAAAACATGAGGGTGCGCCCAAACAAAAGACACACCCCAAAGGCAGCATATAAGCAATAACCTGAATGCAGCCATAACAAACAAACTATTTTATTTAGAACGCAAGAACGATACCGGCTGCAAGCAAGCCTACGCCCAAAGCACCTAAGCCTATAGCAACCCCGCACTTGGTATCGCCACGGTCATTTAACTTATGGTTATCTCGGACCATTTGCCGGGTTCCTTCACTATCAAAGGCAGAAAGGCTTTCATAGGCTTTTTTCTTGTCGGCAGCATCACTCCAATCCCTTTCGGCCAAGTACCAAAGCACCCCACCCGCGAGAATCGGAACAATCGAGCCCCACAAAAGACCTCGACCAATACGGCGCAAACTACGTTCCTTATTAAACGCATTCTGTTCTTCAATAAATTCAAGATCATCAAGCACCGGAGTCATGTCAACATAAGCCAAGTTCGGCATATAGGGCTTAATTTCCATCGTCACCGAGGTATCACGATAACCGACTTTTCTAAAGAAGATGGTCGCCTTGACTTGAGGTTTCACATTATCCACGATGGCATCGGTCATGTAATCCGGCATCTTGTTGAGCGAGGGCTCCTCATTCACATAGACTTCGGCCGCCTCGGGGTTCGAGTTCAACGTCAATCTAGTCGACGGTCTAAGCACAGGAATAGTCACCTTGTTCAAACTGTCGGCATTGATGCGAACCACCGCAGAGCCCCACCATTCCACGTCCTTCAGCACCTTCATGACCGAAATGGTGTACTTACCCGGCTTGATATTCTTGATGGTATCCGGAGCGACAATTTTCAACGGAATTCCATTGACAAACAATGAGCAGGCTTCGGGGGTCGAAACCACGAGCAAGTTAGCCTTTCCAGGCGGATACAAGTCCTTTTCGACTTCTTCCTTAATTTCTGGAACAATATAATTAGAAAGAGAAAGGTCAATCATTACCTCGTCTTCCATATTATAAAGGCGCTTCAGTTCGAACCTGAATATCTTGATATAGGGATTTTTCTTAGCCGCCGCAAGACTATCCTGAATTTCTCTTTCACGAATTTCTTTTTCGAACTTTTCAATTTCTTCTTTTTTCAGGCGGGTATCTTCTTTCGCCAAAGCGGTTTCCAAATCGTCATCGGCACCATCGTCTACAGGAGCAGCCTCAACCGGCTTAGAGGTATCGGCCTGAGCAGCCATAGAATCCTTGACGGCATCCGTCATGATAACAGCCGTATCTCTCTTGATTTCGACTTCGTCGTCCTCTTCAGATTCTTCGACCTGCTGTCCGTTACTTTCCTGAAGCGCCAAATCCTGCTCATCGACAATTTTATCGATTTGCTTCTGTTCTGCCTCAGTCGGTTTCTTTAAATAGACTGTATCATTTTCAATCTTCACAAAAATTGCTTCAAGTTCTGCAGAATCTCCGTTCACCCAATAACGTACTGGAACCTCTCGACCCTTTGGAGCTTCGGGTTCCACAACAGAAGAAGAAGACACAACCGCTATAGAAGAAGACGAATTCTCAATAGCCGCAGAAGATTCTGCAGCCGTTTGCGCAGGCGCCTGAACCTGCTGTTCAGGTTCCGCACCTTGAGCAATACCATCGTCAGCATAAGACCATACAGCCGACAATGCTAAAAAAGACGAAAAAATAATCCGCTTAAACATACTCCAAAAATAAATAAAAAATTACACCATTTTCACAAGTTTTGCGCAATAAATAGGTCCGCGACCTTCGGAACGGTCCGGCAAGATATGAACTCCGAATTCAGTACGGTCAGCTCCGGGGAGCAAATCCCCGATTTCAACCATTTTCATGGACGGACGCTTTTTCAAAATTTTCTTCACCACATCATCGTTTTCCATCGGAGAAAGCGCGCAGGTGCCATAGACAACGGTTCCCCCCGGTTTCAGCGCATCAACCGCAGAAGCAAGGAGAGCCCCCTGCTCCACAGAAAGTCTTTTTACGCGCTTGGCAGACCAGACTTCCAAATGCGATGGAGAATTCAACACATGACGGTCCGAAGAACAGGGAGCATCCAACAAAATTTTGTCAAAGCACTCCTTTTTATGGAGGCCAAACTTCATTCCGTCGTACCCCGTCACCTTAATAATTCCTCGCCACGTTTCTGGCAAAGAATTTTCAATGACATGCTGCAAGCGCAACCTTCTTTCGGGCGATCGGTCATTACTCTGTAACGAGCCTTTCCCTTTTAACAGGGATGCAATCACCAGAGTTTTTCCTCCGGGAGCCGCACACATATCAAGAACTTCGTCTCCAGGCTGCACATCCAAAGCCTTCGCCGCAAAAACCGATGCTTCGTCCAAGTAATACGGTTCAAGACCGTCGCCAAAGCGCAATTCTACAGCGCGTCCCTCCCCTTTCAGGGATTCTAGCAAAGCGGACCAGCGATTACCAAAAAGCTTCTCGTAGTAGTCGAAAAATTCCATATTCAAAAAATAGAAAGTGAATCGTAATTAGACTTGGACATAAAAAAAACTCTCTGCTCAGGGGTATGAGCAAAGAGTCTTCGTTGAGCTACCAGGATTCGAACCTAGACAAACAGAGTCAGAATCTGTTGTGCTACCATTACACCATAGCTCAATGCGCCCCCAAAGTTAGTAAATAAAATTCACTTCGGCAAGGGGTTATTTAAAAATATTTTGATTAGGTGGGGTGTAAGTCATCCATTGGACCTTTTGCACGTCTCCTCCATGCAGAGTAACCGGCGTCAAAGTCACAAAATATTGCATCGGGATTTCCGATTCCCTCATTTTGGCAATCGCTTTGGGCACTCCAGAATAAAGGACCACTTGCTGTCCCCCTTCAGGCAGATCCGAAAGCATCAGGTTGTCACAGGTCGCATCCCGAACAAAATGAGACGTACCCTTGATACCCACAACCACACTATTAACCATGCAGTTATTAGACTGTGTCGTATCTTCTCGGTCAAGGACCAGATTTACACCACTAATCAGTTTCGAGGGGAGAGACAACTTGACAGAATCTAGTTTCAGAGTATCCTTCAAGTCCTTGATTTCGCTAGCAGTCAGGTAGCGAGACACCCCCACCTGAGTCACAATATCGTCCTGCAACTTGCGGAACTCAATCCTAAAGGAATCACCCGGCAAAGAATCCGGTATAGGCAGCCACCAACGTCCAAGACTATCAGTAGTGGTCTGAGCCACAAACTCCATGGAATCCCCTTCAACAAAATTGAACCCGTAAATGTCGCGGATCGTCATCACTTCGACATTGACACACGGCTTTTCATTCTTGCAAAGAACCGTTCCCGAAAGACGGGCCACATTCTTAGCTTCCTTAATCAAGGTATCAACACTAGTCGTCGTACTCCACACAACTGGGCCCGGGCTTATAGAATCACCCGACTTGACTTTCCCAAGTTTCAAGGTACGGTAAATAAGGCTATCTGCAAATCCCAAGGACTGCATACGGGCCACCGTCATAGAATCACTGGGGAACAGCTCTAAAGACCAATCCCCTTCAGGAATCAGCATAAAGAAGCTATCTGCAGCATATACGTCATTGCAGAACAACGTTCCCGAAAGGCAAGTAATAAAATGCCCACCCACAGAAACCGCAGAATCCTCAACTTCTTCAAAACGAAGCACGCTATTAATCACAGCAGCCTTAGAAAGCGTGATACTATCAAACGCCTTAGCATCTAAGGTCGTTCTCGGCAAGTAAAACACTTCAACCGCCGACGTATCAATAACCGCCAGCTGGAAAGTGTCAGACAGAACCGAATCAAATGCGTACACGCCATCAGAATCAGTCTTTACTTCGACCTTTTCGGGGATATGCAAAACACTGTCGTAAACAGCCATACGGGCCATACGCACCACGGCATCAGCCGCAGGACTTCCATCTACACGGTGAACGACACCCGTAACGGCAATCGTATTGCCCGTATCGGTCACGGTACCGGCAGTTTTGTCGTTGCTGCAAGCCACAAATGCTAATGCAGCTGCTGCCAACAAGGCAAATGCGGTTTTTAAGTTTTTCATTTTTCCTCCTCGACCTCGGGTGGGAGATCCACCTTTTCTTTGCTTAACGGGAAAAACTGGATGTTCATTTGGCAGACCATCGTTTCACCCTCGTCGGAACGGATAATGTCAACAACTTCTTTACGGAACAAATCAATCTTAGCAATAATTCTTTCAAGGCCCTCGGCAGAAACACTCATGGTCATGCAAGACACGTTTCTACGTTCGGTGCTGTAATGATCCAAGGCATCTTTGCCAAGATCAATCATTTGCTTTTGGAACTGATGAACGAATACAGGAGCTATCTCAGAACCGCTAAAGACAGCCTTATTTACAGAACGATAAAAGCCATTTTCGTCAAGCTCAATAAGTTGCAGCGACAAAAGCAACTGAATGGCCTGCTTTGCCTGCGGAAGCGTGATACGCGGATTCAGGAACAACGCCAATTCCTGAATATTCTTGGGGCTTATATTGAGAACGGACAACGCTTCGCGCACAGCCACGTAATACCACTTGCTGTAGTATTCCTGCTGACTCTTGGTCAAAGACTTGATGGCACTAGGCAAAAGAGCGGACATCTGTTCAAAGATAGCCTGCTTAGAAGCCGGTGTAGTCGCATGGGTAAAGTCCACCATCAAGGTGAAGTAGCGGCCTTCCTTTTCGTTAAGGCCGAGTGCCGCAATAAACTTCGGCAACATCTGCGGCGTCAGAGACTTGCGCCCGCGGACCAGGTCTAGATAAAAACCAGACGAAGAGTACCCCGCCTTCTTGGCGAAGGAGCGGTACGAGAAATAACGCTGCACGGACTTGCGGTAGTCGTAATAGTCCTGCAGGTACTTCCGGTAGTTATAATAGGCGTATACGTTCATCACTTGTAAATATACTTTTTTCTTTATTTTTTGGGAACACCTTTTTTGCTTACATCAGGCCAAAATTGCGTTAATTTTCGTAAATAGAACAATTCGAGAACACTTTTGAATTTTAAAGTGATACGCAAGGCCGTTTTTTTAGGTATATTCAAGGAACACCCAATCCCATCCTTTGGACTTTCGACTGGCAACAGGCGAGAGTCCTTTTTTCTTAACATCATTTTTCTACATTTGCGCCCAAATGCAAAACATCAAGACCTTTCTTAAAAACGCCCTTTTTCGTCTTTTGCGTATAGCAGGCATCTTGCTCGTCATCTACGTCAGCATGATTTTCTACCTAGCGCTCACCGAACGAAGGAACGCCTTTCCTCGAGCCATTTACCATAAAGAAGCAAACGAAGCCATCAAGGCCAAAGCCAAAACACTTTCTTGTTCGCTTGAAGACGGACTTGTTCTTGAGGGTTTTAGCCTTGGTAAAGAAACAGACCCCACCCTACTCTACTACCCCGAAGCAGACGAAGACGCAGCACAATTCCTCGCCCAGGTCGATTCACTTTCAGGCATAAACATCGTCACTTTTAATTACCGCGGCTCCGCCCAAAACAAGGGAACTCCCAACGAAGAGAACTTCACACAAGACGCAATACAAATAGCAGAATGCGCAACACAAGTGAACGGGAACCCGCCTCAAATCTTAGTCGGACGCGGCATGGGCGCAATACTGGCCTTAAATCAGCAGACCCAACAAGAACAAGTTATTTTGATTGATCCCATATTAGATATCGCCGATGCCATACACCAAAAATATGGTTTTCTATATCCAAAATTTTTGGTACGAACAAACTTTAAAGTCAACTTTGACAACCTAAAAAACAAACAAAACAACATAACTGTAGTTAGTGACAGAAAACAATTCGAGAATCGTACTCACTTGGAATATTCCAAGTTGGTAAACGCAAAATTGCTGATTCGAAACGGAGAGAGTTTGCAAAAAATGCTGTTTTTAGCGTTTAAACGTTAATTTTTTTGACAAAAGATCAAAAAATCGTTTGTGCGAAATCTCACAAAGAAAACTTTTTGCGAACAGATTTTGATGTTTTTTTCTTATCGGGATTGTTTTTATTTGTAAAAATTATTAGTTTACCTTGAAAACCACAAATAAACAAAAAAGAGGTGTTTTATGGATACAATCATTGTCAAGATGGATATTCGCGGTTTTCTGCGGTTTCCAGAACAGGCAATCAAAACTCTAAAACTCGACAAGATGGCCAAGCAGGATTCCTCCAAGAAAGGGACCGTCGCTGAAATCGGTCCCTACGCCGACATCGAAGTAGACCCCGTCGGCAAGCGAGTCGCCATCACCCCCATCAAAGAAGCAAAGTCAACCTCGTTCCGCTTCATCGTGGGAATCAACTCCGTCAAATCCAAGTTCCTTTATTTTAAGGGCGCCCTAAACGCCATCGGCGAAAAAATTGTAACGGGCCCCTATGAGCTGGAAAAAGAAGGCAATAAATACATTTTCACCAGCAAGAATTCTACCAAGAAAAAAGGTCCGTGGCTTCCGATTGCCTGCCGCAACTCTGTCGCCAACAAGACGATGCTTTCCATCGATTCTCGCGGAACCATCATCTTTGACCGTCATACCAGGGATGCTGTCAACACCCAGGTGAACAAAACAATGATTGCCGATTACGATCGCACTAAAAAAGTGTTCAAGCTCACCTTTAGTAAAGACAAGGGCTTTATCAACGTGCGCACAATCGCAAGCCATGCTAACGCTTCTTTCATGGGCACATTCTCGTCCCATGGACTCGCGCTCCCGCAGAAGAGTTTCCGAACCGAATGTAAGGTCGAAAGCAAGACCGTCACATTCAGCATCGCTTCTTTGGTAGCCGAACAGAAGGCCAACGAAAAGAAAAAGTAATCTGACCCAACGAGGTTCATCATGATTGATGTGCTGAAGTTATTCTATACGACTCATTACAACCTGGGTGCGCTTGCCGTACTCATGTTGTTCTTGCTGATATTCCTCTTGAGCAAGAAAAATTTCAAGTTCGGGATTATCGTACTCGCCCTCTTTATCGCCTACAACGTCGGTATCTATAAAAGAACCGAAGGCAAGGCCTGGACCATCGAGATTGACCCACCTGCAACCGAATCCACTGGATACGATAGTTACAGTACCCCGCAGCCAATCAAGATGACCTTTTCGGCCACCCCAGAAAAGTGGACAATCACCGATGATAAAGGTGTGACCCACCACTGGTGCTGGGTAGACGAGATGTGGGACAAGTTCGCAAACACCGACCTGGTCGCCAAGATCTGGGGTGAAAATTCGAGTAAGAAATTGATGAAGTCTACAGAATCCAGAGCAAGCGACGCACAGTAAACAGCTCTAAAATTCGAACTCCTTAAGATTAAGCTCACCTTCATCCATCTGGATGTAGGTGAGTTTTTTTATCCATTCTCCCGCAGAAGCAACAATTCCATTTTCAACATTCCAGATGCCCGAAATATGATGATGCCCCAAGACACAATAATCGCAGCCATGCGATTTTAGCATTCGGTTTGCCCAATGCAGGTATTCATCCATCTTAATAACGCGGGTTTCGCCCACTTTACGGCTATTACGGCCCACAAATCGCGCCAGAGCCATGCCCCAATCCGGATGAATCTGCTTAAACAGCCAACGATTCAACGGAAAATCCAGTACACGACGAAACAACCGGTAACCGAAGTCAGACTTGGCCACACCATCACCATGACGAAAATAGACTTGTTTCCCTTGAATTTCTAGGACGAGATCCTTATGAGCTTGAACGCCCATAGACTTCGGAAAAAAATCACCATAGGCAAAATCATGATTACCTTGCAACAGATGAACTTCACAACCCGATTTGACCAATTCTCGCAGGGCAAAGAACAGGTCAAAATGATTGCGGCAAACGTAATCATTGTACTCATACCAAAATTCAAATAAATCACCTACAATCACCAAATGCGAAGCCTGTCCACAAATAGATTCGACAAAGCGAACCAAGGCTTTTTCGCGATTTGGGATAGCTCCCGGAGGGTTAACCCCAAGGTGAGCATCAGAAATAAAGTAGGCAGACAAACTCATCGAAAACAATGATAGTAATTCATAATTCAAAATTCGAAGTTCGAAATTATATCAGCCCTAAATTTAAGATTAAGAAAAGAAGACTAAACAACGAATAACTATCTTTTTATTAATGATTTACCGCGTCCATATAGGCATATTCTGCTTTTTCATAAGCGCATTGTTGCTTGCAGGCTGTTCTACCAGCCTAACAAAGTACGATTTGCAGGAATACCCCAAGACTATTCCTTTTTTTGAACCAATTTCATTGACATACGACGGAAAACAGGTTTATTTGGACACGAATTTGCAAAGAGCCTATTCCTTTGCCGTAGATACCCTCAGCTACCCCATGGAAAGTTGCCGCGGAGTCGCCCACATCGATGTTTCGGTTACCCCCGACAACGCCCCTAGTTCCTGGAACCTCGGAGCAGCATTTATCCCCTTTTGGCCAGCACTCCCCATCAGCGAAACCTGGCATTACCGCATGGAGGCGAGAATCTTTTGCCACGGCACACTCACCTATAAGGTTGAATTCGAAGAAAGCGAGCACCTAAAAGCATTCTGGTACGGCCGTATGCGTTCGGACCTTGTCAACAAAGCCTCCCAAGAAATGCATCGCAAACTTTTGGAACGCCTCAAGTTCGAAACTCATCTCACTCGCAATACCGATTTAAATCTCGCCCACGATTATTAGCCAAAAATAAGCAGGAATCAGTAATTTCTATCTTTTATTAAAAATTTAACCCCATTTTCCGAATTCTGAATTTCGAATTCATAATCTTCGTATGCACACACTCTATATTGTTGCCACCCCCATCGGGAACATGGAAGACATTACCTACCGCGCCGTGCGAATCCTGAAAGAAGTTCCGCTGGTGCTCGCCGAAGACACGCGCCACACCCGCGTGCTGTTCGACAACTTTGGCATCAATACACCCATGGAAGCCTACCACGACTTCAACAAAGAAAAGGTCACACCCAAATACGTCGAATATTTAAAGAACGAAGGCGACATCGCCCTCGTCAGCGACGCAGGCACCCCCGGTGTAGCGGACCCAGCATTCAATCTAGTTCGACAGTGTGTACGCGAAGGTATTGACGTACGCGCCATTCCCGGCCCGTGCGCTATGATTACCGCTCTCGTTAGCAGCGGTATGCCCACCGACCATTTTACCTTCCAGTATTTTTCGCCCAAGAAAAGCGCCCAACGCATTCACCTACTCGAAAAGCTGAAGGACGAAGAAGCAACACAAATTTTTTACGCTAGTCCGCACAATATCGACAAGTTCGTCGAAGAAATCGGACAGGTCTTTGGAGAAATCAAAATCGCCTTGATGCGCGAGCTCACCAAGAAATTCGAAGAACACCTGATTGGCACCCCAAACGAAATTTCAGCACATTTCAAAGCCCACCCCCCCAAGGGAGAATTCGTTCTGATATTCAACCCCCAAGACAAAAGCGGACTATAATTAATCTTGTATTCGGATTTTAAAGTTTAAAAAATGAGTAATATTTTAAATAAACTTAAGTCTTACTTTGCAAACCGTCCTAAAATTTATTGGATTTATTTTGCGATTCTTTTGGCAACAGAAATCTTTGCTTTTGCACGCCGTCCCGATACTCCGGGGCTCTATACGTTCGGAGCGCAGTACTTACCGTTAATCGTAACACTTCCATTTTTATTTTTCAAGATTTTCCGCCAAAATTTCAAGCGCGCTCTTTATACATTCGCCCTATTTTCATTTATATTCCTCGCCTTAGACTATAATATCGGAGACGCAAAGGGAATCGGACACGCTGGACTCATCCAGATTGTCATGACCGCCGGTCCGATTGGACTTTTTTGGATTATTCTTTTTACCCGCTGGAACATTAAGCACATCAAAGACCGCGGCTCCCGCACAGCGATACTCCTTTCATCTTTTGCATGGGGTCTATTCGCCCTTGCATACCCGCCCATGCCGCTTGGCCCAGCCGCATTACTGCTACTTGTCCCCTGGTTTATCGTATTGAACCGTTTCACACGCGGGCAAGCCATTTTTGCGACGTTCTGGTCCGGCATGCTCTACAACGCCATCAATTATTACTGGATCTACAACGTCATGCATGTCGAGACAGCTCCTTCGGGACTTATCCTTTTCGGGCTTGTCTTATTAATTGCATTCTTTAGCGCCTACAATACATTAGCAGGCTTTATCTACACCTTGTCCAAAGAAGCTCCTCAAAAAATCCGCCCTATTCTGTTAATCCTTTTCCCTGTATTTTACGCAGGACTCGAAATGACGCGAACCTACGGCGACTTCGCTTTCCCGTGGAGCCACCTGGGGTACGTTTTCGGGAACAGCCTAGAGCTTTTGCAGATGCTCCCCTTTATAGGAATTTTCGGTTATACCATTTTGGTGATAGCCTCTAACCAAGTGGTTGCACACGCCCTTTGCAAGGTGCAGGACATTAAAAAGGCCATCCCTGCATTAGCCGTGCCAGTATCCATTTTTGTTTTACTACTGATCCAAGGAAGCATCACTTTATCTAGTCCCGAAGCCCAACCTTTCTATGGTGCCGAAAATCCGGGCAACCCCAACATAGCCCTTGTACAGCCCAGCATCCAGCAAGGCGCAAAGTGGAGCAAGGAACGCTTTGACGGAATCGTAAGCAAAACCATCGGCATGGTCAACGACAGCATCAAGGATAATGCGAACCTGATTGTTTTAGCCGAGACCGCCATTCCCGATCACATTCGAAGACAACCCCAGGTAATCGACCTTTTGCATAGGACCGCAAACGAAAAGAACGCATTCCTCTTGACGGGAGCTCTAGACTACCAAAGAAACCCACCCAAAAGCATCCGCAAGTTCGACATCTACAACGCAGCGTTTCTTTTTTCTCCAGGCGTTCACAGTTTTCCCCAACGCTACGTCAAAAAACACCTGGTTCCATTCAGCGAACGCATCCCCTTTGACGAAGTATTCCCTATTCTAAATTACGTGGACCTGGGCGAGGGCGATTTCGTCGCCGGCAAAGAGACCCCCGTCTATCCACCATTCCAATGGACCCCCTACATTTGTTATGACGCTATTTTTGGCGACCTGATTCGCGAAGCAATCCGCCACGGATCTCGCCTAATGGTCAACATTACAAACGACGGTTGGTTCGGCAGGAGCACCGCTCCTTACCAGCATCTCAACCTAATCCGTTACCGCGCTATCGAAAGCGGAATGCCCGTCGCGCGACTTGCAAACAGCGGCGTATCGGCATTTATCGACCAGTACGGCCATTTTGATGGCAACACCGAAATTTTTACCGACCGCGTTATACAAAGAAAAGTGCCGCTCAAGACACGCGACACCCTCTACAGCCACATCGGCGACACCGTCGAAATCATGCTGCTGTGGTTCTTTGCAATTTACCTTGTTGTAGCGTTGCTTTCGGGCATTCGCCGAAAGCAACAGGCTTAATTAGAACAAAAGCATCGGCGGCCAATGCCCTGCCTTGGGACGTTCTTTGAACGGAACTCCAGGCAAGAAATCCTTTAGTTCAAGCGTTACCGACGGTGGCACCGCCGTATCCAAGCGTCCATAAAGGACTTGAACATCATTTGCATCTACGGGCAGAACATTTTCAACACGATGTTGCGCCAAGAAAAATAAACCTTCGCTGATTGATTTCGGCGGCATCTTTTTCGCCGTATCCAGCCAGTCCTCTTGCCAGTCTCCAAACTCATCTTGAATCAACTCGCCAAACGCATTGACTACCGGCTCCACCGTCGATGCAGCCTGCCTTGCCATAAAGAGTAGATTCTGCGAAGTCCAGTTACTATCTTCGGAGCCTAAATCAGCAAACGGAGAAAGCAATATCCATTTTTGCCCCTTAGGCCGTTTATCCGCAGACCACAACAAGGCAAAAGCTCCCAGCCCCCAGCCAACAACATGCGTTGCCTTAGACAAGCCCTTTAAATCAAAAATAGACTCCAAATGTTCAGCCATCTCCGTATACTGAACAAAAGAATGGTCCGCGGCGGGAGAAACGCCAACCAAGTCATCTTCCCACATGGAAAGATCCGAAGCGAAATCCGGTAACCATATCCAATTTTCAGTCATATTTACCCCTTACGATTTTCACCGTAATTCTACTCTAAATATACAGAGTTTTTCTGGAATAGGACATTCGTCATAAAAAAAAATCAAATTCTTTGTTTTTTTGTTGACTGATACACTTTGTTTACATATTTTTATCGACATGAAAAAGTTATTGTTAATTTTATTAGTATTTGTGTTTGCCGGAACGGCATTTTCAAGCAATTCCGCATCAGCAAACGATACACGGAAAAATGCAAAACAAGCTTACAGCGAACTAGAAAGACCTTTTAAAAGCACCGAAAAAGGTTCCAGAAATAATTCCAAGTTGGAATATTCTAAAAACAAATCCCCGGAATCATCGACCAGTATTACAAAGCCCATCATTATGATTCTCCCTGCCGTCAAGGGAACGGGCGCTTCTAGCCTGCAGCAAATTTCAGATAATCCATTTGCCAAGGCAACTATGGACGGGCTCAGCGATTACCTCGCCAAGGGAAATTATGAAATAAAGTCTCTCGAAGGAAGTTCTGAACTAGAACACATTATTCAAATGCAAAACGACATCGCAGGGAATGATGAAGACCTCGCCTACCTCGCAAGTCTTTCTTTGAATGCAGACATCTTTATCAAGTTCAGCGGTTCCATGGACAGCAAAGGGTTCGTCACCGTTGAACTCAAAGCCTACGAATCAACTACAGCACGACAGCTCGGTTCACAAAGCAGCTCCATCGACAGCCACGGGCATACAACCGCCATGGATCAACAGGCAAACCTCAAGGCCGCCGCCAAGAAGGCCATGCCCTCTATTGAAAAACAGATTCTTGCATACTGGAAAGAAAGTCAAAAAAACGGGACCCAGTACAAGGTCATTATAAACATAACCGGAGAATACGGAGATTCGGAACTCGAAGACCTACAGGACCATGTAACCGACGCGCTCAAGAAACAATTTAACAAGGTCAAGGTGAATTCCATAACTTCAAAGACCATGGATCTTGTGATATACGCCGATCCGGCCCAATATGAAGACGTCAACGAGGTTTACAGGACCATCCGCCAGGCAACAAAAGGCCTTGTCGAAACAAAAAAGCAGAATATTACAAAGAAATTGATTGTCATGGAAATGAAGTAATGAAAAATAAAGTTCATACTCTCCTTTTTGGCAAGAAACTTTATATTTTGTAGTTAATGAATCATCGGTTTTTGTTTTTTACACAGAGGGTCCTCGCACTGACGCTCACCCTAGCGCTATGCGCTTGGGCTTACCCGGCAAGACCCTCTGACAGCCAAATCTACGATGACAACCACCTGCTGAATGCCTCAGAAACCAAACTTTTTAACGAACTCGCCCACAAACTCAACCAAAGAACCGGCATCGAACTCACCTGTGTCCTGCTAAACGATATCGGACATCAAAACGACAAGATTGACGAATACGCCCAAAAAACAGCCGAAGAATGGCAAGTAGGCAAGGCCTCGGGCGAAGGACTCATGATTTTTGTAGCCCAAAAGCAACACTGGAAAAAAATTCTCTTAACTCCGGCCGCAGAAAAATTTTTAAGCGAGAAGGACCTCGCCAAGATTCAGCAAAAGACAATTCTTCCCGCATTTAGAGAATACAACTACAACGAAGGAATTCTATCGCTTTCGTACAATTTGGCTTCTCACCTAGCCAAGGCCAAAAAGGTAAAACTGGGCATTGACGAAGCTCCTTATAAGCTTAGCGAAAATAGTGTTTCTTCCCTCATGATACTCTTTATCCTGTTCGTCTTTTTCCTGACCCTTATGGCCAAGTTCAGCGGCGGACGCGGAAACGGAATCCTATGGTTCCTTTTCGGTGGAGCAATCAAGAACAAGAAAAAAGACGAGCCAGAAATCGGTTTTGCAGGCGGATTCGGAAGCACGGCAAAAGGATTCGGCGGAGGATTCGGTGGAGGGCTTGGCGGTGGATTCAGTAGCGGAATCGGCGGTCGCAGCTCGTTCGGTAGAATGGGTAGTTTTGGGAAAAGAGACGACCTTTGGTAAGGTAGATTATGAAAAAGAACTTGAGCATCATAGAACTGCAAAGATCCAAATGGCCCGGAATGCTTCAGCAGGCGCTGGGCGACAACCTCATCTCGGCGTTTATCCACGGAGACTGCCTTGTTGAAGGATTCAACGCACTCGAAACCCCTTGGACCGTTAGCTTTATCCTGCGCGACAACTCTACCGAAAAAATCAAGCCGCTCCAAGAACTACTGCTCGATGCAAAAAAAGAAAATATCGAATTCCGGTACTTCTTTACCCTTAAAGAAATCCAGACTTCCGAAGACGTTTTTCCGCTCGAATTCTTGCATATTGCAAACAGGAACGTGGCCCTTGCAGGGGCCAAGCCACTCCCCAGCTACGAACCGAACGCCGAGTGCCTGCGACTGGAATGTGAACGAGAACTGCGCGGTCTGCTGATTCACCTGCGCGAAGCTTTCCTCTACATTCAGCAAAGCCGGAACCCGCTCGGGTTCTTTGCACGCGCCAACGCAACTCTTTTACCGATTATGTACGGGGTTTACTACCTGCACCACCATTCCTACCCCGAAAACCACCAGCAGATATTCGACGAATACCCCTCACTCAAGGCTCCCATCAGCAGCCGTAACGAAAAGCTTTTTCTCGACAGCATAAATAACTATATTGCGACCGTCACCGACATTGTGAACCAGGTCGACACGATGGATGCTGTTTAAAACGAGGAAAACATGATTTGCGACAGAATTATAGGCACCACCCACCATGGTACCTACAAAAAAGTTATCGACGTCCTATTTGAAAAGCACGAACTCAAGGAGCGCTCCATTAGGCGCATCGCACGCGACGGCGTTGAACTCGAAATCGACATTAACGAAGACATGCAGGAAGGCGATATTTTAGCCGAAACCGAACATTATGTGTATGCGGTCAAGATATATGTCCCCAAGCCCCCCAAAGAAAACCTCGATCCCGTAAACAAGGTTAAGCACTACCTTTAAATTTTCTGCAAATAATTCAACAAAAAAAATCCTGTCGCGATCATCAACGCAACAGGATTTTTAGTTTATCTTAAATACAATTACTTAAGGACGGCATTCTTACCGGAAACAGAACCATTATGTTCGATGCGAACAAGATAACGGCCGCTCGGAATATTTTCGCCATTCCAACGAACGGTATTGAAGCCCGGACGAGCATTCTCCGCACGGAGCTTTTCTACTTCGGCACCATCAGAATTCAAGATGGTAATAACCGCAGTACCTGCCGCAGAAAGATTGAAGCTTACCGCCTTGCGGGTAAAGCCCTTAAGAGCAGAGGTTGCAGGCTTGTTCAGCTGCTTAGAGGCCTTGGGAGCAAATTCATTTGCGCGTTCAACATAAATGCCATTTAAATGAGAGGCATCGACGCGCTTATCCGTTGTAACGAGCGCACCCTGCTGAAGTACCGCGACCAACTGCTTGTTGTTGCCTTCGGTTGCACTTGCATAGGTTGCAAGTTCCTGAGCATTGAACTCAGCCTTGTTATACCAGGATTCCACCTTAGCGCTTTCCAAATCTTTCACGGTAATCTGGGCACGACGGACGACCGTCGTATAAGATTCACCTTCGCTCGTATAGGTGATTTCGAGCGGTTTGTTCACCTGACCACGGAGCATAGACTTGGACTGTTCGATATCGTTGCCCTTGAGGCTTACACCATCAACAGCGGTAATCACGTCACCTGCCTGAAGCTTGGTTTCGGCAGCGGGAGTACCCGGAATCACTTCGGCAACACGGACACCTTCACGCGTCTGGTAAATGGTCACACCAATACCGCCGAACTCTTCGTCGGCCATCAAAGGAGCTGCAACGAACGCAGCCAAAAGAGAAGCCTTGATAAGATTCTTCATAATATTCTCCTATAATTTATACACCCTAAATATATAATAAAAATGAAAATTGGCAACGATTAAATCGTTAATTTACCCGCAAATTCAATTCTAGCGCCGTCTTTTTGGGAGTTATTCCATCATCATGGATTCATCTTCATCCTCTTCGCCATCATCGTAGTCATCCATGGACTTGTCTCCGCCAGGGACAATAATGAGGCCGAGCGTTACCGGATCGCCCTTTAGATTAAGGTACGCTTCCAGATAAAGGTTCGTGGAAAGGCGGAGCAAGCGAAGGTCGAGCATGGTTCCACCCTTGTGGATGCTCTTAGGATTGCGGTTGAAGAACAGGAACTTTTTGTTAATATATTCAAAGCGGTCTTTTTCGTAATTGATAGACCAATCAGAATTGCCGTCATTTTCCTGACGATACGTGCAGCGGTCATTGTCGATATCGCACTCAAAACTGGCACTTTCATGATAACGCTTATTCCATTCACGGCTAAAGGCGCAGCTCTGCACGCGGCCTGCCCCATTGCGCTTTTTATTCAGCTGGTCATTGATGACCACATAATCCATCTTCTGATTTTTAACTTGTTCATAAACATTCATCAAGATGATGTATGCTTCAATATCCTTGGGACATTTACCAGTCAAATTCACGTCTTCGTGAGCCTTTAGAAGAGTCTGTTGCAAGTCGATATCGATAGCATCAGGAATTTCGCTTTCCTTGATTTTATCAAGAACTTTCTTGGGCGGAACAAAGACAACCTTGTCGCCTTTCTTGATAGCATAACCAAGCTGGTCTCGAACATAATCCAAGCACTGCTGCACGTGAATATGAACCGTGTTAGAACCGCCAGACACAAAGTCTACGCCGATACGCACATTCCATTCACCAGCCGTATTGCCAGCATTCTTATCGATTTCGCAGAAAGGATCTTCGCGGATACCATCAATAAAGATGACTTTTGCGTTAAGCTTAGTCACAAGCGAAGCTTCTTTATCGAGAGCTCCACCTAGACTCCAGAAATTCGGATTCAGGCGAAGGACTTCGGCAAAAGCCTTGTCACCATCAAGGGCCGGCAAAAGCGAATCGTTGCGAGCATTCTTTTCTTTAAGGAGTTCCGAATACTCCGTTACAACGGTCATGTTGCTAAAGCCGTTACGAGCTTGCGGAGCCGGGAATGCAAACGCAAGCGAAGAAAGAGACAATAAGCAAAGTTCAGCAAGTAAAAGAATCTTTTTCATACAGGGATAAAATACAAAATTTAGTTTTTCAGGCAACGGACCGAAAGAGCGTATTCCAGGGGATCCGCAATCGTCGAGACTTTTCCACTATCAAAGCGCATCGTTATATGGTATGCATAGAATTCGCCTGCTATAGAAGAAGTCCAGAAATTGGCAAACTTACTTATATCGTAATAAAGACCATCATTATAGTCTTCTTTTCTAAATCCTGCCGGTAAAGCAGCAAACTCGTATGCATCCGAGCCAACTACGCTAGCAATGGCGTCACCCGTCACTTCCATCCACGATTCAGTCGACTTTAACAATTTTCCCGCCGTTAGCGAATCGCCCACCGTAGAAACCAGGACATTCCATTCATCCACACTCGGAAGATGCCACCCATCCGGGCAAATTTTCTCCGCCGTTTTCCAGTTGTAGAGCCGGCCATACTTATCACAATAACTTTCTTCGTTATTGTAGCACCAACCTAAATACGATGATGCACCGACAACTTCAGCGCCGTCATAATTCATATTCTCAGCCATCCAGACTTGCTTACCGATAGCGACCACCTTGTACACCCGGTTATCGCGAGAATCCGTCATCGAAAACCTTGTGACAGACACGTTTGCAGAGCTGCTCGATTCATTGGTGAGGCTACTCGACGAATTTACGGCGATTATAGCACTTGAGCTACTGGAAAGCGAGGAACTCGACATATTTGCAGGATTAGAACTACTACTTGATTCATCGGCAACATCACTACTTGATTCAATACCAATATTCGTTCCGATAATACGCCACACGTCAGAAACACAAACAACCGTATCCCGATCTTCTGTAATGTAGGCAACAACACCCTCTTTGCTTTGGGTGCAACTAGGGAGTTCTGACATGGTTTCTACAGCAAGTTTTTTCGCCGTAGTATCGCCGTCACTATCACTAGAAGTTGACGAACCACACGCCTCCAAAATAGCAAGCACCGACAACGAACAAATTACAGTAAAAAATGTTGATTTTTTCATACGAAAAATATAATACAAAAAAGTTGCTATTGTTTAATTGGAGGAACTCAGCTGGTAGAGTTTAGACAAACTCTTGATTTCTAATAGATGCGGTATATGAAAATCTACCCAATCAGGGGTATCGGGAGTCGGATTAACAAAAACGGTAGTCCAACTACGTCGATGAGCCGGTTCCAGATTGCGGAGTGAATCTTCGAATAGTACGATTTCTTTGGGATTTTCGGGATAGGCTATTCCCATGGTCGCAAGTTTTTCGGAAAGCCACTTTTCCATTTTTACATAGGCGCTGTCGTGCGGTTTTCCAACCCAATCCAATTGTTTCAGATCAAAAACGCCATCGATTGCAGAATCAATTCCCATGTGAGCCATGCCCGCTTCACTCCAGTCATGACGACCATTCGTAAACACAAAACGCGGTCCTTTCAGACTCTGCAGCAGGGCCAATTTTTCGGGCGCTTTTTTAGGATAAATCAGGTATTCCGGTTCATGGATAAAATCAAAAAAATCATCCGGGTCTGTATTATTCATGGTCATAAGGCCTGCAAGCGTTGTCCCGAAACGTTCCAAATAATCGGTACGAATCTTATGCGCCGACTCAAAATCGCCACCAACCGTTTTCTGTACAAACAAAGAAATACGATGGTCCAGCGAATTGATGACACACCGCTCTTCAGTTCCATATAAAGTTAAATCGTAGTCAAAAAGCCAAACCATACGGACTTAGTATCCCATGGCAAGGCCGCCAATCTGACGCGCAAGGTAAGTTGCATAGTTATCCGTCATGCCACTTACAAAGTCAAGAACCTGGTGGTAAGCCTCGGCCACCGTCACACTCTGGCCTATTTTCGCCTGGCCAATAAGTCGCACAATACGGTCGGCACGGTACGAATTATTGCCGTTCAAGCGATAATCATACACACCATTGATAAAGGCATCGAGTACGGTCGCCAGAGTCGTGTAACTACCGACTTCTAGTTCGGTCTTGCGGCGGTCGGGGTAAATGCGTTCTACACCAAGGCGTTTCGCAATTCGGATACCTTCCATCACTTCGGACTTAGAAAGGTTCGTCAGGTGCTTGACTCGTTCACCGCTCATAATGGCTTCGTAATTGTTCACGAAAGTCACTGCCACGTCATCAATCAGATTCTGGATAGCCAAGCCGCGGACACTGCTCAAGAAGTCTCGGAAATTTTGGCCATTTTCCTGGAATTCGCGGTCAATATCCACATCAGGACCGCACAGGTAACTAAACATGCCGCGCACATCGCCGTAGCTCAAAATGCCAAGTTCAATGGCGTCTTCCACATCCAAAATGCTATAGCAAATATCGTCGGCGGCTTCCATCAGATACACCAGCGGATGGCGCACCCACTTGCCCGTTTCTACTTCAGGAATTCCAAGCGTATAAGCAGTCACTCGATAAAGGTCCGCTTCGGTTGAGAAAAGGCTTGTAGGCTGTCCAAACTTTGCCAGCTGCGGATACTTAATCATGGCACCAAGCGTCGCATACGTAAGGCGCATACCACCATCCAAAAAGTGGTATTCCAGCTTACTCAAAATGCGGTGTCCCTGTGCGTTACCGTCAAAGTTTTCGAAGTCGGCGATTTCGGTTTCACTCAAGTCACGCATCGGAGCTGAATTACGGTTCTTGCGAAACCATTCGCGAATGGCAGCTTCACCGGCGTGACCAAAAGGCGGATTACCAATATCGTGCGCTAGGCACGCGGACTGAACAATCGTTCCAAAATGGTATTCGTTGATATACTTGGGCAGATACTTTTTGATCAGGTGATACACCGTAATCGCAAGGCTGCGGCCCACACTCGAAACTTCGATACTGTGCGTAAGGCGACTATGAACATGGTCATTCACCGAGAACGGGTGTACCTGCGTCTTTCGGCCAAGGCGCCTAAACGCCGTCGAAAAAACGATACGGTCATAATCGCGATGAAAGTCAGAACGGTTCGGGTCCAAATCGGCGGGGTGCCCGTAGCGCGTCGCAGAAAGCAAAGTATCCCATTGAAGCATGGGTTGAAAGATAGAAAAATGTCAAATGTGGGATGTGGAATTAGAATTTACGATATCTAAGATAGGCAATTACCATCAAATCCACCACTACAAACGCGGCTAGCCAAACCACCGAACCACTTTGAAAGCCATAGCTATGCAGTCCGACACCGAGCAGGTTGACCCCAAACCAGCAAAGGAATGTGACAATCACATTGAAACAATTCAACAGAGCAAAACCGCGTGCAGATATGATGCGCCCTGCACGCAAATGGAGTAAAAGCATCGCCCAGAGAATCACGAATAAGGCTCCACATTCCTTAGGATCAAAGCCCCAAAAACGGCCCCAGGCATAATCTGCCCATACACCACCAAGCAAAGTTCCTATAATCGTAAATACCGCTCCAAAAACAAGCGTCGCATACATCAACGAATAAAGCGGAGATCCCTTGGGTTGTTCTGCAGAAGGTAAAGCCGCAGAACCACGGAAAAGTACCAAATGAGAAACAACTCCCGAAAGAATCATCCCCGCAAAGCCAAGCGCAATCGTAAACACATGAACCGTCAAAAACACCGAAGAATTCAACACCGCAGGAATTGGCTGAAAGGTATCGCCTACCTCGAGCACGAATTTTGCAAAGAAAAGAAGTGCGGCCGCCATCAGTGTTACAGGAACAATCAGTACATAAGTACGGTTCTTGCAAAACAAAAACGCCCCGGATTCAAACGCCATCAAAAGTAGCGCCACCAGCAATACAATTTCATATAAATTTGACATCGGCGGACGCATCGCCACGTAAGCACGGAGCAAAAGCATTACCGTCAAGACAACGGTAGACGCCATACACAAGCCATTTGCCCCCACATCCAACTTTCGCGACTTAAACAGTTGATTTATCGAAGCCAGAAGGCACGCCATAAAGGCAATCACAAAACCCCACAACGCAAAATTCGCCTTATGGTAAAAGACTTCAATCGCAAGGCGCTCCTTATCTACGGCCGTATACATCGAAGAATGCTCATCCACCACCGTAAACGCAGTTCCATTTTTGACCGATTCATACCGCAAGACATTTGAATAAAGCCGACGCATCTCAACCGTTGCCGGATGGTTATCATCACGGCTCGCATAAAGTTTCAGTAAATCACGCGACGGAGCCAATTTTGCATAGCTTACATAGCGTAAATCACTCGGCAATCGCAGAGCCTCCAAAACATCGCTACGCAGAACTTTGAAAAGGGCCAAGGTATCCGCCGATTCGGGAATATGTTCGATGCTTCCGACAATAAATTCAGCATCGGTGACCCGCCCTTTCAAGTCATCCAAAAAGCCGCGCGCAAATGAATTGAACGGACGCACAACGCTATCGACCAAAACAGGAGCGTCAGGATGTCTTGCAGTCCAGAGAACGGCCTCTTCTTCTGAAGCACGCACATCCAACGGAAACGCAAGCGAAAAAAGCATCACCATCGGCACGATTTTTGCGACGACCCGGCCAGCGGTCACCCGACTTGTACGCACCTTGACAACATAATGGAGTACGGCCCCCAACAAAAAGAGTACCATAAACGCATATGGTGCAAAATGTAGCGGATTGTAGGTCGCCTTATACAAATCAACCGTTTTCCCCATTACACCTTCTACCCTACCACGATAATGAACCGAATAGGCAAAATGATTTTCGGGCACCACTATCGAAGTCACCTTAAGGCTATCATCAACGGTAAAGAATTCAACTGGAGTGTTTTCCACCGAAATATCACGATATCCATTATATTCACGTTTGATTTCACTTCCGACAACGCCGCCTATAAGCAAGATCAGCAAGGCTATATGCATTAGCCAAAGCCCCACACTTTTCCATCCGCGAGGCATGCGAAATATTAACGAAGCAAACACATTCACAGCCGCTAAAACGGCAAGACCCTTAAACGCAGGCAGCGGCACCAGGCCAAGAATCCAAATAAAATAGCTATCGAAGAAACGATCCACCGCAACCGATGCGGGTAAGCCAACAGATTCAGCGTTCACTTGCGCCAATACGCCCCAAAAAAGCAAAAGCAGAAACGCAACAAGAATCGCAGCCGACAGTTTTAAAGACGAGAGCCTAGAAACGTAAAACGAGAGTTTTTTCATCGTGTAGATGCCTCAACCCAAACAAACTTGGATGCATCTAGACGTTGTTCGCCATCAAAGCGATACGCCGCTAGGCGACCATCGCCCCGATACCCAGCCACACTAAAGTCAAGACAACAGACATTATCTCGAATCAATTTCGGAAGGCCCGTAAGCCAATAATGTCCAAAGAAAACGGGGCGTTCATTTTCGCCATAAAAATTCCGCGCACGCACTTTGGGAGCAACCTCAGCCTGAACATCCATTGATACACCCGGCTGAAAACTGAGTTCCCGGAAACTCGCCTTTTGTGGGTCTAGCCACCAGGCGATACGGGTCTTGACTCGACGCACGCCCTCGGCATCGGTAAAATGTTCACCCACGGGCAATTCCATTTCGGGGCCTTTCAAAAGTGTACTTAACGGCACAAAAAGGCTGTCGTCATATTCAAAATCTTCATCATTGGCACGGGCAATGAGTTCATCAAAATTTCCATCGGCAAAGCAAGAAATTCCTTCGCGCCTTAATGCAGCAACCGCATCTACGTCAAAACAGGCATGTTGAGCCCTAAACGAATCCGACTCTAAATAGAACGGCAATGTCTTTGCAAATTCAAGGACGTCTAGAAATTCTTGCTTACGCCCCACAAAAGAAGTGACTGTTCTCGAATGGATTGCAATCTTATTAAAACTATGTTCTCGCAAAAAGCCGTCTTTAAAGCGATGCAAAAAATGCCCACCCCCTTCACCATTCTTTTGCCAGAAAGAAAGCATGTTGAACTCGTGGTTCCCCATCAGGGCAAGTGCAGTTCCCGCATCGCGCATGGCGCGCACCAGATTCAATGTTTCGCGCACCTTGGGGCCACGATCCACGTAGTCCCCCAAAAAAACGACGGTACGTTCATTCCCCGGATAACGATATGCTCCAGCCGACTCTACATAACCAAGCTTTTGCAACAAGGCACAGAGTTCGTCATAATGGCCATGAATATCGCCTATAAAATCCAAGGAATTCGTCATACCCGTAATATAACAACTAATTCATGTTCCCTCATTTTCAACGGCGATTTCAGTTGCTATCTTTAGCAATAATCACTTGAACGGAAGGTCTTTATGGAACTCGGTAAATTTAACCGCGCCCGCGTCGAAGCTATCATGCCACAAGGCTACTATTTGGAGCTAGAAACAGGCGGGCGCGTGTTGCTCCCCGGTAAAAAAGAAGAATTCACCCTCGAAGAAGGCGAAGTTCTAGACGTTTTTGTCTATATGGATTCTGAAGACCGCCCCATTGCAACCCTCGACAAGCCCTACGCCACCGTCGGAGAATTTGCCGTTCTTGAAGTCAAGGACGTAAACCGTTACGGTGCATTCTTGGACTGGGGGCTAAACAAGGACTTATTCCTCCCCTTCAAGCAGCAGCTCGGCGAACTCCGCCGCGGTGACCGTTGCGTCGTTTTTATTCTCGAAGATGAAAAAAGCAACCGCATCGTCGCTACAGAAAAAATCAAAAGCTTTATCGACACTGACACCAGCGAACTCCACGTTGGTCAAAAGGTGCAATTAGCCGCCTACGAAGTCACTCGCGACCACATCGATTTTCTGGTAGATTACCGCTACACGGGTCGCCTTATCGTAAGCCCCGGAATGCCACGTATCTATATTGGCGATACGATGGCCGGGTACATACAGCGCTTTACAGAAGACGGCAAGATCACACTTAACTTAACGCCCGTTGGTTACAAGGGTCTTGTCAAAAGTGAAAGCCCTGCGGCCATTCTAAAGAAGCTCGAAGAAGCAGGCGGCTTTTTACCCTACGGCGACCACAGCGACCCGGAAGTCATCCGTCGCGAATTCAACATGTCCAAGAAAACCTTCAAAAAGTTACTCGGCATGCTTTTCCGCGAAGGGAAAATCATTCTTGGCGATGATGGTTTCCGCGCCGTTTAACACTATTGTCTAAAAACGATCGTTTTATAATCCCTTTAGCTATAGGGCATTTATGAATTTTAAAGATTTTGGCAAATACAACCAGTTCAAGGAACAATTCGCCGGGATGTCTCCCGAAATGAAGGAGCAAATGATGCGGATGGCGAAAGAACAGGTTAAGGCGAGAATCAGTGCTTTTGTTCAAAAATGGCTTTCACTCCCCATTTTGACTCTTACTGCAATTGTCCTTGGAGCAATTGTAGGGGCACTCACGGCCTTCTTTGGGCAAGTTCTGCTTGCAGTCAGCGCCGTACGCGACGCCAACCCAATTTACTGGATTCCGGGACTTGCCTTGATTGGCGTTGCAATTGTTCTTGGCTACAAGAAATTCGGTAGGGGCACCGAACGCGGCATGGATATGGTTTTCGGAGTTGCCCATGGCAAAGAAAACGAAATTCCTCTGCGCATGATTCCGATGGTCGCCGTAAGCACCTGGCTTACGCATTTATTTGGTGGTAGCGCCGGCCGCGAAGGCGTCGCCATCCAAATTGGCGCAACGCTTGGGCACAACATCAGCAAAAAGATTCATCTTGAAAACGCAGGTAAAATCCTACTCATTGCCGGAATGGCCGCAGGATTTGCAGGACTTTTCCAGACACCGCTTGCCGCTATAGCGCTGTCACTCGAAGTCCTGCTGGTCGGATACCTGAACCTATCGGCATTGCTCCCTGCTACAGCAGCCGCATTCACGGCCTACAAGGTTTCTGAAATGCTAGGGCTCGAAAAGTTTTCTGTTGATTTGAGTTCGCTTTTCCCTGATTGGAATGTCACCGGACTCCTGTGGAACGAGAACGGATTCGACATCCATTTTGTGCTGAAACTTGCGCTGCTTGGAATTCTTTTCGGCATTATCGGCGGAGGTTTTGCCAAGTTGCTTTCACTCGCCAAGAAACTCGCCGCAAATAAATTGCCGAATGCAGTCAAGCGCATCGCCTTTGTTGGCATCACCATTAGCCTTCTTTTGCTATTGTTCTGGCAGGGCCGCTACGCCGGTCTTGGCACCAACCTGATTGATTTTTGCTTTACAAGCGGAGCCGCCGTCGGCACCTCTGTTTACGCCTGCGACTGGATTCTAAAATTCGCGTTCACGATCGCAACGATTGCTGTCGGCTTCAAGGGCGGCGAAGTCACGCCTTTATTCGCCATCGGTGCGACCTTTGGTGCTTGGATAGCCGCCATGGTGGGCGTTCCCCTGCCGCTTGCAGCAGCACTCGGATACGCAGCCGTCTTTGGCGGGGCAACCAACACGCTCTTGGCACCCATCTTTATCGGTGCCGAGATTTTTGGATTTGACACATTGCCCGCATTCTTTATTGTATGCGTATTCGCCTTCGTTTGTAACGGTGGTCAAAGCATTTACGCGCAGAAGAAGCTAAGACTTAAATAAAGCATGAACGCCGTCTATATCGAAATCACGAACGTTTGCAACTTAAATTGCAGCTTTTGCCCATGCGGAAAGGATCTTTCTGAAAAATCCCATGGCAAGCGTGATTTCATAAGTTCGGAGCTTTTCGAACGTTGTATTTCAGAAGCATCAACTGTTGCCGAAAACGTCTACTTTCATGTATTAGGTGAACCGACACTCCATCCGGGATTCGGGCTGTTCCTGAAAAAGCTAGAGACGACTCCACTCAAGCTAAACCTGACAACAAACGGAACTACTATTGCGCGCACAGGCAAATTGATTCTTGCCTCTCCCGCTGTACGACAAGTGAATTTTTCGACGCATGCCTATGCAGAACTTTCTCATAATGCGGCTCTAGCACATTTGCAGGATGTCTTGGACTTTTGTAAGCTCGCAAACGCCGAACGCCCAGACCTGTACATCAATTTAAGGCTTTGGAATGTAGGCGATGCGGCAAGCCAATCCTGGAACGAGACCATTCTTTCAATGGTCAACGATGCTTTCGGCAACCATTCCGACTGCGCCGAAACCGCATCGCAAATTTCCCTAGAGCATTTCTGCAGTCGGCACAAAAGTTTTCCCGTTGTCGGAAAAATCTACCTGCATCAGGACTCTCGCTTTGAATGGCCGGAGTTAGACGAAAGCCGCACCAAATCTACCGCAGGTTCATGCCGCGCCCTTGATACGCATGTAGCAATTCTACACGATGGCCGCGTCGTCGCCTGCTGCCTCGACTATAGCGGACAAATCACGCTCGGGAACATCGTTGACCAAAATCTTGCAGAAATACTCGACTCGCCCACCGCAAAAAGTCTTCGCGATGGATTCGAAAAACACGAATTGCGTCACCCGCTTTGCCAAAGTTGCTCCTTCTGCAAACGCTTCGGGAAATAAGATTATATTTGAGTCAAGATGCCGACAGTCACTATTCAAGATTTCACAGGTGTTTACGCCGAGCAGCCTTTTATGCAAGGGCTACGGAAGTCGGCTACAACCAATAGCGAAATTCATTGGCTTGACTGCTCTCAAATCGACGGTACGGACTGTTACTGCGATGACGAAGCACAAGCCATTCTCAGCCAGCAAATCGAAAGCGTTCGCAACAAGAACTCCTTCGGCATCCACTTTTTCGACAACGGTAATTACCACTACATGAGCAAACTCTGGACGGACCAAGTTCAAGAGCCTTTCGACCTTGTGGTATTTGACCATCACCCCGATATGCAACCACCTAGATTCGAAGGAATCTTAAGTTGCGGTGGCTGGATTAAAGAAGTGTTGGACCACAACAAGTTTGTGCAGAATGTAACTGTCATCGGTGTCGCCGACCACCTTGTTGAAGAAATCCGCGAAGACCTTTCCCAATCGGGTGATGTAGAAATTTTAAATCGAGTCTCCTTTATCCGCGAAAGCGAACTAGATTCACTTCCTGCAAAATCAACGTTCAAAACTCACAACTTGCCACTTTACATTTCCATCGACAAAGACGCCCTCAACACACAAGAGGCCGCCACGAACTGGGACCAAGGCTCACTGACTTTTGAACAACTCGCCACAACGCTCCAAATGCTCGCCCAAAACAAAAAAATTTTAGGCATCGACATTTGCGGAGAACGCGCCCGTGACATGGGTTTTGAAGACACAGCCGCAGCCGACGCGATGAACAACGCGTTGAATGAGAAACTTTTCCTTTTGCTCACGGAATTCCATGGCGTTCAATAACCACAAGCCCCAAAAGCAAGGCGCCCACGGCGTCGCACGCGTCATCTCTAAACGCGGGTATTGCAGCCGCAGCCAAGCAGAAAAGCTGGTGCGCGAAGGCCATGTTGTTCTACGGGGCAAGCCCGTACGAGACCCCGAATTTTCCGCCTACGAAAACGACGAAATTCTTATTGACGGCACACCCGTTACCGCAAGCAAGTTCGTCTACTTCGCCATGAACAAACCGCGCGGAATTGTCACCACAGCAAGCGACGAAAAAGGCCGCAAGACCGTGATGGATTTATTTCGCGAAGAGTACGGCAGAATGTACCCCAGCAAGCCAATGCCCCACATCGCTCCCGTAGGCCGCCTCGATGCCGCAAGTGAAGGATTGCTGCTGTTTACTAACGATACAGCCTGGGCAGATCGAGTTCTCACCGATGCAACTCACCTCAAAATCTACCGCGTGCAAATCAAGGGCAAGCCCACCGCCGCCGAACTTTCTCAAATGGAATCCGGCTTCAACGTTCCGCCCCGCGTCTTTGGTGAAAAAGAGGAATTCATGCACACCAAGCGCGCCATTCTCTACAGCGAAGGCGAAAAGAACTGCTGGCTCGAAATTACGTTGTCCGAAGGCAAAAACCGCGAAATTCGCCGTATGCTCGCCCACCTCGGCTACGAAGTCTTGCGACTCATGCGCATTCAATTCGACAAATTTAAGTTGGATGACCTAAAGCCCGGCAAAATCCGCGCTATTCAAGTCTAAATCAAATCTCTATTCAAGAGTTCGCCGTGGTCCAGCACCAAGCGGCGGAAAGGACTGTTCAAGTAAAAGTCCGGGTTATGAGTCGCCATCACGACGGTCGTTCCGCGGGCATTGATTTCCTTAAAAATCTTAAAAACTTCTTCGGCGTTTTTCGGGTCCAAGTTACCAGTCGGTTCGTCCGCCAAAAGCAAATACGGATTGTGCACCATGGCGCGAGCAATGGCCACACGTTGCTGTTCACCGCCCGAAAGCGTATAGGGCATCGCAAAGCGTTTTTGGCTAATGCCCACAAGCGCCAAGGCATCGAACACCGCCGCATTAATCAGCTTGCTCGGAGTGCCAACAATGCGCAAGGCCAACGCCACATTTTCAAAAACATTGCGATCCGGCAACAGCTTAAAGTCCTGGAAGATAATACCCATCTTACGGCGGAGCGCCTGGATTTTGTTGTCAGGGGTATTCTTGCTATCGTACAGGCAATCCCCCGTAAACTTCACCATCACCTGGCCACCGCGTTCCTCGTCGGGGCGTTCATCCATGTAAATTAACTTCAAAAGAGTAGACTTACCAGCACCCGAATGCCCCGTCAAGAAAACGAATTCACCCTTTTGAATACGCAGCGTCACATTGGAAAGAGCCTTCCAATTATCCTCGTAGGTTTTCGTGACGTGGTTAAAGTGAATCATAGGGTAACTTTATTATTCCGTCATTCGAATTTCAATGTGAACTTCTTCACGCCACTTTTTCACAAGGGCTTCGAGTTTCTGGTTTTCGAGATGCGTTGCGGCCATCTGCTCAATCTTACCATAGTCCTCATCCAAGTTCAAGTCGCGAGTCTGACGAGAATCATCGAGGCGGAACAAGTGGTAGGCGCCATCGATCAGCACCGGTTCCGAGACTTCACCCACATTCAAGTTCGCCACGGGTTCCACATAGGCCGGTTCCATTTCATTACGCTGGAACCAACCAAGACGTCCTCCCGCAAAATTGCTGGACTTGTCTTCACTATACTTTTTAGCCGCAGCAGCAAAGGCTTCGGTCGTCTTGATGTTTTTCTGCAGAGAATCTGCCAAAGCAATCACTTTAGCCGTATCCTTCGCAGTCGGAATCGTGCGAAGCAGGATCTGAGCCGAACGAACACCATCTTCTTTACGGCCAAGAACGCGAGCAATATGCCAGCCAAGTTTCGTCTTTACCGGGTTAGAAGAATACTGACCGTTCTTCAACTGGTCCAGGGCGCGTTCAAACGCCGGATCAAGCTGGCCACGCTTAAAGTAACCGAGATCGCCGCCCTTCGCCGCAGAAGTATCCTGCGAATGGGCCTTTGCCAACAATTCAAAGCTCATGCCCAAGTTAAGAGTATCAATCAAGGAGTCCGCAATTTTTTTGACCGAGTCCACGATAGCCGCATCAGGCTCAATCGGGAGCTGAATATGGCTCAAAAGCACACAGTTGAACTGCTGCGGAATAGAATCCTTGTATTCGGCAAAGAACGCATCGACTTCTTTTTTGGTCGGAGTAATGGCACCAATATGGCGCTGACGCACACGGGACATTTCGATATGTCCGCGGATCTGCTTTGCAAGCTGGTCACGATACTGGGCCATGCTAATGCCAAGCTGCGCACGGATCGCCTTTTCAAGCATCGACAAAGTCGTATTCTGGCTTGCAGCAAGTTGCGACAAATGAGCGTTTACACGCTGGTCTACTTCAGCATCCGTCACCACGATTGAATCACGGTCAATACGGCTAAGCAAAACCTTTTCTTCGATCATCTGGTCGAGCACATACTTACGCTGATCAGCTTCCGACATCGCAGAACCTTCGGGGGTTTCCTGAAAACGGTACAGGTTGTTCAAGAATTCCGAACGCATAATCGGCTTGCCATCGACCACCGCAGCAACACCTTCCATCAGCACAGGTTCTGCCACGGCAAAAGCGGCCAGGCCAAACAGGGCAAAAACAAATCGTTTCATTACAGCAAGGGACTTCATTACTTATCCTTTTCGCTAAATACGTTCATCTGCGAGAAAATCGGGCGAGCCTTTTTCCATTCTTTCTTTAGGCGCGAAAGCACCGATTTCTGGTGTTCCACCCAGGCACGGGCCGCAACATCTTCGGCAACCTCGGCATACGGCAGCACATCAGCCGAATCAAGCCTAGAGACCACGACCGCCATCTTAAGCGCTCCGCCACAATATTTCATCACCGAAAGCTTACCTAACTCAACATCATTGATAGACGGAATCAAACAACTATCCGGAGTCACCGTTGCCGAATCAAAATACTCCACGCGCTTTACCAGCCAATGCTGTGGTGCAGGCAGGGTATCATAAACCTGCTTCTTATGCCCTTTATAGTACTGGTCTGCATTCTGCCAATCCTTAAAATAAAGGATAGCGCCTTTTATCATGGTGCGGCCACGCAAGAAAAATTCAGGATGAGCGTGATAATAATCCAATTTTTCAGCATCGCCCACCATCATGGTATCGGCAAAGTTCTGCAAGAAATAATCCACCGTCATCTTGCGTTCGGTACGTTTAAGCTGTTCTTGCAGGGTTTCGTCCTTCAAAATCCCGTTGGCAACCGCTTCTTGATAAATGGTTTCTTCATCAATCCAATGTTCCAAGAAAGTCAGCTTTTCACGATCCGTCCAAGAATCCCACTGGGGGGCGACACGATAAATCTCTGATTCACGAAGTTTAGACTCACCCACCGACACGACCACAGGGTCGTCCTTTCCAAAAGGCACGTCACAAGCAAAAAAGGTCAAGCAAACGCAAAAAAGCGCAAAAATTCTAAAAATAAAACTCATCGGGGCTAAATTTAGAAAATTCGCATTCCAGAGCCCAACTAACACCGACAAAAACAAACGTGTTTGCCCATTTACAGACGGCCAAAGCGCCCCTTGAGTTTGGCGAGGGCATCATCCTCGATTATTTCTTCAGAATCATCGCCCTTTCGCTTAAACTTGAGGATTTCGAAATCTTCTAGCATGGCGCAAGCCTGCAGGTACATTTCGGGGTATTCCGCATCCTCGATAGAAAGCCGTTCCATCCTAGAAAGCAACTCGCGGGCGTTTTTAAGTTCGTTGTCTTTCATGAATCGAGCCTTAAGGAAAGGCCTAAATCTTTCTCGCAACGTGCGCACCGATAATTGGGGCTTTAAGGGAGCCTCGCTTCGGGAGAGGTTCGGTGCGCCCAACAGCATCAGCCTTTCAAACAAAGTCGTTTCGTTCGCCTCGGGAGCATATAGAGCAGCGACTTTGACAACATCCTTGCAGCTTTTTTGCAGAGAAGCCAACGCATCACGGGCATGATCAGCCCCCTGACGCATCGAGACTGTAAATTCACGCAGAATGTCCCAGAACCTTACAAAAGATTCTGCTCCCAGCAAAGCCGATTCATAAGTAGCTCGTACCAAGGCCAGGCGAATTTCGTCATCTTCACTACGAGTTTTAGCAGCAAGATTCTTAAAATCGTTGATTTTTTTACCCCGAGAGAATTCCAAGCCCGTAAAGCGCACGCAACGGTTTGCATCCAAATTGTCAGCAACAAGCGACTTGAAAACCCAAGCTTTGAGAGCCGTCTTGAATCCGTCGGCATAAAGGCCACCCGTTTCCAACAAATTCAAACGATCAGTAATGAGGGCCATGCGCGCGTCGGCACCCTCTTGAGCGGAATTCACGCAACCTTCCACACGTTTGCGAAAATTTTGCCAGAAAGTAGATTCGTCGTCCGTCATCAGCGCCGATTCTCCCAGACGCCAACCAAAACGCATTTCATCTAGTGCAAAATCAATGCCGAAAGTCACCACCACCGGACGCACCGAGAGGAACAAACGAAAACTCCCCCATTCCGGATTCAACTCAACCGAGAACTTTTCTGGGAAGCCCTGCTTGAATATCTTAGCATGCAAACGCAGATGATTTTCTTTTTCGGGAGTCACCGTCGGAATGTCGCAATCAAGTTGCTTGACGCCCGCAAAAACTTCATACAGGCTTAACAGAGGCGCCTTGTGCGGGTTTTCTTTAAGTTTGTCGCAGAATGCATCGTCAATAAATGTGCGACGATTTTCAAGTTGTTTCTTGGCCGCCTTGGGCATTTCACGGATAATCGATTCGGCCATCCATTCGCGCCACTGGTGAATGGAAAGAGCTAGCTTTGCGGGCGTGAGCTGCGGAAGTAAATCGTAAGGCAGTTCAAGCGTAATGCCGTCGTATTCCTTTGTCGCATCAAAAACCATCTCGCCCACGACCATACGGCAAGAGCCATCGAGGCCTTCGATACGGAACTGTTCTATAGAACCACCGAGGACAGGTTCCAGAGCCTTGGCGGTCTTTTTCTTGTCACCTTTTGCCAAGGCATCGAACGCGCGATTGCTAAATCCAGAATCCGTATAGCTAACACCGTTTTCATTCTGATCCAGCCAGAACTTGGCATCGAATTTCAGGAACTGATCCGTATGTTCTGCAACATAGTCACGGAGGGTCTTAATAGAATTCACCCGCGGAGCGATGCGTACATAGTAATCCACTAGGGCGTCTTCGCTAGGGGCGAGCCCGAATTGACGTTTGCGGGCTTCGAGACCATGCAAATCTTCGACCACGCGGTCATTCTGCTTCATGAAGGGGAACGGACGAGCCATTTGCCCGAGCACCACCGCCTCACGCCAGAAGATTTCGGCACATTCGTCCGGATTCACTCGGGCATAATCCACCCGATGACCGCGACTGATGACGAGGCCCCTAAAACTCACCTCCTCCACCGCTTCTACGAAGCCGCGCTCCTGGTTCCACATCGGCGAATACCAGCGGCGGGTACAGAAGGGTTCAGCCACTTGCATAATCCATTCGGGTTTAATTTCAGCGGATTTGTTGAGGAAGATGCGGCTCGTTTCGCGGACTTCGGCGCTAAAGAGCCATTCCACACTCTTGCCATACAAATCGCTACCAGGGAACACGTGCGTCTCGCGGCCGCTCACCAGCCGGTAGCAGCCGTTTTCGATATCGCGGCGGGCAACGCCTCCGAGAAACCCCGAAAGGAGTGCAATATGCAAGTTATCAGCATGGAAACTGTCGAGTGGGCACACTCGATTTTCGAATTTCACTTCGAGAATGCGGCTGAACTGTTCGTACAAATCGATCCATTCGCGGCAACGCAAAAAATGGAAGCTAAACTTGTCGCAGAACTTGCGCAACTTATTCCAGGACTTGCCATCCCATTCAGCGCAGAAGCCGTTCCACATGCTAATGTAAGTCAAGAAATCGCTCTTGTGGCCCGCAAACTTGCGATGCAGCTGACGAATACGGGTGCGCTCCGGCTCCTCGCCGGGGACCACTCGCGGGTCCTGAATCGAGAGTGCGGAGCAGACAATCAACGCGGGTTGTAGCACTCCCGATTCGCGCGCCCGTAAAAGCACCGCCGAAAGCGCCACATCCATCGGGAGCCGCGTCATTTCGCGGCCAAGTTTTGTCACATGGCCGCTGCTATTATCGGCAGTAAGAGCACCTAATTCAAAAAGCGTCTTGTAGGCGCCTCGGAAAGCCGAATGCGGTGGCGGCTGCAGGAATGGGAAATTTTCAAGTTCAAGCCCCAGGCTACGCAGCTGAAGCACCACGTTCGCGAGATTACTGCGCCGGATTTCCGGCTCCGTAAACTCGTCTCGCTTTTCGAAATCTTCCGGTGAATAAAGTCGAATGCACACGCCAGGCTTCACGCGCCCCGCACGCCCTGTGCGCTGCCGGGCACTCGCCTTCGAAATATCCTCGACGGGCAGCCCCTGAATTCTGGACTGCGCATTGTACCGAGAAATGCGGGCCGTTCCTGAATCCACCACATAGGCAATTCCCGGAATCGTGAGGGAGGTTTCTGCAATATTCGTTGCCAGCACCACGCGAGTCTTACCCGTATGCTTAAAAATGCGGCGCTGTTCATCAGGGCTCATACGCCCGTAAAGCGGCAAAATATCAAACGTCGACGAATCGAGTTCATGCGCCAATTCGCCAGCTAAATCCTGAATATCGCGTTCCGTCGGTAAAAAGCAAAGCAGATGATCGCGGTGGCGCGTTTCCAGATCAAGAATCGCATCGCGCGCTTCATCGAGCAGACCGGAATCGCCTTTACCGCTAGTATCGAGGGCAGCCCGCATAGCCGAACCACCATCGAAAAAGTATTCCACCTCCACCGGGTACGTGCGGCCTTCAGCCTCAAGCACACAGCTATTTTCGTAGAATTCTTCAAAAAGTTTCGCATCCAGCGTCGCGGAAGCCACGATTAACTTGAAGTCAGCTCGTTCCTTCAATACCGTCTTGAAAATGCCCAGCAGAATATCGATATTCAACGAGCGTTCATGGGCTTCATCAATCACCACCGCCGAATACTGGCGGAAAAGTCTATCGCGGCGGAATTCCTGCAACAGGATACCATCGGTCATCACCTTGATGGGAGCATCACTCTGGCCCTGTTCCCAGAAACGAATTTTTGTGGAGACAAGCGTTTCATCCTTCAGTTCTTCTCGTAGGCGGTCCGCAATAGAAATCGCCGCCAAACGCCTCGGTTCCGTCACGCCAATCTTAAACTCAGCCTGAGCTTTCGCAAACCACTCCAACAAGAATTTAGGCAGCTGTGTCGACTTACCAGAACCGGTATCCGCCTTGACAATAACCACCTGATGCTTTTCAAGCATCTCAAAAAATTCTTCCCGGTGTTCAACAACGGGAAGTTCTGGATATTCGATTTTCAAAGCGGACAAATCCACCGCCTAAAACCTACTCCTTAATATGTCCGCACTTGTCACAGGTAAGCTTGTAGCTGTTGTCGGGGTCAACGACCATTACGCCGTCACATTCCGGCACTTCGCATGGGAGCTCTCCCGGCATCACTTCGCGGTAAGTTTCTTTTTCTGCCATAATCTACTCCCCGATTTCCTTGAGGTAACGAGCCAGTGCATCCTGCCAAGTCGGGAGCGGCTTAAAGCCTGCTTCAACTAGCTTGCTCTTATCAAGTCGGCTATTGAAGGGGCGGGCGGCCTTGCTCAACCCATATTCTGCTGTTGTCACGGGGACCACCTTGGTTGCAAGGCCTGCCTGCTTGTAGATTTCGCAAGTAAAGTCATACCAGCTAATATATCCGCCTTCGTTGGTCGCATGGTAATAGCCGTACTTTTCGGTTTCGTTCATGTCAATCAGCAAGCGCGAAAGGTCTAGCGTGTAAGTTGGAGTACCAATTTGATCATTCACCACGCGCACGGTATCATGAGTTTTGCCCACATTCAGCATGGTCTTGATAAAATTCTTTCCGTTGAGGCCAAAGACCCACGCAATACGAACAATAAAATACTTCGAGAGTGTATTCGAAACGGCCAGTTCACCTTCGAGCTTGGTCTGACCATAAACGTTCAGAGGCTTGTAATCTTTGCAATCCGGCTTCCAGGGTTCCGTGCCCTGACCGTTGAACACGTAATCGGTGCTGATGTAAGTCATCTTGCAACCCAAGTGCTTGCAGGCGTCGGCAATATTCTGCGTACCGCCGGCATTGACCGCACGTACCTTTGCCACATTTGCATCGTCTTCAGCCATATCGACCGCCGTCCATGCAGCACAGTGAATCACTGCGTCAGGCTTAATTTCTGAAAGGACCTTGTCTACCGCAGCCGAATCCGTAATGTCGAGCTGCACATAAGGCATCTTTGTCACGGCAGACCCATCTGCAACGCCACTGTAAACCGGAGCCATATCGGAACCCACGCCCGTATGACCACGCTTTGCAAGTTCATTCATCACATCATGGCCCAGCTGGCCACCTACACCTGTCACAAAGAATTTCATAATAAAACCTCTGGATCAAATATAGTTTAATCTCAAGCAACAAAAAACGCCCCGCTTGGCGGGGCGCCTCTTTGTCATCCTTGATATAGGAGTGCTTTCGGATCTGACAAATCTTAGCGGGTCACGCGGACCTGAGTCATCTTGTTACCCTGCTTCACCATGTAGATTCCAGCCTTCTGGAACTTGGCGAAGAGAGCGGAAGCGACAGAAGAACCATTCACGACATCGACCTTGCCGAGGTTACGGCCCTGCATGTCGAACACCTGGAAGGTCTTGCCGGCAGCATTCAGGCGCAGATTAGCAGCAGCCCAAATCTGCGTTTCTTCACCTTCGGAACCCGGTTCAGCATTGGTGAAGACCAGCTTTGAAGGCAAACTGAGCGGCTTCATCAGTATCTTCTTCCATAGCAAAGATAAATGTGTATTCCTTTTCCGTAGTGGAGATGTCAAATTCCTTAGTGGCGTATGAACCCCAGGGGTCTACGGATTGTTGGAAATTAACTTCAATCTTGCGATCTACATCAGCGCTAGCCTTAAAGGACAACTTGTACTTCATGCCCTTATCAAGAGCCAGATTGTACTGAACAAGCTGCGGCTGGTAAGTTTCTGCACCAATAGTGGTAACGTCAACCGTAGCCGTGCCACCAGAAACAGATGTCTTTGCAGCAGAGTTACCCCAGTTTGTACCCTGACCCAGGAACCAAGATGCATCTTGGCTTGTAGAAATCACGCTGCCGCTCGGGAAATTACCATCCTTAAGAAGGTTCACTGTGGTTTCGCCGACCAATTCAAACTTGGCGACCACAGACTTTTCCTTGTCCATGGTTACAGAAATGGTTTCGGTAGAACCGGTAGCATCACCTTCCCAACCCACAAACTTCCAGCCTTCGTTGGCTTTGGCGGTGAGCTGTACAGCTGTTTTCGGAGCATAATAGTTAGCGTTCGGGCTCTTTGTCACCGTACCTGCAGCAGCCGGAGATGCAGTTACATTGAGGCCAAGTTCATCGGCACTGCCACCAATTTTCAGTATGTTCTTCTTAACGGTAGCATGACCTCTTGCAGAGCCCGTATTTCCGGTGTAGGATTCAATTTTCATGGAAGCAACTTCATACAGTCTACCCATCTTCATACCCACTTTAGCCCATTCGCTGAAGTGCTTGGAAATAGAAATGGTACCCTTGGTGCGATGCTGGCTCGTATTCTTCGGGATGGACCAATACTGCTTAAAGGTGCTGTTACCAGAAAGAGAAGGCTGGTTAATACGGTCGGTAGTATAGAAATCGTAGTCAATACCATCGATCTTTGCAGAACCAAAATATTTACCGCCCGAGGTAGGATTGTAGCTTCCGCGATCCTGGATAATGTAGTATTCAATTTCATCGGTGAAACCACTGGGAATGTCCGCCTTGTCGTAATAGCCCCAGCCATAGACACTGACATACTTCACGTTGTCGGAGGAGCTCCATTCCACTTCAAATTCGGAGGTAATATTACCCACATTCTGTACGGTGACAGTGGAGTTAGACCCCCAACGCTTTCCGGAACGGGCCAACATGTTGATAGTACCACTCCATTCAACGGAGAATGCACCACCATTTTCGGTGCTCGGGTTAAGCGTCATAGTTGCGTTACCGGCACCATTCTGGCTCCAAAGTTCGTAATCATAGCCAGCGCCGCTACCCATTTTCTGGGATTGGCCATTAGAGCAGTTAAGGGTGGTCTGCCCCCAGGAAATGGATGACGCAATTGCAGCTATGGCAATCCCCATCTTCGCAATTTTCGCAATACTCCTATTCATTTTATAACTCCTGAATGTTTAAGTCCTGTTCCAAAGATATATCTGCAAAATCCAAATTGGAATACATGTATGACAATTGGCGTTGTTGTAAAAAACAACACCGAATCCACAATTTTTACACAAAAAAGCCGATTTTACGCCAAAATACAGCATTCTTTTGGTGTATATAAAAACGCCCCACAACAATGTGAGAGGAGTCCTTTTTTCCACAGAATAAGGAGTTTTTTACGGGATTTTCCTGAAAAATCACGAAAATGCTGTAAAAACTGCCAAAACAGCCTAAAAAACGCAATTCCACAGCCGAAAAGCAGTTTCCGACGGGCTGAGAAACCACGAAAGTTTGCTAAGCAATAAATTTTATACGAAATAACTTGACAAAGCCGTTTACGCTCCTGTTTTTTTGAGCAGCGTCAAACAGCATCCTTTTTGTGTACACATTTTTAGGGCACTTTTTGTTTTTTCAGTCTTTACATTTTTTAACTTTATACTCGTAAAAATTTAACCCCAATTCATGGAATTGACTATGAGCATTAAAGATTACCTCGCCGGCGCAAAACAGTCCGGTTCCGTCGATGACCCCGGGCCTCGCCGTGGAATTTATCCAGCCCTGGTACACCCCGCTTTCTACGACCCCTTCTACCACGGGTATTGCTGTCGGCGGTATCGGCTCGACATTCACCACAACACCTGCGGGCACCACTCCCGTGATGAACGTGATGCCGGGCGTGCAGGTCCGCACCGAAAAGCCTTCTGACCTCCGTTTCAACAACTTCTTCTTCCGCGAATCCGTGATTGACGCGAAGGCCGCCCTCGAAATCGTCGACTTCGCAGGCTTTACGCAGATGCTCGCCAAATACCCGCTGGTGGACGCCAAGGGCGAAGCCCTCTTCAGCGCCGCTGAACTGGGCAACCAGAAGAAGGCCGAAGCCAAGCTCAACAAGGCTATCGCCGAAAAGGATTTCTTCAAGAACAATGCCGCCGCGTTTGAACGCTGGCACATCGAATGGAGCGACCGCACCGCCGCCCTCCTAAACAAGGCCGGTGCCGAACTCAACCGCAGCGCCGTCATCGATTTCTTCAACGGTGTCGTTGGTGAAAAGGTTGTGCGTCAGGGCGCTCTTACCGCCGCTTGGGCAAACGACAGCGAATTCTTGGGTCAGGCCGGTTACGATGCCGCCAAGATGCAGTACGCCGCTCTCTATCCGGTGAGCGAAACCAAGTATGAAGGCAAGGGCGTGCAGATTACCAAAACCCAGTCCAGCTACGTGACTCCGGGTGACGAACGCCTTTCTAGCCTCCCGGTGAACGCCACCGTGTTCACTCTCGAAAATACCACCAAGGAAACCCGCGAAATCACGATCGTGCAGGTTCAGGACTGCATCGCCGGTTACATGGCTAAGAAGGACCGCCAAGGCGTTCAGGATTCGAGCTTTGTGCTCGTGCCGTCTGCACGTTTCCCGAAGGGTGTCAAGTTCAGCAAGCAGGCCGGCGACGGTCGCGAAGTCCGCGGTCTCGAATTCTACAACGAAAAGCCGCTCGCCGAAAGCGACTTCAACGGTTGCATGGGCGTATCTGTCGCTTGGAACAAGAAGGACAACCTGAACGTTTCCGTGAAGCCGATGTTCTACCAGGATGACGCAGCCTCTGTGCTGAAGGGCGCACTCCGTAGCGGTCGCGTTTGCGAAGCTTGGGTCAAGAACGTTTACAGCGGCCGCGA
>CACWJY010000006.1 GCA_902761355.1 Fibrobacter succinogenes | reverse complement strand
CGTGCACGTTCCGTTCATCAAGGGCGTTACCGAGAACCTCCTCAACCGCAAGAACCTCGCCGGCTTCAAGGGCAGCTACATCATGAACTTCGCCCGCGGCGGTATCGTGGAAATGGCTCCGGTCAACGAAATGCTCGCTTCTGGCTCTCTCCAGGGTTACCTCTGCGACTTCCCGGATGCAGACCTCATCAAGAACGACAAGGTGACTTGCTTCCCGCACCTCGGCGCCTCTACCGAAGAAGCCGAAGAAAACTGCGCCGTGATGGCTGTCGAAGAATTGAAGGACTACATCGAATACGGTTGCGTCCGCAATTCCGTGAACTTCCCGGCCCTCGTCGATCACCCGCACTCCGGCGTCAAGAGCCGCGTCGTGGTGATTAACCAGGACGTTCCGAACATGATTTCTGAAATCACGAAGGTGTTCGGTGCCGAAGGCATCAACATTGCTTCTTTCAGCAACAAGAGCAATGGCAAGATCGGCTACAACCTCGTTGACGTCGAAAGCAAGGTCGATGATTCTATCGTCGAAAAGCTTTCCAAGCTCGACAAGGTCATCAAGGTCCGCGTGATTCATTTCTAATGAGACCGTTCGGACTCGCTCCCACCTAAAGGTGGCCATGTTCACATAAGCGCTGAAGCGCTAAGTGACCAAAGGTCGCCTACACGACTCGTTAATACGAGTCGCTTTAGGCTCACAGATTCCGGGCTTTGCCCAGAATGATTTTTCAATCAAAAAAGTCCCGGTTAAAAACCGGGACTTTTTTCATACTTTACTAAAAAAGAATCAGATAAACTAATCTTCCATTTCGGCGAGATCTTCTTCAGCTTCCTTCAGATCATCAGCGTCCGGTCCGATAATATCATCATCTTCTTCATCCAGCGAGTCACCATCCATGGCGCCCAGCTGGTATTCCACCTTACGGGCTTCTTTGGACTGACCAAGCTTAAGGATTGCAGCACATTCTTCGCAATAGCCCAGATGCTTATCGACCCAGAATTCAGGCGAAACAAGGTTGCGGTTGCAGCGGGTGCACATCTGCGTGGATGCTTCCCTTTCGAAAATCATGTTCTGTTCTTCGAGTTCCTTGAGGATTCGCTCGGTCAATTCTTCCTGAGTTTCTTCGGCAAGAGAGGCCTTGTGACGTATCGAAGAAGTCGGCTTCATTTCGAGGCTCTTGAGTTCCGAAGACATCTTCTTCTTATTGGAGCGGTCTTCGGTCTCGTCGACCTTGATAAACATGATGGTCTTAGAAAGTCTCTTGACGCCCTGCAGAAGCACGGCATAATCGTACTCAACCTTCGGCTTCTTGTCGGAGTGTTTTTCTTCGACAACCGGCTTAGGAACTTCGACAACTTCCGGTTCAGGTTTTACGACCACATTTTCCTTAGGGGCGGGCTTAGCCTTAACAGCAGCGGGAGCTGCGACGGGAGCAGGCTTTTTGGCGGGAGCCGGTGCAGCCTTCTTGGCCGGTGCAGATTTTGCGACAGCGACAGGCTTCTTAGCCGGGGCCGCAGCCTTCTTGGCGGGAGCCGGGGCGGCCTTCTTAGCAGGTGCAACCTTCTTTGCAGGAGCCGGAGCGGCCTTCTTGGCCGGTGCAACCTTCTTTGCAGGAGCCGGAGCAGCCTTCTTGGCCGTTGCAACTTTCTTTGCAGGAGCCGGGGCGGCCTTCTTGGCCGGTGCAGCCTTCTTTGCAGGAGCGGCAGGTTTCTTAGCCGGAGCGGCCTTCTTGGCAGGGGCTGCAGATTTCTTAGCCGGAGCGGCCTTCTTGGCAGGAGCAGCTACTTTTGCAGCAGGCTTCTTAGCTTTAGAATCCTTAGACGCAACTTTTTTTGAACTCATAGATTACTTCTTCTCTACGATAGTGATGTTAATAATGGGATCGTCTTGTTCAATACGGCAGACAACATCCTCGCCTTCGAGGACCTTGCCAAAGACAGTATGCTTACCATCCAAGTGGTGCTGCGGCGTCTGCGTAATAAAGAACTGAGAACCGTTCGTATTCGGGCCGCGATTCGCCATCGAAATCACGCCGGCTTCATGGGTAAGCTTGCTGATTTCGTCATCGATGGTATAGCCGGGGCCTCCGGTGCCATTACCTTCGGGGTCTCCCCCCTGAATCATGAAACCCTGAATAACACGGTGAAAGCGAAGTCCCTTGTAAAAGCCCTTGTTTGACAAGTCTACAAAATTTGCGACCGTATTCGGAGCAGACTTGAAATCGAGGTCAATGACAATTTTACCTTCGTGAGTTTCAATGATTGCTTCGATTGCCTTAATTCCAGAATAATCCTTGTCAAAGCGCTTTCCTTCGGCACAACCGAAATTAAATACTCCAAGAACAAGAATAATCGTAAATACAACAAGACCCAATGGATTATGCACATTGGATTTAGACAAACAAGAAAACATTTTCATACTCCCCCAAATATAGCTATTTTCGTCAAAGCTATTTTGAGCATTTTCTATATTTACCCCGAAATATTAAAAACTCAACACGACAACTGCACCACGCATATGCCGCAAAACGACAATATTCGAAATTTTAGCATTATCGCCCACATTGACCACGGCAAATCTACCCTTGCCGACCGCATGATCGAACTGACCAAGACCGTCTCCAAAAACGAGATGATGAACCAGCTTTTGGACGACATGGACCTCGAACGCGAACGCGGTATTACCATCAAGGCCCACGCCATCCGCATGGTGTACGAAAAAGACGGCAAAGAATATATCCTGAACATGATCGATACTCCGGGGCACGTGGACTTTACCTACGAAGTCAGCCGTTCCCTGGCCGCATGCGAAGGCGCAATTTTGGTGGTAGACGCAAGTCAAGGTATCGAAGCCCAGACTCTTTCGAACCTCTACCTGGCCCTGGAAAACGATCTGGAAATCATCCCGGTGCTGAACAAGGTGGACTTGCCGGGCGCACAGCCCGACCATATTGCTCAGCTGGTGGGCGACCTTCTGGGTTACGACCCCGACAAGATTCCCCGCATTTCAGCAAAGACCGGCCTGAACGTGGAGCAGGTGCTCGACAAGATTGTCGACGAAATTCCCGCACCCAAAGGTGATAGCGGAAAGCCTCTGAAAGCCCTTATCTTTGATTCGGTGTACGACTCCTACCGCGGCGTGATCAACTACATCCGCATTGTAGAAGGCACCCTCAAAGCCGGCATGAAAATCAAGATGATGAAGACCGGCGGCGAATACATGGTGACCGAAGTCGGAACCTTCAGCATGCGCCGCGACCCACGCCCCGAACTTTCGGAAGGCATGGTGGGTTACGTGCTTGCAAACGTGAAGACCATCAGCGACGTGAAAATCGGCGACACCTTGACCGATTCCGCCAACCCTGCAGCAGAACCGCTCCCGGGCTACAAGGACATTTTGCCGATGATCTATTCCGGCATCTACCCCATCAACCCGGAAGACTACAAGGACTTGCGCGAAGCATTGGAAAAACTCCGCCTGAACGATTCCGCCTTGAGCTGGGAACCCGAAACTTCCGAAGCACTCGGCTTTGGCTTCCGCACCGGCTTCCTCGGGCTCTTGCACATGGAAATCGTACAGGAACGCCTCGACCGAGAATTCAATGTGGACATCATCACGACCGTACCGAACGTGGAATACCACGTGTACATGAGTGATGGCTCCATGGTGAAAATCGAAAGTCCCTCCAAGCTCCCCGACGCCAGCCGTTACGATCACATCGAAGAACCTTACGTGAAGGCACAGATCTTTACGCCCAAGGAATTCGTGGGCGCACTCATGACGCTCTGCGAAGAAAAACGCGGCGAGTTCGAGACCATGGAATACCTCGACGAAGAAAAGGTGATTCTCAAGTACAACCTGCCGCTCGCCGAAATCATGTTCGACTTCTACGACCGCCTGAAGTCCGTAAGCCGCGGCTATGCGGGCCTCGACTACGCCCCGAGCGAATACAGGCGCAACAACCTGGTGAAGCTCGACATCCTGTTGAACGGGGACCCGGTGGATGCCTTCTCGGTGATCATCCACAAGGACAAGGCCCACACCTACGCCAACGCCATCTGCGTGAAGCTGAAGGACCTCATTCCGCGCCAGCAGTTCGACGTGGCTATTCAGGGCGCCATCGGCGGAAAGATTATCAGCCGTTCTACGGTGAAGGCCGTTCGCAAGGACGTGCTTGCCAAGTGCTATGGCGGTGACATCACCCGTAAGCGTAAGCTCCTCGAAAAGCAGAAGGAAGGTAAGAAGCGCATGAAGAGCATCGGCTCTGTCGAAGTGCCACAGAAGGCGTTCCTCGCCGTGCTTTCGCTTTCGGACAACTCCACGAGCAACGGGGACTAATTCCTGTATGTCTAGGCTTTCGCGTAAGGTCAAGCAACTGCAACGGCGGAATTCTCAAAGCCACATTTTTCTACTATTCCTTGCGCTCATTTTTGTACTGGGACTTGCATTTGCAGCGCGCCTTTACGCACTCGCACCCGTAAAAATTATGGACGCCTCCATGACGCCCAAATTCAAGGAGCACTCGATCCATTGGATGTGCAAGATTCCCCAGTGCCTAGCCCAAATTAAGGACCAGGATATCGTATGGGTATCGCTCAAAAGTGGCGAAACCATGGTACGCAAAGTACTCGCCATGCCGGGAGATTCCATCGAAATCACGGATAAGGGAAGTGTCCGCACCCCGCACCGCAATTTTAAGTGGAAGGGTGAAGATGCCTTTATACAAAGTAGAACCATCTATATTCCTAAAGCCGGTGACACGCTGTACTTTGACCAGTTAAACGACGTCGAACAAGACTATATCGTATCGTACCTACACACTCACGGGCAAAAGATTGCACTCAAGTCTACCCTTTGGCAGGGAGACCGCGAAATCAACATTGACCGGGTCGGTTCAACAAAAATAGCCAACCGCCAAGTCAGCCTTAAAGAAATTGACTTTTTGCCTTGGCAAGACCGTTACCTGATTGAGCTACAGATTCGTCAAAGCGAACCCGGCAACGCCCCGATTAAAATCAAGCGTCAGCTGTTCCGCCTGAAACCTGCCAAGCCGGAACAGACTCCCCCGCCAAACACGCAGACAGACTCCAGCGAAACCGCCCATGCTGATTCAGCCAAAGCCGATTCAATCAAAATGGATTCCGTAAAAATCGCACAGGTAGACACCACAAGGCATGACGCCGTCAAAAAAATCGAAGAAGAATATTTGGACGAGCCCATCAACCAGATTGTCATTGAAGAAGACTGTTACTATTTAACTTGTACAAAAGGTTCCAGCTGTCCCGACTCTAGAGAACTCGGTTACTTTACCCGCAAGGATTTTATAGGCCAGTACATGGCTTGGCCTGACAAGGTAAAAAGAAAGGCCATTATTCCGCTAAAGAACTTTACCGACAAGGTTCTAAAGCAGGTTTTATCGTTCCTGGATGAATAAATTTCTATAAATTTTTTCATTGTTTTCTATATTTGCCCCAAATGGAAGGAAGAACTATCACTTTACCCACATCCCTTACCGCCGCAAACAGCAAGGAACTTTTGCGGGAATGCAGGCGAACGCTTCGAAACGAGGCCCTTTGCCTTGATGGTTCGGCCCTGACGCGAATGGACTATAGTGGAGATGCGTTCTTTGCGCTCCTCGCCGACTTAAGCGAAAAAACCGGCAACAAACTTTCTTTAGCCCATTTTAACGAAGAAATCAAGGCTCAGCTCAGGGCTCTCAAGAAAGAGAAAATCCCCGAAAAAGTCAAGAACGGCTACAGCAACTTTCTCGAAGCCACCGGCGCAAAGACAATTGTCATCGCCAAAGAAGTCGCCGAAGTGTTCATCCTCTTGAACATGAGCATTTACTGGATGATTTGCGGGCCATTTGACAAGGGCCGCAGCAAATTCGGAGGTACCGCAAAGCAGGTCTATCTGCTCGGTACCGAAGCAACGGGCATCTGCTTTTTGATGGTGGGCCTTATCTGCTTTACCATGGCGCTCCAAAGTTCATTCATGCTAAAAGCCGTAGGTGGCGGTTCTTACCTTGCCTCGGGACTTGGTTACCTTATATTTGCCGAAATCAGCCCACTTTTGACGACCATTATTTTGGCAGGACGCTCGGGAAGCTCCATTGCGGCAGAAATTGCGAACATGTCCGTCTGCGAAGAAATCAAGGCGATTAAGACCATGGCAATATCTCCGGTACAGTATCTGGTAGTCCCCCGCTTTATCGCCATGACCATCTGCACGCCGATCCTCGCCTTCTGCGCGGGCATTGCGGGTTGCCTCGCCGGATTCCTGATTGGCTACTTCTTCTTCGACATTTCGTTTGCAAACTATTTCCAGTCTATCCGCGAAGGGATTCCCCCTATTCTTTTCTTGAAAAGTACCATCAAGTCGATCGTATTCGGTTGGCTTGTCACGCTGATTTCTTGCAACAAGGGTTTAAACGCCGAGGGCGGCGCCGAGGCCGTAGGCCTTGCGACCACCTCTAGTGTCGTGATTTCGATTTCAGCCATTATCGTCACAGACTGCGCCTTCAGCTTTGCATTCTACTAGGAGCAACAATGGAAGACATTACACTCAAAGTAGATCACCTAAAAGCCGGTTACGACGGAAAGACCATATTGAACGATATTTCGTTCGATGTTAAAAAGGGCGAAATCCGCATGATTCTCGGGAGTTCCGGTTGCGGAAAATCGACGCTCATGAACAACATCCTCAAGCTCTACAAGTCCGAAAGCGGAACCATCACCTATTTCGGCAAGACGTTCGGAGCCAAGGAAGGGCTCGATTTCGAGACTCGCCTGCGTACGGGCGTGTTGTTCCAGAACGGAGCGCTCCTTTCGGATTTGACCGTGGCCGAAAACGCCATGCTTCCGCTGATTCGCAGCATGCCCTACATGCCCCGGAAACAGATGGAAGCGATTGTCGCCGACCGTCTCGAAAAGGTTCACCTGTTGCATGCCTTCCACAAGTACCCCTCCGAACTTTCGGGCGGCATGAAACGCCGCGCAGCCCTTGCCCGCGCCATCGCCCTCAAACCGGAACTGCTCTTTTGCGACGAACCCTCGACCGGACTTGACCCGGTCACCGCACGGTCCCTCGACGAACTGCTGCTGGAACTCCGTGACACGCTCGGAGTCTCGATGGTCATCGTGAGCCACGAACTCGAGAGCATCAAGATTGTCTGTGACCGCTTTATATACCTGAAAGACGGCTACGTGCTTATGGACGGAACCTTGCAGCAGGGGCTCGAAAGCGACAACCCGATTTTAAAGCACTTCTTCAACAGGCAATGCCCCAAAGAAGAAGACAACAATGAATATTATCATTTTAACTTTATCGACTGATCTGGAGTAACCATGGAAACCACGCGTGCCGAAAGAATCAAGATTGGTGCATTCATGCTCCTTTGCGGGATTATGATATGCATATTCTTGGGCTATGTGCTTTCGCGTTTTTTGAACAAGGAATACGACAACTACTATACGGTATTCAGCGAATCCGTTATCGGCCTTTACAAAGACGCTCAGGTCAAACTAAACGGTATCGATGTCGGCAACGTCACCGAAATCGCAATCGATTCTTCGAACCTAAACCAGGTCATCGTCCATTTCCGCGTTAACAAGGGAACCCCCATCAAGATCGGCACCCGCGCCGGCATGACCCACGGAATATCTTTGACCGGCGAAAAGCAGATTGTACTTTCGGGCGGACGATTTGACGAACCCGACGTGGCCGAAGGTGGATACGTTCCTGCAGCAAAGACCGCATTCGACGCCATCGCCAACAAGGCAACCGATATCATAAGCCATGTCGATTCTCTGATGATCAACATCAACAACATTTTCTCCGAAGAAAATACCCAAAGCATCAGCAATTCCCTCAAAAATGTAGAAAGCGCCACTTACAACCTGAACAAGCTTACTCAGAACTTAAATACACCTATCAACAACATTTCGAGCGCAGCCAGCTCGATGAAGAACGTACTCGCCGAAATCGAAGAAGCTAAGATTGCCGCCAAGGCAGGCGAAAACATGGATGTTCTCAAGGAAAAGCTCGAAGCCATTGACACCAAGTCGATGAACGAAAACCTGACGCAGGCCATGGAATCTATCAAGCAGCTGACACAGAGACTCGACCAGGTGGTCTACAAGAACCAGGACCAGGTGGGAGACGCAGTCGTAGAACTCAACGCCGTGTTGGAGAACCTCGAAGAATTTACGCAGAAAATCAAGAACAACCCGTCGGTGTTGATCCATTCCGAAAACAAGGGCCGCCGCAAGTAAGGGGAAAGAAAATGTTTAGTTTCGTTAAAAATATTATCATCTTATCGGCAATCGCACTTTCCCTAACCGCCTGCCTGGGCGGCGGTTCCAGCGAACCCACCAAGTACTATACAATTGCGGTCGAAAATATCAGCATGCCGTCTTCTGGTGCTTTGGCCGAAAAACGTCTGCAGGTGCGCAAGTTCACCATCGAGCCCGCCTACCAGCGCACCAATATCGTCTATCGAGAATCAGCCTACGATTTCATGTTCTACGATTTGGACCTTTGGGCATCGCGCCCCGAGCACATGATGACTCAGGTTGCCAGCGAATACCTGAGCAAGAGTTCTCTTTTCAAGACCGTCGAGACCAAGCCTAGCGGCAAGCCCGACTACGAACTCCTCGGAAACATAATCGCTCTCGAAGAAGTGGATGAAGGCAGTTCCCAATACGCCCACCTTGCCATACAGCTTACTTTCCGCAAAACCGAAAGCGACAATGCCCTTTGGGAAAAGACTTTCGACGAAAAAATGAGCATGGGCGATCGCGAGCCGAGAACCACCGCCGAAACCATTTCTAAGCTATTCGGAAAATTCATTACCGAAGCGCTTCAAGAAATCGCAAGCACCAATTAAAAGGGGGCTTCCCCATGGATGCGTCTCTCGAAAAACGACTCAAGCGACAAGTCATCGGCAAGCCGCACCGTTTTTTAGCGATTGCACCCCTTGGTTTTGAACAAGCTCTCGTTGCAGAACTAAAAAAACTCAATATCGAAGTCTCTAGCGACAACGAGGGCGATTTAAAAGACTCTGCGAACACATCATCTTTTACCATCGGTGACGGAAAGGTAGAATTCACCGCCAAGATTACCGAAGCCTGGAAAACGGTCGCCTACAGCCGCATCGCCAACCGCGTCTTGATGCATATTGCGGATTTTAAGGCAGAAAACTTCCGCGAGCTCGAAAAAAAAGCCGCCGACATTCCCTGGGAACTTTATTTAAACGACGCCACACCGCAGCAAGTGTCTATCCATGTCAGCTGCAAGCATTCGCGACTTTACCACAGCGACGCCATTGCTGAAAGACTGCAGAAGGTAATTGAAGGGGTAAATCATAGGGGCTCCGCCCCTAATACGCCACGGCAAAACATTTTCGTCACCTTCATCGATGACCGCTGCACCATTTGGCTAGACCTTGCCGGAGAAGAACTCTACAGGCGCGGCCATGAACGGTTCGTCAACGAGGCTCCGCTCAAAGAGACGATTGCCGCCGCGATGGTTTTTGAAGCGATTGAAGCCGCCGCTTCCTCGCAAAGCATTACGCTTATCGACCCAATGGCTGGCAGCGGTACCTTCAGCCTCGAAGCGGCCTACACCGCAAACAAGCTTATTCCTGGAATTTGCCGCGACTTTGCTTTAAAGCATCAGCCCGCTTTTAAAGAAGCAACATGGAATTTTATCGTTAAACAAGGACAGGCTTCTAGCAACACCCCCATCGATAGAACCATTACAAGCGACATTTCAAAACGAGCCATCGAAATCATCAGGCATAACGTGGAATGTAGTCCGCTAGCAAGTATCGATTCAAGCGGAAACACATCCGCCATTGCCCCGCAGCTCCGCGATTTTTTTAGCTACACCGCCAAAGAAATTTCCGATGAATGCGGCGACGCCTCGCCCATTCTTGTACTGAACCCGCCCTACGGAAAACGCCTTGATTTTAACGCCCCAAAACTTTACACACAAATCGGGCGTTACCTCGCCACACTTGCAAGCGAATTAAAGCAACTCGGTAAAGTTCTCACCGTCGCCATCCTAGCCCCGAAAGACGATACACGCGACGGAGCCAAATACACCTGCACCGCAAACCTATTGCATGAATGCCCCACCCTTTCGCCGGAACATAATTCCGCCGCCAAGCACATCTCGACAAGCCACGGCGGCTTTAGTCTGAACGTTTTTATCGCCAAGATTTAAAAACTATTCTGTCGGCAGCACCTTCGTGCGGCGCATAAACGCAAGCGTCTCTTTTTCGCCCTTTTCAGCCAGCATTTTCAAGAGATAAAGCAACTTCTTGTAAGTCGTCTCCGTCATTTTCTCGTGGGCGGTACTTTTAGTAAGGTACAGCAACGGAGATTCTTGCGTATAGTTTAATTTGTTGTAAGTCTTGGATGCCGCCACACGGTCACAAAACATTTCCTTGATGTAACGGTCCGGCATATCCATTGGCACCAGCTTTTTGGTAGCCATTTCATAATCATACCAGAATTCAAAATGGTGCTTGTTTCTGCCCTTATGGTGCATCCACGCAAGGCTATAGCCCTTATCGTTACGTTCACCGTTGTTTGGCGACTGGTCACCCATGTAATACTTCGCCCCAGGAATAAATTCAGTCGGGCTATATTTGGAAAGATCATGGAACAAGCCCTGAAAGCCTATTCCCGCCTTAAAACATAAGCGGATGACCTCGTTACGGTGCTTGGTAATCGTCAAGAAATGTTTTATCGGGTGAAACATAACACCCATAAAATAGAATTTTCTACATTTTCTGCCGAAAAATGGCGTTATTTTTTCAAGTGACGCCGCAGATTTTAAAGACACAAAAAGAGGATTATTATGCCGAAACTTCGTTCGCTCAAGACTATGGAAGGCCGCGAAATGGCCGGTGCACGCGCCCTGTGGCACGCAACTGGAACCAAGGTGGAAGACTTTGGTAAGCCCGTGATTTGCGTGGTGAACAGCTACACCCAGTTTGTTCCGGGACACGTTCATCTGAAGGACTTGGGTCAGGTAGTCGCTCGCGCGATCGAAGCAGCCGGTGGTGTCGCGAAGGAAATGAACACCATCGCCGTCGATGACGGTATCGCCATGGGCCACGACGGCATGCTTTACAGCTTGCCCAGCCGCGACCTGATTGCCGACTCCACCGAATACATGGCAAACGCCCACCGCGCCGACGCCCTCGTTTGCATCTCTAACTGCGACAAGGTGACTCCGGGTATGCTCATGGCCGCTATGCGCCTCAACATTCCGGCAATCTTCGTTTCTGGCGGCCCGATGGAAGCAGGCCACGTCACCACGAAGGACGGCAAGGACCGCGCCCTCGACTTGATTGACGCCATGATCGATTCCGCTGACAACACCATCAGTGACGAAGAAGTGGCCGCCATCGAAGCTAACGCTTGCCCGACTTGCGGTTCCTGCTCCGGCATGTTCACCGCAAACTCCATGAACTCCCTTACCGAAGCCCTCGGCCTTAGCTTGCCTGGCAACGGCACCATCGTTGCAACGCACGCCGAACGTAAGAAGCTCTTCGAAGCAGCCGGTAAGCGCATCGTGGAACTCTGCCACCAGTATTACGATTTGAATGACGAAAGCATCCTCCCGCGCAGCATCGCCACGAAGGACGCCTTCGAGAACGCCATGCGCCTCGACATCGCCATGGGCGGTTCCTCCAACACCGTGCTCCACTTGCTCGCCGTCGCTCAGGAAGCAGGCGTTGACTTCACCATGAAGGACATCGACCGCCTTTCCCGCAACACGCCGTGCATCTGCAAGGTCGCCCCGACCGTTCACAACATCCACGTTGAAAATGTGAACCGCGCCGGTGGCATCATGGGCATCCTCGGTGAACTTGACCGCATGGGCCTCATCCACAAGAATGCAAAGACCGTTCACGCCGCCACCATGGGCGAAGCTCTCGAAGTGAACGACCTCAAGCGTAACCCGAGCGCCGAAGCCAAGCAGCGTTACCTCGCTGGTCCGGGCCGCAAGTACAATATCGAAGCCTTCTCTCAGAACTTCATGTATCCGGATCACGACCTCGACCGCGCAAACGGCGCTATCCGCGATGGCGAACACGCCTACACCAAGGACGGCGGCCTCGCTGTTCTGTACGGCAACCTCGCAATCGACGGTTGCATCGTGAAAACCGCAGGCGTGGACGACCGCTACGAAGGCCCGAAGGGTGGCCCCGGCATGCAGGAAATGCTCTACCCGACCTCTTACCTCAAGAGCCGTCACCTCGGCAAGTCCTGCGCCCTCCTTACTGACGGTCGTTTCTCCGGCGGTACGAGCGGCCTTTCCATCGGCCACGCTTCTCCGGAAGCCGCCAACAAGGGTAACATCGGCCTCGTGCACACGGGCGACGTTATCGAAATCGATATTCCGAACCGCACCATCAATGTGGAACTCACCGACGCCGAACTCGACGCCCGCCGCAAGGAAATGGAATCTCGTGGTGCCAAGGCATGGAAGCCGGAAACCCGCAACCGCGTGGTGTCCAAGGCTCTGCAGGCATACGCTGCCATGGCATCGTCCGCTGACAAGGGTGCGGTCAGAGACTTGTCCCTAATTGGGGTTAAATAAGCAGAACCCTGTGAGCCGTAGGCGACTCGTATTAACGAGTCGTCGAAGGCGAGAGCGAGGCGAGGTCGTAGGTTCTTATTTGCGATAGAGCCGAGCGGTCATCATAGGGCGCTGTGCGCGACCTGAGCCTCATTGGTGTGAAGTAAGACTAAACGTCGAATATTTTTCATAAAAAAAGCGCTGCGGAAAACCGCGGCGCTTTTTGCTTTTACAAATCAAAAAAATTACTTATAATAGACCGTCAATATATCCGCAACCGCCATGAAAGACTCATGAGCGACAAGTGTTTCAGGTAATTCCGGGTACGGCAATCCCTCAAGTCCAGACTTTTCCAAAGCCTCGTCTACGGAGCAATCCGTAGAGCGCCAAAGGTCAAGACGGTTCCACTGTCCACTCTTGAATATTTCAGCAGCAAGCTTTGCACCAGGTTCCACCATTAACCGGTGCATTCCTCGTGCGGCCATATCAGCAAGCATCTGTTTCCAACATTCAGCAAAACCAGAACCGTTCAGTTCCACAACCTCGACAGCCTTATTGGTTTCAGTTAAAACAGCAATTTTCTGAATTTCTGGTTGTGGAACACAGGTATAGACAATACATAAAAGCTTTTCGGAACTTGTAGTTTCAAAAGCATGCAGGCAAGCAACCTCTTTTTCCGTAAAGACATGATGCCCCGCCCACACAACCTTCACCGGATTATTGCCCCGCACATAGCGAACATTTAAAGACGGATTATCCGCTAAAAGAGTCCCTGAACCAACCAACACGGCATCACTCATGGCTCGTAGTTCGTGATTCCAGCAATTGGCAGCGCCCCCCGTAATTTTTAGAGGAGCATGCAAGCCTCCCTCAGCCACAACGCCCATGTAGCCATCTTGCGATACCGCAGACTTTAATTCTACATAAGTAGCCTTGTTACGGACATAGTAATCATACGCTTCAAAAAAACGTTCGATTTCATGAAAGAGGAATTCTCCATCATGTTCTTGCTGAGGTTCAGATGCATTTTGCAAATCACCCGACAGCACCTTACAGCCGCCATCGCAAGTAGAGTCTTGCCACGATTCCGGTGCTACCGCCTTGACGCAAGCCTCTCGGCCCTCATAGACCTTGATTCCAGCCTCTTCTAATATGCTTCGGCTCTTGCCGCGTACAAGCGGATTGGGGTCAGCGTGCGCAAAATAGACTTCTGCGATTCCGGCTTCGATAATTGCCTTGGTACAAGGCGGTGTGCGGCCATAATGGCAGCAGGGTTCAAGCGTTACGTATATGGCCGCACCGCGGGCGAGTTCGCCCGCGTCACGCAGCGCCATTACTTCGGCATGGGCATTTCCCGGGCGCTGCGTGTGCCCCTTACCCACGACAATACCGTCTTTAACCACGACCGCACCCACAGCAGGGTTCGGTCGACTAATCCCTACGGCCATCAAGGACTGTTCAAAGGCCTGTTGCAAAAAATTCATATCGATTTCGGGATCTAGATTTCAGGAAATGATAATTCCAGAATCTAGGTTCCGACATTACTGATTACTTTTTCGGATAAGCGAGGAAGCCGCCCAACACATTGTAGGCACGGTCAAAGCCAGCCTTCATAAGGGCATTAGTGGCCAATTCGCTGCGACGACCCGAACGACAATACACCAAAAGGTCCTTATCCTTCGGAAGTTCATTCATGCGCTGCTTCAATTCGTTCAGCGGAATATTGATAGCAAACGGAGCAAAGCCATCCTGCAACTCAGGCGGATTACGCACGTCTACATAAACCGCACCGGCTTCATACATCTTGATGGCCTGTTCCCAATCGATCGACTTGATTCCATTACGGACGGCAGCTTCGGACGGAGCAGGAGCCGCCTTTTGCGCGACAACCGCAGGCTGTTCAGCAGCCGGCTTCGGCTGCTCTGCAACCTGTTCCGTTTTCTTTTCTTCGCATCCGGCGCACAACAAAAGGGCCGACACAGCCAAAAGCATCATCTTTTTCATAATATCTCCATGTTGTTATTCTTGTTTTCAAATTCTTGTCGTTCAAGCTGCATATAGATTCCCAGAATTCGGCTTGTATGGCCATCCTGGTTCTTGAGAGGGACCGCATTGAACCAAAGCAGCTTATCGCCAACACCAAAAGGACCTTTCCACGACTTGGGAACTCCCCTTTCGAACACATCAGAAAGGACTCGATGAAACACAAAAAAATACTTCGGTCGAACCACTTCAAGCAAGCGCTTTCCTTGAAAATCCTCTGGTAGCGACATTCCAAATGCGAGCGAGAATGCCTGGTTACAACCACATATCTTATAATCGCGGTCTACAAGAAACACTCGGACATCGGGGAACGCCAATATGTTCGAAACAAAGTCCCCCCACTCCATGCTGCCATTGACAAGGGAGTCATCAAACATCCAGTCCATTCGGCGAGCAGACCCGCGTATAACCATCTTGGAATTTTCTTCGGAGCACAACTTTCCGCAAAAACCAAACCATTCCGGCTTGCCCTCGTCTCCAATAATGCGCAACTTAACGCGGCTATTTCCACCCGAATCGTGGCCAGACTTTCTAAACTCCACAATTTTAGAATTCAGGTATCGTTCAAAATAAGCATAATCCTGCTCGGGCATGATGGCATGCAGATCACGAACACCAACAGACCTCGGGACCACATTTCCCTCGACATCCATCAACGGAGTCATAAAACTGAACCGACGGCTATCCACCTCCATCGACCAAAGAAAATCACCCGTTGTCTGCAATAACAGGTCAACCTTTTCTTGCAACTGGTCGCGCTGAGTCTTGGTTTCCATGTCAAGCGAGACATTCTTTAAAAGAAGAACGGTATTGCTGTCACCGCCACGTTTTTGGATGTAGGCCCGCAGCTCGTACCAGCGCACCCCCAGTTCAGTCCCTATCGAGAAAATAAACGGAATTTCGGGATAGGCATCCAAGCCCCTCATATAATCTTGCAGACGACGATACTCACTTGCAGACAGAATTTTCTTGAACGATTTTTTCTGACAAATCTGTTCGAACAGCGGATCAGACAAATACTGGGGCGAAGCATCCAAAAGTCGCCCGTCCTTAGAAAGCGTCACCAGGAATTCATCTAGATGGCCCGCAAAGTTGGCATACACCTTTTGTTGAACCAGCCTATCACGAAGGAGCATAATGACCAAGACCAAGGCCACTACCATCAAAAAGCTAAAGAACAACAATGCCGCCAACAGGCCAGGAGAAAGAAACATAACCAGTTCCGTTTTTTTTAAATATAGACATTTATCGCAAATCGCGCGAAAAACCAGATCCTAGCCACCTCCAAAAAGACCCTGCGAAGCCATACATTCCATGGATATTCCACCCCATTAGATGCAATTCGACCTTCAGGCTCATTGCAAAACCAGGAAAACGGTACGCAGCAAACAAATCACAAAACCTAAAACGGACAACATTGCCCACGTCGAACGAAGTTCCATCATACTCGACAAATGCCGAAATCCGCTTTTTCGCCCAGAACTGCCCTCCGACCCCATACGAAAGGGACGATATATCCCCAACCCAACCAGCCACCATAACAGACAAGCTCAAATCTTTCCAAACTAAAGAAGCCCCCGCCTTATAACGGTGCCGCGTCCAGTGCTGCTCGGCAGGAATCCATTCTACCGACGCTCCGTAACCCAGCCCCATCACAAGCCATGAAAGCGCAACAGATGTTTCTACTTGAGAATAGACTTGCCTATACACAGAATCCATCTCTGAATAAGATTCCATAAAGGCAAGGCGAAATGGATAAGCGGATGAACCTAGGGCGATTTCACCGGCACCACCAGCAACAAACAGCCCCGTCGAAAGTTCTCTAGCAAATACAAGACCGTAACCAGGGATAGCCTCCCTTGCCGGAGTTGAATAAAACCCAGGCAAACCCGACAACGCAAGGTTCCCCGACGAATTCTGCACAAATTCGCCAGGAGCATCCATGGCGCGGCTAGACGAAGCAATCAGGAAAAGAGCCCCTAAAAAAGCATAGCGAAAATTCACCATTTCCCCCTAAGGCCTCAAAAGGATTCCAATCTGCTTTTCGTAGCGACCAGCACTCAGAACAACATAGGCAACCCCCACCTTAGAAACGCCTTCCAACGGAACGACCCACCAAGCATTCGACTGCGGCGGCACCTGACGCTTCCACTGCTCTCGCCCCGCCGAATCCAGCAACCTGAGCGTCACCGGGACATCCCCTTCTACATAAACCCGAAGCGGAGTTTTCCCCTTGCGCAAAATCCGAGATGACAGCTTGTAGCTAAAAGGCGCCTCTATTTTTTTGCTGTTTATACGATGCCCCAAAAAGCCCGGAGTGTTCTCAGCGTCAAACGTCTGAGGATTAAAGCCAGCAGGGCACTTCGCCGTATTCTTGTTCCAGGCAACGCTATCGATTACCGTTTCACCCCTGCATATTGCAACGGAGCCCGCCGTGTTGTTCAGGTATCCCATCGAAACCTGAAAAAGCCGCACCTCCCTAAATCCAAAAAACTCACGAAGCAACAGGGTATCTTTCGTAAACACAACAGCCTCGTATGGCGCAATAGTATCACGAGAACTTCCCCAAGAACTCCCCCGGCCGCAAAAACTAAACTTTGAAAGTGGGAGCGGAGCCGCGCCAGCATTATAGACCTCGACCCACTCTGGTTCCGGCTCCAGGGGACAATGGTGTACTTCCGAGATTTTCAACGGAGCCCCCGAATCCCGCTTATCACTTTCTGGAATCACGCCCCTTTCGTAATAGGAATCTTCTATACCCGGTGTAGGTTCCGCCACCACCCATTCATCGGTTTCTTTAATACGCTGCAAGGACTTTCCCGGTTTAGGTCTAGGTAGGACTGCAGAATCCAGGCAGTCCCCAGCCGATAAAAACCAAACGGATTCACGGGAATTCGGGAGCGCAACAGAACCGAGCAGACCGCAGGTCAAACCTTCTTCTCGAATACAAAAGGCACTGTCATGAACCAGCAGGAACCGCTTTCCTCGCGGGTAGGCAAACTTGAGCGCAGGCTTGCCCTCTAACTGTACCGCAAGACTTTCCGAAGGGGCATCCTCAAAATCAAGGTCTTTGTCTAGACGGATTTCGACAAACTCGCCCTCCTGGTCGCTTACCTCGACCGGATCCGGGAAGAATTCGACAAACTGTGGGCAGGCATAAGCGGGTGTACCGCACCGCAACAACAACAGCAGTGAGAGCAAAAACAAAAAACGCCACAAGCCTAAAAAGCCCGCAAGACGCAGATTCCCCAATAATTTAAACAAGACCACCCCCTAGGGGTAGTGCCATTCTTAGCCAGTCAAGCCGGCGCCAGTTTTTCGAATAGCGGCGTTACCCACGCACCATCAGTCGACGGTATAATCGTTGGGCAACATATAGGCAAGCGGGTTTACCGGGGCATTATGAACCCAGACCTCGTAATGAAGGTGCGGACCCACGGAGCGGCCAGTATTTCCCATATAACCAATCACCTGGTAACGGCGAACAAACTGACCCGGATGCACGATAGACAGCTGCATGTGACCGTAACGGGTCTTGATGCTGTTGCCGTGGTCAATCGTCACAAAGTTACCGAAGGTAGAACTCATCTGGGCAACTTCAACCACGCCATCGGCAGAGGCAAAAATCGGAGTCCAGCGTTCGTTCGCAATATCCACACCCTGGTGCATCTTACCGATTTCACCGGTTACCGGGTGAATGCGGGGACCAAAAGCAGAAGCATAGCGGCCGGTCGTCGGCGAAATCGACGGCACAAAGCGCCAGGCAGACATTTTCTGATCCATGAACTTGTTCAGGTTGCGGAAAGAGGCGTCATTGTTGGCGAGCTTGCCCTGAATGCGATGGGCGGTTTCGCCAAGAATAGACATACGTTCAAAAACCGGCGAGGTCTTGCGGAGCAATAGCGAATCGGCACTAATGGCACCACCCGTACCCAACTCTCTAGAAGACTCATCCTGGGTTGGCAGTCCAAAGCGGGCATAAAGGCGATTTTCGTCCGTCAAGAAAGAAGTCGTCGTGTTCGAAAGGTAGTCGAGCGTTCCCTGGATCTGGGTCATCTCCTTATCCAGTTTGGCCCTTTGATTCAACTGGTGGTTCAACACGCCATCATAGACGGTTGTCGAAACCATCTGAACAACAAACAGCAAGACACCAATCGCCACAAAAAAGCGCAACACCGGCCAGGCCTTAAATAGGAACTCCGGCACATGCAACGTCATGGACTTGGAGGAGTTCTGAAAGTGTATGGTTGTCTTGTAAAAATTCACGGGCGAAAAGATAGTAACCCCCTCCCAAAAAGTCAAATAAAAATCGTGACATAGGTCATACAGGCAAGGATCGCACACAAAAAACGCCGTTTTTGATAAAAAAACGGCACTTTTAAGGATTTAAAGCAAGAAAAATGTAAGTTCTAAAAAGGCTAGACAGGGTTATCTATATCCACAAATTTGGCAGGAATATCCAATTCCGTCTGGATCTTGTGAGCCAGGTTGAGGACCCCAAAAATCTCGGTACGGTGGTGTCCGCAGCTAATCAAATTAAATCCAAGCTCCTCGCAAAGGATAGGAACGGCTTCCTTGATTTCTCCCGTGATAAATGCGTCGCAACCAAGAGCCCGAGCTTCATCGATACCGCTTGCACCAGAACCGCTGCAAATGGCAACCTTGCGAATAGTCTCAGAACCATAAAGTAACGTCTGCTGCACGCCATGTTCAAATACGGCGTTCAAGCTAGTAAGCAGGGCCTCACGCGAAGTCTTTGTCGCAAAGCTACCCACAACACCAATCGTACGCTCACCTTCCTGCATAAAGCCTTCTATATTCTTGAGGCCCATCGCACGGGCAATCGAGACGTTGTTACCGACCTCCATGTGCCCATCGAGCGGCAGATGATAGCCGTAAAGCGAAATACCATGTTGCATCAGGCGACGCATGCGTTCGCCAAACTTACCCACCAGCACACGGTTTTCGCCATTCCAGAAACCGTTCGGATGATGCACTATAATACAGTCGGCCTGTTCTTCAATAGCCGCATCAATGAGACGATCTCGGAACGACACGCCCGTCACGATACGGGTTACCTTGTCCGAAGCCTCGACACAAAGGCCATTGTTGCAATAGTCCTTAAACGCCGACGGTTGCAGCAAGTCGTTTAGCCATTCCGAAAACTTTACCAGTTGCATAGCACATCCTTTTTGGCAAAAATATAAATAACTATTTTTGGTCCTATAATAAAGGAGTTCAAAAAATGGTCTTAACCGTTTTCATTTTATACCTGCTGATGATGCTTGGCATCGGCTTTTACTTTTCCAAGAAGGCGAACAGCCTGAATGCCTACTACCTGGGCAACCGCGGCATGAACAAGTGGGTCGTGGCCATGTCCGCACAGGCCTCCGACATGAGCGGCTGGCTTTTGATGGGCCTCCCGGGCGCTATCTTCGTGAGCGGGTTTTCCGAAGCGTGGATCGGTATCGGTCTCGTGATCGGCACCTACTTCAATTGGAAAATCGTGGGCCGCAGGCTCCGCAAGTACAGCCACTTCTGCGGTGACTCCATTACCCTCCCCGACTTCTTTGCGAACCGTTTCCGCGACAACAAGGGCATTATCCGCGTTATCGCCTCCATCTTCATTCTCGCGTTCTTCCTGTTCTACACGGTTTCGGGCTTTGTGGCTAGCGCAAAACTCTTCGGCACCATCTTCGGCATGGACTACACCACGGGCCTTATCATCGGTGCGGTTGTCGTGGTGAGCTACACCTTCATGGGCGGTTTCTTTGCCGTATGCTGGACGGACTTTATCCAGGCGACCATGATGCTCATCGCCGTCATCGCGATTCCCTCGATTATCATGACCGGTTCGGGCGGTTTTGCTGCGACCATGGACGCCGTGAACGCACAGAACCCCTACCTGTTGAGCCTGTTCACCAACGCCACCACCGGCAAGTCCATCGGGCTTATCGCCTTGATTTCTAGCCTCGCGTGGGGTCTCGGCTACTTCGGCATGCCGCATATTCTGGTGCGCTTCATGAGCATCAAGAACGCCGAAGACATCAAGTTCTCCCGCCGCGTCGCCATGACCTGGGTCACCATCTGCCTCGGTGCCGCCATCATGATCGCCATTCTCGGCCGCTACTACGTAGAAGCGAACGGCATTACCGTCGCCGACCCGGAACGCATCTTCATGGTTCTCTGCCAGACGCTCTGCCACCCGGCTGTCGCCGCCATCCTCATGGCCGCTATTCTCGCCGCTATCATGAGTACCGCCGACTCGCAGCTGCTGGTTTCGGCTTCCGCCTTCAGTAACGACCTCTACAAGCACCTGTTCCGCAAGAATGCGAGCAACAAGGAAGTCATGTGGGTGAGCCGCGGCGTCGTGGTGCTCATTACGGTTATCGCGGTCATCGTCGCTATGCAAGGGGCGCCCAGCGCCAACGGCGCTGCACAGGGCAAGAGCTTCCTCGACGTCGTGATGAGTCTCGTGAGCTTCGCCTGGGGCGGCTTCGGTGCCACCTTCGGCCCGATTATGCTCCTTGCCCTGTTCTGGAAGCGTACCACGCTTCCGGGCGCCATCGCGGGCATGCTCGTGGGTGGCATCACCACCTTCGTGTGGAAGTTCTACCTCTCCGGATTCTCCGCCGAAATCTTCCAAATTTACGAACTCGTGCCCGGCTTCGTGCTTAGCTTTGCGACCATCGTGATCGTGAGCCTCTGCACCAAGGCCCCCAGCAAAGAAATTCAGGAAGAGTTTGACGCTGTGGAACACACGCGCCTCTCCGACATGAAACTGTAAACATATCTTTATAACAACCCTTTGTCTATCAAGGACTTACACTGGCAGTCCTAGGTGTCAAAGGGCTTTTTTTGTATTTAAGCCCATCAACTTATCAACAGCCCCCATTTTTTTGCTAGATTTGTAATCTAACCTGTTGATAGATTTTGCAATCTTTTAGTGGAAGAGGAACGGGAAATGCAAGCCGAATGGGAAAGATGTTTAAACTACCTCCGTGGGATGCTTTCGGACACGGTCTACAAGACATATTTTGCACAGACCAAGCTCACAAGCCTTACCACTGGTCATGCAGTAGTCTCGGTCCCCCCCGGACTTGATACAGCCGTCTACTCCGCTTACAAGGAACTCATCCGCCTCGCCTGGCGCGAGGTCACTCACGACGACTCCGCCATTGAATTCGAATTCCAGCAGCAGGAAGCAGTCGTACAGCACACTCCGACCAACAACAGCTTCAAGGATTTTTTAAAGCCGAGCATTCCGCTTTCCGGCTCGTTCCGCTTCGAAAACTTTGTACCCGGAGACAAGGCTCAGCTTGCCTTTAACGCAGCACTCGCCGTAGCGCGTAACCCAGATGGCACGCAGTACAATCCGCTGTTTATTTACGGTTCTTCGGGACTTGGAAAAACGCACTTGCTGCAGGCTATCGGCAACTACATTCTCGAAGATGATCCGACTAAGCGCGTCTGCTACTTGACTTCCGAAGACTTTTCGCAACAGTACATGAAGTGCCTGCGCGAACAGCGCATCACCGAAATGTCTGATTTCTACAAAAACGAAGTCGACATTTTGCTAATTGACGACATCCAGAACTGGACCGGCAAGTACGAAACCCAGAACGAATTCTTCTTGATTTTCAATGCGCTCCATCAGGCTGGCAAGCAAATCGTGCTAACCTCCGATGCTCCCGCCGCCGAAGTCAAGAACCTTTCGGACCGTCTGGTAAGCCGCTTCGCCTGGGGTCTCACCGTCGATATCCAGCCGCCCGATGTCGAAACACGCGAAGCGATTTTGCACAAGAAGGCCGAAGAACGCCACCTCGAAATCAGTGACGACGTATTGCATTACCTAGCCGAAAGCATCGCAAGCAACGTCCGTTGTCTCGAAAGCGCCATTATCAAGCTCACTTTGCAGTCAAGCCTGATGCACCATGACATCGACATGAGCATCGCCCAGAAGGTGGTTGCCGAAATCGCCCCGACGCTCCGCCGTCGCGTAAGCCTCGATGCCGTTCTTCATACCGTTTCTAAGCACTACGAAGTCCCCGAATCCAAGCTTACCGAATCGGGCCGCGGCACCAAAGAAATTTCCAAGGCTCGACAGGTCGCTATGTACCTGATGCGCGAATGCTCCCCCATCAGTCTGCAGAGCATCGGTTCACGCTTTGGCGGCAAGGACCACTCCACGGTCGTCCATGCCATCAAGAGCATCAAGAAAGAAATGGAAACGGATCCGAGTTTTGCAAGACTTATCGAAAGCCTCAAGAACTCGATTCACGACTAAAAAATCGATTTCTAATTCGCCATTAATAAAAAACAACCCGGTTCTACAGAGCCGGGCTTTTTTTGATATCAGAAAATTCCTATTTCTTCTTGGACTTTTTCTTTGCGGCCTTTTTCTCGGCACGTGCCTTCGCCTTTTTCTCCTGGGCAAGACGTCTCTGTTCGGCTTTTTTCGCCTGACGTTCAGCCCTTAAGGCAGCCTGTTCGGCCTTCAGAGCCTCGCGTTCGGCCTTTTTAGCCTCGGCCAAAGCCTTTTCTGCTTCTTGTAGAGCCTTTTGTGCTTCTAGTTTTGCAGCAAGAGCCTTTTTGCCACGTTCAATCGCCTCGGCAATTTCATCGTCAGCCTTTTTAGGAGCAGCTGCTGCAGCAACAGAATCTGCAGCCGTAGAATCAGTCTTAGCCGAATCCGTCACTGCCTGCGCCTTCGCAAGGTCTTCTTCAGCATCCTTCATCGCCTCTTCGGCCCTGGCGCGTTCCTTTTCCTTGACCGCGATATCGGCGTTCATCGCAATCTTTTTGACAGCCATCGAATCCAGGTCGGGGCAAATCAGGTTCTTGTCGCCCTTTTGACCATCGGCACATTCCATGACGCCTTGGAATTCGCCCATCTTATAAGTACCCCACTGCTTTTTAGTAAGGCGTTCGCTGTAGCAAACGGTTTCGCCGGGCATCCACTGGTAACAAGTATCCTTGGCAGTCCAGAAAGTAATAAGCCCATTCGGAAGCCCCTTGTGGAATACTCCGCCAAATTCACCAAAGTCCACGAAACCTTCAAGGCTGTTTGCCGCAAAAGTCAAGGTCACCGGCTTTTTCTTGAACGGGTTGAACACCGTCATGCGGCCATGCAAGGCATTGCGCTTGTACGGAATTTCGGCCATCAAGAAACCTGTGCTAGCATACATGCGAACCGTTCCGTTCACATAGCCCTGCGTATAGGGGACTTCCAAAAACTTAAAGTAATACGTGCTGTCCCCACGCCCATAAACCTTTTGGTCCAACACGCTAGAACGGTAGAATGTCGAAATACCTTCGCGCATACCCATTCTATAATTGGATTTCCAAAGGATGCCACCCCATTCCGGGCCTTGCTTTTTCGGGTATGTCGGGTCGTTCATGTAACCGATTTCTTCGCCGTAAATAAGACCATTCGCATCAATATGACGCACGTTTTCGATGTAGCCATTATTGGCAAACCCCGTCAACACGCCCTTGTCTAAGCAACGGACATCGCTATAATCCAAAAAGCGGCCCGCAGCACCCGGCACAAGCTTTTTAGGCATGCCCGAAAGGTGGAACAAGAACGGATTACGCATATCGTTATCCATCGTAGCATCGGGCCTGTTATGCAAATTGACAAAGCAGTTGATCGAATCCGCACTCGCCTTATGGCTTTCGACATATTCGCCAAACGGAGTCTTGGTTCCGTCATCTTCAAACGTGAGCGCCACGGCGCCTTCCATGGCCCCGCCCTTCGCATAATCCGAAAGCATCGGCACCGACTGCTTGATATGATCCATGCACTGCTCTATAAAGAATTCCTGCGAACAGGTCATTCCCTTGGGGCAGTTCAGCAAACGCGGCTTCGGGATATCCCAAACCTTGACAATCTTTTTGCCTTCGTCGTTGGCGCGCCATCCAAAGCCACCCTTTTCGCGGACCGTATAACAGCCGCAAACCGTAGCTTCGTCACGGATCGCTCCAATGCGGTTACGTTCCTTGGGGACAATCGAGGTCGCCTTTTCTATCCAGCAATCCAGGTACTCAAAATGGTTGACATCGTACATACCAGGAGCATTCGCTGCATCGGCAGAATCAACTGCGGCAAGAGCATCCTCAAAATCATCGGCAAAAGAGGCTGAGGCTGTCAACGCCAAGGCCAAAACGTACTTCGAGCAAAAAGATTTCATACAAAGCAAATTTATATTTATATGGAGCCCTTGTCTTGTAAAATTTATTTACAAAGGGGTTACCTAGCAATAATTTACTACATTATCGACATAGATTTTTTTAGAGGTTTACTATGGCACGTATGCGCGTTTTGGTTTTGATGGGTGGTCCGTCCACCGAACATGATGTTTCTGTTGTGAGCGGTACCGGCGTGGTTCGCGCCATGAACCCGGATCGTTACAACATCCACCCCGTACTTATCGACAAAGACGGTACCTGGCACTGGTCTTCACGCGAACTTTCTCCTTACCAGAAAGACAACTTCTCGGTCAACTACTTCCGTGCCCTCGAAGGGACGGCCGCCAACAGCAAGAAAAATCCGGCCCTTTCTGAACTGCCCGATGCAGACATCGCTTTCCTTGCCTTGCACGGCAAATGGGGCGAAGACGGCCACATTCAGGCCCTGCTCGAAAACTGGGGCATTCCCTACACCGGTTGCGGCCTTTTGGCCTCTGCCCTTGCCATGGACAAGGTCAAGTCCAAAGAAATCTACAAGGCAAACGGAATCCCAACTCCCCCGTACCGCGTCATCTGGAAACACGACTTTACCGGAGACACTCTCGTAAACGTTGCCGACGAACTCGGATTCCCGCTTGTCATCAAGGACCCCCTGGGCGGATCCTCTATCGGTATCGGCATCGCCAAGGACATGGACGAAGCCGGCAAGATTGTGCAGGATCTGTTCAAGGATTCTAACCGTCTGCTCTGCGAAAAGTTTATTGCCGGTGGCGAAGCCAGCTGCGGCTACATCGAAGGCGAAAAGCCGCTCCCCCCGACCGAAATGCGCATGACCACTCGCGAATACTTTGACTACGAAGCCAAGTACAATGGCGAATGCAAAGAAGTCACTCCGGCAGAATTCCCGGAAGACCTGACCAAGCGCATCCAGGAACTTGTGAAGAACGCCCACTATGCCCTGGGTGGCGCAGGCTACAGCCGCACCGACGTTCGTATTACTAAGGACGGCGAACTCTTCGCCATCGAAACGAACACGCTCCCCGGCATGACGCCTACTTCGCTCCTGCCACAGCAGGCGGCTTGCAACGGCATTACCTACAGCCAGCTGATCGACCTGATTATCGACAAGAGCATCTACATCAAGCGTTAATCATGACCTTCGATTTATTTGTAGATACCTCTCGTAAGGGAATTTCGATAGCTCTGCAATCGACGGACTCCGCCGAGCAGCGCTACCTAGAATCAATCGACGAAGCCGCCCGTGGCGAAACAGCCTCGGCAATGCTCGATGCGCTTCTAGAAAAAGCAAACGCCACCTTAGACCAAGTCACACGCGTCATGGTGACCGTCGGCCCCGGTTCTTTCAGCGGACTGCGCACGGGAGTCGCCTTTTGCGAAGGCCTCTGCTTTAGCGGCAAGCGCAAACTCTACGGCGTTTCTACGCTGCAGGCTCTCGCCTGCTTTGCCGAGTCTTCCCAAAACGCAGCCGTCGTCATCCGCGCCCGCAAAGGGTACTGGTACCTAAGGCTCAACGATAAAGAAAGCTTTATCGAAACCGAACAAGTCATAGCAGCTCTCAAGTCGAGCGGAGTCAAGCAGCTTGTCATCGACGAAAATGCAGCCGCAGATGAATCTCTGCAAGCCGTCGTCAAAGAACTCGGTGCAACGACGATACCCGATAAAAGCAGGCCCTTAAGCGATTGGGGCAAGCTGTTCGAAAGCGTCACCCCAAGCCTAATGCAAGAGGCAAACTACATACAGCCCTCGTATTTCGAAAAGCTGCATTAATCAAGACTCAGCAAGGAACGTTATGCCTATTCGCCCCATGAATTTTGCCGACATTCCTGCCGTGCTACAAATTCAAGCGGAACTTTCGTTTCAGGATTGGAACGAAAGGCAGTACGAACAAGAAATTAAAGCCCCTTACACCTACGCCGTCGTCTACGAAAAAGACGGCGCCATATGTGGTTACGCGGTATTTCACTTATTGGGGGCCGATTCCGAACTTTTATCTATCGCGGTCAGCGAATCTGCACAACGTAACGGCATCGGGAGCAAGCTACTGCAAGCCGGACTTTCGCAGTTGGAGCTCGAAAAATCCGACTGTTGCTTTTTAGAAGTCCGCGAAAACAACCTCAAGGCTCGCCGTTTTTACGAGAACCACGGTTTTACGTTATTCGGAATTCGCAAGAAATATTATTCCGACGGCGAAAACGCGGCACTCTACCGTACCGAAAATCGAAGCGACATCGACCCGTCGAAAAAAGGAGTTTAACTTGTCTAAACTGCCCACCAAAAAACAGATTCAAAAGAAAAGAATTATTTTGGGTGCGACAGCCCTCGTAGCCGTTTTTGCAGTGATTGCATTTTACCTAATCATGACTCAGAGCGGTCACTGGCTTGTCGACGACGACGAATTCGACCATGTTGATTGGGTCGTGGTTCTCGACGGACAGACCGCCGATATGGAACGTACCGACTACGCCGCAGAAATGATGGCTAGCGGAAAAGCCGATTCGGCACTTATCCTGGGCCGCCGCATTCTGCGCAACAGAAGCAACGCCGAATTCTACCTCGACGACTTCATGAAGCTCGGAAACTTTGACAGCAACGCCGTCTTTATTGCAAGGCACGACGATCCCTCGACCATCGGCGAAGCCTACACCATCATTCCGTGGCTAAAAAAGCATAACGCCGACACGGTTTTGCTCCTCACGGGCGCCGCCTCCACCTACCGCGTCAAGAACATTTTCAAAACGCTTTCCGGCGACCGCCCTGTTTACGTGACCAAGGACGTCCACCATTACCAATACAATGCGGATTCCTGGTACACCAGCCGCGAATCTCGCAAAGAATGGCTACGCGGATGGGCCGCACTGTTCGTCTCGTATATCGATTTGCTCCCAGCAGGCAACCTAACCGCTTCTGATTCCTTCTACTACAAGCCGATTCTCTCGGTCAAGGAATTCGAAGCCGAAAAAGAACCGATTGTCGATTTGCAATCGCTACTTCCTAAAGTGCAAGAAAAACAGCAGGAACTCGCCGCCGATACCGTCAAAGCCGACACAACGGCAAAAGATTCGATTGTCAAAAAAGATACGACTCTAGCTGCACAGTAACGCCAAAACGGCCGTCAGCGGAGCGTTCCAGTTAATAGCCGTTTCGTTGCTCGCAAAAGAACCCTGTTCATCGGTGTAAGAATGCCCGACAAGTTCATCGGGGTAATGCGGCGCACGGTGCATAGAACGGTACATATCTTGACGGTCGCTGTTTATCCCACCAACCAAAAGACCCGGAATCGGCTCTTTGACTCCATCAGAATGGCAAATTCTATGGTGTGGGAATTTAGGAGAACTCCACGCAGAGCCCGTTACAAAGCTCACATTGACCGGATTGCGACCATAAATATAATTCACAAGTTCGCGGCACCAAAAAACAAGGGAATTTCCCCCGACCTCATTTTTCCACGTATTCACGATCGCAAGAGTGAGCGCATGATTTGCAATTTCGCCATTACTGCCCCAGATAAACTTACGGAGCGAAATTCCATAGGCATCCTCTTTTTGCAACTGAATAATTTCAAGCGCGGTCTTTTCTAGCACCGTTCTCGCGCGCTTCTGCAGTTCCAAATCAAAATCCTGCAACGCAAGGGCAATCCAGCCCAGGTTCTGCGTATCGCGCCAGTCTACCCCCAGCTTTGGAGGGAGAGCCTCCATATCTTTCAGAATCAATTCGCGTAAAGATTCTGTCGATACATCTGCAAATTCCTTGTCGCGTGTATGCAGTTCGCGGTAAAGCATCGCGCGCGCCCAGAAAAATTCATCATCGGCACGGTCATCACCGTAACCGCCACTGCCCTCAGTATTATGCGGCCAATCGACATACGGCCGCGACACGGCCCAACGGTATGCCGCAACCGCGGACTGCAGGCAGCGTTCTGCGAACGCCGCATCGCTCTTGCGATACACGCGACTCGCCGCCGCCAAGGCACCTGCAAAATTCAGCGTCGAAGTTGTCGACTTTCCTAGCACCATTCTTTTTTGCAACACATCCGAATCCTTGGGAGGTACAAAGCCATCCCAACGTTCCGGAGTCACCTTAAAGAAAACGCCGCCGTCCGTATCTTGCATTCGCAAGAAAAATTCAAGTTCAAAACGCACCTCTTCTTTTAGGCTATACATTTTGAGCCCGTCCGGCAACACCAGCGGTTCAGGCGAATGAATGGCTCGACCAGCGTCGCAATTCCCCATCAACTCGCACGCGAGCAAAAGCGCCGCCACCGATACGCCACCGTTTACAATATACTTGCCGTAATCTCCGGCATCGTACCACCCGCCATGAGCATTCCAAAATCCATCGCGTTGCATACTCGGGTGGAACTTAATGTGGTCATCTAAATGGGCCACAGGCCTTGCCCATGCTCCCGCAAAATCAGGAGTCAATTCGACCCCACAGCGCTGATAATAAAACGACTTGATGTTAGCCAACAGCTGACGATAAATCCAGTCATTCGAAATTTCAAACGGCAAAGTTTCAAAAAAAAGTTTTTCGGGGTCGCCCTTTTTCCACAGCTGGATCGCAAACCGGCCCAGTTCTAAGACTCCCGAAAAATCACCCGACCAAAGACTCTCACCCGTATATTCGCAAGTTCCCTGATGTTCGTAAGTATGTTCTAAAAGATTACCATCCCAAGCGACACCTTTTTCGGAATTCACCCGTACAATGCGGAAAAATACATCCGAAACGGCAAGATCCGTCTCAGGTAATTCGGCCGGATTTACAAAGAAAATCTTGGCGGCATCGGGAGCATACCCAACGTGATTATAACGGACTGGAATCTTCATACCTTAAGAATAGCTTTTAAAAAAGCCTCCAACCAGTTCATTTAAACTTTATTTGTATACCGCCGCAACCGCACGCCCGTATACAAGCATCAACTAGATCAGCCTAGAACTCATAATTCAAGGCAGCCATCACGTAAAAGTCCTTATATTGGTCGCTTCGGCAATCAGGGCGGTAATTAAAAATAGAACCCACAGTCCAATCCGTATAAAGCGAGGGCTTGTGATACACGCGAAGCGTTGTAGAACCTTCTAAGTCCAGTTCCATTTCGTCGTAATCTTCGCCATCAATTTCATAACTCAAAAAATTCTGGCGCAAACCGGTTCCAAGCGTCAATTTCAAGAAATCCTTTGACAGGTCTACCGTCATGTTGTCCATCAAGTTCCACTCAAATTCGCGCATCTCGTTACGATTATAAATCTTATACCGCGGAGTCACAGACACCATATTTCTAAAACCGTCCAGCGTCGTTGTCAGCGAAACCGGATACCGCTGTTCTATAAAGTCGCCCCCATGGAAATAGTATCCCAAAATGCCAAAGGTTTCATCGGTAAAGTTAAACTGGCTAATCAATTCGTCCTGTTTAAACTCAGACAAATCCGTGCGAACCACCAAGGCAGCCCCAACATTCAAAAGATTTTTATTCAACTTGTACGACAAGCCCAATTCAACCGTATGTTTCAACAGTTTTTCTTCAAACTGAGTTGCAAGATATTCTTCGTCAGCCAAGCTATAGTATTGAGCCCACCGGACAGAGTCAATGAGCAACGTATCCGAACCATTTTCAATTTTCATCGTGGGACCGCGCGAAGCCCTAAACCAAGGATCATTATAAATACCCGAATTCACCGAATAATTGGCATACAGGCGTTGCGGCGTACTACGAGTCCTGTAGTTCATAGCATATTTAAAAGTAAGCCCAGCTTTTTCGTTTATCTTAAAGCTGTTCTTTAAATAAGCATCATGAATATAGAGTGTCCTATTCTGATCCTGTTCATGTTCCTTGAGCCAATCGCTTTCGGCTCCCGAGAACATTCCCCACTGCGTACCTTCGGCCATACCAAATATATTGTAACCGTCACTCGTATCAGCAGCATTTTCGACATTCATCGTATAGCCAAAGCCCAGTTCCCAAAAATCATAAATTTTATGTTTCAAGTTTCCGCCAATCATGCGGGTATTCTGCAACAAATCCGGAGAACCGGCGCTATAGTACGCGCTACCGACATACCTCAAAAAGCCTTCAATAAAGGTCCTTGGGCCAGTCCACTGGTAAGAACCCGCCACAGCCAAATGTTCGTGTCCCCAGAAATCACCATACGAGGGCCTGGCGTCTTCGACCTTGGTTTCTTTAGCAACCTTCGAAGCCTTTTCCAAAAGCATCTTGAGTTCGGCCCTCATTTCAGAAGGCGTCTTGGCAACGTTTTCACCAAAAATCGTTTCCAACGATTCTCTCGAAAGAGAATTCACCAAATTCGGATTCTTCATCAACTTGTTTAAAAGCCCGAAATTCGAGGCATCCAAACCGGCATCGGCAAACACCTGGTTTACCGCCCTGATTTTTGCAACATTGGCAGTATCAGCACCACCCACAGCCAGCTGACCATTCAGCTTAATATCGCCCGGGAAAAACAGCCAGTGACCATCGGCATAAAAAGTTCTCGAAGTCATCAACGGATTAATCGTATTCACATCAGGACGGTTTCCATCCCTCAAGAAGGGGTCTTCAAGGTAATCCTTGCTGCCAATAAATCCCAATGCCCCGTTAAAACGACGGTGCATGTTCCAGCGTACATTTCCACCAGCCACCATCTTTTGAGCTTCGGCCTCGCCGTCATCTACGTAATCCTTGTACACGTCATAATTACGACGGCCTTCAATCTTTGGAGCGTTAACTTCGCCCACAAAGGCAGAACCCACAAAAAGCGGCTCTTCAGCCTTATTCTTGAACAAACTCAGTTCATAGGATCCGCCAAAAGCATTTATTCCAGACAAATAGAGTTCGCCCGCATTCGCATAAAAATCGCCCAACACAATCTTCTGCATATCATCCGTATAAGCAGCGCGCAACTGGTGAACCTTAAAATGGTCCCATCCGTCGCTAGACACATCAGTCAAGAATTCAATCTTCTTTCCCTTAGACGATTCCATCACCAAGTTCACATTCATGTTGGTAAAAAGTCCCGGAACCTGGAAATAGTTGATATAGCGATCGTCGGTCCAAACCGTATCGGTCCCCGAAACATAGGGTTCTGCATCATGATGATGAAACATCAAAACCTTATGGTAACCCATTTCTATTCCTAAACCACCTGAAATATTCCATTCTTCCTTTTGAGAATATTTCGTATTCATTCTAATAAGTTTCATTCCATCCGCATGCGGATTCTTAGGCTCATCGCCCAGGTTCCCCACATATTCTTCAACATTCTTAGACAGGTTGATTTCGTTATCGCTCATGGTGGGCTTAAATTCTGCCGAAGGAAGGTCCATCGAAATAAAGCCGATGTGGTTTCCTTCAATAAGCGAATTGCGCTGTCTTAGGCGGTTATCCCCAAAATCCAAGACGGCCACATCATTCGATTCAAGTTGAGAGCGTTCCACATCTACAATCGATCCATCCGTTGTCACAAGGGCAAACTTATTGTTGCGCAAGGTAGAACCATCAATCGTCACCAAAGCGCTTTGCGTAGCCCACACGCCAATGTTCTTACCATCTAGGACCTTGATCCATTGCATTTCGACCGAGGCATTCCGAGCATACACGGCGGCATGCGATACATTTTCAATAGAACCATCCCTAAGTTCAAGAGCACCGCTTTCTACCGCGAAGCCATATTCGGCATTCCTGACAATAAATCCCTGGGCTTCGGCCCGCTTTATACCCGTTACCGAGATACCGTTCCAATAACCGTCTTCTTTTACAGGAGCGAACAACACCGGATTGTTATTCTCGCCCATTACAACAAGGGAGCCTCCACGAACATCAAGGCCTGTTCCCTCGGCAAAAAAGAGCTCAACACCCGCTTCAATCACGAGCGCCTTGTCTTCGGGCACCACCAATGTTTCTTTTACCGTATAAGGCGACTTATCGCGCTTTAAAAAGCCCGAGATTATTCCACCTATTTCGCTACTCTGTTCTTGAGCCTCATCAACGGCAAAAGCACTCACATGGAGTGCCGCCATTAAAAAGACTATTATACCCAAAACCCTCAATTTCATTTAACGAACCTCGTAAACCTTCTTCGCCTTAGCCTTATAACCACTCTTATGAATGGCTTCGATATCGATATGGTTTGGCGCCCCCCTAGTCAACTCCACCGGAATCTGGTAATCCAAGTTTTGTATCTGAGACAGGGTCTCCTGCAATATGACCTTGCCATTCTGCTTAACCGTTACCTTGTACAAATTTTCGGGTGCATTATCCGGCAAACGAATTCTAAACTGCAAGGTCTGTGCGATGCGGTCTGGAATATCCTTTGGCGGAGGCGGAACCTTCAAGACTTCTTTGGCCTTACCCAGGATTTCGATATTGAAGCGCTTTGTCGGATAGCAACCCATCGACTTTTGCACCTCGGCCTTGTTACCGGCCTGGTCTTCGACCTTCACGGCATAGTCGTGACGCCCCGCTTTCAGCTTAATGCGCTTTTGCGTATTCTTGGTAACAGCCTCTTCAAAAATCTGAGAGCCGTCCGCAGCAACGGTAAGGATACCAGCATCGTTCTGCATATCGTTCACAGAAAGGTTTGCAAAGCAGCGCAACGAGTCGTACGAGGCAAACATCGCCTTCGGAGCCTTACGGTTTACTTCGGCACAGCCCTTGTTCACCTTCAAGTCAATCGTCTTGCTCGATGTTACACCGGCACCGCTAAAGGTCAGTGTCGCGGAGCTTACATTCCACAGGCCGTTTTCGTCATTTACAAGCACCTTCTGTGCAAAAGAATGAGAGTTTCCGTCAGCAACACGAATCAAGTTCTCCGAAGTAAAGCCGTTTCCCACCTTAAGAATAAGCGTAGCGGATTCATCTGTAGTACGGTAAGACCCTTCCACCGAAAGACCTTCGTCGCACACATCAACAGGCGAAGACGTCGTCAGTGAAAATCCATTTTCAGGGAGAGCCGCCGCGGCAGCCTTGGCTTCTTCTTTAAGCTGATCCTGGTAAGAGGAATCGGCTTTTTGGACTTCTTGTACCAGAACGTTCAAAGACTTAGACTTGTCTGCCAAGATTTTTTCGAGACGCTTTGCAAAGCGAGCATCACCCGAAGAGGCCAGCTTCACCACCACCAGCGAGTCCCCACCGAAAGCTGTCTCGCCCGCAGCAATAGAGACCGTCTTGTCACTGCCATCGGGGACAATATCAAGCTTACCCGTCTTTAGGCCTGCAAACAAAACGCCCTTGCCACCAATGTAACCCTCGGTACCGCGAATCGATGCCGTTGCAGTCCCGGTCTTAAAGATAAACTTGGACTTCTTGTCGAGAACCTTACGGACTGCAAAATTGATATGACCTTCTTGGATATCGATCTTGGTTTCAAAGCCACCCTCGTTATTGGGCTCCAGCAAATTCGTCATTTCGACAATCGTCTTTTCGGCAACCGAAATCGAGCTACCATCGGGCAAACTGAAAATCACTTCGGACTCCACGCCCGTGCGCACCTTGTCGTATTGGTAAATACTCGCGCCAACTCTAAGAGCGCTCCAATCGCTTTGCTTGGCCTTCCAACGGTCAACCGTACCCAATACCGAACGAACCTTACCAGCCGCCGTAGCCGAGACAGCCACTGTAGGCAGAACTGTTACGAAAAACATCGAGCTCAGCAGTAACTTGGCAGGAATATTCTTAAGCATAGCACGCCCTCACTTTACTATACAAAATACCCTTTTTTTTCGATTTTCGCAAACAATTTTTTCGACAAGGTGATAAAAATCAAGGGTAAAAAGCCTAGCCGCCAGCCAATTTTACGGTATACCCGCGTTTTTCGAGTTCGACCTTGAGCAGGTTTCGTTTGTCACCCTGAATTTCGATATTAAAGTCCTTGACCGAGCCACCGACACCGCACTTTTGCTTAAGCACGCGCCCTAGTTCCTTAAGTTCTTCTTCTTCGAGCGGAACACCCGTCACAATGCTCACGGCCTTGCCGCCGCCAAGCCTCTTAAGCATTATCCGCACAACGCCGTCACCCTTGGGGGCAACCGCCTTGGGCTTTTCTTCTTTTACACGGCCACCCAGCGCCGTCGAATAAACCAACGTAGAACGTTCTTCTATACCCATAAAAATACCTTATACTTTTGTTTAATTATAGAAAATGCCCCGGCACAAACCGGGGCATTCAACAAACTAAAGCACCTTACTTCTGTTTCGGACGCTTGTAGCCAAACGGCTTCAAGAGGTCGTCGCTAGACTTGATCTTTTCGCCACGCTTGTGACTCGAAGCCTTCATCGGCATGACATCGCAACGAGGCACCGAGTTCACAGAAGCTTGGACCTTATAGAGGTAAGCTCCCGTCGAGTAAAGCTTGCCCGATTCGGAGCGAACAAAGCCTTCCTTGTCCGGTTTCAGCTCAAAGAACATCTGCAGCAAGCCAGCTTCGTTCGTGTAATCCGGTTCATTCAAGTCATGCGAGAATCTGTAGTAGTCCACAAAGCCTCCGAGACTTGTATAAATCCAAATCTTGACCGTAATTCTGGAGTTGTACAAATTAATCGAAGACAGGTCATCCGAAGCAGAGACATCGGCATCGCAGTACTTGGCCACGTATTCTTCGACGCCCATGGTCTTAGTATTTTCGTTACAGACTTCTTCGAGGTTGATCTTGCCATGGCACATGAGGTCGTCCATGGTGGCAAGGCCACTCACGGTACCGCTCTTGTTATCCGGCTTTACAACCGGCAGCTGAACCTTAAGACCGAGCGTCGGGCCCAGATGCTTCTGCTTCTGATCCGGATAGAGTTCTTCACCACTAGAAGCCTTGGCATCGAAGGAGCCGCCCTTCAGGGTTTCGATTTCCTTGTTGCTTGTAGACAAAATACTGACAGAATAGGTCTGACCCTTTTCAGGAGCAAACTTGGCATTGTCACCGCTGTAGAATTCAGCAACCTTGTCAGGATTGATTTCGGTCACCGGATTCACGACAGAGAGTTCGATATCCTTGCTGTCCTTCATCACGACGAACACCGTATCAGACGCCTCGTTACCCGCCTTGTCGCGGTAGAAGCGCACAATCATGTTCACACCCTTTTCAAGGCCCTGCACCGTCAGGGTATCCTGAGCCTTGCCGTTTACATACCATTCGACGTTCACGTAGTTGGAACGGATTTCCTGGTAATCCACCGGGCTGCGAATTTCGACTGTGGGGAGCACCTGGTCAAGAACGATAAACAGGGACTGTTCTGCAGCATTGCCAAATATATTGGTGTAAGTGTACTTGACCGAGTAGCCACGGTCACCATCGGCGTTCTTGGTCAATTCGCCCTTTCCATCCACCACATAAGAGACATCAACAGAACTTTCCATCAGTTCGCCCGCAACGTACTGCTTAACCGTGTAAGAATACGCAATCGAGAAACGGCCCGTCGAGAAATCCGAAACTGTCGATTCATTCTTGTTCTTAGTAGAATCAGCCTTGGCAGCATTCTTCTTGGCTTCTTTACGCTTGGCTTCGGCAGCGGTAGCCGTCATCAGGTTGCCTTCTGCATCCTGTTCAAGCACCTGCCCCGTAGCGGCATCGGCCAGGTAAGAAATCGTCACGTTTTCTTCTTTACCATTAATCTTGACCTTGGTCACATAAGAGACCGTAATGACTTCCCAAGAATGTTCCTTGCCGTCATCACCGATAACCTTAGACTTCAAGACATCGCCCTTCTTGTCGGTTTCGTAAGTCACCGTCACGGTATCCTTGCCGACAGCTTCCTTATAAGAAACCTTGACCGTGTTGCCGTTGGTCGGGACCTTGGTCACTTCCTTAGAAGGCTTGGTTTCATCAAGATATACACCGGCCTTGATAATGCTCTCAACCTTATCATATACCTTGTTTTCGATTTTAACCGTTTCCAGAGAAATCGGCATCGCAAAAGATGTATCGACCTTACTATTCTTGTTGGCGGTATCCTTAATGGTAATATAGATGTTATTCTTGACGTCGTTCACATAGACGGTCGAATCGTCATCACCCGTCTTTTCAAGGATCGTAAAGATGTTGTCTGCCGAAACCAGAGTCGGCTTGGCAGAAATCGTCACCACCGGAGCAGCATTGCTATAGTAGATAATCACCTTGTCTACACCGGCCGAATCCTTCTTGGGATTCTTGTACTTAATGGTGACCACCGTATCCTTGGTAATGTGGATATCCTGGCAAACCGTATCGCGTTCCTGTTCCCAGCATATTTCACGTCCCGGATTGTTGGTGTAAATCACTTCAGGATCGTTCCAGACCTTAGCGCTGTCATCGACAATTGTAATGCGCACATGGGTCTTTTCGATTTCGTTCTTCACCTTAATCGTAATCGTCGCTACATCGTCGTATTGTCCGTCATAGACGCGGACATCAATCTTGTATTCATTCTTGGTTTCGTAATCCAAGGAATCGAGCAAGACGATTTCGCCCGTAGTCGGATTGACCTTGAACTTAGAAGAATCGCCCTTTACCATCGAGTAAGTGAGCTTGCTAAATTCAGGATTCTTGGTATCGGGATCATGCCCCACCACAGTATCGATAACGGTACCCGGCTTCTTGAATTCAGACACCGTAAAGGTCGTATCGTCAAGATGCGGAGGTTCGTTCACGTCGATGACATTCACCGTAATGGTCTTCTTGACGGTATTCGGACGGCCATTTTCAGCAAAAATTTTCTGGCAGGCGCACTTATCATTGTACAGACTATCAGGAACTCCGACCAAGTCCGTGACAGACACTTCAATACTCAAGGTCTTGTTCTTTTCGTAGTCAAGATCTGCGCACTTGTCCTTTTTCACGGTCACAAAGCCGGTCTTCGAGTCAATCTCAAAGCAGCCGCTCGGATCCTTGGTGATTTCAAAGTGCAGGCCATTTTTCTTATCAAACTCATCGTAATCAAACCATCTAATAGAATCAACCGGTGTTCCCTTCGGGGAATTTTCCTTAACTTCGATAGTTTCCGTCTTGATAATCGGTTCTTCATTTCTGTCGAGAACCTTAACAGGGATACTAATGTTGTCATACATCGTCTTGAGTGAAATATCGCCATAGGTCAATTCAACCCTATAGGCGGAATCCTTTCCGCAAACATAACTTCCATCTTCACAATCAATGGAATCAATCGCGGTAAGTATGACTCTCATCAAGTCAGTAGGATCCTTTTTCAGTTCAAAGCGATCAGTATCGCCACCGGTCATCTTGAAGTCATTATCATACAAGGCCGGGTTCCTGGACAAGGCGTCTATATCGCTCGGACGCTCCACATGACCAATGGAATCGCCCGGATGGTTGCCTTCGACAACTACGCAGGGTTCCGCTGTAAAGGACGGCTTTTCATTCACGTCAATTATACGAATAGTACGGTAGATAGAGTCCTTCAAGCCCTTCGGGTCAGTCACGACGATCTTCATTGTGTATTCCGGATCAGGATCATCACGAGACGTTGCGTTTCTGAGCTTTTCGTAATCGAGCAGATTCTGGTCCTTGACGGTCACCGTAATCACACCGTTTTTGCCCTCAATGTTAAAGAGGTCGGAACCCTTCGTAGACACACTCGAAATTGTCGAGCCAGCATCGAACCAGGTAACCTTGGCACCAGCAACATGGCCAGTATCTTCATCGGCATAATGGTACTGGAACAAGACCATACCCGTCTTAGAGAGCAAACTATCGTCGGTATTTTCCTTGACACCTACCGTAAGGATAGAATCCTTCCAAACACCACGATCCGTGGTATCGCAATGGGCAACGCAGAACGGCTCAGAATCGTCACCACCGTCCGGAGTAGGACCGTCAATGATGATTTCCGGCTTTTCGTTGACATTCTTCAAGTTAACCGTAACCCACGCCGTATCCGTCAAGGAATCAACTTTCACATCAGTGACAACCACTCGGAATTTGTATTCTATAGGATCCTTTTCATAGTTCAGTTTTTTAGTAACCACCACATTGTTGGAATCCATTCTAAACGGAACATTTTCAATAATATTATACTTCAACTTACGGTATTCTAGATTAATATCGGGGTCAGTAACCGTAAGAGTTTTGATTGTATCTTCAGCCGGAGTATTTTCGGGCAAATCAAAAACATCACCCGCAATACTTGGAGCTTCGTTCACGTCGACAACCTTGATGACACGGAGGAGCGAATCATACATACCTTTTGGGTCTTCGGGATCGAGCACAGAAATCGTCACGTTGTGAGTATCCTTGACTTTTTCATAGTCAAGTTTCGTTCCGTCAACCACATAAACGATAACGTTCCAATTATTATTAGCATCCCTTTCCATTTTTACATCGAATAGGGCGGCCGCACCAGATTCATTTGTATTCTTAATAGAAGCAACCAAGGTGTCGAGATGACCAAAGCCAAGGTCTTCATCGCGAACCTCATATTTAATGACCGGATAACCCGTCGCCGAATGTTCCTTCACAGTCACGGTCAAGGTCTTTGCCGGATCGTCACCACGGGGATTATCGCAATTTTCGACGCAAAGTTCATGTTCATCACAAGCATCACCCACACAAACTTCACACTTATCGCCCTTACAGATTTCGACACACTGATCACCTTCGCATACAGGAATAATCTTCGGAGGTTCTTCCACATCCTGAATAGAGATCTTCACAGTCTGATATTGATCAATGCACTTGGGCGGATCAACCTTTTCATACTTGCCAGCACTATTCTTTTCCCATTCGCAGTTTTGAACAAGAACATCGAATTCATAGTCAGCCTTGAGTTCAAAGTTCATCGCGGCAGAATCCTCTACCAGAATCGAGGAACCGTCCATAACAAACGGGATTTTGTCGTTCGGGTCTTCAATGTAGTACTCAACAACTCCGAATCTCTCAGGATTCTTTATATCAATATCCGTTGCCGAGATAGAGCCAATCTTGGTTCCCTTCGGCAGATTTTCATTCGGCTTCAAGGTTGTAACAAGGTTGCCATTAGGATCGAGAACACCCGCAATAACCGGAGGTTCATTTATATCGATTACCTGGACCTTACGGGCAATATTGTCATTCAGCAAATCATTGTCAGGATCCTTCACGATAATTTTAAAGTCGTGCAATTCAGGAATTTTTTCATAATCAAGAGCATCACTATCCTTCACCACAAGTTGCAGAGTACCAACCTTTGTCGTAGCATCATAGCTATAGGTGAGCTTGAACAAATCATTAACACCAGTATTTTCGACATCAACCAATTCAAAGTTGTTAGCGACAGTCATCTTCGCAGCATCACCATCATCCACATCAGTTACTTTGAATTTTGCAATATAGGTATCCACATCAGAATGTTCCGCAATTTTGAACGGATTTCCACTGAGACATTCTACATCGTCATCGAAGCATTCAAGTACAGGAGGTTCATCGACATCCTGGATTTTAACAGTCACAGTCTGCGTTACAGGAGCAACGCACTTCGGCGGATCCTTCTTTTCGTACTTGCCTGAGCTATTCTTTACTCTTTCGCAGTTATTAACAACAACGTCAAACGTGTATACCTTCGGATCCTTCTCATAGTCCAACTTTTTCGTCAAGACCAACAGGGAATCCTTCATTTTGAACGGATAGTTATTGGGATTATCAAGGGAGAATTCGCGATAACCGAATTCATCTACATGCACTACGTCAGGATCTTCCGTATGCACATAGCCCACAGAGCCGTCGGCTTCAAGATCTTCTCTAGGATAGAAGGTAAAAGCCTCCTTATCAGCATCCTTAATCTTACCATTCAAATCTTCAACACCCGTAACGCGAGGAGTTTCATTCACATCGGTTACGGCAATTTTCTTGACGAACGAAGTATCCTTGGCATCCGGGCCCGTGCCGGCATGATCAGTAAAGGTCAAAGTCACACTAAACACGGAGTCTTTAAGAACATCCATGATCGCTTCAAAGTCAAGTTTTTTGACCATATCAGGATCATCAGTCACTTTCAGCACAGCCCAAATTTCACCACCAATTTCTTCCTTGGTAAAATAGAACAAATCTTCAGCATGGACTACACCCGTCTTTGTATTGAGATCTTTGATAGACGGGACAATCTGAGTCAACAAGTCAGCCTTATCATCCGCATCACGATCATTTACTTTAAAGCCAGCAATAACATAATCCAAAGCAGAGTTTTCTGCAACATAAATTGTATCACCAGTAGTATCGGTAATGATTGGTGTTTCATTGACGTTTTTCAATTCAATCGTCACCGTCGAGACATCGTCAAGACATTTATCAGTCGGTTTTCTAGTAACAGCATCCAACTCACAATTCTTAACAATCACATCAAATACAAACTTATGGTCTACGATTGCATCGTCTTCATAATTAAGCTTTGCAGGATCCGTTACAGAAATTTCGCCTGTCAACTTATTAACGGCAAAAGGCACATCCGCATTTTCTTTAAGAAAGTATTCAAGATAGTCATACAAACCATCGCTCATGGAATCCGGGTCAACAGCTTCGACCTTACCGATTACGGAATCCTTAGCTATTGGACTCGTCGGAGTAACTTCATCTAACGTCACATCAAGATCTTTAGCAACCGGAGATTCGTTGACATCTTTAATCTTGATGACAGCCTCAACCGGCGTAGATGACTTAGCATCCGCTGTATTTCCGGTCGAGGTACTCTTATCGGTAATGATTACGCGAATCGTAAGCACACTATCAGCCGATTCATAATCGAGCTCAGCACCTTCTTTAACATAAATCTTTCCCGAATTTTCTTCAATACCATAAAGACTAGTCACATGATTATAGTTTTCTTCCGTATAATCAGCATCAAAGTTATCATCAAACTTATAAGTCAAGGCATCCTTAGGATCATCAACATCTGTTGCATCAAAGGCCCCATCAGAAGTTTTAGGATCAGGTTCAGCATACACAATCGTTTCCGTTGTAGACTTGCTGCCTTCAGGAATAATAAACACCGTCTTACTTGCAACAGGAGCATCATTGACCGGAGCTACCGTTACTGTTGCTGTATAAGAATCATCAGACTTATGTCCATATTCATCTATAACAAGGAATTCAAAATCATATCGATGAATATCAGCATCTGTAGACGCCGTGTAATCATTTTCTTCGAACTTATAGATAAATTTACCAGCACTAATTTGTTCAGAGGTGATTTCAGTTTTTTCACCAATCTTGACAGAATCACCCGCAGCATTTACTAAAATAAGCGAACCCGGAGAATCACTGGCCTTCTTAGTAATTTCCACAGAATACTTAGTTAAGGATTCATCCTTTGAATTTTTCACAGGAAACGCAGAAAAAACATACGGGACGTCTTCTGTTCCTGCAACCGTAATATCAGCACCCTTGGGCCTACCATCTATATCATGAATCTTTAACGTAATAGGACCTTCATGCTTACCAGTCTTCAAAACAGCACCTTCAAGATTCAGAATCCATATTTTGAATTCTTCATATTCATTTTCCACAACCCCATCAGCATAAGCATGAAGAATTATCGGGGTTGTAAGTTTCTGAGAACCTTCCTTAAAACTTGATTTCAACGGTAAACCACTACACAAATTAGTCGTAGGATTATAAATAGGCACGCTAACATGATTATTATTAACCACAGCGTATTCAACATCAGCCACTATAGCTGTATCGGTTCCACTATTTTTTGTACCTTCAAAATAATAACAGTATTCAAACGTAATATCTGTACTAGGCGTTTTATCGAGGACTATGTTTACATTATCGTCACGGCCTTCCTCAATAATATTATCAGTTCCACTAGCCGTTATAACGGGCGCATTAAAAGGAACATAGCGGAAGCCAGACCCATCCAAATCATTAGAAATACTTATTTCCTTAGCTAAGAACTGCCCTGCTAAATGAAGATTAGATCCAATATCGATAGTCTTCGTAGACATGAACGTACCTTCCAACAAGGCTGCGCCATGCATTGCCGGCAAAGAAAGGCTCTCGGTTGTATAGAACATCAAATTACCCGCATACCCTTCCTGCGAGACATGCGTTGTATCTTTGTCCTCCTTCCACTCCCATTTTTTTGAAGTAGAATTCCATTTTCCATTAACAAGAATAACTTGAATCACAGAAGATTGATTAAGTTTTATAGTCCCATTAACAAAAAAACGAGCTAAAGCTTGAGGAGAGCCGATACGAATATATAACTTTGATTGCTGTTCTAACGTTAAGCTGTTCAAAACATAATCATACATTTTTTTCTTTATAGTGACGCCATCTTCCTCATATATATCAGGAATATCTATAACTCTGGTATTACTTTCAGTCACCGTAAAATCACCTAAATTTTCTGCACCCACAGGATTTGAAAACGGGTATTCAGGAATAAATAATTTATCTGGAATTTGCTTAACATCTGCGCACGCACCAGAATTATAGCTGTCTTCGCCAACATTTAATTGACAATGAGAGTTGGCATCTACAGCATTTCCCCTATCGCAAGCATGCTCCGTCAAAGCATTAACTTCACCCTTAACGCAATACGTGCCCACCATTGTATTTTGTTCTTTGTCACCATCTAATTTAAGATCGCCATTAATACGTGCAGGTCCCGAAGTAAAAAACTTTTGACCATCTTTAATGATAACATCACCATTTACATAAATTGGGCCGCCCAATACAAATCCAGCACCATCCCATGTAAAATCACCTCCAGTACCTAAAGCACCTACTTTATCCGGTAGAGTAACCTTTTTGAAATTTATTCGATCAGTACCCCACATTTTAAACGACATCAAGTCGTTCCAATACTGGACCTGATCGTCTTCACCAAGATTACCAAATTTTAACGGAAACATGTCTTTGACATCCGCCGCAAGAGCGGGGACTGCCACGGCCAGTACAAGACCGAGTTTTGCAATTATGTTCTTTCCAAACCACATAATTTTATACTCCCTATTTTAAGAGTGTACAATACTCCCTATATTTTTTTCTAATGTAAAAGATATAAAACTTTCTTTATTATTACAATAGAAAATCTTCCAAAAGCATATAAAAAGCATACTTTTTATCCACAAGAAATCAACTTTTTATTCAATACGCAAATTTCGGTGATAAAAAGCACAAATTTTCACAAGTTTAACGTAAATTTTCATAAACAAATAGTATAAAAGCAACTAAAAACTCAAAAAAATTGTTTTGCATCCAGCGACCTTTCTTCTGCAAATAAACCGCTACAAAAGCAAAAACCGGCCCCCAGGCCGGTTTTAGAGAACGTTATCAAACGTGTGGGCTACTTTTTAGCAGGACGCTTGTAGCCGAAGGGTTTCAGCAAGTCGTCGTCGGACTTGATGACATCGCCCATCTTCTTGCCAGCCACGTCATCCACAGGCGGGAGCGTGCAGCGCAAATCGGAGCGAAGCTTAGCCTCAACCTTGTACACGTAAGCCCCCGTTGCATAGAGCTTGCCCTTTTCGGAACGCACGTTGCCATCAGCATCGGGTTTCATTTCAAAGAACATCCTCAGCATGCCGGCTTCGTTGGTATAGTCGGGGTCGTTAAGATCCTGGCTAAAGCTATAGTAATCCACAAAGTTGCCAAGCGTCGTATACACCCAAATCTTAATCTTCGCATGGGTTCTATACAAATTAGCGCGCTTAATATCCGAGGCGTCAAAGCCGACTTCGCAGTACTTGGCCACATATTCCTCTACGCTGACCTTCTTACTGTTGGCAGCATCAACACCTTCTAGCGGAATAAGATTGCCACTCATCAAGTCATCCAATGTAGCCAGTCCACCAACACTGCCATGATTGTTACCATCCGATACCGTCGGAAGCTTAATATCAAGAGCAAGCGTCGGTCCCAAATGAGTCGCATTCTTTTTCTTGACATTCTTATACGGTTCTTCGCCGCTACCCGCACGCGAGCCAAAAGTGCCGCCAATCAAGGTTTCCACTTCTTCGCCATCACCATCCAGAGTCGGTTTCTGGATGCTCACCGCATAAGTCTGGCCCGGCTTAGGCCTGCTACTTTCATCCTTGTAGTATTCGCTTACCCTATCCTTGGTCACAACGGTCACAGGCTTTTCGATAGACACGTTCACATCCTTTCCGTCCTTCATCATAACGAACACGGTATCAGAGGCCTTGTTGCCCGCCTTGTCACAGTAATAACGAACGATGTAGTTGATGCCCTTTTCAAGCCCCTGCACCACCAAGGTATCTTGGACCTTGCCATCAACAGTCCATTCCACAGCCACGCTGTTCGAGCGGATAACAGCGCCCCACACCGGAGAAACAATTTTCACTTCGGGCCCCTTCTGGTCAAGCACCATAAAGATGGAACGCCTTGCAGAGTTGCCATACTCGTTCACATAGGTGTAGGACACCGAATAGCCGATATCACCATTAGAATTCTTCACCATTTCGCCCTTCTTGTCGACCGCATACGAAATAGTCACAGAATCACCCGCGGCATTCACGTTATTATAGGATACAGAGTACACACCCGCGTCCACCTTTTCGGCAGAAGCCGCAGATTCAGTCATCAGTCTACCATAAGCGTCCTTCACAAGGAGAGTTCCCGTCACGGCATCGGCATAGTAAGATACCGTCACCTTCTTTCCGTCAATTTCTGTTTCGTACGAAACCTCCATCACGGCAATCGATTCTTCTTTACCCTTATCGTCAACAACCGTCTGCTTTACCACGTTGCCCTTGTTGTCGGTCAGGTAAGAGATGTTCACTTCGGCACCAGCCACCTTGGTCGTGTAAGACACGCTGACTTCAGTACCGTTCACCGGCGTCCTTACAGCACCCTTGGCATCTTCATCCAAGGCCGGAGCCTCCTTGATTACAGAAGCGAGCTTGTCGTATGTCTTTTGCGGGACCTTGACGGTATTTTTAAGATCGACATTGACCGTGAAGCTCTTAGAGACACCAGTCACCGAATCCTTCACCGTAATGCGGATATCGTTTTGCGTCTTGTTCACGTAAACATTCGTATCCGCATCGTCGGTCTTTTCGACAATGGTAAAGATGTTGGTCGCCGAACCACCATCTGGGTCAGCATCGATAGTCACCACCGGCGCAGCATCGCTGTAGTACACCGTCATGCAATCTTCAGCACAGCCTTCAAAGCCAGCCAAGTCGCAAATCTCTTTGCAGATTTCGTTCTTACCCGGCTTAAGGGTCGTATCGGCACAGTTGCCATCTTCCTTTTTAGAGTTAAGAATCCAGCAATAGGGGAAGTTGCTATCGTTGGTATAAATCGGTTCTTTCGGCTTGGTCCAAGTCGTATCGGTAATTTCAATCTTCGGAGACGGGACGTCCTTAACCACAACGCGGATTTCATGAGTATCCGTAGCGCCAAAGGAATCCGTAACCTGGACTTCGATTACAATAACAGGGTCTTTTTCACGGTCAATGCCCTTGCACGTTTCGCTAACCGTAACAGAGCCATTGGCGGCAACGTCAAAACAGCCGCTCGGATCATTTACAAGCGTAAAGGTCTGGGTATCGTTCTTGTCGGGGTCTGTCGCCTTGATTTCTCCCACGTCGGTACCCTTTGGAGAATTTTCCGTAACATACAACGTATCCGTCGTAATCTTCGGATTTTCGTTCACGTTATGTACATGAATTGTCATCGTATCGATAGCATAAAGGGACGTATCCTTATGGTCGCGCAGTTTTACGACGAGAATATAGGTCGTATCCATCGTCTCGTAATCCAGCTCTTTTTTCGTGGTGATTACACCGGTCGAATCAACGGCAAACAAAAGCGTATCGCCACCGACAGCCTCGAAAACATTGTTCCTAAAGGAATCAACCTTGTCGATATCATCGCCTTTAATGGTGCCGACAACCGTTTTAGCCGGTTTATGTTCGTCAACATCAAAATCGTCCCCTTGCAGAATCGGATTTTCGTTGACGTTGATAACAGGGATTGTAACCGTAGTATCGGAAATCTTTTGATACAAGGTATCTATCACAAATACACGAATCTGGATTTCTGTAATCGTTTCATAGTCCAAGATAGAGCTATCTTTAACAGTCACCAAGCCGGTTTCCGACACATTCACATAGTCGGTAGAATCGACAAGAGCGAATTTACAATGGGTGCAGAGCTTGTCGCCACGGATTGCAATCAGGCTGTCGATGGGAGTTCCGACAGGCGAATTTTCAGGAACGGAATCCAGGACAATCTTCTTAAGAGATGCCGGAGTCGGATCATCGATAATCGGGAGGGAGAAAGAGCCCTGACGCTTGTTACCCGGCAATACGGCACCGGCCAAACTAAACACCTTCATAGGAAGAGTTTCTTGTCCTTCGAAGAGGGTATCTATAGCCACATTGATGTAAACATTATAAATACCACGGGGAATTGTATCGTCCGCCAGGATCTTTACAGAACCAGTATCCTTCCCACAAACAGGAGTGATATTGTTAAAGTCCTGAATAGACGCAATCTTGGAATTCGGATCCGTAAGGCTGGAATCCTTTATGTCAAAGCAGTATTTAAAGCTGACATCCACCGATGCAAGCGTATCGAGCTTAATGGGTACAAGAACCGTCTGGTTATTTTCGATGAACTTGCCTTCGGCCAAGGCAGTCGGGTCAAAGTCCAATGTAGCCGGATTAAAGGGAACAAAAATGAAGTTCTTGCCATCAAAGTTTGCGTTAATATTAATAACATCTGCAAGCAACTGACCCGCAAGAATCATATGGTCAGCAATGGTAATTTTGCCGGCAGAAATAAACGAACCTTGAATTGAAGAACCTCCAGCAAACGACGGGAACACAATATCTTTGGGTGTATAGAAAAGCAAGGTCCCGTTATAATCGGCATTTGCCTGCCTTACATACGTGATATCACCATTGGATTCTTTTTTCACATTTCCATCATCATCGTATTCAGCATATTGAACAGCGATATTTGAGAACGACGAAAAACCCGTAATGCCATTCTTCAAGAAAACTCGAGTCAGTCGGCCTCCCGGTTGCATATTAAACAACAAAGTTGCAGAGTTCGAGAAATTCATACTGTCCAAATAGATGTCGTAATACTCCTTAGGATCACCCCAAGGGATATAAACTTCCAGAACCTGATTGTTAGGATTAAGAGAATCCCAAACAAAAGTACCAGTTTTGCCTTGCTCTAATACAAGTGCACCGCCCTCAATCTTGTGAACACGAGTTTTCAACGTCGTAGAATACGTTGCAGGTTCTGTTTTTAACGTCGGAATAAACAAATCCGGCTTCACTTCAGGAACTTTAAGTCCTTTAGAATCATCGAAACAATCTTTATAGTTATCTTCTCCAAAATGCATTTTTGCATTGCGTGCAGCAACAGAATCAGGATCATTACCTATAGGAGCCACAAAGTTGTTATACAAATAGTGTACACTTCCCTTAACACATTGTTCTCCATTGAATAAGTTTCCTTTACTAGAAAAATCAACTGCCGCATCAACAGTGATATTGCCTGTCACATTTACGGGACCATTCGTAAACACTTCGGGACCCATATGAAGATTGAGGTCTCCACCAACCAAAATCGGGCCACCAATGGTATCAAGACCATTATGCAATAAATTCAAATCTCCATGAGAGGTTCCAAACCACCCCACCGAATCCGTGACACGAATTAAAGTATTGTTAAAATTGATTTGACTAGCGCCGAACATCTTGTACTTCATCAGGTAGTTCCATTCGGCTTCCTGGGTTTCAGCATCCTGTCCAGATGCATGTTCAAAATAAAATGGCGCGATATCCATAGCGGAGACAGTCCCCACCATGGCGAAAATTACCCATAATTTATCAAACACTTTTTTTACAATTTTCATGATATACCCCCTGTATTTCTACAGTTTTGTTCACTCCTACCGTAAAAATACATAATTTTATTTACATAGGTTATTTTTTTTTCACATTCAAAAAGCGATTTCATTGATTAAAAGTCAATAAAACCCTTTTTGTTGACAAAAGTCACGAAATTTTTCTACATTTGGCAGTCCTAGGCCCTGCGCAATGACTATTTGCGGGCAAATCGCCAGGGCGAAAGCAGCAACGGACTTGCGAATTTTTATGTGCTCAGGTCGCCTAGGATTCTTTTTTTGCCCTTACTAGGGCTTTTTTTGTTGAGATTTTATGATTCTTTGGACCATTCGCCACACCAAGCCCTATAACCCCAACGACGTCTGCTATGGCAGACTCGACTTTGACGTATCCCCCACTTTTGAAGAAGAAAGCGACGGAGCACTCAAAGCGTTACTTAAGGCAGGGGCCAAGCCTACGCGGATGTTCACCAGCCCCCTCAAGCGCTGCCTTAGACTCGCCGAAAAAGCAGAAAAGGCTACCGGGCTCGCCATGGAAAAGCGAGAAGAAATCATCGAGATGAACTTCGGAACCTGGGAAGGTCAAAAGCTCACGGAAGTCCCCCGCGAAGAAATGGCCGCCTGGGCCCACGATTTACGCGGATACAAGTTTAAGGACGGCGAATGTTTTTACGACATCGACCGCCGTGTGCAGTCTCTCTTAGACACGCTCAACGACAACGGCGAATTTTTGTGGATTACGCACGCAGGCGTGATTGCCGCGTTGCAGCACTTTGCCTGTGGACTCCCCGATTCTGATTTCGTAGAAGGGGCCTTTAGTTACGCCATGGTGACCAAGTTTGAGTTCAAGCGCGACGCCGAGGGGCATTACCGCGGAACGTTCGAAAAAATCCACGACGGCATCCAAATGGCTCCGCTAAAGATCGGCTAAAAGTCAAACGACATCAGGGCCTGTACGCCACCCTCAAGACTGGGGAGCACGGCCAAATGCATAGGGTTGTCGAAATCGCTTAACAAGGCATCGACCGCAGCATCGGCAATAGAATACAGATAAATTAATGCTATCGCCCAAATGTACTGGTTGCGGTTTTTGCGGTAATAGGTAACGCGTTCCGTCACACGGTCGTACTCTTCGGACGTGGTACTTTCACGTTCTACAAAATGCTTGCGGTCTAGATAATACTCCACCATGTTCTGCGACGTCCATATACTGGTAGACGCCCCAATAATCGCCATATACAGGAGCCCCGCCTTACCGAATTCGCGGTTGTACATTTGCCCAAAACCAGGGATAATCGCCCACAAGAGAGCATTCTTCATGCTACGGAGCTCTACACTGCGGTAGTTGTTGTTGTACCAGATTCCAAACGCATCAAAAAAACTGTACAGGTACAGGCCATACATCCAAGCGGTCTCGGCCTTACGCAAATCTTCTTGTTCCATTTTTTTGTCACTCTTTTCGTGAACGCGCGCCACAAACTCGGCACGTTTTTCATGGTAATACTCGACACTATCCCTAGGCGAATTCAACAGCAAACGCGTGTATATACCCACCGAATCTTGGAAGGGCTGGGCCTGCTCTAAAACGCGGCGGTGCTGGTAGCTCTTGTTTGCCGTAACCTCGTACAACAGCAAAAGTTCGATAGCCGTAATAAAGCCACCACGCACATAATGCTCAGTATAATACTGACCACCACCTGGAAAAAGCGCAAAAAGCATTGTCAGCGGGAGCGAATTGCGCCTGGTCGGGATATCCCACTCGTTTACCGCAAGCGTATCAATAGCAGGAATACCCGTCTTGCCCTTTTGCAAGGGGTCGTCCGCCACAACAGAATCAGCAGGAGAACTTTCTTGCCCAGATTCAGGCGCAACTACCGCAGGCTGTTCTTCTACAGGCTGTTTAGCCACATCATCGTCGGCAAAAAGCGGAACTGCAAACAGCACCGACAAAATAATGCCCAAAACAAACGAATGACGAAACATCGAGGGGGAATATAGTAAATAGTCGGTAATGCATAAGCTCTATGTTCTAAGCCCCAAGTTCTTTTTTGCTACTTTTTTTAGCAGTCGGATTCTATTGTCAAAATATGACATAAACTTTATGTATATTTGAAAACGTAAAAGGAAACAACATGGCAAACGAAACTACCATAAACGAGATCGCCCAGCAAATCCAAAATATCCTTTTGGAAAGAGGGCAAATGATGGCAACCGCCGAATCGCTTACGGGTGGCCTAGTCGCAAGCCATATTGTAGACATTCCGGGCAGCTCTGCCGTACTTGTCGGAGGGATTGTCGCCTACCAAAACGAGGTCAAGGAACATCTGCTCGGCGTTCCGCACCAGATTTTGGAAGAAAAAGGGGCCGTTTCTGCCGAAACCGTCAAGGCCATGGCCGAAGGCGCACGCCAAAAGTTCGGTTGCGAATGGGCTATCGCCACTTCTGGAATAGCCGGACCCGGCGGAGCAGAACCCGGCAAACCGGTTGGTACAGTATGGATGGCTGTCGCCAATAGTTTGCAAAATGAGGCCTTTTGTAAAATTTTCGCAGGAAACAGGAACCAAGTACGCGAGAAAACCGTTTATAGTGTACTGAGCAGGTTACTTTTTTTGTTAAATAACCAAAAAAGCACTTGCACAAGTGAACACTAAATGTTATATTTAAAACGAAAAAACAAAAATGGAGTCCAAACATGGCTAAGAAAACAACAACACCGACAAGCAACCTTTCCGCAGATAAAGCCAAGGCCGTAGAAGCCGCCATCGCCCAGATTGAGAAGAATTATGGTAAAGGTTCCATTATGGCCTTGGGCCAGCAGCCCGTCGAAGACATCCCTGTCATTCCTACCGGTTGTATCCAGCTCGACATGGCCCTTGGTGTGGGAGGTTTCCCGCGCGGTCGTATCATCGAAATCTACGGACCAGAATCCTCCGGTAAGACAACTTTGACCCTGCACGCCATTGCCGAAGCCCAGAAACTTGGCGGTGTGGCCGCCTTCATTGACGCAGAACACGCTTTTGACGCCGTTTATGCCCGCAAACTCGGAGTCGACATTGAATCTTTGCTCGTTTCTCAGCCGGACACCGGTGAACAGGCTCTCGACATCGCCGAAACCCTCGTTCGTTCTGGCGCCATCGACATTATCGTCATTGACTCCGTGGCAGCCCTCGTTCCGCAGGCAGAAATCAACGGCGAAATGGGTGACAACCACGTCGGCCTGCAGGCACGCCTCATGAGCCAGGCCTTGCGTAAGCTCACCGGCATTCTTTCGAAGTCCAACACCTGCATGCTGTTCATCAACCAGCTGCGTATGAAGATTGGCGTCATGTTCGGCAACCCCGAAACAACTACCGGCGGTAACGCCCTGAAGTTCTACGCCACGCAGCGTATCGACATCCGCCGTATTGCTGCTATCAAGGACGGTGAAGAAGTTATCGGTAACCGCACCCGCGTCAAGGTGGTCAAGAACAAGGTGGCAGCACCGTTCACCCAGTGCGAATTCGACATTCTTTACGGTTGCGGCATCTCGCGCGAAGCCTCAATCCTCGACCTCGCCACTGAACTCGACATTATCCAGAAGAGCGGTTCTTGGTTCAGCTACAACAACGAACGCATCGGCCAGGGTCGTGAAAACACCCGTCTGTTCCTGAAGGACAACGCAGAACTCTGCAACGAAATCGAGCAGAAGATTCGCGAAAGCATGAAGGACGTCGAGTTGTTCAAGCTGAACGAAGGCGACGCCATCGAAGCCGACGATAGCGAAAGCGTCAGCGTCGAAGAAGACGCATAGAGAACCCATCCCTGAAACAGGCCCTTCGGCCCCTTGCTTCGGCTACGCTCAACACAGGCTTAAGCTCGGGGACCTCATACACACCGATTGGTGAGCCTGTCGAACCATTTCTTCCTGAAGAGCAACAAACCCTGACCTATCCTTTAGCCATTGGGATGGGTTGGGGTTTTCCTATTTTGCGAGGTCGCTTATCTGCGACACAGGAATATTCGAAATCGCCTTGACATGGGCGGCTTCCGCATCGCGGCCTACGCCTTGAGGCTGCAAGACAACTTCTTTCCCGGCATTTTTCAACTTGATTGTCGCCCGCGAAGTATAGAGGCTACGCGAAGAATTCGGCTTGTCGCTAAATTCAAACGATGCAGAAATTTCTGGGAGGTTTGCAGCATCCGCAATAGAAATTCCCGCATCGGTCAGGAACTTTTGCAAGGCACCACACTCTGCAACGCTACCGTTGCAGGCAAGTCGGAAAGACTTGCCGGTCTTAGCAGAGCCGTAACTGACAGTCTTGTTTTGCAAAGCAGACTGACGCACGAACTTAAAGTTCATATCGGCATGCACGGTCACTTCGCCACTCGGCTTCAGTTTCTTGATATTCTTGATTTTAAAAACGGCTACGCCATCGTTCCCAGTCTTGGCATTGGAAACATCTTTCTTATCTTGCGTCAGAACCAACGGAAAATTCGCAATCGGCCCCGCAAAATCAGAAACAGTCACCTTCAAGTTTCCCGACACAAGTTCCGTTTCTAGCTTGACAGTCTGCATCGAAGAAATTAGGAACTCCGTCAACTCGCCCAATGTCGATTCCAGACGCATTTCGGCAGGAACCTTTTGCACAAAAGACAGGCTATTCAGCTGGTCGTTGTAGTCGACAGCCAGCTTTTCAAGCTTAATCATTTCGCCTTCCATCTTGCGATAATCGCGATCAAGCATATCTAAGCGAATCAGCGAGTCCAGGGATTTCATCTTGGACTTGATCTGCTCCAGATCCAGCAAAATCTTAGAGGCGAGCATTTCTAAATCCACCGTAACCGTCGACTGGAACAAGCCATTTGTCTTGGGACCGGGCTGAATTTTAGCCCCCTTTAGCAAGACATTTGTCGAAACCGACTTTTTACTGTCAGCAGTCGATTCTATGGAACCATCAGCATTTTCTACCGTATGGGTTTCAAAAGAGGACTTGACCTGCGCCCCAATCTGCAAGGCAACGCCTTCCATCGCCTTTTTATCGGCATCCTTTTGTGAAACCTTGGAGGTTGCCGTATAGCTCACCAAGTTTGCTGCCAACGAAAGGCCAGTAGCAAACAAAACAAAGGGTATCAACTTATGCATATTCATTTTAAGCGTTATCCCTATTCCGAATTACTTAATCTCCAGAATAATCAGCTTTTTGGTGATGTTCTGCTTGCGAACCTTGGCCAAACCACTCAAGGATTCCACAAATTCCCCATAGACCATCTGTGCGTCTTCATACTTATCGGGGTCGGCATAAACCAGTAAATCGTAAGTATTGCGGCTCATCGAAACCACCTGCATCTTATTGAACTTCTTACGAATTTGCAAAGACACAATATTCGAGATTTCTTCGGCCTGGTCATCGGTAAACTCCCCCGTCAAACGAGCGACCACCTTATACTGCACCCCCATTTCTAGCTGAGCAGCCAAGCGGTCACGCACCTTATTTTCGAGTTTCATGATAGCGGTTTCCATCGCCTTTTGCACCAAAGCTCGTTGAGACTGTTCGCCGTCATTTTTCATGCGGACCGATTCACTCGCCAAGAGATTTGCCGTAGAAGCCTCGCTGGCATTCAAATCTATAACAATATCATTTTCCTGAATGCTACCGGCATAGGTGATATTGATGTCGGCACCCACCGAGAGCCCCGCCACATACGAGAGGTCTTCGTCATTGCCGGCAATGTCGGACTGGAGCTGAACCACTTCGTCAAGCTGCGCCTGGCTTTCGAGACTGACAACCGTATACCCGCGACTGGTCAGGTAAGCGTTAACGACTTCCATCGCCGTTTTGGCCAAGGGATTCTGACGGATAACATCAATCGATGCAGCCATCTTGCCCGACAACGCCGGGCTCACCAAGACCGTAGGCGCGCTGCGGAATGTCGCCGAAGAAAGCTGAATCGAAGGGCTCTCTGCAGACGGGTCAGCCGACTTCGCCTCAACGGACGAAGCTCTAGATTCTTCGCCATGAGGAACTTCAGCGTAGGCGGCATTCGCCCTAGCCCGAACAGCATCATTATCGTTCGGCTGATTGCCAGCACAAGCGGCAAGGAGCGCCGTGGCAAAAGCACCGTAAACCAGTTTATTCATTCTACATTCCTTCTTTAAATTATTCATGCGTCAGGCCACCGCTCTGCTTAAGCCGTTCGTATTCCTGGTCCTGGGGCAAAATCGAATTACGCGCCTTTCCACCTGGATGGTTGGTTACTAGGCAATAAACTTCGAATGTCTTTTTGGCTCGGATTTTTTTACCATTCTTAAGCGTAGCCACCACTTCAAAGTCTGCAATCTTGTTCCGGGCAATCGTCAACGGCACCTCGTAATTCAGCGAGGTCAAGTCACCCGCACCAAAGGTCTTAAACGGTTTTCCGTTACGAAGTACCGCCACCGACGTAATCTGACTCAAGTCATCTACCGAGATACCAGACAGGCTAAACTTAAGTTTCGTGTTCAACTCTGTTGCCGGCAAATCCAGGTGAATCCGTTCATCGCGAGGACCATCGACCTTAACAGAGAGCTTCACTTCTTTTGCTCCAGCCGCAGAATTTAACGATTCAGCAGAATCCGCCTTGGCACTTGTATCCGAAACCGCTTCGGCGGATTCCTGCGACAAGGCCACATAATCGGCAACCCACATGTAGCAAGGTGTTTCGACAAAACCATCTCCGCAAGTCGCCAAGAACCTCTTGGTTCCATAAGCAGAATCACCCCACGTAAAAGTGTGTTGGTAAATACCGTTTGCACCAACCGAATCGGTCTGCCCCCACACCGTTACTAAAATACCGGGAGTGGCTCGAGCCGTAAGCGTCACCGACGGCACAAACAACGTATCCCCTATTGCTGTTGCACGGAACTGCAATCTAGACTCGAATGCCTTTAGTGCCGTCACATATGAGGCGTCGAAAGTCTTCAACGATCTTTCAATCGATTCCACAGAAGCAGCCATTTCCGGCTGTTCTACCATCACAGAATCCAACGTTTTAGAAAGTGTCTCTGTTCCCGAAGACGCCAAGTCAAGGATTTTCGCTTTTCCCTGTTCATCAACGACGACCGTCTGATCTTTAATAATAGAGCTCGTTTTCCCGGCATTATTGATGACATCGACCTTACCTTCTTTGAGAGACGCAATCATCTTGCCATTAAACTCACCCACAAATCCCGCCGTTGCACGAATCGCGGCAGCACCCGTCTTGGTCTTGAACCTGAATTCACGGGCCTGCTGTTTTTGGATATCAAAGTGAACACGTCCTTTTTCAATCGTTACAATCATCAGCTTTTTTCGTTCGCCCGTCGAATCAACCATAAAGCAGACTTCGGTCTTTTCGACGACCTTGAGAACCGAGCCATCGGTCAAAGACAAATTAGCAGCCGATTCAAGTTCCGTACGGATTTTATCTTTTTCGACAATACGATTACCCACCTGCAAAAGGTTCCACTTTTTTTGCGGGTGCTGCCAACGCACATCACCCACCACATAGCGGGCCTTGGCAATAAGCAGGGAATTTTCGGAAGGTTCTTGAGAATCAGGTAAAGTCTGTTCTTGCGAAGGTCCCGATTCTTGCTTAGCAGGCTTTTCGCCGCATCCTAGCAAAAGAAGCGGCAACAACACAAATGTGCCTAAAAAAATTTTTTTCACGACGTCCATCATTTTAAGTAAATCTAACAAAAAACTTACCGAATACAGTCTATTCACTATAAAGTTTCTATATTCAGGGCATGATGGCGAGAACAACTAAATTTTTAACATGGGTAACAGCAAGTTTCCTTTTCTCGTCAATCGCTTTTGCCCAGTCGTCCTGTCCGCATTTTTTGCTAGAAAGCCCGATGGTCGTCAACATCGAGGGCTTTTTTATTAACGAAAAAATGTCCCGAGCATCGCTCGACGTAGAATGGAGACACCACCCCGAAGCGCTCGACACCTTTTTCGTAAATCAGCCGAACATTGCGCCGTTCCACTTTATTACAGCGGGCGAATACCGCTACATGGAATTTCCCAACGAAAAAATCAAGCGCCAACTGGGAACGCACCATTTAAAAGAAAACATCGGCGAAACGCCCCTGAAACTGGACGACATGGAACTCTTGGCCAACGGACAGTTCTTGTGCAAAGACTCGACCATCCAAAAGCCGAACATTCTTTCGACCGCATTCTCGATGGCCTGGTGGAGTCTGGTCGCAGACTCGCTGCCCACGCCTTCCAAGGTTACCATGAACGGCGCCCGTAAAGAAAAGCGCACCTTTAGCATTCGCCAATGGAAAAACTACTCGGGAGAAATGCTCCCCACCCTCGTTAAGTTGGAAAGCGAAAAATACAGCGGCGAAATCTGGATACGCTCCGCCTACCCCATGCAATCCCTGCAGACGGATCCGATCAAGAATAAGGTCGAAGGCAAGGCGAAACCGCCACTGCCGGACCTATTTGGTAAAATTCCGGTGAAAGGGGAAAGAAAAATACCCCTGATACTCAAGCTGAACCAAGAACTTTTGCGCGAATGAGCCATTGTAGAAGCGTTCTTCGGTACGTTTCCAGCCGCCCACTTCAAGAATAATATTCTGCTTGCCATCATCCCAGAAAAAGTGAGCGCCGAGCATGGCCTTACCATAACCAAGGGATTCTTTTTGCACGGTATTCTTGTCGCGCAAGAACCCAGTCTTGTAGAAACTGGATTCAAACAAGGCGGCAAAATGATTGGTCAAGGGCAATCTACCGTAAGCATCTAGAACCAGCAAGAAATCGCGGCTAAACACGGGGATATTGCGGCGGTAGTCGTAGCTTTTTCCATCAAAGTCGGTGCTAATGTCAGAAAGAATATAATGGAACTTTAAGCCAAGAACCGAGCCCTTCGGCAATGAGTAGCTAAGGCTTATCGCCATATCAATAAGCTGAGTATAGTCAAACGCGGCGTCATCCTTATAGATATTGTCTACAATATAGTCGGCATTCCAACTTTCAGCGATACGTCCCTCACCCTCAACTTCGGCAGTGACCATTTCTAGGTTAGAACGCATATAGATATAGCTTTCATAAACCACGTTCAGCTCAATCTGCGGATTTGTCTTGAAGGGGCGGATACCGAGACCAGCCAGGTACCCTGCATAAAACGGAGACAACTCAATCGCAGCGTCCATGCGCAAGTACGATGGATTAAGTTCTAGGCGTTCACCATAAGGCAACTCATCGAGCGGTTCGAGCCAAGCATAGTGCAACATTCCGGTCGCCTGCGGAAGCCATTGTCCCCATACAAACGGAGTATTCCCCAGAATGCTCCAAGAGAGGTTAGGACCGTAGCGGTAGGCAAAATTTGCATTTTCGTTAAAGCCGTCAGCAAATGAAGCAACGTTACAGGTAAAAAAAACTAAAAAAAGTCCCAATAATTTCTTAAAACAAGGCATTTCAGGATAAAATTTAAAATAATTTCCCCATTTGCGTCATAAATTCTTATTTTGTAGGCATTAATTTATAGGAGTCACTATGAAGCTGTCTCATTTGTGCGTGCTTGGCGTAAGCGCCCTGATGTTCTGGGCCTGTGCCAGCCGCTATTCCTCCCCTATTCTGATTGAACGTGGCGAAGGCCGCAAGGAATACGAACGCGAATACTTTGCCGTTAAGGAAAGCATGGGTATCGACAAGCGCCTTAAAGACGTCTTTAAGCAGGGCTATATCGAAGAAGGCATGACCAACGACATGGTAAACCTCTTGTGGGGACCTCCTGACCACGAAAAAGAAACGGCTACCACTAGCGTGTGGGAATACTACACTCGCGAAGGCAAGCTGATTACTCGCCTTATCTGGAAGCACCCCGACCAGGCTCGCCTGAAGGGCTACGAAGGCGAATGGATTTTGGACAAGATCGAAGGCGACCGCTACGGTGGATCCCCGGCTCCGACCTCCAAACATTCTTCGAACTACTAATAAGTTCCTTTTATGCAAATTTAACCGCCCCGAACTACCACGGGCGGTCTTTTTTTACTAAATTTAGGCGCGTTAAATTTTAAACCTCTCAAGGAGTTAATTATGCGTCAGTATATCATTGCTGGTAACTGGAAGATGAACAAGACCGTTAGCGAATCCGTTCAGCTCGCTAAGGATATCGTGGAAGCCGTCAAGGACGTGAAGAAGACCGAAGTGGTCATCGCCCCGACTTACCTCGCCGCCGCCAAGGTCGCCGACGTCATCAAGGGTTCCAACGTGAAGCTCGCCATCCAGGACATCCACTGGAAGGACCAGGGCGCATACACCGGTAAGGTTTCTGTGGACATGGTCAAGGAAATCGGTGCCGAATACATCATCATCGGCCACTCCGAACAGCGCCAGTACTTCCACGAAACTGAAGAAACCGTGAACCTCAAGGTCAAGAAGACCCTCGAAGCCGGTCTGAAGCCGATCATCTGCATTGGCGAAACCCTCGACCAGCGCAACGGCGGCATCCTCAAGGAAGTCCTCGGCCTCCAGATCAAGGGCGCCTTCAAGGACGTTTCTGCCGAAGACGCAGCCAAGTGCGTTCTCGCTTATGAACCGGTTTGGGCAATCGGTACTGGCGTTACCGCTACCGACGAACAGGCTCAGGACACTCAGGCCTATGCTCGTTCCGTTGTTAAGGAAATCTACGGCGAAGCCGTTGCCGAAGGCATGCGCATCCAGTACGGTGGCTCCATGAAGGGTGCCAACGCTGCCGGCCTCCTCGCTCAGAAGGACATCGATGGCGGTCTCATTGGTGGTGCAGGTCTCAAGGCCAACACCTTCAAGGAAATCATCGACGCTGCCGAAGCTCGCTAATTAAAACTTTAAACTCAAGGTAAAACGACTATGACAACTCTCTTTTGGATTGGTATCGTCCTGCACGTGTTCCTGTGCCTCTTCCTCATGTTGCTCGTTCTGGTTCAGAACGACAAGATGGGCGGTCTCGCAGGTCTCGGTGGCATGACTTCCCAGTCTGCATTCTCTACCGCAGGTGCCGCGACCTTCATCCAGAAGCTGACCCGTGCCGTGGCCGTGCTTTTCTTCATCGTTGTATTCGCTCTCGGCCTGATTACTGCCAAGCAGGACCAGGCCGTCGAAGAATCGACGATGCAGAAGGCTACCCGCGAAAATGCTGCCCAGCAGCAGGCTCCCGCTCCGGCTCTTCCGGCTGACTTTGCAGCACCCGCTGCACCGGCTGCCGATGTTGCTCCGGCAGCTGAAGCTCCGGCTGAAGCCAAGTAAGGTTTTTGTTCGGCAGTCGCTGGGTTAATCCCGATGACAGCCGACAAGCCTGCGGTCGTGGTGGAATTGGTAGACACGCTAGCTTGAGGTGCTAGTGGGAGCGATCCCATGACAGTTCAAGTCTGTCCGACCGCATTACGAAGTCCGCCCTTGTGGCGGACTTTTTTCGCTAAGTAAAAATGTTAGATTTCTTGATATGATGCGCATTCTCGCAATCTTTTGCCTTGTCTTGAGTTCATGCGGATGCTGGGACTTGGCAGACAAGCACTGCCAAGAAGAAAACGAGTTCTTTAAAAACGAACAAGAACACAGTAGCCGTAAATGCACAGACTTTGCAGCCGTTGAGAAATGCAAGGCCGAGCAACAAGAGATTCTAGCGAATCAGCAACAAAAAAAATTGATTAACATCGATTCACTGTGCCGTGCAAACACAGAGAAAATCAAATGTATCGACCGAGAGGAATATGAATTCTAATCTTGTAGCCCCCGTAGGCGTTTTAGGCTTTGGTGTCGAAGGCCAAAGCACGTTCAACTACCTTGTGCGTAACGGTATCAAGGAAATCGTAGTGATGGACAAGAATCCGGTAAACTTGCCGAAAGTCCCTGCCGGCACAAACGTAAAGGTTTGCAGTGGAGAGAACTATTTAGATGGTTTGAAAGACTGTGTGACCGTAGTGCGTTCTGCAGGTGTTTACCCGATGAGTCCCGCACTGTTCAAGTTCCAGATGAACGGCGGACTTATGACCAGCCAGATTCAGTTGTTTTTAGAACAAACTAAATCCAAGAAGGTAGTTGGCGTTACGGGCACGCTCGGCAAGGGCTCTACCGTGAGTATGATCAGCCACATTCTGACAAAGTGCGGCGTAAACAATGAAATCGGCGGCAACTTCGGTGTGCCGGCGTTGGACTTGCTCGAAACAGAAACGGCAGACCGAGTGAGCATCCTGGAGCTTTCGAGTTTCCAGCTGATGACCTTGTCGGTTTCGCCGGACGTAGGCGTGGTTCTGCGCGTTTCGACAGAGCACCTGGATTGGCACCAGAACGTCGAGGAATACCGAGACGCGAAAGCAAACCTGGTTCGTTGGCAAAAGCGCGCCGGCACCTGCGTATACCTTAAAGACGCCGAACCAACCGCAAAGATCGCAAGCGAAAGCCCCGCTGGGACCAAATATGCCGTTAGCCTTAAAGATGGCCCGAGCGCGGGCGACGGAGACGCCGTCATTGAAGGCGCCACCCTCGCGATTGACGGCGAAAAGCTGTTCCTTTCGGATTGCAGGGTGCGCGGCATTTACCAGCTTGAAAACATGGCAGCGGCGACCCTCGCTTGCAAGGCCTTGGGAATCAAGGTGGCCGACGCCTTCGAAGCATTGAAAAGCTACGAGACACTCCCCTTCCGCATGGAATTCAAGGGCGAAAAGAACGGCATCGAATTCTACAACGACAGCTATGCCACCCGCCCCGACGCGACGATCGCCGCAACCGCCAGTATGAAGCGCCCCTTCGCGCTGATTCTCGGTGGTTCCGAAAAGAACGCCGACTTTACCGAGCTTTCGAACATTCTCGTAAAAGAACGCCCCAACCTTAAGCGAATCGCGCTCATCGGCGCCACCGCCGAACGCATGCTCGCCGACTTGAAAAAGGCTGGTGTAGACGCAGCAGGCATCAAGACGGCACTGTTCCCCACCCTCGAAGAAGCTTTTGCCGACAGTCTGAATATCGGCAAGGGAGGAACCGTCATTATGAGCCCCGCCTGCGCTAGTTTCGGGCTTTTCAAGAACTACAAAGTTCGCGGACAAGTCTTCGACAAGCTCGTAGAAGATGTGAAGTAATAAAAGGCGAAAAAAAATCAATTTTTTTCAAAAAAATTCGCCCTTACCCCTTTACAAGCGGAACGATTTAATCTAAATTTGGGTCGTTCCGCTAAGGACCCCGCGGTCGTGGTGGAATTGGTAGACACGCTAGCTTGAGGTGCTAGTGGGAGCGATCCCATGACAGTTCAAGTCTGTCCGACCGCAGAAGAAAGACTCAGTGAAAACTGAGTCTTTTTTCGTTTTATCCCAAACACTTCTGCTCCAAGAAAAAAAACACAAAACCCTTCCGGCTTTCGCCAAAAGGGCTTTGTTGGAGGTGTGTATGTATATGAATTACTTAGTGGTATTCACCATGAATTTCTTGGAGCCTTGGACCTGCTTGAGCATGTAGACACCCTTGGCAAAGCCCGCGGCATTAAGAGCCTTCGGGGCATCCATGCGAGACAAATCAACCGTACCGATCTTGACGCCTGTCAGGCTGAACACGTTGTATGTCTTTTCAACCTTGTTCTGGAACTTGACATCAGCAATGGCTGTCGTATTTTCGGGAGCATCCTTACCGGCCACAAAGTTCAAGTAGTCAATATCGAACCAGTCACCCGTCACTTCGAAGCGGAGGATATGTTCGCCAGCAGGGAGCGATACGTTAGTCTTCACCCTGGTAAATTCATCCCAGCTGGAGCCAGAGACAGAAACTACTGCCACGGCATCACCATCGATAGAGAGCTTAAAGCCTGCAGTCGAATTGTCGGTGGCAACAGAAGCGTACATGGTGTAATCACCAGCTTCCTTGATGTTGACCGTATATTCAAGCCATTCACCAGCCTGATTATAACCCACCACTACGCCGGTTTCCTTTTCATAAAGGTCAACGCCGGTACCCTTACGCAGATCGCTATCACCATGGTTGTCAGAATCGTTTTCGGCATAGGAATCGTTGCCTGCGCCATAGCCCGGTTCGTCAAAGTTTTCGGCTTCAATCTTGCCCGGAATATCCCAAGCCTTGCCGCCGAAAGGAGTCTGCGGTTCAGGCTCGCGCTTGGTGCCCTGGAATTCCCATTCGAGAATGCCCATGGTCGAATCCTTTCCATTATTCTTGAACACGAAGAAGACTTGATCAACAACGCCTGTAAGACCCTTCATTTCGCAGTCGTTATCTACGAAGGTCTTGTTATTGCTGGTCTTTGCAAGTTCGCAAGTACCGGCCAACGTACCGCTGGCACTACCCGTATGGATTTCAATCTTGTTGCCATCGCCCACGTTTGCGGCCTTGATACGGAGATTCTGAGCACCGTTACCAAAGTCCACGCCAGTAACGCGGATCCAAGATTCGCTACGGCTCGTAAGCGGCAAGAGCACGTGCTTCACCGGCTGACCCTGAGTCCAATCGGTACGGCTACGGATGTTCATCTGCTTGGAGCTCGTCGTTGCCTTGTAGGTCTTGTACGGATCAAAATTCTTGATCTGCTTAGGTCCTTCACGAGTGAAGGTCAGCTTGTTCATCTTGTCGCCACTCCAGGTGAGTTCGTCGATGGACACGCTTCTATGGTTTTCGTAGTTCGGGTTTTCGGAACGCACGCCCGCCTGAGTCGTTGCGGCCGGATGGTTGTCAGAGGTCACCAAGCGGCGGTCGTGATACACGGCATACCACTTGTCCTTGAACGGAGCGAAGCCCTGGTGGTTATTACCACCTTCGCCATGAGCATCAGGCACAGAGCCGATTCCCGGAATGACCGTGCCCACAAAGGTATACGGACCCCAAATATTGTTGGACATACCATAGTCAATCACCTGGCTACGGTTGTTGAAGCTCAAGTAATAAGTGCTGCCCTTCTTGTGCAAGTACGGAGCTTCGAAGGAGTTCGGCAAAGAGACCTTCTTCAAGGAGTTCTTGTCGAAAGTAATCTTGCCATTGCTTTCGGTAAAACTGATAATGTCAAAGTTGTTGCCGTAGGGACGGCTGGAGCTTTCACCACCACCGAAAATCACGTAACCCTTACCGTCATCATCAATCAAGATGCCCGGGTCAAAGCAGTGCGCAATGCCGTCGCAACCACCGATAAGGCTGCCACCACCCGCAATTCTATTGACGCCATGGGTTTCCTTGACCGGGTCGGTATAAGGACCATCGATAGCCGGAGCGGTAATCATGCCCACGCCGCTTGCGCCATCAGGGTAAACGATATAGACCTTACCATTCTTGACAGCAATGCCCGAAGCCCAAGTGTTGTTCGGATAGTTGCCGAATTCACGCTTGGAGCGGAAAATCATGCCGTGGTCGGTCCAGTTTTTCATATCTTCGGACGTAAAGGCATAAAGACCAACGATGTCGTAGTTCCAGTTGGTCTGGTTGTTATAGTCATCAACGTCGGTCAGAATGTAGAAGGTATCACCATCAGAGGCGCACGAGGGGTCCGCCAGATAATGATACGATGAAATCGGGTTATCGGCTAAGCCAAACACAGCAAGGCCAGCCACAAGGCAAGAAGCCTTTTTCCACACCTTATTGAAATCCATTTATCACTCCATGCTGGAGTCTACAACACGTAGACTCCATCCAAAGTTAAAACTACCCCCTTTTTTGCGTAAGAACCAGTTAAATTTCAATATTGCTATGGATAAATTGACAACGGGGAAAATTCAGATTTCAGAGTTCGGATTTCGGAATTAGGTTCAAAAAATTGGATTTTGCGATATGTTTTTTTATATTTGGGCTTAATGAACCGCTTTGAGCTTCTAAAGACCTCCAAAAAGTCAAAAGCACGTCTTGGCGTGGTCCATACCGACCATGGCGACGTGACGACGCCGATTTTTATGCCCGTGGGCACCGAAGCGACCGTAAAAGCGGTCACTCCGGCACAGCTTAAGGACATCAAGGCCGAAATTATCCTTGCAAACACCTACCACCTGTACTTACGCCCCACCACCCCGCGAATTGCAAAAGCGGGCGGGATTCACAAGTTTATGGGCTGGGACGGTCCAGTTTTGACCGATAGTGGCGGATTTCAAGTCTGGAGTCTGAAGGATTTGCGCAAAATCACCCCCGAAGGGGTGGAATTTAGGAGCATCCTGGACGGTTCAAAGCACTTTTTTAGTCCCGCAAGCGTCATGAACGCCCAAAGGGAAATCGGTGCAGACATTATCATGGCGCTCGACGAATGCACTCCATACCCGAGTACCGCCAAAGAAGCCGAACATAGCCTCAAGTTCACGCTCAAGTGGACCGCCGAAGCCATGCAGTGGCTCAAGGAACATCCTCCCATTCACGGCTACGACCAGCAGTTTTTCGGAATTATCCAGGGCGGCATGCACAAGGACCTACGTAGACAGGCTATAGAACGCATTGCTGAACTCGGCCCTGACGGTTATGCCATGGGCGGCCTTTCGGTGGGCGAACCGACCGAAACCATGTACGAGATTGCGGACTTTTGCACCGACATTTTGCCGCAGGATCATGCCCGCTACGTCATGGGCGTAGGAACGCCATGGAACTTACTCGAACTCATCGAGCGCGGCGTGGACATGTGCGACTGTGTGATGCCGACCCGCAATGCCCGCAACGGCATGCTATTTACGAGCGAAGGCGTTTTGCGCTACAAGGCGGCCCGCCATGCCGAAGAATTCGACAAGCCGGTGGACCCGAATTGCGACTGCTACTGCTGCCGCAACTTTAGCCGAGCCTACTTGCGCCACCTGCACCATGCCGGCGAATCACTTGGATTTACGCTTGCAAGCATTCACAATTTGCACTTTTACCTGCACCTGATGCGTGAGGCCAAGCAGCACATCGCTGACGACACTTTCGAAGAGTGGAAAAAGGAAAAGTGCGAAATTCTGCAGCGCGATTTGCAATAAGCAGTTTGCCGTAAACTAGATCGACTGGAGCGCCTTGAATAAATCAAGGCGCCATTTTATTTTTTTGAACAATCCCGCAGACGAATTTCCGAGATGGGTCGCATTCATCGTATGTTGGCGATAATCCACCAGCGGTTCTGGCAGATAGCCCACCTTAAAATATTTTTCGGCAATCAGCCCCAGCCACTGATCGTGCATCGGAAGTTTCTTGGGAAACGGAAGCGCCTTTTCAAGCACGCTCCGACGAAAAGCCATGCAGCATCCATGGTAGCTGTTTTTTAGCCAGTTACGGAACAAACCCCTTGCATAGGGGCGGATTTCGCTTAAGCGACTCCCCCGCACACCGTCATAGGACATATACGCATTGTGCATCACTAGGTCACAAGTCTTAAGCAAGTCTAGGACCTTTTCCACTTTTCTAGGAAGCCAGACATCATCTTGGTCAGAAAGAAAAATGATATCGCCTTTGGCGCTATGCAGGGCACGTTCAAAATTATAGATGACACCCAAGTGACTTTCTGCAGGTAGCACGCGAATTCGAGAATCATTCAAAGAGGAAACCACAGACAAAGTATCATCCGTAGATCCATCATCGGCAACCACAATTTCGGACTCTGTCGGAAGCTGTAAAAGAATGCTTTCGAGCTGTTCCCGTATAAAGCGCGAGCCATTATAAGTTGCCATGCAAACTGAAATCACGAGTTACACCTTTATTCACCTAATGCTTTAAGAATATCCTAGGAATAAACAACTTTGGAATGCGCCTAATAAATCCTACCGAAAGCGAAGCCAATTGTGGAATCTTCTTAAGCGCTTCCACTTTATTATTATAAGCCAACGCCGAGAACCAGTTCGCCTTAAATGCAGCGCGAGCCTTACGGTACAAGACATGATCCTTATAGCAATCAATCGCCCGAATCATTCCCTCGTATATTTTATTGATAGAATCCTTATTGTTCAGCGAAGACAAGTTATTGCCATGAATACGGTAATAGCAGCAATTGCACGTAATTACAGGAGCACGACCATATTCGTGCAACAGCTTAAGAATCATCGGAAAATCTTCTTGGAAGCAGGCCTCGTTATATCCGCCAAGCCTCCGAAATTCAGCCATATCAATCATTTCGGAGCAACCATGGATATCTTTTATTCCCAAGAAAAATTCTTCAAAAGTAATTTCTGGAATGGACTTTAAATAACGTGGATCCGGTTCCGCAGAAACATTCCCCTGTTCGTCCATCAAATGAATCTGGCCAAAACAGACCTTATGCTGCGGATGATTGACCAAATAGTCGCTTTGAATTTTCAAGCGATCCGGCGGCATAACGTCATCGGAGGCAAACGAACAGAAATACTTTCCACGAGCAAGCGAAACCAGCTCGTTCAAAGTCGCAACTACGCCCTTATTTTCGCGATGGACATAACGGAATCTCAGTTCGGCAGAAAGTCGTTCCAGAATTTCGGGAGACTTGTCTTTACTTCCGTCATCAATCACGATCAATTCAAAAGCCACCCCTTTCTGAGCCATGACCGAACGCACCGCCGCTTCGACGTACTTTTCGTGATTATAGCTTGCAAGCAGTACCGAAACAAGCGGAGGAAGTTCACGTTGTTCCATTTCTTCGCCCTGCGCAAACGCCTTTACATAAACGTTTTCCGTCATTTTTTCGGCAAACATATTTGTTACGGAGTATTCCATTTTAGCCTCCGTACCAAAATGTAAAGCACCACGGCATACACAAAATTTTCAAAAGCGTAGGCAAGCATGGGCCCGCTAAATTCAAACAGGCGTATTCCGACAAAAGTCCCCAAGGCAAGCAACAATTCCGACGAAATTTCGACCACAATAAACTTGGTCGTTTCGGCACGGGCAATCAACACCAAGGCAAGCGCAAAACCGCCAGCCCTAAAGAAATCCCCCACCAGTTGCAGCGGTAAGTAATCGGCAGCACCCATATAGGCCGAAGAGAACAGCACCTGAACTAAGATACTCCGACCAAAATACAGCGCAGCAATCATCACAAGCGAAATACCCATAACGCGGAGCAACAGCGGGTGAAACATCTTAAAGAATTCACTGCGGAGCATTTTGGGCGAAACACGCGGCAAAAGAACCACCGTCAAGATTGCAGACATCGCCATGAACAAGAAATCTGAAACTTTCCAAACACTCTGCCAAATACCAGCAGCATCGCTGCCAAAATGAGACGCCACCGTCATTCGGATAAATGTCAAAACCAATGGAGAAAGCACCATCGGAACAAGACCCATCAAGGCAAAAGACATCCAAGGCCCCCGCGTATCAAGAGCCGTCGACCAAACCTGCTTAATGCTAAAGCCCGCCTGTTTTGCCACCTGAATTGCAAATAACGCCGCAACAATCGACTGCGTCGCAATAATCGAAAGAACCGAGAGCCGTCCCGAATAAAGGAAAAACGCCACCCACAGCACCTGCCATACAGACGAAACAATGTTGATGGTCGCCCACTTGCGGTTTTCACCAAGACCATTCATGACCGCAGCGGTAATCGTGATGATATTCGTCGCCAAGATTCCTGGCAATGCAAACAAGATGGCCGCCTGAGCAAGACGCTCCGGGACACCCGGTAGCAAAATCTGCAACGGGGCCATAAAGCAGAACACAATAGCCACCGCAAAAGTCACAAGGCTGGCAAATGTGGTAAGGCGAAATCCACCTCGCCAAATGCCAAGCAACTTTTCGCGAGAATCCTTATTCTGTGCCGTAAGTGCCGTCCAGCCATTCTGCAGGGCAAGCGACGATGTCGCCTGACCAATACACATCAAGTTCAAGAACTGCCCTACGCACGCAAAGGCCGCAGGAGGCAAAAATATGGCAAGCAACTTGTTGATGGCAAACGCGCGAAGCGCATTGAACAAGGTGACGGCACCAGAACCGGCAAAGAGCTTTGTAAAATTCGGATTAGCGGGCATAGGCATTGAGCGATTCTATGACATAGGATACTTGTTCATCGGTCATGGCCGGCCCCATGGGAATACTCAGTTCTGTACGGGCGAGCTCCTCGGCAATAGGAAGCTTTCCATGGCGAAATTCACCACGTTCAATTGCCCCGGCAAAAGCTTCTTGCCTATGCGGAGGAATCGGATAATGAATCAATGTTTCTATGCCGCGCTCTTTTAGGAACTTTTGCAATTCGTCGCGGCGTTCACAAAATACCGGGAAAACATGCCACACGTGCGACCACGGATTTGCAGGAATCGGTGTCAAACGGACATTTGGATTTTTAATTTCGGCACAATAGCGTGCGGCAATCTCTTGACGGCGCCTATTCCATTCATCTAGACGCGAAAGTTTTGCAAGCAGGATTGCCGCCTGAACTTCATCTAGACGCGAATTTACACCCTCGTATTTATTCACATACTTTTCGGTAGAGCCATAGTTACCAAGCGACTTTACCACCTGAGCAAGTTCCAAGTCATCAGTGACTACCGCTCCCCCGTCCCCCATGGCGCCAAGGTTTTTCGTCGGGTAAAAGCTATAGGCCGCCGCATTAGACGAGATTCTTTTCCCGTCTAAGAAAGCTCCGTGAGCCTGAGCGGCATCTTCAAAAACAAGCAGATTATGCGATTTTGCAAATTCACAAATTGCAGGCATATCTGCCAAACGGCCATAAAGATGAACAGCCAAAATCGCTCGAGTCTTTTCGGAACAAGCCTCCGCCAAACGAGATACATCCAAAACGCAGGTGTCGCGGTTCGGTTCCACAAGCACCGGAACAAGCCCTGCCGCTCGTACAGCCAAGACCGTCGCCACAAATGTATTCGCCGGAACAATGACTTCATCTCCAACATTCAGACTCCCCAAAATAATCGAGGCCTTCAGCATCAAGGTTAGCGCATCTAGGCCATTGCCCACACCGACGCAAGCCTTTACTCCGCAATAGTCCGCAAAAGCTTCTTCAAACGCACGGCAACGACTGCCGCGAATAAACCACTTTGAATCAAGAACATCAGAAAAAGACTCACGCAAGGCATCGCCTAAAGCGCGATTCACATAATCTAGTGAATAAAAAGGAACATTCATCATTGTTTGAGAAAATAGCAAATTAACATTTTCTATTTTATCGAATATGTACGAAATTTTGCCCTACAGCCCCGAACTAGACCAACGATTCGACCACTTTGTAAAGCACGAATCTGTCAACGGGACGTTCTTGCAGAGCAGACGTTTTCTAAACTACCACCCGGCAGGTCGTTTTAACGACGCCAGTTTCGCACTGCAAAAAAGCGGCATCATCGCAGTCTACTTTCCTGGAGTAAAAACAGCCCAGAACGAATTTATCTCGCACCAAGGTTCTACCTTTGGCGGCCCCATCATCTCTAAGGCTTTTTACAACGGCTCTAAGCTCCGTGAACTTCTAGAAGAAGCCGACCAGTACTTGTCGCAATTCAGCAAGACTGTACTCAAATTAACGCCGGCCATTTTTTCAAAAGAAAACCCCGACCTTCTTGAATATACACTAGAGCACCTTGGCTACAGTCGTCATACAGAACTCAGCAACTACACGCCCTTGAACAACGGTACAGACCCGCTCGCTCTCTGCGATGCCAAGCACCGCAAGCAGTTTCTGGAATCTGAAAAATTCAAGTGTACTTACCGAGAACTCGAGACCGAAAAGGATTTCGAGACATTCTACCATTTTCTTGAGATTTCTAAGGCAAAGCACAACACTAAACCCGTGCATACACTCGAAGACCTATACGATCTACGACGCCGTCTCAAAAAGAATCTGCGATTCAAAAGCCTATGGCTCGGCGAACGTTATGTATGCGGCATGATGCAGTTTCTGTTCCCCGAGACCAAGACTATTCACGACCAGTATATTTCACCAGACGAAACGTTTACCGAATTCCATCCCACGACAGCCATGCATGTCTATGTCTTGCGTGAAGCGGCTCAAGAAGGGTTCGATAAATTTTCTTGGGGAATTTCGACCGAAGACCATGGCAATTTCTTGAACGAAAACCTCTACCGGTTCAAGGAAGCCTTTGGCGCTCAGCCCAGTGTCAACGTCTGTTACGAAAAGTAATTCTGATTTACTTTCCGTTCACTTCTTTTATAAAGTCCTCGTACTCGTAGATATAATCCGATTCATCGTAATGTTCGGACGCGAGCACCATGCAAACCGCACCTGACGAAAAATTTTCGATTTCACGCCAGTGCATGGTCGGAATATAGAGACCGTGGTAAGAGCGGTTCAGAGAATACTTGGTTCGCTTTTTTCCGTCATCCAAGATAACGTCGAAACTACCGCTTGCGGCAATAATCAGCTGACGCAAATTACGATGGGCATGACCTCCACGAGTGGTGCCACCGGGAACGTCATACAGGTAATAGACGCGCTTGATATCAAAGGGCACCAGTTCGCCCCCCTCGACCACACTCAGGTTGCCCCTTTGGTCATGGGCAATAGGGATATCGATTAAGCGCGGTTCATTCAGCTGATTTTCGTTCCATTCCATGGCCCTAATATAACAAAGTGACGACCTAAAGGGGTGGTTCGGGCTGTTTTTGGGGAGATTCAGTTGAAAATCGGCTAATTTATTTCTATATATGCCACACCAATGAGTGCATGTCGCGCCAAGCTCTGCCAACATGCATGTTAACCAAAGAGCTTCCTTTAACGAGGTAAAAATGTCCTCTTTCCGTGGACCAAAAGGTAAAGTAGCCCGTTCTCTCGGACTCGCCGTCTCTCAGAAGACTCAGAAGGCTCTCGATCGCCGTAACTTTGCACCCGGCCAGCATGGCCAGACCCGCAAGAAGTCTTCTTCTGTGTACAAGCAGCAGCTCGTTGAAAAGCAGCGTCTGCGTTTCACCTACAACATTTCCGAAGCACAGCTCGCCAAGGCCTATGCCGAAGCTAACCGTCGCGCCGGTTCTGCAGGTGACAACCTGATGATCTTGCTCGAAACCCGTCTGGACGCACTCGTCTACCGCATGGGCTTTGCTCGCACAATCTTTGCAGCTCGTCAGTATGTCGCTCACGGTCACTTCACCGTGAATGGCGTTCGCAGCTACTCTCCGTCTCGCCAGATCAAGGCCGGCGACGTGATCGCTGTTCGCGAAGGCTCCAAGGAACACGTGCAGATTAAGGAAGCCATTGCTAACGCTCCGGCTGCTCCTGAATACGTGACTGTCGACGCCGGCAAGATGGAAGGCTCTCTCGTGAAGCTCCCGCTCCGCGATCAGATCCCGGTCAAGCTGGAAGAACAGCTCGTCGTGGAATACTACTCCAGGTAGTAACCACTCAAACGACAAGTTTGGACGCCCTGCTCTGCAGGGCGTTTTTTTTGCGAAGCAAAAAAATGGCGACCAAAGGTCGCCATCATTCATTCAAGATTTTCAGCTAAAACTAGAACACCACCAGATCGTTCTTGTGAATCAATTCGTCGGGAACGTTCTTGCCCAAGAGTTCATGAACCTGGGCAGTCTTCTTGCGAAGAACGAGTTTCAATGTTTCGCTGTCAAACTTAGCGACACCGCGTGCCACGGCTTCGCCGTCCTGACTCAAAACTTCAATCAAGTCGCCCTTGTCGAAATGCTTCTTGACGGCGCATACGCCCACGGGGAGCAAGCTAGAATGCTTTTCGCGCAGAGCCTTCACGCCACCTTCGTCGACCACCACGGCACCGCGCGGAGTCGTCACGAAGCTGAGCCAGCGCTGACGGCTGTTCAGTTTTTTCTTGGAGCCCACAAAGAGTGTGCCTTCGGCATTTTCAAAGATTACCTGATGCGGCAACACCTTCATGCCACTGGCGAGGAAGGCGTTGCAGCCACTCTTGGTCACGTTGCGGATTGCTTCGAGCTTGCTGCGCATACCGCCGGTACTCACGGCAGAGCCCGTTTCACCGGGCTTACCTGCAAGCGCCAAAACGGCAGGCGTAATTTCGGGCACAAAGCGGAGCAAACGGGCGTTTGGGTTCTTCTTCGGATTGTCATCGAAGAGGCCGTCTTCGTCCGTAAAAATCAAAAGCAAGTCGGCATCGAGGAACAGAGCCACGTCGCTCGAAAGCTTGTCGTTATCGCCCACCTTGATTTCGGCGACGGCAAGAGAGTCGTTCTCGTTGATAATCGGGACAATCTTACGAGCAAGCATCGCCTTGATGGTGTTCTGCAAATTCTTATAGCGATTGCGGTCGCGGAAGTCTTCAGCAGACAAAAGAATCTGGCCCACGGAAAGCTGCATCCAGCGGAACATTTCGCGGTAGGCATACATCAAGTCAATCTGACCGACGGCAGCGCAGGCCTGCTTTTCGGCAAGTACCGTCGGCTTTTCCTTGTAGCCGAGCTGGCTCATGCCGGTGCCCACAGCACCGCTAGTCACAATCACGACTTCCTTGCCCGCTTCCATCAGGCGTGCCACAGAATCGGCAAGCTTCTGGATGTAGCGAGTACGAACACCGCCCTTTTCGGAGTCGACCAAAATACGCGAGCCGATCTTTACGACAATGCGACGGGATTCATCGAGAATATTCTTTCTTAATTCACTCATAAATTACCTACACACCAAAAGCCTGATTGCATCGAGGCGGAGTTGCGGGTTCGAAATTACTTTTTTCCATTCCTGGGCGTTCTTGCGGAGCTGCTGCAATTGAGCATTATTGCCCGCCTTGCCACGCATAGAAAGCAGATGGTTCATACGCTGATACTCTTGTTCAGCACGGGCCTCTACAGCAGAAGCAGCCCCTTCGGCAATTTCTTTTGCCTTGGCGGACACAATGCGGCGAGCAATGGCAAGGCCTTCTTTACCGAAATACTTGAGCGTCATATTTACCGCGGCATTGCCCTGTGGAACCGGGACATCCTTAAAGCTTGCCGCCTTGAGAGCATCAAGCATATCGGACTTGTCTTCACCCATCGGATTCACCAGCACGCTAATGTAACGCGGTCCAGCAAGGTCCGCAACGCCCCATTCTTCGGCAATGGAGAAATCAACGGCAAAGTTGTACTGCATCATGAGTCCGCGCGTTCCAGAATTCGGCCAAATGTTGCAAGCCACGGCACCATTATCCAGCGATGTTTCGAAGTCAATCACACCCTGAGACAGCGGATGTTCCAAGCTCACAAAGTCCACTTCATCATGAATCATGGCCACGTTGCGGTCAAAAGTCACCGTCAAGCTAGAGGTATCGCAGAAGCGAGCATCTTCATCGCCGCCGCCAGAGTTTTCTTCGAAGTTTCCAACCGACTGCGTTATGCGGCCACCACCACCGGCGCCAGCCATTCCGACCGATTCAGGCATTCCCGGCACAGAACCCGCCTCAACCTGCGTTCCCATGCTAATCACGTAGCAGCCCTTAATCTTACTCTTTTCAATTTCAAGGCCACGATCCATCAACGACGAGAACACGAGCGTCTGCAAATCCTGATCCGCATCAATCTTAAGAATTTCATCCGTAATTTCTTTTGCCTTGGCAGGATTACGCGAGTTGAATTCGAGCAAGCGGTCACGCCCCTTCTCGATATTCTTGCGCATGGTATCGCAATCTTTCTTGACCTGCGGAATAACGGTATCGATAAAGTTCTGAAGCAATTCCTTTGGTTCGGCGAGGGCTGCAATCAGTTCGTCGGTGTACTTGAGGAACAGTTCACCGCCGCTCATCATCGGAGTTCCAAAGGCATTCAAGCCGTTGTGGTACCAGCGGAACATGACTTCCTGACCGGAACCCTTTACATACGGCACGTGAATAATGATGTTTTCTGTCTGGCCGATACGGTCCAGACGGCCAATGCGCTGTTCCACCAACGAGGCATCCAGCGGAAGGTCAAACAAAATCAAATGATGGGCAAACTGGAAGTTGCGGCCTTCAGAACCTATTTCGGAGGCAATCAACAGGTTCGCACCGTTCTCTTTGCTAAAGTTGGCGGCGGCCTTGTCGCGAGCCATGATCGTCATGTTCTCATGGAACATCGAGAAGGCGCCTTCGCCCATATATTCAGTCAGGAGTGTTTCGAGCGCCTGTACCACCTGAATCGATTCGCAAATCAGGAGCACCTTATCGTTAGCATGTTCCTTCAAGAATCCCTTGAGCCACACGTAACGTTCATCGAGCGCCCACGCATCGGAATAACTAGTGCAGAGCAAGCCGTTTTCTTGAATGTCGGTAGACATGTCAAGGTCGTTCTCGGCAGCCACATTCACCATGTCGCGGTAGTTCTGGTTCGGTTCTAGCGGAATCTCGTCTAGCACTCGCTTGGGAAATCCACCCACACCCTTACGGGTGTTACGGAACACCACCGAACCCGTACCCACGGCATCCACGATACGGCGAATCCATTCGTCGGCAGGCATGCTCTTTGCGCTTTCCTGTTCAAGCCACGGGCGAATCATCGATTTCTTGGGCACGCACTCATTCAGGTCGTCCCAGCTCATCTGTTCGCCTGGGTCCGTCGGCAACTTGGAAAGTTCGTTCACCAACTTGCGGTAGGCGTCCTGGTCTTTAATAAAGCTATTGTAATCGGCAAAACGCACCGGGTCAAGCATCTTGAGGCGGTTGAACTGCGATTCCGGGTGGAACTGCAACGGCGTACCCGTCAAAAGCAGCACACCCTTCGAACGTTGGATAACCGCATTAGCAAGCAAATATTCGTGGCTCGTAAAGCCGTCTTCGCAAACCAGGTGGTGCGCTTCATCGATAATCACCATATCCCAAGTGGTCTTGAGAAGGTCTTCAATCAAAGCGGGCTGCTTAATCAAAAAGTCAATCGAGCAAATAATGTCGTTGGCAAGGCAGAACGGATTCGGGCGGTCTTCGTCATCTACGAAAAGCCCCTTGATGTAGCCTTCATCCACCAGCGTAAAGAGGTGGTTAAAGCGGCGCTTCATCTCGACCAGCCACTGATGCTTCAGGGTCTCCGGGACAATAATCAAGGTACGGGTCAAGCGACCACGAGCCTTGAGCGCATGCCAAATCATGCCGGCCTCAATCGTCTTTCCAAGGCCCACTTCGTCAGAGAGCATCAATCGCGGCAACGTAGAACTATCACACGCACGGCTACAAAGGTAATACTGGTGCGGGATCATCGACGTGCGCGGGCCAATCATACCACGTACAGGCGAAGATATCCACTTGCAAGAAAGTTCCATGGCATTTTCGCGACGGGTAAACTGCGCACTATTCGACACGCGGTTTTCCATCAGGGCTCGGAACAAGTCCGCCGGCCTTGCAATCGAGATCTTGCCACTCAGTTCGGATTCCTTCATCGAACGACCGGCACGGCCCGTATAAACAAAAAGGCCATCAACTTCTTTAACCGATTCTACAGTAAAAGACACCCCCTTTTCGCTCTTGGCGGTATCGCCGACCGAAAGAGCAAAACGGTCCACAGGAGCGCCCATGGAACGGTAACAGCGGACATCACTTACAGCAGGGAAAGAAATCTTCACAATACGGTCTTGCACCTCGGTCACAATGCCTAAGCCGAGTGCAGGTTCCGATTGACTTACATATCGTTGGCCAATCTTGAAATTCATCATACCCCCTAAATGTAGCTTTTTTTCTAAATTATGGCTTATCATGATTTGGTACTACATAGATGAAACCGTGACAGACGGAGAGCGCCGCAAGGGTCCCTATAATATCGACGAAATCAGGGACTTTGTCAAAGATGGCGTTGTCAAGGACGACACGCTGGTTTGGCATTCCGGCATGGAAAACTGGATTCCCTGGAAAGACACCGAAGAATCCAAGGACGCACCGCTTTCTGAAGAAGAACAAATTAAGGCCGCCCTCGAAGCGATTATCGCAGAACACAACAAGGGCAAGCGATATGCCGGTTTCTTTGTCCGAGGCATCGCCTATTTTATAGACAACTTTATCCTGGGTGTCGTCGGAGTTCTTCTTATTATGCTGCTTGGCGCACTAGGAGCCATCGACATCAACGCCGTTGGTGACGCCATGAACGCCTACATAAACGACCCCACCTCCGACAAGGCCCTTATGGGAGTCTTGAACCTGCCGGGAATGCACCTCTTCCTTGCTATATGGGGAATTCTCCAGGGGATTTACTTTATCGTCTTTACCGCCATCAAGTCGGCAACCCCCGGCAAAATGATAGTCAGGATCCACGTAGAATCATCCAAAGGAGAAAATGTCAGTTGGCTTGAATCGACGGTGCGCTTTTTTGGCAGCCTGTTTACGCAATGCACTCTTGCATTCTACGGTCTCGGCTACCTTATCGTCATGATAGACCCCAAGCGACGGGCCCTGCACGACTACGTGGCCCACACTCGCGTCGTCTACAATCCAAAGAAAAAATAAAAAAGGCCTAAGCCTTTTTTATAGCAGTCCCTTCTTGGCAGAACGCATCAAGTTCCTAAGCTGTTTGTTGTTCAATTGAGGCACCTCGGCGTCTTTTTGTGCGCGGGACTTAGGAGCACAATCTTCGCAAAGGTGCTTTGTCACAGTACCAAAGCTTGCGGCACCGTTGCTGACACTCGTTTCTTTAAAACGATACGAACGGAGAAGAGCCTCTTTCTTGCATTTGTCGCAAATGCCCATCTTGGGGGCAGCTGGTTCATGCGTACGTTCCTTCTTAGGAGCGTCGCTGGTTTCTTCCCAGGCCTTGCTCTGGGCCGCAATCTTACGCGCAAAATGATCGTCTGTCAAACTCATGGTACCATCTCCTTATTTTAATTCTTTCTTTATAAAGTCATACAGAAAAAGAGCCAAGAACGTGTTGCATATAGAAGTCGGGAGACCTTCTTCGGTATAAAGGCTACGTCCAAACTTACCTCGTTCCAGCTGTTTTTCTTTAAATTCTGCCACATAAGCAGCAAAATCCAGAATCCTCACGCGCTTATTGTCCTTTGCGGCAAACGTACGGATACATTCATTCAAAGCCGTCAACTGTGAAGGCGCCGCCGGAAACATATCTTCGGGGATCGTCAAAAAATAAATGGGAGCAAGCGTTTTGCTTAAGATTTCGTCGACAAGGGTCTGGTACAGCGAAAAGACCGCCTTGTAATCGTTGCCGCCCCGTTTAAGTTCCTTGAGGCCGAGCCCCACAATCATTCGCCCCGCCTTTTTGCCAATAATATCGGCCGAGGCACGATCAAAAAGCTGACGCAGGCTCTGGGGAGCAGGAGCATTGATAGAAAACTGAACAGGCCGATTTGCATCACGACAGAGGAGTATTTCGGCAAAGCGGTTGGCTGCCTCACCCTGTTCTCCTAGAAGTTCATCGCCTATAATCAGTATCCTGTTTTCCATTCCATATATAATCTACACTCTTGAGGACCGTTTGACCACTGAAATTGCCCAAAAACTGTCTTTTTTTTGCCTTTTTTTGACAATATGGCCATCAGCAACCAGGGCTCCCGGTACATTTTCGATAGGGGATCCTTCATCGAGGTAAATTTCAAGTTCCGCCCCCTCGGGCAAGCCGTTCATCACCAGACGACTGCGCATGGCGTTATTCGGACAAATGACTCCGCGCAAGTCCAGCAGCTTCGGAAAGTCCCCTTTCAAAGCGGTCGGCAACGGCAAAACCTTCGTTTTTTCACAAAAATCGGCAATTTCGGGAGCGAACCTCGCAGGCGAGTCCAACCATTTTCCAAGGGGGAATTCCGACAAATCAGTCGCAAGAATGCGCGCAAGAGCCTCCTCTGGCGCTATAGAAACAAGATTTTCTCGCCTAAACCACTCCGAACAGGCATAGGAAATTAGTCTACGGAGAGCCGTTTCGAAGCCAGGATTTCCCTTTTGGGCTTCAATCCACTTTTCTAAAGGATTTTTTTCTTTTTCTGCCAGCAAATCACGCCTATAATTGATAAATTTTTTCATGAAAAGCTATTTATAATGTAGCAAAGTTCACACAAGGTTTCTATATTTGGCCCCAAGTTCCGAAAGGAGCAAAAAGTTTTTAAATAGGTTATACGGTTTTATGGCAATCAGTACAATCCTACTAGACATCATGTTCGTCGTCTACGTTATCGCGGGCATCGGGCTGGTCATCTACGGTTTTAGCTGCTACTATAGCATTTACCTGTTCTTAAAAAACAGCCGCACCACACGTCTTTCCGACCGCAAAAAGATTCTGCAGTTCTACCGCGAGCACTCCATGGACGAGCTCCCGCAGGTGACCACCCAGCTCCCCGTCTTTAACGAAGCTAACTGTGTTGAACGACTGCTTGAAGCAGTATGTGCCATCGACTACCCTAAGGACAAGCACGAAATTCAGGTTCTGGACGACTCCACCGACGAATGTTACGAAGTTGCGAAGAAAAAGGTCGCCGAACTTGCCGCCAAGGGTTACGACATCAAGCTTATTCACCGCACGAACCGTTCCGAATTCAAGGCCGGCGCCCTTAAAGAAGCTATGGCCATTGCCAAGGGTGAATTCCTCGCCATTTTCGATGCCGACTTCGTCCCCGAGAAGGACTTCCTCCTCAAGACCATCCCCTACCTGGTGATGGACGAAAAGATCGGTCTGGTCCAGGGCCGTTGGGGCCACTTGAACCGTACCGAATCCGGTCTTACTCTTGCTCAGTCCATCGGTATTGACGGCCACTTCGTGGTGGAACAGTCCGCACGTAGCTGGGGCAAGCTCTTCATGAACTTTAACGGTACTGCAGGCGTGTGGCGCAAGCAGGCTATCTACGGCGGCGGCGGCTGGGAAGGCGACACCCTGACCGAAGACATGGACCTTTCTTACCGTTCTCAGCTCGCCGGTTGGAAGATGAAGTTCGTGTTCGACGTGATCGTTCCGGCCGAGCTCCCCAACGACATCAACGCCTTCAAGGCACAGCAGTTCCGTTGGGCAAAGGGTTCTATCCAGACAGCCATCAAGATTTTGCCGCGCGTACTCAAGGCCAAGGTTCCTCTCCGCGTAAAGATTGGCGCCATCCTCCACACGACGCACTACTCGATCCACCCCTGCATGTTGTTTACCGCCCTCTGCGCTTGGCCGCTGCTCGCCTTCTTTGAACCGGTCGCGCACCTGCCGACCTGGGCCTACACCGTCGGTTTCAGCTTCATCTTCCTCGCCGCAATCGCACCTTCTGTTCTTTACTTCGTGGCTCAGCGCTGCTCCGGCTACACCGGCTGGAAAATCCGCCTGCTTTCCCTCCCCATCCTCATGGCTCTCGGTGTGGGTATCGCAGTGAGCAACTCCCGCGCCGTGTTCTCTGCCGTGATCGGCGCCAAGGGAAGCTTTGTCCGCACCCCGAAGAGCGGCGGATCCAAGAAGAAGGCCAAGAGCCACTATGCCCAGAAGTTCCCGTGGCAGGCCGTCGTTGAACTGGGTGTCGGCGTCTACTGCATTTTCGGTCTTTTGGAATACATCGGTGCGCAGAAGTTCATTATCGGGCCGTTCCTCGCCCTCTATTCCGTAGGCTTCCTCTCGGTGAGCGTGCTGAGCTTTATGCACTACATCGGTAACCTCTTCGAAATGCACAAGGCTCGCGCTGCAGAAAAAGCTGCCCAAAAACAGGCTAGCGTTCTGGACTAGTTCCTGAAAAATAAGGATTTAGCCGCCGCAATTCTTCGAGGATTGCGGCGGTTTCTTTTTGGTAGTCGCCATACAAGTGAAGGTAAAGCTTATGGTAACCCCCATACACCTGGAGCGCCATAAGCGACACGATTGAAGCTGCAACAACAGCCACCAGAAGTTCAACTAAGGAAAATCCACCGTTCAACAGCTTTTTCGCTGGATGCAGCGATTTTTTTGCGGATCCTAGCGGATTCTTTTGCACCGGATAAGCCTCCGCAATTCTACACGATGCACGGATTGTTCCGAAGTCCACACCCACGCCACAGGCTTTACTCCCGGAATCGTTTTTAAGACAACATTTACACGGCCAAGTGTAAAGGAAGAATCCCTACACAAAGGTGGATTTCGAACAAAGTCTTCAGCCACCTGAGCAACAGCGACTATCGATTTCGCCTGATCCCGTTCCAAGCTCCGCAACCGGTTAAATCCATCAAGAAAGCGTCCAAAAGCAACAATTCCCGCAGAAAGCACAACGATGGCAACGCAGACCTCTATAAGGGTAAAGCCAACTTTTTTCATTGTTTTAGTTTCCACTCGAAAGGCTTTAATTTTCCCGGAATAAAATTCGGAGCAAGCGATGAGCCTATCGAAGACATTTCGGAATTTTCTAGTGCCATCACGAAAAAAGGTTTTCTTGCCGACACCTTATTAAAGCCATTGCGAAAAGCAACCTCATGGCGAGCCACAATAACACCCGAAAAATCAATTCCTTGAGAGATTTCAACGCCGTTTTCACTAAAGGCTTCTAACCAACGCACCTTCAAGTTTCCACGCAAGTATAGCGGTCCACGAGAGTAAATGCGGAGCGTGTCAAAAACAGCACTCCCCCGCACCTCAGCAGAACCATCTACAAGAAAACGGCACGAAAGCACTTTACCATCTAAATTCAACGTCAAATCGCCATCTTGCACCCAAAGCGACGCCATAGACAACCGTCCCCCAACGCGGCGGTTTCCCGACTTAATCTGCAACGCCATCGGTGGCAAGGCCATCTTTATTTCGTCATTTAGAACTTGACGAAAACCCTCGTAAATTTTGCGTCGAACTTCATAAGACCGAAACGTCGCCGAGTCATATACCACCCCCGCCAAGACATGAACATTTTCAGAAGACAATTCTGCCCAGGGGCCAAGGCGTTTGAGATTCACCTTAGGCAACGAAACATTCCACGGCGCACACTTAAAATAACCTTCGGGGAAACCATTCAAGTAAGCAAGTAATGCCGACTCAGCATCATACACTTCTTGCTGTTTTTTCAAATAGCGCAGGGCGCTGAGACGCATCCCCCCAGGCATCTGCAAAAGGGATGTCAACAACAGGGTCACCGCCAAGACAATTCCCATGACAAAGGGTAAAATAGCCCCACGTTTTTGGCACCACGATTCATTCATTTCCGACCTGTCTTTCGACAATAGAATCGCCACAGGACAGTTTCAGATAATCTCGTCCTATCGTATTTACGATAAAGGTCCCTAGAGAATCCCCCAATGTCACGGACCGAGTCTCGCCCGAAACCGCAATCACCGCAATCTTCTGCCCAACTACGCCCTTTAAGTGAAATGGTGGACTATCGCATTTTATGCGCAGCACAGACATCTCCCCATGCCCCAAAACGGGATTCTTTTCTACAGGTTCTTCTGATTCGACAAACATCGGAACCGGTCTAAGTTCTATAGGCAAGGCATCCACACATTCATGACAATCAAGGTCATCATCCTTACAAAAACAGAGCCAAAAAGCAAGCATCAACAACGCCAATGCCGCAACCACCATCTTAATTAGGTTTCCCTCGCCATGATATTTTTTTCGATTCCTTTTCAGATCAAAATTTTTCCATAAAGGATCCCGTGACGCCTTTCTAAAAAGCGACTTATCAAAAGGGCCATCTAGTTTTATTTCGGCAAAACGTTCTGCCCTAGAAAACAGGGCATCTGTTTTCAAAAAACACCGAAACCGGACCAATAGCGAATCCAAAGACGTTCCCTCAAGTAAGCTTTCTTCGGACCAATAGCAGAGACGACCTTCGTAAAAGACTAGCATATACAAGACGTTTTCTGCTACGGCATAGCACCAATAGTTACCGCTATTGTCCTCGAACGTAGACTTACGAATGGCCGCATCAGCAGCCGAAAACATTGCAATCTGCCTAGGGGAAAGACGTCTATTTTTTTTTGTATTCCTCGTATTTTCTGTTACAGCCACCAAGTAACGCGAAACCATTTCATCGTCATCATGAAAGGAGCACAAGGGCCAAATGGCAAAGCAGGCTCCTTTCGCCTGCAAGATACCACAACTTTCAGAAAATTCCTTATTGAAAGCGCTTTCAACTTCACGACGAGTGGGCGTCACATCAAAATGAGTCACATAATCCCACGTAAACATTCTTGCATCAACCGCACAAGCCCTAGACACTCCACTATTCCTTTTTTTCTACATGCGGTGTAATGAAAATGGCCAATTCGTTTTCTTCCTCCTGTTCCGAAGTGTAACTGAACAGCCGTCCTAGCAACGGGATACTCCCCAAAAACGGCACCGCCGAGCGCACCTCGGATTTACTCTTGCGAATCAATCCACCAAGGCAAAGCGTTTCTCCATCTTCAAGGACAACAACCGTTTTTAAATTTCGTGTACTGATATCGCGAGGGCCATCACCGGAGCTGCGTCCCGCCGTCTTGATTTCTGGCGACACCTCCAAGGTAATGCGTCCATCTTGCGTCACCGATGGAGTTAATTCTAGAGAAATGCCATCATTAAAAGAGCGATAGTCCGTTATCGGATAACCGTCAGACGAGACCTGACTGACCAAATAATACACCGTATTGGTCACATTGAGTTCGGCCTTGTTTCCATTGATTGTCGTAAGTTGCGGACGAGCAAGGACCTCGGCAGTATTATTTTCTTCCATCGAGGCTAATTCCAATTCAAAGCGATCCGGCAAAATTCCAATTTTTCCGAACGAGCCCGACTTCGATTTCCCTAAAAATTCATAAAACGTTCGAACTCCAATATCTTTTTCGCCCGTTTTACGCGAAGCTCCACTATGGAGTCCAAGTTCAAAGCCATGTCCCTTTTTGAATTCAACCACGAAACAAGAGAGGGTTACCTGAAGAGCGGGAATATCAATACGTTTTAACAAATCTTCTGCCATTACGATTTCAAAATGCGACCCTCCCAGCAAAAGCGCATTCTGTTCTTTAACTTCGATTACGACAAAGTTGGCTCCTGGCGAGAACTTACTCAAATAAGCCAAAGCCTTTTCTGAATAGATATGCCGCAGAGGATAAAGAGATGTTGTCGAAAGAGCATTCCGCGCCCCACCCTCAGACACATACAACATATTACTATCCAGAGCAAAACTGTAGCGTCGCCCCTTAAAAAGCGACTCGACCAATGTCTTTAGGGGCGCACCACTCATTTTAAGGTGAACTGATTCGTGAACATCGCCATAAACGGCAAGATTCAATCCCGAAAGTTCCGCAAGATTGTCAAGTACCTTTAAAAGTTCACCCCCATCACATTCAATCGAATACAAACTGTCATCGCGTTCCAAGCGTATTTTATCGTCTGCTGCGCGATTATTCAATTCATCACGTCCCTTTTTCCACAATTCTCCGACACGAATACACTCGCCTTCGCGCCACACACGAAAGCCATTCGCCCCTACTATCGCACGAAAAGCGGCTTCTGGCCGCATCATGTGTAACTGCCCCGTAATACGCCCCGTAAGCCCAGGAGACGCCAAAATATTCAGCCCCGAATTCAATGAAAATTCACGAATAAATTCATTTATTTCCTTATCTTTTACCGAAAGCGAAATCAAAGAATCTTGCACACTATATTCATGTATTCCCTGAAACCGGGCTCGACGAATATGAAAAACACTCCCGTCTTGGACTAATTCTAGCCCATGAGCCACACACAATGCCGAAAGCGCTTCAAAAACACCCACTCCATCTAGATGAAACGTCACCTTAAAATTGAGCGAGTCATCCACCAAGATAGGCGTATCGTACGCAAGCGATACAGACCGAACCACCTCTGCAATGGGAGTATCTTTAAAATCAAGAGACAGAACATCTGTGCCGCTAGACGAACTCGACAAAGGCCTTGCATGCAACGCGGCAAAGCAAGCTAATAGAACACCCCCAAAAACGCGGGCAACCAATGTATGGGGCAATACACCCTCAAGGAATGGCAATGACCCTGCCGCGGGATATAAAAATGTCCCCCGATTTGGCGGAACCAACGACAATATAGAACCAAACCTTTTGCAAGGCAAGAGGTTGACCGACAACTCATGCATTATGCAACAATGTTTGACATCACCCCCTAAAACGACTTTTGAATAGCTATAATTACAGCATGATTTTGCTCGTCGCCGAAAAGCCTTCCGTTGCAAACCAGCACTACCGTCCGATGCTCGAACGGCTTGAAGGGGAAAAATTTACGCAAGGCGACGGATGCCTTATTGGCAAGAATCATTGCATTACCTGGTGTGTGGGTCACCTGATTACGCTAGCGCCTTTAGACGCCTACCCCGGCTACGAAGGAGGATGGAGGCTTTCAAACCTCCCCCTCTTACCCGAAAAGTTCCGCCTTATGGAAATCGAAAGCACCAAAAAACAGCTGAACGTGGTGCGACAAATGATGGAGCAAGCCGACGTACTTGTAAACGGCGCGGATGCCGGACGCGAAGGAAACCTGATTTTTGATTTGGTCCTAGATTACACGCCCTCCTTTAAGCAAAAGCAGATTAAGCGCTTGTGGGTCAACAGCTATGTTGCCAAGGATTTAGACAAGGCTTGGAAAAATCTAGAAGACGCCACTCAGCGCGTAAACTTGAGTTATGCGGCAAGGCTCAGACAGCGCGCCGACTGGATGGTAGGCCTCAATGCGACCCGCGCCTACACGCTTACTGCCGGGCGAGGCAAAATGATTTCGGTCGGTCGTGTGCAGACACCAACCCTAAACTTGGTTGTCGAACGCGACAATATTGTGGAGCAATTCAAAGAGCTGTACTATTACAGCGTCGTGGGAACCTGGAAAGGATACCAATCCCAGCTACTTAAAGAAGACAAGGTCGCCGTTTTTGAAAAAGAGACCGAAGCCAACGCGGTTGTAACACGTTGCAGCCCACCAACACAAGCTGTTATTGACAAAATCGACACGCAGCAAAAAAAACAGTTCCCACAAAAGCCCTTTGACTTAACCGAATTGCAGAAAGAAGGCAACAAACGTTTTAAGTACAGTGCCCAACAGGTTCTTGACTGCGCACAGAACCTATACGAAAAAAAACTGCTGACCTATCCGCGTACCGATTCACAGTATCTCCCCGACACCATGAAGCAAGAAGCTTTCGCTCTTGCACAACGGTTAGCCACTCCAGAGCAGCAAAAGATTTTCCGAAATTTCGACGAAAATTTTGTCTTTATCAATTCAAGCAAGGTAACAGACCACTTCGCCATTATCCCCACCGGTGAAAGCCCGAACGACCTCCCCGAAATGGAGCAAAAAATCTACGAACTTGCCAAAGAACGTTTTGTTCAGGCATGGTTAAAGCCGTACGTTTGGGACGAAATGGAAGTGGCGCTACGCTGCAACGACAAGGACTCATTCCGTCTAAAGCTCAAACGCAACGAGGATTTAGGTTTCCGCGCTCTCATTAAGGAAGACAAAAAGAAGCCATCAAAAAAGAAAAAAGGGGATGCTGGAACAGAATCCGGCATGACAAACGACGCGAGCGCCGAAGGCAAGACCGATTCTGACGAAATCACGAACATCGTAGAAGTTTTCCCCGAATGGAACAAGGGCGACACGGCCCCCTTCGACAGCGTCGAGTTGCAAAAGAAAAAGAAAAGCAAGCCCAAGTACTACACCGAGGCAACGCTCCTTGCCGCCATGAAAACCGCAGGCAAGCAAATCGAAAACGAGGAACTTGCCGAAGCCATGAAGGACCGCGGGCTCGGGACTCCGGCAACCCAGGCTGGCATCATCGAGACCCTCAAGAAGCGCGGATTTATCGAGGCCCAAAAAAACTATCTGGTCAGTACCGCCCGAGGCCGCGAGGTAATCGCCCTGATGGACGAAAAGGTGAAGTCTCCCGAAATGACCGGCGAATGGGAGTACAAGCTTTCGCAGGTAGAAAAAGGCTCTCTTTCGCCGGTAGAATTCCGCGACGGAATCGTAGAATACGTCAAGCAGCTGTTTGCCGATTTACACGCTCGGTACGGCTGCCAGTTCGAGCGCGAGACCGCAACCGAAACAATTAGCTGCCCCAAGTGCGGTGGCGCGCTCGAAGTAGCCCCCTGGGGCTACGTGTGCCCCAAGGAAGATTGTGGATTTAAGTTCGGGCACACCGTGGCAGGCAAGATGCTCTCCCACGCCGAAATAAAGACGCTCCTAGCCAACGGTTCCATCGGACCGCTCTCCGGTTTCAAAAGCAAGAAAGGGACTGAATTTTCGGCGAAACTTACCGTTGACAAGGATTTCAACATTCAATTCGAATTTGAAAGCGACGGTAAATTCCACGGACAAAAAACCGACTACAAATGTCCCATCTGCGGCACAGTCCTTGAAGAAAACAAGAACGCATTATTCTGCACCGGCACAACCAATGGTGTTGATTGCAACTTCACGCTATTCAAGACCGTTGCAGGCCACACACTAACCGCCACCGAAATAGGCGAACTTTTTACCAACGGCGAAACGCCCCTCATTCAGGATTTCAAAAGCAAGAAAGGTTCTGAATTTGCCGCCCGCCTTAAGTGGGGCGAAGGAAACGACAAGGGACGCACCATTTTCGAATTCGCTCACAGAAACCTCCCCTGCCCCATCTGCGGAGACCAGCTCCGTTTTCGCAGCGGAACCACCCCGCAAGATGCCGGTAACGAGACACGCGCCGCCTACATTTGCATGAATCCGCAATGCGGCTACGAAATACCGCAGGTTTTCTACCAGCGCAAATTCAGCGACGAAGAAGTCGAGGGGCTCCTAAAGAATAAATTTACCCCCGTCCTCGAGCCATTCCAGAAAAACGACACTACGTTCCGCGCGGCGCTCGAAATACGCGAAGACGGCAAGATAGGCTTCAACAAGTTGACCGTCGAAATAATCAACAAGAAATAATTTTTAGCGTTTGTAGCCGTTCGGATTGTTTTTCTGCCAATTCCAAGCGTCACGGCACATTTCTTCGATGCCGAACTGAGCTTTCCAGCCAAGTTCCTTGTAAGCCTTTTCGGGATTGCAGTAGCAAGTCGCAATGTCACCTGCACGGCGCGGCTTAATGCTATATGGCACCTTGACACCATTTACCTTTTCAAAGGCGTTCACCACATCTAGCACAGAGTAACCATGCCCTGTGCCCAAGTTATAAATGGCCAAGCCACACTTGCGTTCGATGGCCTGAAGAGCACTCACATGACCCGCCGCCAAATCACAAACGTGAATATAGTCGCGGACACCCGTTCCATCATGAGTATCGTAATCGTTTCCGAAAACGCCCAGTTCCTTACGGATACCCACAGCCGTCTGCGAAATGTAAGGCATCAGGTTATTGGGAATGCCGTTCGGATCTTCACCAATGCGTCCACTCGGATGAGCGCCAATCGGGTTAAAGTAACGGAGCAAGACAACATTCCACTCGGGGTCTGCCTTCTGCACATCCATCAGGACCTGTTCCAGCATCGACTTGGTCTGTCCGTACGGATTGGTGATGGCCCCCTTCGGGCACTTTTCGGTAATGGGAATTTCGGCAGGATCACCGTAGACCGTCGCCGAAGACGAGAAAATGATATTCTTTACGCCATTCTCGCGCATCGCCTGGAGCAACACAAAAGTCGCATTCATGTTGTTTTCGTAGTATTCCAGCGGCTTTGCAACAGATTCGCCCACGGCCTTGAGTCCCGCAAAATGAATGCAGGCGTCAAAATGATATTGCTTGAACAAGGCACTAAGAGCATCGTAGTCACGCACATCGGCCTTAACGAACGGGACCTCTTTACCAATAATCTCGGACACCCTACGGAGCGACTCATCACAAGAGTTGACCAAATTATCGACAACAACTACAGAATGCCCAGCCTTATCCAATTCAATAATGGTGTGGCTGCCAATATAACCTGCGCCACCGGTAACGAGAATATTCATTTTGACTTCCTATTTTTTATAAAAAATAGCAAAATCAAGGAATAAAAGCCAACTCGGCCCCCTTTTATAGGCTAAACCTCTAACCGTTCCCCGATAACCAGACTCAAGTAAGCAATCACCGCAGAAATGGCAGCAAGAAAGCTACCGGAACCCAGAAACATCGCCCCAAATATTACCGGAGCAAAGGCTAGGAGTGCCGAAAACAGGACATTATTGTTTGCAATACTAAAGCGATTCATAATTTACCTCTCTTTTTCGCTCCTAAAATTAGGTTTAAATCAATGACATAAATTGTCATTTTCTAAAAAAATTTGAAATCATGTAAATACAAAACCATACACACGACTTAGATTGGACGAAAGGGGCATATTTTTCTATATTTGCACCCGCAAAAAGGAAAATTATGAGCGAAAACTATAAATACGGATTTGTCACGGATATCGAAAACGAGGCCTTCGAGAAAGGTCTGAACGAAGATGTCATCCGCAGGGCGTCCGCGCTCCGCGGTGAACCGCAGTTCATGCTCGATTTCCGACTGAAAGCGTATGAAAAGCTCAAGACCATGGAGCAGCCAAACTGGGGCGAACTGAGTTTTGCACCAGTCGATTTGCAAGACATCGTCTACTACTCCGCCCCAAAGACCAAGAAAAGCCACGAAAAGATTGAAGACGTGGACCCGGAACTTTTGGCCACCTTCGAAAAACTCGGCATTCCGCTCGACGAACAGAAGCGCCTTGCCAACGTGGCCGTAGACGCGGTCTTTGACTCGGTCAGCATTTACACCAGCCATAAGCGTAAGCTCATGGAAATGGGAATTTTATTCTGCAGCATTAGCGACGCCATCAAGGAATACCCCGAACTCATCGAGGAATACCTGGGCTCGGTCGTGCCCGCTGGCGACAACTACTTTGCCGCCCTCAACAGCGCAGTCTTCGGTGACGGAAGCTTCGTATACATTCCGCCTGGAGTCAAGTGTCCGATGGACCTTTCCACCTACTTCCGCATCAACAACAAGGAAGCTGGCCAGTTCGAACGCACCTTGATTATCGCTGACGAAGGCGCTTCGGTGAGCTACCTCGAAGGTTGCACCGCTCCTGAATTCAGCAGCAAGCAGTTGCACAGCGCCATCGTGGAACTGGTGGCGAAGGACAACGCAAGCATCAAGTATTCCACCGTGCAGAACTGGTATGCGGGCGACCGTGAAACGGGAGCCGGCGGTGTGTACAACTTTGTCACCAAGCGTGGCAAGTGCGCCGGCAAGAACAGCCGCATTAGCTGGACTCAAGTCGAAACAGGTTCCGCCATCACCTGGAAGTACCCGAGCTGCGTTTTGCTCGGTGACAACTCCGTCGGAGAATTCTACAGCGTGGCCCTCACCAACGGGCACATGCAAGCCGATACCGGCACCAAGATGATCCACATCGGCAAGAACACCAAGAGCACGATTATCAGCAAGGGTATCAGTGCCGACTATTCTAGCAACGCCTACCGCGGCGAAGTGAACATTCACAAGTCGGCCACGGGTGCCCGCAACTACACCCAGTGCGACAGCATGCTCGTTGGCGACAAGAGCGCGGCCCACACGTTCCCCTACATCACGGTCGCGAACGCGAGCTCCACCACCGAACACGAAGCGACGACCAGCCGCATTAGCGAAGACCAGCTTTTCTACTTCGAGAGCCGCGGCATCAAGCGCGAAGACGCCATCCAGGCGATGGTCGGCGGTTTCTGCAAGGACGTGTTCAAGGAACTCCCCGGTGAATTCGCTACCGAAGCCCGTCAGCTGCTGACCCTCAAGCTCGAACACAGCGTCGGGTAAAATATTATTCCAAGTTGGAACATCAAAAACGACGTTTTCAGTACAATTTCGCCATTTTGCGGTTTGCTATTTCCAAAATTTTTGCATATAGTAGTTTATTTTATAAGAAACTGATTAATTTTAAGTTGACTTTATTTTTTCTCCGAAGGAGATTCACCATGGTTTGGAATAAAATCAACTATCTTGCTGCTTTTTCACTTATACTCTCAATCGTCGCATGCGGTGATGATTCAAGCAGCGGTCCCAACAATGAGCCCATATCGTCTTCGGACACAGAGTTTTCCTCGTCATCTAAAAAAATCGATTCCACAATGGTCATTAAAAACAAGACCATCAGTGGATTTGCACAAAAAGGTCCATTCAAGGCTGGCTCCGAAGTAAAACTATACGAATTAGATAGTACCACCCTTATGCAAACAGGCAGAAGTTACTCAGGGGAAATTGAGAGTGATGACGGAAAATTTAAAATAAAAGAAGTGACCCTTGCCAGTCCATACGTACTACTCAAGGTTAGCGGGGTTTATCAATACGTAACGAACAATTCACTCCGTTCCATAGACTCAGCAAATTACACTTTGAATGTTCTCACCGATTTGAGAGACCGTGATAACGTCAACATCAATCTTCTTTCACATTTGGAATATGGACGTATCCTCAACCTAGTTAAGGATGGGCTTGACATATCTGCAGCCAAGAAACAAGCCGGAGAAGAAATTTTGAAGGCCTTTGACATTCCGGGTAATTTCGCATCCGAAGATTTGAACATTTTCGGAAGCAGCGAAGGAGATGCCGCCTTATTGGCAACCAGCATACTGATGCGACGCAATTTATGGGATAACGAATTCGAGGAACTCTTGACTGATTTTGCAAACGATTTCAAAAAAGACGGGAAATGGGACAGCAAAGACGCAGATGCGACCAAAGCCAAAATGGCGGATTGGGCAGCAGGATTAGATCTTGAAAGTATCCGTGCCACAATCGAGAAATTGGATTTTGTAACAAAGGCTCCTAATTTCGAAAAATATATCACCCAATTCTGGACAACTAGTTACGGATTGACATCATGTGAAACAGCCACTCACGGGGATGTTATGGAAAATAAAAATCCCTTAAGCGAAACATACCAAGCAAATTATTTTTGTGACGATGATAAATGGCGAGTCGCACATTTCTACGAATTGAATGATTTGGGCAAAGGCTATTTCCTGAATTCCGACATTGTCTACGATTCAATAATCGACGCTCGCGATGGACAATCTTACAAGATAGTGACTATCGGCAAACAGACCTGGATGGCAGAAAACCTAAACTATGCCGACAGCGTAACCACAACAAGCTTAGAAGGCAACAGTTGGTGTTTTGGAAGGAAATCTACAAATTGCGACTTGGCAGGTCGCTTTTACAGCTGGGCTGCGGCAATTGATTCGGTATCCTTGGCAAATGACGAGACTAACCCACAAGAATGCGGAAACGGCAAAACCTGCAACATACCTGAAAAATGGCGAGGCATTTGCCCTACAGATTGGCATTTGCCCACCGATGAAGAATGGGAAACATTGCTTACGACGGCAGGCCCAAGCAACGCAGGAAAGAATCTCAAATCACAACATGGCTGGCAACAAAGTGGTTGGGCAAGCACAGACCATTACGGAACAGACAAATATGGTTTTTCAGCCATTCCTACAGCCACATACGGTTCTATTGTTGATGAAGACGATGCTGCCTATTTCTGGAGTGTCACCCAAAGCGAAGAAGGAACCGTCCATATCATGGAGCTATGGAGCAACAACAACGAAGCAGAATTAAAAGACAATTACAAAGACAAAGCCTATTCCATTCGTTGCATAAAAGACTAACAATTAGTTTTTCGGTTTCATTTTTCTATAATTCCTCTAAAAACCGGAGACTCTATGCAGATTTTATTCTTGATGGCTGATGGCTTTGAAGAAACAGAATTCGTCACCCCCTTCGACTACTGGCAGCGCGGCGGCCTCAACGTGACGCTCGCATCCATTAGCGACAGTTTGTCCGTAAAGGGTAAGCTCGGGCTCCGTATTCAAGCAGATATTCTGTTGAAGGACGCCGACCTTGCGCAGTTTGACGCGGTGACGCTCCCCGGTGGGGGGCTGGGCGTCAAGAACCTTGCTGCAAGCGATGCTGTAGAAGCAACCATCAAGCAGTTTGACGCCCAGGGCAAATGGCTGTTCGCCATTTGCGCGGCACCGCTGGTGCTTTCGAAGGCAGGCCTCCTGAAGGACCGCAAGTGCACTTGTTTCCCGGGCTGCGAAGGCGACCTCGTCTGCAAGCAGTTCCTCACCGACCGCGTGGTAGTCGACGGCAAGGTGATTACTAGCCGCGGTGCCGGCTCCGCCGAAGAATTCGCCTTCGAATGCCTCGCTCAAGTAGCGGGTCGCGAAATCTGCGAAAAGATTCGTGAGCAGGTTGTGGCAAGGTAAGGGACCGCTCGCGCCCGTAACGGGTTTTAGGGCAGAGCCCTAGGCGAAGGGGAAGCGAAAGCCAAGGCTGAAGCGACCTTTGGACACTTGGCCTTTAGGCCTTAGTGTACATGGCCACCTTTAGGTGGTGGGAAGGCTTTCCCCTCATAAATTTTTTCTATCTTTGGGCGCATGAATTTCAAGGACCGCATTATCCGCGCTACGGGCAAGAAGACGCCCTTCCGCCTGATTGTCGTCGACTTGACCGCGACGATGAACGAAATCGGCAAAAAGCATAACGCACAGGGTTTCGCCCTCAAGCTCCTCGCCGAAAACTCCATCGCAAGCATTTTCTTGAGCGCCTCGCTCAAGTTCCCGGGCACCGTAAGCTTTACCACCCGATTCTCGGGCGAAATCACGCTGGTGCAGTCGGACTCCACGCCGCAGGGCCTGGTGCGCGCCATGATTCCGCAGCCGGAACTCCAGGCTGTTGGCGGTAACGAACCCGCCCTCATTCCGCAGAGCGTCCGCGTCGTCAAGCTGAACGAACAGGGCAAGCGCGTCCATGAAAGCATTATCGAGGCTCCCGCCGTATCGATGGGCCAGAACCTCGCCACCTACCTTTTGCAGTCCGAACAGATCCGCTCGGCCGTGGGCATCGAAGCCGCCTTCAATAAAGAAGACCCGAGCAAGCTCGACTACGCCGCCGGTTTCTACATCGAAGCCTTCCCCGACCTCGAAGACAAGGACATCAACCTGATCGAAGTCATCATCCAGAACTTGCCGAAGTTCTGCGACATGAACACGCCCGAAGGCTTTGACCTGGACGAGCTCCTGGACCAGCTGCGCGGCCCCTACGAAATCGATATCGTGAAAGAAATCGACCCGAAGGCCTACTGCCCCTGCAGCCGCGAACGCACCGTGGCAACGCTCGCCACGCTCCCGCTCAAGGACTTGCAGGATCTCGAAAAAGAAGGCAAGGACCTCGAAGTGGTTTGCGACTTCTGCCGCACCCCGTACCAGATTACGCTTGCGGATTTGCGCTCCATCATCAACGAACGAAAGAAATAGCCCTATGTTTACCAAGCAATGTGTCGTTACCCTGGACCTTGAAGGTGTCCTCGCCCCTGAAATCTGGATCGCCGTCGCCGAAAAGACCGGCATCAAGGACCTGCGCCTCACCACCCGCGACATTCCCGACTACGACGTGCTCATGAAGGGCCGCATCAAGATTCTCGAACGCGAAAACATCAAGCTTTCGGACATCCAGAACGTGATCGCAAACCTCGGACTTCTCGACGGCGCCCGCGACTTTATGGACAAACTCCGCGACGAAGCCCAGGTGATTATTCTTTCGGACACGTTCCAGGAATTCGCCTACCCCATCATGAAGAACCTCGGATTCCCGACTATCTTCTGCCACAACCTGGAAGTCGAAAACGACATGATCAAGGGTTACCACCTGCGCCTTAACGACCAGAAGACAAAAGTCGTGAAGCACCTGCAGGACCTGAACTTCAAGGTGTTCGCCAGCGGCGATTCCTTCAACGACACGGGCATGCTCAAGCAGGCCGACAAGGGCTGCTTCTTCTGCGCCCCGGACTCCATCGTTGCCCAGTTCCCGCAACTCGAATCCACCAAGACCTACGCCGAACTCTTGGAAAAGTTCCACCAGTTCCAGGATACGCTGTAATTAGTATAAAGAAAAAGGGGGATGTTTTCCCCGACGCAATTGTCATGCCCGCGTAGGCGGGCATCTCCCTGTTCAATATAAAAGCCACACGGATTGGAAATCACTAACGTGATTTCTTTTTTTATACAAAGGGGGACGCATCCCCCTCGCTTTAGCCACGGTCAAGGTCCCTGAGCCTGCCGATATACGAAACTTGGCAACTCGTTGCCTTAGTTGAGTTAGGTTCGTAGGAGCAGGGCAGTGTCTACCGCTACCCCCACTTCGGGGACACCCCACCCTGGTGGCCATGCGCACTAAAGAGCCTTGCTCTAAGTGCTGTCCGCCCGTAACGCCCCGACACGTTATACAAACATCATATACTCACTTGAAAATTAAGAAGGGCAATACGTGTAACACTCAAAGGAGCCGATCCATCAGGAGCATAAACCGTATCTGGTCGATAAATATACTGCAACGAATACAAATTTCCATTATAAGTGATACTACAGGTATAAAGCACGCCACTTGGTATATCGCTAGGTATATCGCAAATCCAACCATAGTTTTTTAGATCACTCAAAAGTGACGAAGCTTCTTTTAGTATAAGAAAACTTTCTGGAGCAATTTCGCCCTTGTTATCAACAGAAATACATACATCTTTTTCAAATACAGTCTCAGGAATAAGTGACGGACAAGCTTGTTTTACAAGAATTTTTTTCATCGTCACTTTATCAATTGCACTTGTTGCCGATCGGAAAAAGCCCGCAAAAGTTCCCTGCATATAAGTGAATTCCAACGTATCGTTGATAGATGTAGCAGTTTCAATATTAGGTGTTTCCAACGTATATCGATAAGAACTTTGAGTAAGCTCCTTCTTTTCATACCCCGCCGCAATTAGCAAAGTATCAAACTTCTGCAATTCATCCAAAGCAATCTGTTGGCTCACTTCGCATCCACCGCCAAAAGTCGGCTGCCAAGCTAAAGAAGATGCAGGAAGTTTCTGGGTGGCCAAGTCACATTGCGAAGCATTTGATGATTGCGAATTATCAAAAGGATCATTCGGATTCTGTGGCAAATTTGCACAAGATGCATCTGCGCAAGGCTGCGTCGCTCCCCCGCCAGAACTGGACGATTCGGAGCAGGCGGTCATGGCGACCATCGTCGCACAAAAACTAAAGGCAATCAGGCCTTTAGAGAAGGAAGGAAGGACTTTTTCATAAAATTCTCCTATCGGTCATGAGTCCGTAGGTAATTATACATTTTTTCGAATATCTATCGTGGAAAATCGTTCCCTACAGGGTATTTTTCTAACTCAATCTTTCAAGCAGCGGACGCTGACGCCGGCGTCCTTGTAGTTTTCGAACAATGTCGCCGCATCGTTTTCGTAACGCAAAACCAAGGTGATTGACTCGTCATCATCGACTTCGGTGGCGCTCCAGAAGAAGGCTCCCGAACTGACAAACGACTGATGCGTCTTGCCCTTTTGTGGGAGGCGCACGCCGCCAGGTAACGCGGTAAAGCCATAATCGTCCGTGCCATCTTTGTAATGACCCTTGTCGCTCCAGGTATTCGTGGCCTTGAGAATCTTCCCTGCCGTCGAGGAATCCCCGACAAATTCAATCAACGTATTCCATTCGGCCTGACTCGGCAAATGCCAACCACCGGGGCATACGGTCTTCGCCTCATCCCAGGAATAAAGGCAACCGAACAAGGTCATATATTCCTTTTCGCCGCAGACTGCGTTTCCCATTTCATAGTCAAGGTTTTCCGCCATCCAGACCTGATTGCCGATTTTCACGGTCTTGTAAGTCTTACCGTTGCGCGAGTCCTTGAGGGTATTCGAGGATGCGTCATATTCGCTGCTAGCACCATTGCCAGAACCGCCGTTTGCTCCGGTGGATGAACCGTCGCCGCTACAGGCAGCTAGAAGAATCAACGCTGCCATCGCCAAAAAAATTTTCACAACGCCTCCCATTTTCCAAAGAAATTCAAATATACAAGACAAAAATAGTTTTTCACGACCAAGAACAAAATAAGACCGATAAAGCGCACACCCTTTCGGGCGCATTGTTTTATATTTTGACCTATAAAATAGGAGAACTCATGAAACTGTATACAACCGACTTTATCACCGGCAAAGAAATCGAAACGCTTCAGATGGTGCGCGGGAGTGTCGTCTTTAGCAAGAACGTGGTGCGCGACGTATTTGCCGGGCTCAAGACGCTTGTAGGTGGCGAAATCGCCGGCTACACCGAGATGCTGAACGATGCCCGCAACATCGCCATTGAACGTATGGAAAACCAGGCCGGAATGATTGGTGCAGACGCCATCGTGGGCGTACGCTTCGCAACCGCCTCAGTGATGGCAGGTTCCGCAGAAATCATTGCCTACGGAACCGCCGTAAAATTTAAGAAATAAGCCTAAAAAGCAAAACTTCACGTCCTAAATCACACATTTTCGCCCATCTGCAAATACCAGGCCCCCTATAGTTGCAGGTGGGTTTTGTTTTGTATATATTTATGACTAAATGGAGGCCTAACAGGCCAAACGGAGGAAAGCATGTTCTATAAGCATTGGAAAAAAATCGCTCTAGCGCTGACCGGATTTTTCTGGGCAAGCTGCGACAACGAAACCACTTCTGCAAACGGGGCCGAAGAACCCAACAGTTCTAGCAGCGTTGCAACCCCCGAAAGCAGCGCCGAAAACCAGGAATCCAGCTCCAGCATAGCAACCGAAAACCAATCGCTTTCCAGTTCTTCCGAAGCGACACCCCCCGAAAGCTCCAGCAGTTTCGAAAATATCATGCCCGCTTACGGCGTTCCGGACGATCCTCTTTTGAGTTCTAGCAGCCTTGACTCCATTATTGCGCAACCGTTATATGGAGTTAGGGAAATATTTTATGTTTGCGAACAGGCCGAGGGCGATTCCACCATGAACTGTGGCGATGGCGCCACCTGTACGGAAAGGACTGTAGAACGTTGGAAAAGTCCCTCCTGCTCAGAATCCGAGGACCCCAATGGCGAAATAGTAAGCGTCTGCCCCGAATACGGCGTGGTCCGAATTTCTGAAAAAACCTACGAATGCGACGGCAAGATTTACAGCGAGGCCGAATTCAGATCCCGCTACGAAAAGATGGTCGTCAAGAAAAAGATTGAACCCATCGACACATCATTTACACAACCAATCGCCTTATACGGAACTCCGAATATCGTTAAAGTCTACCCCAACAAAGATGATCAATAAAAAGTTGGGGTTTAGGCTTAGAACAAAAGGAGTTTCTCATGAACATCCGCAAGCATTGGAAAAATTTTCTTCTCACAACAACAGCCCTCTTTTGGGCCAGCTGTGACGATTCAACATCTACCGAGGCACAATGCCTGTACGGGACGCCGCCAGAATACCAAAGTAGCAATTCGAATGTCACGCCGTCAAGTTCCAACGAGACTCCAGCTTCGTCAAGTTCCGAGACAGCCAAGCCAGAAAGTTCCAGTAGCGAACTAGCCTCTAGTTCCGAAACGCAACATTCAAGCTCTTCTGAAGCAGCAAGTTCTAATTCAATTAATGAAGTTTCGTGCCACCCAGGAGATTCCGTCATAGGCTATTTTCCATTGGACTACTCGGTAGAACATGCCAAAGCAAACGCTGCCGAACGTGCAAGATACGAAGCCTTAGACTCTGTTGAAAAAATCATCGACCCACGGCCAATATCTGAGAAAGAAGACAACCCGCTAGACAGCGTCGCCTGGAGCAAAATTCCCCAATGCCTTAAGGACATCCGCGATAGCCTAAGTTACTTTGTAGCACTTTACGGAGCCCCCATCCATATTCACACCGATGAAGTTTGCGATAACGGCACCACACGTCCCACTGAAGAGTACCTCAACTATCAAAAAATGAAAGAAGACTGGGAAAGGAACAAACCAGCCCTAGATGAAGAAGTCAAGAAAATCTACGAAGACAAACTCAAAGAACTGGAGCAGCAGATAAACCGCTGTCTCGACGAAGCTGGAGACCAGTCTCAAGCATCTGAATCCTAACCCCTTTCCACCGTCTGTAATTATGCAACTCTCTCTCAAGAAAAAACTCGCTCTCGAAGCTTATCGTCTTTACCGCCACAACGAAATTAAGGCACACCCGCTCACGTACTTTTTCTGGGAATGCACCCTGCGTTGCAACCTGCACTGTCTGCATTGCGGTAGCGACTGCGTGAAGGACGCCATCCCGGACATGCCCCGCGAAGACTTTATGGGTGTTTTAGACAAGCTTGCGCCACATATCGACCCGAAGCACTTTATCGTGGTGATTACCGGCGGCGAGCCCCTGATGCGCGCGGATCTCGAAGAATGCGGCATGGAAATCAAGAAGCGCGGCTACCCCTGGGGCATGGTTTCTAATGGGCTCGCAATGACGCCCGAACGTTACACGCGCCTGCTGAACGCAGGTCTACGCTCGCTCACCATCAGCCTGGACGGTCTGCAGGAGAGCCACAACCATTTCCGCGGCGACCCGCATAGCTTTGAGCGAGCGTTGCGGGCCATCGACATGGCCGCCCACACCGAAGGCCTGACCTTCGATGTGATGACCTGCGTGAACCGCCAGAACCTCAAGGAACTTCCCAAAATCCTCGACATGCTTCTGAAAATCGGCGTGAAGCGCTGGAGAATCGCGACGGTATTCCCGAAGGGCCGCGCCAAGGACAATCCGCTGTTCCAGCTCACGAACCAGGAATTCCGCCAGGTATTCGACTTTATCCGCGAAGTGAAAAAGCTGAACGTGATCAACGTAAACTACGGCTGCGAAGGATTCCTCGGCAGCTACGAAAAAGACGCCCGCAACTACCCGTTCTTCTGCCGCGCCGGCGTAAACGTTTCTTCGGTGCTTTGCGACGGAAGCATTTCGGCATGCCCGAGCCTACGCGGCGACTACATTCAAGGAAACATCTACAAGGACGATATCTGGGATGTATGGCAGAACCGCTACCAGGTGATGCGCGACCGCAGTTGGGCCAAAATCGGCGACTGCAAAAAGTGCAAGTACTGGCGCTACTGCGAAGGCTCCAGCCTCCATCTCCGTGATGAAAAGACCAAAGAATTAGCTTACTGCCACGTAGCGAGACTAGAAGCTGCTGGAGCATAATTCCTTATAATATATCGATATATATGCATAGGGTTGTCAAACTCTATGCATTTTTGTAGATTTACGCATAAAAACTAAAACCGTTTTTTCAGCGCTTGGGAACGCTCAATATGCGACTTTCTTTTCGGTGCTGAAAACATCAAGGAGCCCAAATGGCACATTATCTTTTTACCTCTGAATCCGTTTCCAAGGGACATCCGGACAAGGTCTGCGACCAGATTTCGGACGCCATCCTCGACGCCTGCCTCGCCCAGGACCCAAACAGCCGCGTGGCCTGCGAAACGCTCGTGAATACAGGCCTCGTCGTGATTTCCGGCGAAATCACCACCAAGGCCGTCATCGACTACCAGCAGATTGCACGCAAGACCATCAAGGGCATCGGCTACGTGAATCCGGAACTCGCCTTCGACTACAAGGGCTGCTCCGTGCTCGTCGCTATGGACAAGCAGTCTCCGGACATTGCCCAGGGCGTGGACGCCAAGGCTGCCGACGGTAAGGAAGATGACAAGCAGGGTGCCGGTGACCAGGGCATGATGTTCGGCTATGCCGTGAAGGAAACCAAGGAACTGATGCCGCTCCCAATCAGCCTCGCCCACAAGCTCATGGAAGAAATCCAGAACCTCCGCGAAAAGGGCAAGATCAAGTGGCTCCGCCCGGATGCCAAGTCCCAGGTGACTGTTGAATATGACGAAAACGACAAGCCGGTCCGCGTGGACACGGTCGTGATTTCTACCCAGCACGACGAATTCGTGAACGGCAAGGAACTCAAGCATGCCACGATCGAAAAGGAAATCATCGAAAAGCTCATCAAGAAGATGATTCCGGCCAAGTTGCTCGACAAGAAGACCCGTTACCTCGTGAACCCGACCGGCAAGTTCGTGGTCGGTGGCCCGCACGGTGACTGCGGCCTCACCGGTCGTAAGATTATCGTCGACACCTACGGCGGCATGGGCCGTCACGGTGGTGGCGCATTCAGCGGTAAGGACCCGTCCAAGGTCGACCGCAGCGCTGCCTACGCAGCACGCTACGTGGCAAAGAACATCGTCGCAGCAGACCTCGCCTACCGTTGCGAAGTCCAGCTCGCCTATGCTATCGGTTACTCCAAGCCGGTGTCCGTTCTCGTGAACACCTTCGGCACGGGCAAGATTAGCGACCGCGAAATCGAAGCTATCGTCGCCAAGACCTTCGACCTCTCTCCGGCAGGCATCGTAAAGATGCTCGACCTGAAGAAGCCGGGCTACCAGGCAACAGCCGCACTTGGCCACTTCGGCCGCACGGGCGCACGTTTCACCTGGGAAAAGACCGACAAGGCAGCCACACTCAAGAAACTCGCAAAGGTGTAATTTGCGCAGCTTATAAACAGCTGCAAACTATTGCAAGTAGCGCTCCCAACCGGGAGCGCTCTTTAATTTACTTTTGACTTTTTTCGGCGATTTCTTTTTGTTTGCGAAGAATTTCTTCACGGGCAATTTCAGCTTTTGTCTTTTTTTCGGCAAATAAATTATCTAAAGCAGAAACTGCTTTGCCATCAGCGTCTTTCGCGCGAGAATTAAAGAACATGGAGAGCAAGAAAAAGACAACGAGGTAAAGAGCAACCGCCGAAAGGAGCGCAACAATTTCCGATCCCGAAAGAGCCTCTACCTTAAGGTAAAGAACTATCGATAGCGGAATGGCTAGCATAAACAAAAAAGCCGGTATTTTTTCTTTCATACCGGCTAAGATAAAAAATTTCAAGGATTCCGTTAACGAGTGCCGCTCAGGCGCTCCACCTTAAGCGCAAGGCCCGCATCAGCATCATCCAAATTATACTTATAATCGGGACGATAGCCGCGAGCATCATTCAAGTCATCCTCGCCGCCCGAAATATACCAGTTAGACTTCATCTCGGCAAAGCCCACCGTAGAATCAACCGGAGAACCATCTTCATTATACCAGCGATAAAGCGTTACAGGCTGTTTTACGTTGAACACATTTTTCTCTATCAAGCACCGACCAGAATCCGAGCAAACGACACTCGATTTTTCGACACCATCAAAGAAGTTGTTATAGACATGAAGTCTGCCATCATGCGCAAGGATACCATCGTTGCTGAGAGAGGCAAAATAATTATGATGCACAGAAAGGGTCTGATCCGTTTCCTTGATAATATCACCCGCAAGCCCAAACAGTACCGCAGTCTGAGCATTTTCAAAACGAGACCAAGAAATCGTGACATGGTGAGAACCTCGTTTTACATCCAATTCTACAAGCGGGTACTCTTCGAAAACGCAATGGTCAATCCACACATGATGCGTTCCATTGTGAATTGAAAGCGCTCGACGCGAGGTTGTGTCTTGTACCGTAATCGAAGGTGCCGCAAAGGTCAAATTTTCAAAAATCAAGTTACTCGAAACATCGGTCAACACACCCATGCCCGAGATACGGATATTGCGACCACGACCGTCAAAAGTTTTATTAGACTTTAAACGGAGAGGTGCCTGCAGATTGTAAGTACCGCTCTTCTGGAATAGAATCCAAGTCGGACCTTCCTTATAGGCGCATTCACGCAACGACCCTGGAGCAATCACGGCCGTCGTCGAAGCAGTTCCTGTCGAATCCACATTCGTCGTATCTTCGACAATGACATAATCTTCCGTCGTCGTTACGACACAAATTTCACCTTCAGCCTTGGTAATCGCCCCCAAACTATCCGTTACACCCGCAGCTCCCAAGACACCCACCGCATAGCCTTCTACTTCAGCAAGCAATGTTTCATGATTTTTCCAATCACTCTTGGGAAATTCTGTCGCCACATTTTCTTGCGATTCTATAATCCTGATATTAGAGCTTGTATCAGAACAGTCCACATACAAGGTATCGCCCGTAAACGACGGAACCTTGGCAGAATGTTTCTCTTGAGGGTCCCCTATCTGGACGTCAAAATTCCCTACCGGGAGCGAATCAATCACAAAATACCCCGTACTATCAGGGACTACAAACCGGTCAAGTCCCGCAATGCGAACGACAGGAGAACCCGTTCCATACAAGACATAACCTTCAATCGAAGAAAGTTCATTCAACTTGACTGTATCGACCTTAGAATCATTCGCATCGAGAGCGACATTGAGGACCGCACCCGTTGCAAACGATCCATCAACATGTCGCGCTTCTACCGTGTAACGCCCCGGTTCCACCGGGATTTCTACAAAGCCAACGTCATCGGTCTCTAGCCAAGAGGTTTCATGATTTTCTTCGGGTAAAAAATCATCCGGCAACGCACGCACTCGGCTATACGCAGCAGGCTTACCGTCTGCCAACTGTAAATGCAACGCAATCGTAGATTCAGCTTCGGTTCCACCAGCTACATCTTTCTTATCGTTTCCACATGCCGAAAAAAATCCTGCAACAAGCAAGACTGCAGCATACGTCCCCATCGTTTTATAAAAATTGCTATACATCGGCGACACCCCCAGCTGCATTTTCTTCGGCAATATTCTCACCATTCGCAAGTTCCATTCCTCGAATGCGACGCTTGCGTCCTCTTCGCTGTGGAGGCGGATACGGGTCCGAAAGTGGGAACAACTGCATTCCTAATTGAAAAACACGATTTGGCTTTTCACACTGAGCAACCTTTGCAAGCACCTCTCGCCTAAATCGACGAACCATTTCAACCAACTCCTTATAGGTCGGTTCGTCACAAGCAAAAGCTAGTGTAGAAAGGTTACGTTCTCCCCTGTCAAAACGGTCCATGGCATCTTGAGCCACGTTCAAATTCTGCTGAATATACGAATTCACCGCTGTATTAAACGATTCCGAACCACTCGAAATCAAGCCTTGCGTTTGTTCGTAGAAACCCGTCTGTTCATTTTTCTTAATCATCGACAGACGTTCTAGCAAGGCAATAGATGACCGCACTTGTGACGCCGTCAGCGGCGGACGCACCATAAGTCCAAGCGCAGCATCGTCCCCCACATAAGGGTAAAAAGTCACCAACTCACGGATTACCGCATGGTACCAATGGTCAAAATACTCGAACTGGTCTTTCGCGACATTTTCGACCTTACATTCCTTGGTCGCCACGAGTTTTTCTAGGTACTGCCTACTTTCAGAATGATTTTTTGCCTGGTTAAACGCCACCATGTCGGCAAAGTACGCTTTTTCGCGAGCATCGCTACAAAAGATATCAGCAAACACCGACACCAATCGGCTTGTCAGGTTTCGCTTACCTTGCAAAATCTTATTGAACATCGACGCATCGAACCCCGCACGCTCCGCAATATAGCGATGGCTAAAGCGCCAATCGCTTGCATGGCGTTCTTCGTAGGCGTCACGCAAAAATTCACGGTAGTTCAAATATTCAAAAAGATTAACCATGGTATCACCTGCACAAGTCAACAAATCATATTTTTACTCAAATATAACAAAAGTCAACGTTTACAACGATTAAAAAGTCCACATTGCAAATAAAGAAATCATGTTCCCCTCCCACTTCATTTATTTCGAATAAATGCGAACGGATTTCTGAAGACGATTCGTTTTCGAATCAGGCACCCTGCGTCCTAACGCATTGAACGATTTCTTATTTGCCGGAAACAAAGTTATCTTAGACCCTAGAACCGAACGAGCCAAACCTGTCTCTTGGTCATTTTCAACCTTGGCAGGCTTACAACCCGTGCGGTACACGCCCTTCATGTCGAAGGCAATCATGTCGATATTCGGGCCACCATCTGCCGAGGCCGAAGCAAGCTTCACCTTAAAGTCAAGCGCATCGACCCACACATCATTGATGTAAACTGTATCCCACTTGTCCCAGCTTCCGGTAGACTTGAATGTCACATCGTACTCACCATTATCGACAGTCAGTTTCATGTCTCGATCCGTGTTTCCTTGGAACGAATAGCGAATCATCACGCGGGCGTTCGATGCTGACTGGTCCGAAGTCACATTGTAGGTAGCCGTGCTGTAGGCGGAGTTGTCAAAGTTAAAGAATCCCTGGCCCGTAAAGCCTTCGTGGTTCGCCTCGGTCCATCCATCCCCCACTTCGGGATTCGCCATATCGATCGGGGAAGGCCAAGCTGCATCGGCAGTACCGTCAAAGCAAAGTTTCGGGTCAATGGAGCCAGAAGATTCCGGGCCCTCGGAACTAGAGGACGTAGGATTACCGCTTGGATTTTCTTCACCGTGCGAAGTCGGCTGACAGGCAGGGCCACCATCAAAGACGGCCGTATAAGTCGCAGCGCGGTAGAGGGTCTTTTTCCCGTAGTAGTTCGAATCGACAGAAAGCTTATTGCAGTCGTCATCGTACCAGCCAACGAACTTCTTGCCAAAACTGCCCGGGCTTACATGCAACGTAAACGGAGCGCCGCCGGGAAGTTGCTGATTATGCGTAATGAGGCCCTTGCTGTTCGAAATATTCGCCTTGACCGTAAATGCGTAGCGCGGCTTGAGGGCAGACACAAGCTGTGTCAAATTCGCCTTATTATCGGCAGAAATGTACGATTCGTTTTTCAGAGCGCTTTCAAGTTCCTCGGCAATCCACTGGCAGTGAGCAATGGAACCCGATTCCTGGAAATGCGTCGTTCCGTCGTTGGTGACACCATCCGGATAATTCGGGTACTCTCCCTTCAAGAACATCTTGAACTGGTAGCGGGAAACATACGCTGGGTCCCAGCTTTTGCTGTAAGCATTGTAGGATTTTGCGTTCAGGTTCACATAAACGGCACCGTTTTTCTTGGCAAGTTCCTCCATCTTGCCGACAACGTTGTATTCAGTAAAGATATTGCGGCCGTTGGCCCCCATATTCATGTTCATCGGGGTCACATACACTAGAGTTGCACCCGCACCCTTAGCCACATCAGCATACTGTTGCAGCCAGTAGCCTAGCGAATCAAACGGGACCTCACGGGGTTTACTTCCAAAATAGCGATCATTATGTCCAAACTGGACCATCATGATATCGCCCTTCTGGAGATTCTTCTTCACTTCGTCCAGGCGACCTTCCTGCACGAATGTCTTGGAACTGCGACCGCCGATAGCGTAGTTCACCACCTGGACACGGGAACCGTCAAAGAAACTACCCAGAATCTGTCCCCAGCCCGTTTGCGGGTAGGCGTTGTCCTTGTAGTTACAGACCGTGGAGTCGCCTATCACATGAACCTTGAACGAAGTAGAATCGCTTACGGCTACACCGACGAACACAGCTGCAGCGATGAGGAACCTAAACACGCCCTTCATATTTTACCTCACCTTTGCATAATTGGCGATAAACTTTGCACTACCCTGGCGAACAATGACGCGATACAGCCCTTTCGCCTTAACCAATTTTGACAAATCGACTTCACCGACAGCCACTTTTTTGGCTACAAGATGACCACGCACATCAAAAATACTTACGGAAGCCTGTTCCGAATTTGCAAGTCGCAGAGTTTCGCCGTGCAGGGCAAAGCCATTCTCACGACGAACCGTTTCTACAACAGCGGTCGATTCTTCGGGGCAGCCTTCACTTACGCGGCACACGCCGTCGATACTGAAACCGAAGGCATCCAGATTCGGAGCGCCATCGCTTGTAAGCGACATAATCTTGAGTTCGGCTTCACCTTGCGGAGCATCCATC
>CACWJY010000005.1 GCA_902761355.1 Fibrobacter succinogenes | reverse complement strand
CCCCTCATCGCCGATGGTACCTGGCCTACGGGCCCGGGAGAGTAGGTCGCCGCTGGATTCACGCCCCTCTTGCTGTAAACAGCGAGAGGGGCTTTTTTTATCCCCGTACTTTTATTAATCCCCAAACAGAAAAGCCCGGCTGATGCCGGGCTGAAAAAACTTTGTTGATATCGTTGAATATGAGGCTTGTGGTGAATTAACAACCTTAGTTGCTCGATTTCCAGAGGGCCGGGATCGGGCTTTCGCTGTCGTAGATATCCTCGGCATCGCGCAGGGGCTCAGACTTGCTCTTGAGAGGGAGCATGCGGTGAGCGTCCTGGTTTGCAGTCGGGTGATTTGCGACGGCTTTTTTGTACCAGCGGAGGGCCAAATTGTACATTTTGCCGCGTTCCAGGATCTTTCCGATTGCTACATAGAGGCTAGCAAAGTCGGCGTTATCGCAGTCGGAGAACTTGGCGAAGCGTTCAAGTTCCTGTTCCCAGTATTCGATTTCTTCGTAGCAAGGGGGGACCGCAGATTCGGTGATAGAAACGGCGTCAGCATTAGGAAGCTTGGGATCCTTAGAAACGATATTCGCGATGGCTTCGGCGAGTTCCTTGCGACCAGTTGCTGTCGCGACCTTAAGCCATGGGGCATAGTAACGAGCCATTCCGTAAAGGGCGTTCATGCGGTCTAGGGATTCTGCGGCGCTGGCGCAGCCCGCTGCCTTGGCTTTCTTGTACCATTCGGCGGCGTGGGGATAGTTGCCGGCCTTTTCGCATTCCTTGCCGAATTCGTTGGCCATGTTACCGTTAGTTACCTCTTGAAGGGCGGCGCTTTCGGCTGCAGAGGTTTCGCCCGCTCCGAATTCGTTTGCCTTGAGGTACATCTCGTAACAGGAATCGAATGCATTAGCTTGTCTAAAATACTGAGCGAGCGCTAGTGCAAGTTGCTTGGTGATAGGTGGATTTTGTGTAACATAACCAGCCCATTCCTCTACCTCGCCTCCAGGAGGGATTGCCGTAGAATCGACTCCGGCGGCAACAGCGTCCGTGTGGCCCTTGGCTTGAGAAATTTTTTCGAACGCCTTTAACCCTACGGGTGTGGTGGTGTCGGGAGCTGGCGCGTTAACAATAATATTGAGCAATGCGCGTGCAATGGAAAAGTGTCCCTGGTTCTTGGCCATGACAAGGCGGCTGTAGTAGCTGGGGATGATCGATGTATCCAATTGCATTATGCCCTCTTATAAAATTCTATAGCATTGTATTTTGATATGAGTATAATAGAAATTTTTATTTATTCGCAAATGAATGAAAAATGAAAAATGTCATTTTTTGTACTTTACAGAAATCTATATTGTAACGATAGAATAGATGAAGCTGTTTCAAAAAGGATTTTGAAGTGAAGTTTATCCATACGGCAGACTTGCATATTGGAAAGAGCGTGTGTGAACATTCGATGCTCGACGAGCAGCGGTATATTCTAGGCGAAATCCTGAAGGTGGTCGAAGTGGAACGCCCTGACGCAGTGCTTGTTGCCGGTGATGTCTATGACAAGTCGGTGCCGTCGGCAGAGGCGGTTGCGGTATTGGATGACTTCTTGGTGAATCTTTCGTCGACGGGGACGAAGGTTTTTGTATTGAGCGGAAATCACGATTCGGCGGAGCGAATTGCTTTTGGTGGCCGACTTATGGAAAGAAACGGCGTCTACCTGTCGCCTGTTTATTCTGGAAGTTTTAACCCGGTCACCCTGAAGGATGATTTTGGTGAAGTGGATGTGTGGATGCTCCCCTTTGTGCGCCCAGCGACGGTAAGGGCATGTCTTGCAAGCGAAGAGGATCGCTCCAAGGTTGTCGATTATACTACGGCGATGCGTGCGGCTATTGCTCAGATGAATTTTACAGAAGGCCGCCGTAATGTTTTAATTGCGCACCAGTTTGTGACGGGGGCCGAAAGGAGTGAATCCGAAGAAAACGTGGGTGGTCTCGACAATGTGGACGCATCGGTTTTTGAAAAGTTTGATTATGTGGCGCTTGGGCATATTCACAAGCCGCAAAACGTATTTAAGGATACTGCAGAATTTGTTCGTGTTCGGTATAGTGGAACTCCGTTAAAATATTCTCTGTCAGAAGCATCTCATAAAAAATCGCTTACGGTTGTAGAGTTGAATGGTGGTACTGAAGGCTATGCTGAGCTCAGTGTTCGCGAAATTCCGCTTGTGCCGCTACATGACGTGCGTGAAATTCGCGGAACGTTTGCTGAGGTTGTTTCTCCGGAATTTAGGTCGCAGCAGATTGCCAATGGAAAGAGACTAGATGACTTTATCTATGTCAAGCTTACTGATGAAAACGATGTGCCCGATGCGGCCCTTAAATTGCGCGGCATATATCCGAACTTGATGATGCTTGATTACGACAATGAGCGCACCCGCAATCAAAAGATAATGGTGGGGGTAGATCGGGTTGAACAAAAAACGCCAATGCAACTTTTTGGCGAATTCTTTAGCGATATGACCAGGCGCGAGCTGAACGAAGAAGAATCTGAATTTGTTCGTGGCATTATTGACGGAATCTGGGAGAAAAAATGAGACCGACCAAGCTTGTTATCTCGGCTTTTGGACCTTACGCAGAGCGTACCGTCGTAGATTTAGACAAATTGGGCCGGAGCGGACTTTACTTGATTTCGGGCGATACCGGAGCCGGCAAGACGACGATTTTTGATGCCATCACTTATGCACTTTTTGGACGTGCAAGTGGCGAAAGTCGCAATGATTCCAAATTGTTCCGTTGCTTAAATGCAAGGCCTGAAACAAAGACTGAAGTCGATTTGACCTTTGATTATGCGGGCGTGGAATATCGTGTGGTTCGCAATCCCGAATATATGCGCCCCAAGAGTCGTGGTGACGGCTTGACCAAGGAGGCGGCCTCGGTTACGTTCTATTATCCCGAAGCAAATGGCAAGCAAGGCCCTACGAGCCGTTCGGTGAGCAAGGAAAAGGATGTCGCAGCCGCAATACAAGATGTCATTGGTATAGACTGTGACCAGTTTACGCAAATCGCGATGATTGCACAGGGCGATTTTATGAAATTGCTGCTGTCGTCAACCGATGAACGCAAAAAAATTTTCCGCAAGATTTTTAAGACGGACAAGTTCAATACGCTGCAGGACGAACTTAAGAAGTTTGCGAACGAAATGGATAAGCTTTGCTGCGATAGCGAATCATCTGCTTGTACGATGGTGTCTCAAATCCAGTGTGGCGAAGGATCTGCCAAGTTAGAGGATTTGGAGCAGACGAAAAATTTGGCGGCTCAAAGGCAAATTGCAGACTGGCAGGGCGTTTGCGACTTGGTGCAATCCGTTATTAACGAAGATGGTGAATCTCTCATAAAGTTGCAACTTGATTTAGATGAAAGTGGAAAGCGTCTAGCCGACATGGACAAGAAACTTGGTCGCGCACAGAATATCGAAAATATTCGCGAAGCTTTCAAGAAGGCTACTGAAGAGTTTGAGAAAATTTTGCCGACTCTTGCTCCGCTGAAAGAGGTGAAGCTTGCTGCCGAAGGTAAACAGCCGGAACGTGACGGTTTGCAAGAACGTATTACGACGCTTAGGAATTCGCTTTCGGAATATGATAAGCTGGAATCGTACCGTACAGAGGCGAAGCGGAAAGAAGGCGGGATTAAGAGCCTTGAGACAAGCCTGAAAGCGAACCTTGATTCCGTAGACAAGTTGAAGGCAACCATTGCATGCCTGGAGGCTGAATTGGTGACCTTAGGCGATGCTGGAACTAGGAAGCAGGAACTACTTGCGCAAAGCGAAAAACTTTCGACAAGGCAAAATGACTTGCAGAAAGTGGGTCGGAATGTCAAGGAACTGTCTACTCTGAGCGAGGCTTTTGAAAGGGCGAAAAAAGCGTATCTTACAACTGATGGCGACTACCAGAAAATCAGTGAAGATTACGAAGCAAAGAATCGTGCCTTCTTGAATGAGCAGGCGGGAATCATTGCTGAAACCTTGGTAGAAAACGAACCCTGTCCGGTATGTGGCTCTACAAGCCATCCACATAAGGCTTGTAAGTCTGTAGAAGCACCGAGTCAGGCTGAATTGGAACAGCTCAAGAAGGCGGTTTCGGCGGCTGAAGCGGAGCGTAACGAAAAGAGTGCTGCGTCTTCGCAGGCAAAGGGCAAGTTCGAAGAAAAGCAATTGGCGGTGCAGTCGCTGGTGCAGGAACTTTTTGGTGAGTGCACTTTGGAAGAGGCGCGCGAACGTGGCAATACGGAATATGCCGAAAACCGTGAAAAGATGGCGGCATTGACTTTGGCGGTATCCAAGGAAGATGAACGTGAAAAGCGAAAAGCTTTCCTAGAAAAGAATATTCCAGAAGAGCGTGCGGAACTGGAGAAGCTGCAAACTTCATCGACTGAATTTGAAAAACAGATTTCGGGTTTGAAGGCCGAAGTGCAATCTTGTACGACATCGGCAGAGGATCTTTCGAAAAAGCTGGCCTTTGAAAGTAAGGCGGCCGCAGAAAAGCAGATTCGTGAAATGCAAGCAACGCTCGATAGCTCTAAGCATGAACTTGAAAAGGCAACTACGGCATTTACCGAATGCGAAAAGCGAGTGAATGAGTTGAATGCAGGCAAGGCAACACTAGCATCTCAGTTGGAAGGTGCTCCTGAATATGACCTTGCCGCATTGCAGGCGAATCGTAATCAGGCGGCCGAGGCGCACAATGCGCTTGCGCATTCGCAGAACGAAGTTTCTGCACGTCTTGCACAGAACAAGCGTTCCTTGGAGCATATCGGCAAGACGGTGGGTGCGCTCGGCGAGCAGCTCCGTAAGCGTGCCTGGATTAGAAATCTTTCCAATACGGCAAACGGCAGCCTTTCGGGACAGGGAAAGGTGATGCTCGAAACTTATGTGCAGGCGTCTTACTTTGACCGTATCGTAAGCCGCGCGAATATTCGTTTCCGCATTCTTTCGAACGGCCAATATGAATTGGTTCGCCGAATAGAGGCTGCCAATAATAGGAGCCAAAGTGGTCTCGACTTGAATGTACTGGATCATTCAAGCGGAAAGCAGCGTGAGGTCAAGACACTGAGCGGAGGCGAAAGCTTTTTGGCATCGCTCTCGCTTGCGCTCGGCCTTGCCGACGAAGTGCAAAGTTCCGCTGGAGGAATTCAGCTCGATACCATGTTTGTGGACGAAGGTTTTGGATCGCTGGATGATGACAGCTTGAAACTCGCTATCAATACGTTACAGAGCCTTGCCGGTGAAAACCGCCTGGTTGGTATCATTAGCCACGTGAATGAGCTCGAACACAAGATTGATAAAATTGTCCGCGTCAAGAAAGACGAGAACAAGATCAGCCGTGTAACTATAGAGGTGTAGACATTCGGGAATGACTGGATAAGGCTAGTCTAGATCCAGTAGAAACTGAGTCCCGTTCTGCCTGCCCAATGCCAATGGCCGATATCTTCTATATAGGAGCCAACGGTTCCGCCATTGATTTCGATATAGCGGTTTATACGATAACCCAAAGTAAAGTAATGGCTGTAGATTGCCGGAACCGTAAGGCCTTCACCATGAGCATCTATGTTAGGTGTATAGGTGCTTAGGCTGTAATTGAAAAACGCGTCTCCAAGGATTAGGCCTGCGTAAAATCCACCCAGGAACGAAATTTTGTATTCGGTTTTGTCACCGTGGAAGCCATCCCAGTCTTCGGGATCACAAGTTGTAATTGTTGAACATTCTGAACCATTGTATTTAAGGTTTCCGTGATGGTGGTATAGGCCCGCAAAAGCACCGATATCCAGATACCTTGAGTTGATTCCCAAGGTAAGGTGGTGGTAAATTCCGTCATTGATACCTATGCCAAATCCGATGGTCGCAAGACCAGCCTTGGCTAGAAAATCAAGTTTTCCTTCTACGTCGATACCACCGATTTTATAGACGCCTCTGGTGTTGATGGTGGTGACTTGGTAGTGATTTTCGTTTGTTTTGCTGTCGGCCCAGTCCTGGTGCTTGGCGTCGACGTTGACGTCTTCTTTGGAATCGAAATTCAACATGCCACTGACGCGAATGGCGGTGGTATGCGGTTCTTGATAGGTGTTGAAACCGTGGACTTCGGGAGCTTCGGAAACTTCGGCTACAAAGCTGCTGATGCGGGTCTGGGTACACCCTATGACAAACAGGCTTGTCGCAGCAATCGAAAGGCTTGCAATAGGAGTATGGATTTTCATGGGAGCACCTCCTTTTTTATCTAATATAAGCCTTTTCGAGAATTTGAGAGGTAAATTCTGTGGGAGATATATTCCAATATGGAATAGTTGGCTTTTAAAGCAGGTAGTCCATGCGGATATTGCGCATGCTTTCGAATAAATTTGCCTTGAGGGTGGAATTCCCTTTGGTGAGACTCTTGATTTCTTCGCGGATGGACTTGCGGTGCGATGCTTTTGAAAATTCGCAAGTGCAGGTGAACTTGCGGATGTCGGCATCTTCGGCGTACTCGATGATTTCGGCTTCTTCGCAGTAGCAGAGCGGCCGGATGATGCTGCACGGGTATTTCTCGTAGGGTACCATCGGAGGCATGCCGCTGAATTCCCCTTTGTAGAGCATGTTCATCAAAAGGGTCTCGACGATGTCGTCCATATGGTGACCGAGCGCAATCTTGTTGTAGCCATTTTCGCGGGCGAACTTGATGAGTTCGGTGCGGCGCTGTGTGCTGCACCAGTAGCAATTGAGCTTGCGGCCCTCTTTCAGGCGGCCCTCGACGGCGACATCCTTGAAGAAAAAAGGAATCTGGGAGTATTGTTCGGCCATGCGCTGCAGGAATTCGCGTGGAGCTTTGTCTGCAAAGTCGCTTTGGATGTGTATCGCCCCGATTTCGCAATTCGGTAGGAACTTTCCCATACGGCTTGCAAGTTCCATCAACAGCACGCTGGAATCTTTTCCGCCACTTACGGCAATCAGTACCTTGTCGCCGTCTTCAATCAGGTTGAAGTCGTGCAAAGCCTTGGTGATTTTTTTGCTGATGCGTTTGCGAATGGCGTTTGACATAGGGAATAGTCGGTTCTGGTCTTGAAAAAAGGGCTCGCGAGTGCGAAGCCCTTTTTAATTTGTTTATAATTCTTTCAATCCTTAGTCGGCAAGGCGGAGCGGCATCAGGAGGAAGCTGAAGCCCATGTCTTCGCCGACAGGTTCGATGATGCAGGCTCCGATCGGGGTGTTCATCTTGAGCACCACTTCTTCGCTTTTGCACATGTTGAGGATTTCGTAGAAGTAACGACCGTCAAAACCGATGCTGAAGCTGCCTTCACCGTTGTGAGTAATGGCGAGGGCTTCGCGTGTTTCGCCGCCGACATCCGGGTCCGTGGCAGACAGTTCCATGTTGTTGCCGTCCATCTGGAAACGGATCTGGTGGGTACGCGGGTTGGCCATCGGCAAGATGCAGTGAACCTTGTTCAAGAGTTCGGTGGCGTTGGCCTGCACGGTACGTTCAAAGTTCTGCGGAATGACGGCGCGGTAGTTGGGATACGGGCCTTCGATAAGCTTCGAGATAATCTGCGTTGCGCCGATACGGAACAGGACGTGGGTTTCGGTGGTGCAGATTTCGACGGAGTCTTCGTTCTTGGCGAGGCGGAGCACGAGCTGCAGCACCTTGGGGAGCACGATCACGCCGGATTCAAGGTTTGCACCTTCCTGGTCGATGCTTGCGCGGCCCATACGGTGACCGTCGGTAGCGACCATCGAGATCTTTCCATCCTTGGCTTCCATGAACACGCCGTTCAGGTTCTGGCGGGTATTGTCGGTAGAAACGGCAAATGCAGTCTTCTCGACCAGGAATGCAAGTTCGCTTGCGGCGAGCGTGAGCGAGTTGCCTTCGACTTCGGGGAACGGCGGGAAGTCGCTGGCGTCGAAACTGGTAATGGAGGCTTGACCTTTTTCGCTCCACTTGATGCGGGTCAAGTGGTCCTGCACGTCCACACTGACAGTGTCGATGCTTGGTTCTACAAGGGCTTTGATAAGGTCGGAGAACTTGCGTGCGTTAATCAGGGCTTCACCATCGCGTTCGCCCATGACTTCGAGCTTAATCCTCACACCTAGGTTCAAGTCGGTGGCGCAGATTTCGAGGAAGTTGCCTTCCAGACGCAGCGAATAGTCGTTGAGGATTTGCAGAGTGGACTTGTTGGGGATGGCACTGATGGCAATCTGCAGAGCGTCCTGCAACGCGGTTTTCTTGATACTGAACTTCATTTATGCGCCTCTTTGGATAAGCATGGTTCCAACAAAGAAAATTACGGCGATAGCGCCAAGGACTGCGATGATTTTGGGGTCCAGCGCATTTGCCTTTTTAGGGGTAAACTGCTTTGCGTTCTGTTTTGCGCGTCTGCGATCGCTACGGCTCATAGTTAGTCTCCATTTTTATACGCATAAAAAACTAATTTTTTTATGGACAAAAGGAATGTGAACATGGCGGAAAAAACGCTAAATAGGATAAAAAATAAGGCTTTAAATTTGGCATCGACTGCCCTTTTGCGTGTAGAGCTTACGAATGAGGAATCCAAGCTTAAAAAGCGCTTTATGACTCTCGGTCAAAAGCTGCATGGCGCCATTCGTGACGACCTGCTCCAGACTATCAAGGACGATCCTTCCGTGGTGGAGCTTCTCGGTGCCATTGAAGAAGAAAAGCGCGTCATAGACTCCTTGCGCAAGCGTATCGAAAATCCTGGGTCGGAAAGTGAAGAAGCTTGAGGTTCATGTATTCCCGAGCAAGACGGCATCGGGTAAAAGCTACCGGTTCTCTTTTGCGGGAGCCGTTGTCGCTGTCGTGTGCGTTGTGGCGGCTGTCCTTGGATTTGCGTTGTTCTCCCCGGTGCAGATTTTAGACAACGTAACAAGTGGAAACGTGACGAATGTCTATCGCCAAAATGCGGCTATCCGTCATGAACTTAAAGAAATTCGTGCATCGGTGGATTCGTCGATTCTGCGTGCCGAAGAAACGCGCTTGCTACGCGATAGCACCTTGAAGGTCGGCGGTCTTGGCTTTATGTTGGATGGTTCCGCTCTCGATGATTCTTTGCTGCAAAAGCGTAAAAGTGTGAATGAACTTGAGGCTTCTTTCAAGAAACTGCTTGCCGCGCTTGAAGAGGATTCGGTGGCTGCCGAAAAGATTCCGGTGCTGCACCCCATGAAAAACGGTCCTGCCGTCAAAAAACGTTTTGAAATTGTCTATGATCCCTTTACGGATAGCGAACTCCCGCACCGGGGTATCGACTATGTGGCTGCAGAAGGCGATACGGTATACGCAACGGGTGCGGGTTCAGTGATAGAGGTGCGCAAGCATCGCGGCTTTGGGCTTTCCATCAAGGTCGATCACGGCCATGATGTACGTACCTTTTACGCCCATTTAGGAAATGCCCTTGTAAAACAAGGGCAAATGGTTCACCGCGGACAGCCTATTGCTTTGGTGGGCGAAAGCGGAACGCAGTCAAGTATCGGTCTTCACTACGAAATCCGTATAGACGGTATTTCGGTAAATCCTGAAAGTTTTTATTTAACGCGATAGAGCTTTTTGCGACTTATTCAATGGTGAGAATGTCGCAGAAACCGGTCACTTCAAAGATTTCCTTGATTTCGGCACTTGCGTTCTTGACGACCATGGAACCCTGCTTGTTCATGATTTTCTGGGCCATGAGCAGGATGCGGAGGCCTGCAGAAGAAATATAGTCGAGCTTCTTGAAGTCGAATACGAGCGACTTTACGCCATCGAGCTTGCCCTGGATTTCGGCATCGAGCTGCGGTGCGGTCAGGGTGTCGAGGCGGCCCTCGAGGGCGATGGTCAACTTGTCGTTTTCGGAAGTTTTGTTAATCAGCATATTTATTTCCTCTTTCCTTAAATTAAAAATTTTACAGGGTTTTGGTGATGGCGAGCTCGTTGTTGTCACCGTTTCTGCGGTAGCTTACGCTATCCATCGTCTTTTTGACGATAAATATTCCGAGACCACCGACTTCGCGTTCCTCGGCAGGGAGAGTAATGTCAGGGTCGGCCTGTTTAATGGGGTCGTAGGGTTTGCCATTATCGATGAAGGTGAGCCTTGCCGTAAGGGTGGCCTTGCGGATTTCCACAATCAGGGTCACCTGGGTTGCTCCAGAGAACTTGACGATGTTGCTGTAGATTTCGTCGATCGCAATGTTGATTTGCATTTGCGATTTCATGGATCCTTCCATGGGTGCAAGGATTCCTTCGACGAATGCGGTTAGAATATCCTGATTTTCGGGGATGACGTCAACGATTTTTTCGTAACGGTCCCAAGCATCTTGCATTTGCACTTTCTTTGCTCCATCCATTGGTGTAAGAATATCTTCGACAAACGACTTGAGCTCGCCACTTTTGTCGTTGTTGTTGACATTGATTGTTTTTTCGTAGCGTTCCCAGACAGGTTCGTCGCTTCCGCTATACTTAACGGCAAGCATAGTGATATCGTCGAACTGCGGGGCTTCTTGTACAAAGTTGTCTATTTCCTTTTTGACAAGGGAACATGTCTCGGCGGGGGATAGGGCGCCTCCGTTTATAAGGGTGTTAATAAGCCGATTGTCGCCGAACAATTGGTCTTGGCAGCTGGTCGCTTCTGTTACGCCATCGGTGTAAAGGAATAGAGTGTCTCCCGGAAGAAGCGAGCATGTTTGCGGCTTGTAGACGGTTTCTTCCATGGCGGCCATGACTAGGCCTGGCTTGCTCTTGATGAATTCGACCGTACCGTCTTTGTGGCGGACGGCGGGCGGGTTGTGACCTGCCGATGCAAAATCAATATGGCCTGAGCGTAAATCGATAATGCCTGCCCATACTGTAACGAACATGTTCAGTTTGTTGCGCTTCGCAAGGGCGAAATTGGTCCTGTTGAACGCATCGACAATGGATTTCAGGTTCTTGGTCGTGGTGCGCAAAATGATTCGTGCTACCATCATGAATAGAGCTGCAGCAACGCCTTTTCCAGAAACATCGCCAATGACAACGCAAAGATGGTCGTTGTCAATCTTAAAGAAATCATAGAAGTCTCCGCCGACTTCCTTGGCGGGGAGCAGGAACGGCGCAAGTTCGTGACGATCGTCGTCTGAGTTTTCATCATGTTCGCTGCCGGGGAGCATCGAAAGCTGAATGTTTCGGGCGAGGTCGAGTTCGCGCTCGATGCGCTTCATGTCCTTCTGCTTTTCGATATGGTCCTTGAGTTCGGTCAGCATGTTTGAGAATGCGCCCGCAAATTCGGAAATTTCGTCGCGTCCTGTTATCTGCGGAATGGTGACGTTGAAGTTTCCACGGCCGAGTTTACGTGCGGCCACTGCAAGTTCTTTGAGGGGTTTGGCTACTCGGAAAGAAATGAGTAAGATAATGACGAGGATGATGCCGTAGCCGCCAATTGCAAGTGCAAAGAACAGCTTGCGCATGGCGCTTTGGTCTTTTAGGTATTTCTCGATGGGCCATACGACCATGAAGGTCCAGTTGTTAGACTTGATGGTGGTATAGTAAATGGCGGATTCTTCGCCCCCGGCGACGGTCCCTAGGAATAGTCCGCTACTATCTCGGGTTCTACGGTCGAAGTCAATCTGGCTGTTGCCGCGTTTCTCTTTTACAACGACATCGCGGTTTCTTTTTCCCTGGGCGATGTTCTTGGGGTAGGCCACAACCTCGTTTTTTGCCGAAGTGATTATGGCGTAACCGGAGTTGGAGACTGGAATTTCCGAGATGGTTTCTTTAAGGAAGTCAATAGACATGTCAATCGCAAGAACGCCTGCAAGGATATTTTCATCTTCTTTGTTCTTCTGGAAAATGGGGACCGTATAGACGGCGATCGGTTCGGGAACGAATTCGCCGATAAAGGGTTCCTGCCAGCGGCTGGTCCTGCCGTCTCTGGTACTGTAGTACCATTCCTTATCTTGGTAGTTGGCGCCTGTAATCAGCTTGATTTCGTTTTCGGAGAAACGCGCGAGTCGCATGAATTCTCCATCTGTGGGGGTTTCGGGCCCCATTCCAGGTTCATAGGCGAGCACGACTGCTACGATTTGGGGAATAAGGTTGCGGGCGTTGGTCAGGGATTGTAGCAGGAAGGTGTCTAGTTCCGCCTTGGTCATTTTGCGTTTACCGAGGGTGGACGCGACATCGTCACCGACAAGCTTGCCTGCGTTGAACAGCTTGTCGATATAGTTGACATTTGCGCGGCTTGTCTCTTCGCCGTTTTCTAGGGTCATTCTATCCAGCATGTCCTGAGTCTTGTAGCTCATGATGCCGAAAATGAGACCGAATACGACAGTGATTGCCGCCAAAATCATCATGGACTGTTTAAAGGCCAGTCCTCGAAAATTAAAACCCATAAAGCACCTTCTTACTGTTTATATGTAAATAATATATGTAAAAATTATGAAATGAAATAGGGCGCGTGCGACAAATATCTGAAAAAGTCTTTTGGCAGCGGGGGGTCTAGATACTATCTTTGTACCATGGCAATTGATTTTTCGAAAACGTTCCCCCTGCTCCCTTTGAGGGATGCTGTTGTATTTCCGCACACGACCCGCCGCATTTTGGTTGGGAGAGATGTTTCTTTACGTGCCCTTGAGTATGCCGAATCGCATGATGGCGAAATTGTTCTATCGGCTCAGAAAAATATTGAACAAGAAGATATCGAGAATCCGATGCTTGACCTGTATTCGGTGGGTATTATCGCACATGTGAGCAATGTAACGCCTTTTCCTAATGGTTGCGTGAAGGTGGTGCTCGAAGGCGACCAGGTGGTAGACCTTCGCTCGATTGTGACTAAAGACAACTTCTTGATGGTGACAGTGTCGCCGCACAAGCCGACCATTACGGCTGCTGACAAGAGTGCGAATTTTGAATCGGTACTGACGCATTTTAAGGAATATTCGCTGCACCGCAACATCTCGGAAGGCATGGTGGACGCTTTGTTTACCATGGATAGCCATATTAACGCCTTTTATGGGATGATCCCTTTCCTGCAAATTTCGCTCGATGAACGTCAGCGGTTGCTTGAAATAGGAGAAATCGATTCTTTGGCGGAACGCCTGATAGAAATAATGCAGGTTGCTTCTGATACCGACACCATGATGGTGAAGGTTCAGCAGAATGTGCGCCAGAAAATGGCTCAGCAGCAAAAGGAATGGTTTATATCGGAACAGATTCGCCAGTTGCAGGATGAACTGGACGGTGAAAACGGTAATGCATCGGAACCGGACCAGCTGCTCAAGAAAATCAAGGCGAAAAAGTTCTCGCAGGCGATTCAGGAAAAGCTCGAAGAAGAAATTAGCCGCATGAAGTTGATGCAGCCGACGTCACCAGAATATGCTGTGAGTCGCAATTATCTGGACTGGTTTTTGAATTTGCCTTATGGCGAATATACCGATACCGTGCTCAACATGAAAAAGGTGAAGGGCGAACTCGATTCCAAGCATTTTGGCTTGGATAAGGTCAAGGAACGCATCATGGAATACGTGGCGGTTCTCAAGCTGACGGGCACCGAACGTCGAGCTCCGATTCTTTGCTTGGTCGGTCCTCCTGGCGTGGGCAAGACGACGCTTGTGGAATCGATTGCGAATGCCATGCAGCGAAACTTTGTGCGTATTACACTTGGTGGTGTGCGTGACGAAGCCGAAATCCGTGGCCACCGCCGTACCTACATTGGCGCCATGCCGGGCCGCTTTATCCAGGCGCTTCGCCGTGCCAAGTGCATGAACCCGATTATCCTGCTCGACGAAATCGACAAGATGGCAAGCGACTTCCGTGGCGATCCCGCCAGCGCCATGCTCGAAGTTCTGGACCCTGAACAGAATCATGACTTTACTGATCACTTCATGGAAGTGGGATTGGATTTATCCCGAGTGCTCTTTATTGCGACGGCAAACAGCGAGGGCGAGATACCCGAGGCCTTGCGAGATCGTCTAGAAATCGTGCGCCTGCCCGGTTATTATCCGCACGAAAAGTTGCAGATTGCAAGCAAGTACCTGGTGCCGCGCATTTGTGAACGTACTGGTATCGAAAACGGCAAGGATGTCGCTTTCGATGACGGCATCATTGCGAAGGTGATTCGCGAATGGACTCGCGAGGCGGGGGTGCGTGAACTGGAACGAACCCTTGAAAACGTGGTACGTCACCGAGCAAAAGACAAGGTGATGGGCAAGAAGTACAAGGTTGAAGTTAGCGAAAAGACTTTGCAGGACTACTTGGGCGCTCCGCGTTACCTCGACAACCAGCTGCCTGCCGCAGGCCGCCCTGGTGTTATCGTAGGCCTTGCATGGACAAGCGTGGGTGGCGAGATTCTGCCTATCGAATGTATGCTCTTGCCGGGCAAGGGTACGCTTTTGATGACGGGTAAGCTTGGTGACGTGATGAAGGAATCGGCGCAGATTGCCTTGAGCCTTGTGCGCGAACGTTTGCCGCGTTTTGGAATTGATCCGAATATTGTGAAAAAGACCGATATTCATATTCACGTGCCCGAAGGAGCTGTGCCTAAGGACGGGCCGTCAGCAGGAATTGCCCTTACGCTATGTTTGCTCTCGGCGTTTACCAAGCAGCCGGTTTCGCCCGAAATTGCGTTTACCGGCGAAGTAAGCCTTACGGGCGCATGCCTTGCAATTGGTGGACTCAACGAAAAGGCCCTTGCTGCACTCCAGGCTGGCGTAAAGACGCTCCGCCTGCCGGCGCAGAACCAAAAGGATGTGAACGAACTTCCTGCACCTGCGAAGAAGGGCCTCAAGATTTTCACACACAAACATATTGATGAAATTATCAAGGTGCTGTTCAAGGAAACGAAAACAGACTCCGCGAAAAAAGAAAAGAAGTAATGGAATTCACACTCGATGAAATGCGCGAGCACCTTGCAGCTCTCGAAGCAAGGATAAGTGAAGCTTGCAAGATTGCGGGCCGTAGCCGCGATTCGGTAAAGCTTGTGTGGGTGAGCAAGTTCCACCCGGCAGAGGCCGTGGAGAATGCGATTGCGCTCGGTGCCACCGACTTTGGTGAAAACCGCGTGCAAGAGGCGGAACTCAAGTTCTCGGAACCGCGTACTGCAAAAGACGGAAGCCGCGTGCGTTGCCATGTGATTGGACCTGTACAAAGTAATAAGCTCAAAAAGGCGGCGATTGTTGCCGACTGCATCCATTCCATCGCGAGCATCGAAGCAGTAGAAAAGCTCGAAAAGGTTTGCGCCGCACAAGGCAAGATCCTCGACATCCTTTTTCAGATTAACGCTGGCGAAGAAGAAACCAAGAGCGGGCTTGATGTACACGAAGCCGAAAGTTTTTTGAACGAAATCGAAGCGAAAGGCGTTGCTGCATATCCGCACCTACGTTTTCGTGGGCTTATGACCATCGGTAAGAATACCGGTGTCGCCGAAGATAGCCGCGAATGTTTCGCTTTCTTGCGCAACCTACAGCAGAAATTTTATGCGAAGGGCGGCGTGTTTGCGAACTTTGATCAGCTTTCGATGGGCATGACGGGTGACTTAGAAGTCGCTATCGAAGAAGGTTCTACCATGATTCGTGTGGGAACGGCCCTTTTTGGTGAAAGAGATTACAGTAAACCGGTAAATGACCCCGTGTAGGGGCATTTTATCGCTAATTTATAAGTGCTAATCCTAAAAATTGCGCTTTTTTTGAGCGCAATTTTCTTTTTTTATATACATTTCTGCATAAAAACAGAAAGGAGTAAAATATGACTGTCGGAATTGTTGCCGGAATCGTCCTGATTGTTCTTGTTGTCTGCTTCATCGGTATGTACAATGCCCTGGTGAAATTACGCAACAACCGTGAAAACGCATTCGCGAATATCGATGTGCAGCTCAAGCAGCGTTTTGACTTGGTACCACAGCTAGTGAATACCGTCAAGGGCTATGCGACTCACGAAAAGGAAACTCTCGAAAAGGTGACTTCTGCCCGTGCTGCCGCTATGAATGCGACAACGGTTGATGAAAAGGTTGCTGCTGATAAGGCTCTTTCCGGTGCGCTCGCGGGGCTTCGCATTTCGCTCGAAGCTTACCCCGAACTCAAGGCCAACCAGAACTTTTTGCAGTTGCAGAATGAACTTGCGGATATCGAAAATAAACTTTCTGCCGCACGTCGCTTCTTCAATTCGACAACTCGCGAACTCAATAACGCCTGCGAAGTTTTTCCGAGCAATATCGTCGCCGGAATGTTTGGCTTTAAACGTGCTTCTATGTACGAAGCTACCGAAGGCCGCGATACGCTCAATAAGGCTCCCGAGGTGAAGTTCTAAGGCGATGGGGCGTAAGCGCCTTCAATGAAATACGTAGGCATCCAGACCCAGATTTGGCGGAACAACCGCAACAGTGTCTTGCTGTTGTGCATGTTCCCTGTTATTATTTTGGGTATGATATTTGCGACAATCGTGGTTCTGGACTTTTTCGGGGCGCTTTGCAGCATTGTCGAAGGGGGGTGCCCTGCAGATCATGCCACCCACATGAAGTACGGGATCATGCACTGGCCCGAGGTGTGGGAAGCTTTCAAGACGGTACTGCCTTACACGCTCCAGATTGTGGGCGTGTGGTTCATCATCGCCTACTGTGCGAATACGGCAATCATTAGGCATACCACGCATGCAAAGCCGCTCGAACGCAAAGAGAACCTGCGCGTTTACAACATCGTCGAAAACCTTTGCATTGCAGGTGGCATTGAGATGCCGCAAATCAACATCGTCCAAGACAATGGCCTGAACGCCTTTGCAAGCGGTATCGACATTCCTTCGTTCACCATCACGCTCACGACTGGCCTGATTGAAAAACTGAACGACGCTGAGCTCGCTGCTGTGGTGGGTCACGAACTCACTCACATCAAAAACCGCGACACGCGACTCATGGTCGTTTGCATCGTGTTTGTGGGCATTTTTTCCACGATTCAGACTGTTTCCATCAAGCTTCTTTCTGTAATGCTTCGTGGTCCCCGCAGCCGTTCTCGCAATAGACGTGGCGGAGGAAGTGGCGGAGTCATTATCATCTTTGCTCTAATCCTGCTTGTTATCTGGAGCACGATAGGCTATATCTTTAGCTGGTTTACGCGACTTGCGATTTCGCGTTCACGTGAATACGTGGCCGATGCGGGCGGCGCCGAACTCTGTGGCGACCCGCTGGCGCTTGCGTCAGCATTGAAAAAAATTTCGGATTACCCCGGTCTCGATAGTGTGCGCCGTAACGATGTGGCGCAGCTCTATATCATCCATCCCGATGAGGAATTCGATAACGACATGAAACTCAAGGGCTGGATTGCGAAGGCGAATATCATGTTTTGCACGCATCCGGATACGCCGGAACGTATCCGGATTCTAGAACAGTTCTAGGCGTTTTCTTTTACAAGATGGTCTAGGAAAACTTTTTGTGCGTTCCCGTTGTAAAGGATGGCGTCGTATGTTTCGCCGTTTTTGCCGATACGTTCTTCTGTGGTAATGCCAGCGAGGGTTCCTGCTTCTGTAGGAACAAACGAAATCTTGCCGTCTAGGTTCTTTTTGGAATTGAGATACTTTTGATTCACGAACCAGTCGCGAATTACTTTGTAAAAAATACGTTCGGTATCGGGCTTGACGAGAGTGTTGATGCGTCTTGCAATTTCGCTGACGGGGATGGGTGTGTCGTCAGCGGGATAGTTCTTGAGGTCTTCCTGGGTAATCTGGAAATGTTTTCTGCCAGGACGGGAAACGGCTTCGTCTGTCGTTGCGTTTTTGCGGGCAAGACGCTCGTTGGCGATATCAATACATTTTTGGATGTTATCGATAATGAACTGCTGTCCGTTTTGCCAGCATTGGGTGTAAATATTGTGGTGCCCGCGCAGGTCGGCTTCGGTCTGTTCGAAACCGTACTGTTCGCCCTTTGTGGTCGGTAGGTTTGCTTCTTTACCGTTGGCGGCGTTTTGCCTCGAAAGGATCCCTTCTTGCACCAAGAAATTGGCAACATCGGCGTACAGCAAGTGGTTCATGTTTTCGCTTGCGGGAATCAGGGCGTTGATGTTGCGGATAACCTTGGAAATAGAAACCGGATAGTCAAAAAACTGGTAATGGGAGAGTGTTTCGGCGTCGAGCGCCAGGGCCTTTAATGCCGGTTTTGCTTTTTGAGGTTCTTTTTTAGGCTGTTTAGGAGCATTCTTCTGCGCGGCGTTTAGTTTTTGCTTTAGCAGGTCTGCCACGTATGAGAGACACTTGCTGATACGTTCTTGCTTGCAGGAATCGTCGTCGAGAAGGGGACTGTCCGTGAGCGGGTTTACTCCGCAGGAAAGCTTTCTGAGATACATTTCGGCACGTTCGATAATCGCAAGTTCTGAGGGCATAAAAAATCTCCTGGCGCAAAGTTACAAATTTTGGGTCGCAATTTGGCTGCCCTGTTTCTATAATCGGTTGCCATTTTGCTACTTTTCTAGGCATGAACAATGTCACGCCTGACTTTAATTCGCAACATTTTGAGGTTGCAGGTTTTATTCGCGAAGTGTTCGGTTACATGGAACGCTTTAAGGGCCAGCTGTTTGTGCTGAAAATTGAGGACGACTTAATGAGTCATCCGCTTTTCCCGGTGCTGATGCGCGACATTGCGCTTTTGCACAAGGCGGGAATCCGCATCATTATTGTGCCTGGTACGCGCAACAGCATTGACGCCCAGCTCAAGGCCTGGGGCCTTGAATCCCGCTTTCATGCGGGAGTACGCCTGACTAGCGAAGATGCCTTGCCGCACATTGAGCAGGCGTCGCTGGGCGTGGCGCAGCATATTATGAGCCATCTTACTGCGAGCGGTCTCAGGGGCATTCAGGGCAACTGGGTGCTGGCTCGTAGCTTGGGCGTAATTGACGGTGTAGACTATATGCGCACCGGTCGTATCGAGCGTATCCAGCGTGACATTCTGGAACAGCTCTTGGATGAAGAATTTGTGCCTATTATCCCGCCGATTGGCTGGAATAAACTCGGGCATGCCTACAACATTAGTTCTACGGAACTCGCCACCGAACTTTGCAAGTACGTGAAGGTCGGCAAGCTGTTCTTTATCGGTAACCAAAATGGTATCAAACTTGACGGTCTTGTGACGGGGCGCAATACCAAGTATCTGGAACCGACTGAAAGCGGTGTGATTTCGGCACTTGATGTAGATCAGGCCAAGGAACTTTTGGAACTCAATTCTGATCAGCTTGACTTTGCGCAGATGGATTATCTAATGAATGCCATCCGGGCGTGTGAAGCGGGTGCGAACCGTGTTCACTTGTTGAGCGGTGAAGACCAGGGTAGCGTACTGCAAGAAGTGTTCAGCGCGCGCGGTGACGGTACCATGGTGTACGCAAACCAGTATTCGAGTATCAGGCCGGCAAACATCGAGGATATTCCCGATATCTTGCGCATTATGCAGGATTACATCGCAAAGGGTTACCTTGTGCCGCGTACGCAAGAAAGTATTTCTGAAAAACTCAAGGATTATGTTGTCTACAGCATTGACAATAGCATTCATGGTTGTGGCGCCTTGCATGAATTCGAGGACGGCATGGCCGAAGTGGCGGGTATTGCGGTGGGTGCCAACTACCGCAAGTCCGGTATTGGGGATGCTATCGTACGTCACCTGATTTCGGTGGGCCGCATGAAGGGGTACAAGAAACTTTTCTTGCTCACGACTCAGGCTCTCGACTGGTTCTACCATTTCGGATTCGAAGATGGCTCGGTCGAAGACTTGCCGAAGAGCAAACGCGACCACTACAATCAGAAACGGAAATCACGTATCTTAATAATGTCGCTTGAAAAATAAGGACAGAGCGGCTAGGAGGAAAACATAATGAATTTTAAATTAGGCTTGATTTGTGGAATCGTCGTCCCTTGCTCGATGGCGATTCTTGCCTGTGGCAACGATAGTAGCTCCAATGCCAGTGCTTCTGATAATGGTGTCGGGAGCGGTTTTATCGGTGAAAAAATCCCGATTGTCTTGGATGAGGCGAACCGGTCGATAACGGCTTACAGTACCAGGAAAGAAAACAGGTGCGTGGTCGAAAATGAAAGTTACGAGTTTGTCACGGAAACGCAAACAAGCCAGTCTCAAAGGAATTACACCTTTGTCGGCGACACCCTCGTCCTCCTTTACAGCGATGAAGGACATACGTACGGACAGGTCTATGTAGGTGGAAAGAGGGACCAAGTTAAGAGCAAGTGGAAACTGTCTACGTGTCGCTATGCTGATGATTCTATCGATTGCAGTGACGCCGCGGATGCAAATCTCACTGATGGTTCGTCCTTCTATTATACCTTTACTCAGGATACGTTGTATATTTCAAGAATTGATGCTCAGGGGAATGCGATTGATATTTATGCGCCTGATGTAGACGACTATGATGATTACGCAGGCTCTGAGTTTGTGCATCAAGTTTTTGAGCATTTGGAAATGTATGTAAGCGGAAATACTCCTGCTCCGTGGAATGCTTTTGAAAAACCGTGGTATGGCAATGGCAAAACCGAAATTGACAGCGTCGCTCTAAAGATGAATGTGACTATCGTGAGCAGGGATAAAAATCATATATCATTTGTGTACGATGGAACAAGTTACGAATTGAATTTTACACATGCTTTTCATCAGTGGTATAACAGTGGAAGCCGTGTAGAACTTGACGTGACGTTGACATCGGATAAGGGAAATTGCTCCTTGAACTATATGCATGACGTAATTGATTCTCCCGAAATCTGTAGTGCAGAGCATGCTCAGGATTTGGAACTGGCGACTTTTTATAGCAACAACGATTCTCTCTTGTTTTACGGTGCGAAAGACTATCATGTCGGAAATCACGAAGAATTTATATCCTGTCTGCACAAATTGAATGGTGCACCGGATCTTTATCAACTGTATAAAAAGTCTAGGGGATACCCTTGTGAAAATTATACGGGTGACAAAGGAGTGTGAACGGGCGGGCGCCTATTACGTGCGCATCGCCACGATGATGCGCAAGTACCAGATTCCTTTGGATGCCGAAATAGATTCGCATGATGGAGAAAACTGCCATTACATTCTAGCACTGGATGATATTTATCCGGTTGCTACCTGCCGCTGGTTTGAAGTGGGTTCTGTTGCCGACGGCGTTGCCGAAATTGGTCGCGTCGTGGTGTTGCCGGAATACCGTGGCAAACATTTAGGCCAGGCCGTTGTTGCCGAGGCTGAAAAGTGGATGCGCGAGTCTGGTGTCAAAAAGATCGAAATCTCGAGTCGCGTGAATGTCGCTGGCTTCTATGAAAAAATGGGCTACCGCTTTAATGAAAACGGTAAAGCCCATCATGACACGTTTGAATGCGTGTATATGGAAAAGGTTCTACCAAAAACAGGCGTATAGAATGGTAATGATTACCATAATGCACAATGCGCCGTAATTGAAGAACCTGTCTGTACGGAACGCCGCTAGGTCAATTCCCATGGATTTGATGTCTTCGACTTTGTCTTTTGCGTTTGATCTCAGGTAAATCGACAATACGAGAAGCATGGTTGCAAAGAAGAATATCGCCTCGAATCCATAATTGACGCAGACTTCAGAGAACATGGATACGCAGCCCGTTATGTAGCAGACCAAAGAGGCTGCAAGGAGGATTTTGCTCCATTTCATCTGTGCCCTTATTTGAGATTCTGTTTGCGGAGTGGCTGCCCGGGTGTTCTTGTCGGTGAGCGAAATGCTGATGAACAGAACCGCTAGACACATGAACACGTAACCCATACGCAGTAGGAAAGGTACTTCGGGCAAGGTGAACTTGAATACAATCGAAAATACGAACGTGGCGATAGCCGTCACCACGGCGGCCCGCCCCGAAGCACGTTTCCACAAAAGCCCCAGGCTGAAAATGACTGTGATTCCGGGATAAACAAATCCACAGTATTCTTGAATCACTAAAAATGCCTGGTCGGCGCTGCCTAGAATCGGGTACACCGCTATCAAGGCTGCAATCATTGCGCAAACCGCTGTTAGACGGCCGACATGAACCAGCCTTTTTTCGCTTGCGTTCTTGTTGATATATTGCCTGTAAATATCCATCGTAAAGATGGTGGATGTCGAGTTGATCATGGAGGCGAGAGATGAAATGACAGCCGCCGAAAGAGCTGCGAAGGAAAGCCCTTTAATGATGACGGGGGTGAAGTTTCGGATCAGGAACGGATAGGCGTCGTCGGAACGCGTAATGGAGCCTACGAGAGTTGTGCGCAGGGCTTCGCATTCGGGGGCGTTCATGACGTAATAGGCGCAAACGCCTGGGATACATACGATGAACGGGATAAGGATTTTCAGAAACGCAGCGAGAATTAAGCCCTTCTTGGCTTCGGAAATAGACTTGGCGGCAAGCCCCTTTTGGATGATGAACTGGTTGAATCCCCAGTAGCCGAGGTTTGTGAGCCAGAGTCCCCCAACAATCACGACGATGCCCGGAATGTCAAAATAGGGGTCGTTTAGAATAGACGGGAAGGCTTCGGGATTGCGCGATACGACAAGGTTGAAGTGCCTGTCTGCGACGTCTTGCGCAAGGTAGTCCTTGATATGTCCAAGCGCCGAAAGTGCTCCGTCGACACCCGGAATGTTTTGGGCGATCACCGTAAGCGCGGCGAAGGCGGTAACGAGACCTCCGCCAATGAGGAAGAATACCTGCATGACGTCCGTCCACGCTACGGATATGAGGCCTCCATAAATAGAGTAGATGCCCGCAATCAAAAACAGGAAAAGCACGATTCCAAGTAGAGCGTAGTCTACGTTCATTCCAAGGATGGAGCCTTCGATGCCGGGAAGTCCTAATATTTGCTTGGTCGCCAGTGCACCAAGCCATGCAACGGAGGTCATCTGGATAAATACGTAGAGAAATAGCCAAAAGATAGAAAAGGCGAGACCGGTGCCCTTGTTGTAGCGGTTTCGCAGAAATTGTGGAATGGTAAAAACTTTGTCTTGAATCATGAGCGGCAAAATGAACTTGGCCAATACGATCAGTGTTACGGCCGCCATCAACTCGTAAGCGGCCATTGCGATTCCAGACTTGTATGCGGTCCCTGACATGCCGATAAACTGCTCGGCAGAAATGTTTGCAGCAATGAGAGATGCGCCTACGGCCCACCAGGTAAGCGATCCGCCCGCCAAGAAGTAGTCTTTGGAAGTCTCTTTTTTACCGCGCGAAAGAAAAATGCCCATGACAACCAGGATGACGATATAGAGCGCGAAAACTCCATAATCCCAGCATGTAAAACCGTTGTCGGCAAGTGCTCCCCAGATGCTTTGTTTTTCCATATTATTAGTGTCCGTTATTTTCTCTTTCTTAAAAAGAAATCTAACAAAAAATACACTAAAAAGGATTTTCGGACTTTATTTTGCAAAAAAACGCGTTGATCGCTAGTGGATATCCATTTTTGAGAAAAGATTCAGCACGGCAACGCCTGAAATAATCAGGACGAGCCCGATGATGGCTCCCAAATCCGGCATCTGCTTGAAAAAGAAGATGCCGCTTATTGTAATGAGGGCGATGCCGAGCGCCGACCAGGTAGCGTACGCGATGCCGATGGGGATGGTGCGCAGGCAAAGGCTCAACAGGTAGAGCGATGCCACGTAGCAGACGAGCGAGGCGATGGAAGGAATGAGTTTGGTGAACTGTTCCGACATCTTGAGGAGCGTGGTGCCGGCGGCCTCTGCGACAATGGCGAGCAATAGGAATAGGTAGTTGAGCATGGGGAGAATATACAAAATAATTTGTATATTATGACAAATTGTGAAGGGGTGTATATGCCGAGTTCTGAAAAGTTTCGAGACCATGTCTTGCAGCAGTTTAAGGGCGAGCTGCGTGTGACGACCCGCAAGATGATGGGCGAGTATATTCTGTATGCCGACGGGAAAGTCTTCGGCGGAATTTACGACGATCGCCTTTTGGTGAAGCCCGTGCCCGCGGCTTTGGCAATGCTCCCCGGTGCGAAAAAGCAGTTGCCTTACGATGGCGCGAAGTCCATGCTCCGTGTGACCAACGAACAAATTGAAGACAACGATCTCTTAGTTCGGTTGCTTGACGCGATGCTCCCCGAACTGCCTGCCCCTACGAAGAAGAAAAAATAGGCCCATTTGCCTTTTTCTGTGGAATTTTGTATCTTAATTTGCGAAAACAGAAGAGGTTAACTAAATGGATATTCAGGAACTTTCGGAAAAGGTGCGCCAGCAGAGCGCATTCTGCATGAATTTGTTGCGCGAAGTGGAAGGAACGGTGATTGGCCAGAAGGCTCTGGTCGAAAGCATTCTGACGGGTATCTTGGCCGACGGTCACGTGCTGCTGGAAGGCCTTCCGGGCCTTGCCAAGACGACTGCGGTGAAGGCTTTTGCCGATGCCGTGTCGCTGGATTTCAAGCGCATCCAGTTCACACCTGACCTGTTGCCGGCCGACTTGCTGGGTACCACGATTTACAACGCGAAGGAAGCGAAGTTCGAGACCCGCAAGGGCCCACTCTTTACGAACCTCGTGCTCGCCGACGAAATTAACCGTGCTCCGTCGAAGGTGCAGAGCGCCTTGCTCGAAGCCATGCAGGAACGCCATATCACCATCGGTGACGAGACGTTCAAGCTGGACGAGCCGTTCCTGGTGCTTGCTACGCAGAACCCCATCGAGCAGGAAGGTACGTATCCGCTGCCCGAAGCTCAGGTGGACCGTTTCCTCTTGAAGGTGAAGGTCAGCTACCCGAACAAGGCCGACGAAATGAAGATTCTGGACGCCGTCGCCGGCGCGGGGCTGCGTCAGCCGCAGGCCGTTGCCACGAAGGAAGATATTCTGGCCGCCCGCCAGCTGGTGAAGCAGGTGTACGTGGACGAACGCGTGCGCGAATACATTGTGAACCTGGTGCTTGCGACTCGCGATCCGGGCAGCATCAAGCGCAGCGACCTGGTGGGTTTTGTGGAAGTGGGCGCCTCTCCGCGTGCTTCTATCGGTCTTGCCCAGGCCTCGAAGGCCCACGCATTCATCCAGGGCCGTGCCTACGTGACGCCGGAAGACGTGAAGGCCGTCGCTATGGAAGTGCTCCGCCACCGCATTATCTTGAGCTACGAGGCCGAAGCCGAAGAAGTCTCCGCCGAGACTGTCGTGCAGAAGATTCTCGACAGCGTCGAAGTGCCGTAACGACCTGGTTGTCATCCCGCACTCGTTGCGGGCGGACAGCACTTGGCAACTTGTTGCCTTAGTGCGTATGGCCACCTTTAGGTGGGATCACCTTTTACACAAGCCGGGCCTTGAGCTCGGCTTTCACTTTTTTGAGGTCGCCGCTGGTGAGGATGGGAATGAGACTGTTGATTTCGTCAATACTCCTGTCCCACCACTTGAACTTGAGCAGCTGTGCGGTGAGTTCGTCGTCGAATCGCTTGCGGATGAGTTTGGCAGGGTTCCCTGCCACGATGGTATAGGGCGCGACGTTGCTACCCACGACGGAGTTTGCTCCGATAATTGCGCCATCACCGATGTGAACTCCGGGGAGAATTGTAGCGTTTTGCCCAATCCATACGTCGTTCCCGATGACGGTATCGCCTTTGAGTGGCAGGTCGTTTTGGGTCGGTGCGTTTTGCTCCCAGGTGCCAAAAATGTAGAAGGGGTAGGTGGAGGCCGCATTCATCTGGTGATTCGCCCCGTTCATTACGAATTCCACGCCTGCGGCAATTTGGCAGAACTTGCCGATAATTAATTTGTCTCCAATAAAGTCATAGTGGTGGGTGACATGTTTTTCGAAATCGGTATCGGCAAAGTAGGTGAAATCACCGACGATAATGTTTGGATTCTTGATGGTCGGCTTGACGAAGGTCATGGATTCCACATTCGGAATTGGGTGGACTACGTTGGGATTGGGGTATTTTGGCATGGTTAAATTATAGTTTTTTGCCTTTTTCCCTAAAATGTAAGCCTCTTGTAGGTTTTACCATCTAACCCCGTTTACTATCTTTATGGCGAAAAAGGGCTCAGGGAAATCCCCTGGGTAGCTTATTTTCGTGTTTAACTAGCAATCGACTTGTGGGCTGCTTTTCAAAGTTTGGCCCACGAGTCAACAACAAAAAACGAAGGATATATGGCAAATCGTGTTGTAATCGGTTCCCAGTGGGGTGACGAAGGCAAGGCCAAGGTTGTTGATTTTCTGACGCTGGACGCAGACTATATCGTGCGTTTCCAGGGCGGCGCAAATGCTGGCCATACCGTGGAAGTGGGCGACAAAAAGTTCGTATTCCACCTGATTCCCTCGGGCATTATGCATGATGACAAGATTTGTGTAATCGGTAACGGCGTGGTGCTGGACCCGGTGCAGACCCTGGCTGAAATCGCCGACCTGCACACCAAGGGTATCAACCCCGAAGGCCGCCTGTTCATTGCCGATAACGCTCATGTGGTGCTCCCGTACCACTCTACCCTCGACAAGGCCAAGGAAAAGAAGGCCGGTAAGGGTGCCATCGGCACCACGGGCCGTGGCATTGGCCCCTGCTACAGTGATAAGGTGAACCGTATCGGTGTTCGCGTGGGCGACCTGATGGATGAACGCGAACTTCGCCCCCGCGTCGAAGCCATGGCCAAGGTCCACAACGAAGAATTCAAGGTGATGTACGATGTGCCCGAAATCGACCCGGAACAGGTCATCAAGGACTACCTGGAACTGGGCCAAAAGATCAAGCCGTTCGTGCGCGACGTGAGCGCCATGCTTTATGCCGCAGTGAAGGCTGGCAAGCGTCTGGTATTTGAAGGCGCTCAGGGAACCATCCTTGACGTGGACCAGGGTACTTATCCGTTCGTGACCTCCAGCAACACTGTTGCCGGTTACGCAAGCTGCGGCGCTGGCATTGGCCCCACGGCTATTGACCAGGTTGTCGGTGTTGTCAAGGCTTACACGACTCGCGTGGGTAACGGTCCGTTCCCGACTGAACTATTGGATGAAACGGGCGACACGCTCCGCAAGATCGGTAACGAATATGGTGCTACCACGGGCCGTAACCGCCGTTGCGGTTGGTTCGATGCTCCGGTGGTTCGCAAGGCTGCCGTGGTGAACGGTCTCACTCACTTGGCTATCACCAAGCTCGATGTGCTTGACACTTTCGATACCATCAAGATTTGCACTCATTACGAATGTGATGGCGAAAAGATTGAAAACTTCCCGAACCAGCTTTCTAAGGTCGGCCGCTGCGTGCCGGTCTACGAAGAAATGCCGGGCTGGAAGTGCGATACCACCAAGTGCCGCAAGCTCGAAGAATTGCCGGAAAATGCTCGCAAGTACCTGAACCGTATGGCCGAACTCGTGGGTGTGAAGATTGGCATGATCTCGATCGGTGCAAAGCGTGACCAGAGCATCATCGTAGATTTGGACTAAGAATCTAAAGAAGGAGAAGAAAATGGACAGCAACGTATGTGGACTCTTGAAAGGGGTTGACCTTTTCTCTGAATTGACGGAAGAACAACTTGGCCTGCTAGCCAATTTGGTTGTTGTCCAAGACTTCAACCGCGACGAGACTGTGGTACTCGAGGGCGACTGCTCGATGAAGGCGCTGTACCTGATTGCTTCGGGTACGGTGCAGGTCTACATGACCGGCGTCGATGGGCGCGAGACGATCCTCAGTTTCTTGGAACGCGGAGACTTCTTCGGTGAAATGTCGCTCATCGACGGGGAACCGAGGTCTGCCTCGGTTCGCACCGTCACCGATGCGCAGCTGATGATCATTCACCGTGAACCGTTCTTGACGCTGATTCGCCAGACCCCTGAAATCGCGATGTCGCTCTTGTCTGAAATGAGCAAGAGATTGCGCAAGGCGAACAAGCAGATTGGTTCTTTGTCTACAATGTCGGTGAGCGGGCGCGTAGCCGGTACTCTCTTGAACCTGATGGAAGAGCGCGGCATGCGAATCCACACCGATAACGGTCAGATGGTGACGGTAATCCACAACCGCCCGACCCAGCAGCAGCTGGCAGACATGTCGGGTACCACCCGCGAAACGGTGAGCCGCATTTGCTCGATGCTTGTGAAGGCAAATGCTATCGCCATGACCGGCAAGGATATCGTAATCTTTGATGAGGAAGCCTTGCAGGAAAAGGCTACTAAGGGATAGATGAATTCGGAGCTCGGAATTCAGAATTAGTTATGGATAAAGTAAAACGTATTTTGAACAAAGTTTTGACATGGGTCAAGACGGCTCCTGTCGCCAAGGCTATTGGCATTTGGATTGTTCTTTTGATTGTACTTGCCTTTGCCGTTGATAAATTGGTGATGCCGATTTTCTCGGGTCATTTTGCCTCGACGGGAGAAGTTCCGAACCTTGAAGGCATGACGCAAGAGGCTGCCGAAAAGGCTCTGGATTCGGCGGGCTTTAAGTACGAATGGCTTGAAGAGGGACGCTACAGTGCGCAGATTCCAGAAGGCCTTGTGTTGGTGCAGATGCCTGCTGCCGGGCGCACCGCTAAACTTGGACGTACGGTCAAGCTTACTAAGAGTATGGGCCTTCGCGAAGTCGAAATTCCGGATCTTCGTGGCAAGAGCCAAAAGCAGGCTTCGATTTCTCTTAGTCGAGCAGGCCTTGTGCAGGGTGCAATTGTCAAGGGCGCTCACCAGAGCATTCCTCGCGGTGTCGTGATTCGTACAATCCCGATGGCTGGTCAAAAGGTACGTGTTGGTGACACGGTTAAGGTTGTGATTTCGGCTGGCGTAACGTCGGGCAATACGTTGCTTCCCGATTTTAGCGGAGAACTTATCGATAATGTTTACGCTAAAATGGAAAAGTTGGGCTTTAAGGTTGGCAAGATTAAGCGTAAGAAAGATGAAGAAGGCCGTCAGCCGGGAACCGTTATCGAAACGATGCCAAAACACGGCGACTACTTGCCGCCAGACACCAAGATTGATTTTGTGATTGCTGACTAAGAATGCGCATCAGGGCTTTTGTACTTTCGTTTGCTGCAGCGGCTTCGTTTTTTACGATGTCGCTTTCACTGTCGGCATGTGCCTCGTCGGCAAAGAAAGGTGAGGCCCTGACCGCAGCTGATTCTGCTGCGATTGCAATGGCGGTAAATGCCAAGCTTGATTCTATGAAGGCGGCCGCAGCCGAAGAGCCCGCTCTTTCTCAGAATATCGATGCAGCCCATGAATCGTTTATCCGTGCCCAAGAAATGGAACTCCGCGGCGAAAAGCCCTTGGCGAACGTGTTTTGGCAGCATGCAGCAGAATCGGATCCCAATAGCCGATTCCTGGCTTTTAAACTTGCTGAAATCATGATGGCACAGGGCGCCGATTCCTTGGCGCTAGTTCAGGCTCAGCGTGCCCAAAAGCTGAAGGGCCGTGCGACGGCTTCTCAGTTGGGACTTCTTGCTCATTTATATGTGAAGGATGGCCGCGCTGATTCCGCCCGCAAGTATTTTAATGCGGCGCTCGACACCTCCCGTTATCAGGACATGACTCTCCTGTATGACTACAGCCTCTTTTTGGAAGCGATCCAGGATAGCAAGGAGTTGGTGCGTGTCTATGATTTGTTGCTGCCTCAAGTAAACTACATGCCGACGCTTTTTCAGCGACAGCTCAAGCTGCTCCTGGATCAGGGGAAAGATTCGGCGGTTGTAGAACTTTTTGAAAAGGGCCACGAGGCGACCGGCGACAAGAAGATGCTTTTGCAGATGGTGCAGGGGCTTGTGTTCCAAAAGCGCCTTAAAGAGGTCCAGGCGGTTGTCGATACGTTGACCGAATCGACGCAAGAAGATGAATCGATGATTGTCCTGTTGATGAGTACGCTTGCTGAAATCAATCGTGATTCTGCCTATGCGATGCTTAAGAAAAAGTATTATGTAGACCAGGTACGTACGCCGATACTTGCCAATTTCTTGGGACATTATTCGAATATGTACGGCGATTTGGATAGCGCCAAGGTGCTGTTGAAATATGCAGCCGAAAACATGGTCGACCAGCGAGTTTATGTGACGAACGCTTACCATGCCTTGTCTGCGATAGCCTTTAAAGAAAACAAGCCGAAAGAGGCTGTGCGCTATGCCGAAAAGGCGGACTCCGTTGCGCTGGGGGGCGACAAGGCTTTACTTGCCATGACCTATGGGACCGCAAAACTGTATTCCAAGGCATACAAGATGCTGGACTCCTTGATTGCCGTGTGGGACAAATGGGCTCCGATGGAGGGTATAGCCGATTCGGCCTCGATGAAGCGTATGGTGGCCGATGTGGAACGCAACCGTCGTCAGTTCCGCAGCGTGTATGCACGCATCTTGTGTGTGGAAGCTCAGGAAATTTGGCAGAAAGATATTGGCGATTCTGCAAGAATCAAGAAGTCTATTGCCTTGCGTGAAAGGGCGAATGAGTTTTATAAGGACCTTGCTGTAAGGGATTCCTTGGATTTGGGCGTTCGTGTGTTGATGGCGATGAACCTGGAGCGCATGGATCGTTACGACGAAGCCTTTGCGATATTTGAACATGTTCTTGGGGTTGTGAATCCGCCGATTGACGTAGCCGAAGTCCTGAATTATTACGGATATACCTTGATTGACCTGAATCGTACTCCCAAAGAACTGGATAAGGGGATCGCCTTGGTAGATAAGGCACTTTTGATGACGGAAGGTAAAGGTGAACCCTCGGAAGCTTATTTGGATTCTAGGGCGTGGGGCTTTTATCGCAAGGGACTTTATAACGAGGCTCTCACGGTGATGAAACTGATTAAGAGTCCCCACTTTGATGAAGACTACGTTTATTGGGAACACATGGCTGCAATTCAAGAAGCGCTGGGCATGAAGAATGAGGCCGACGCATCGTATAAAAAGTTGAAAAAGCTGCAGCCCAAACACCCTGCCGTAAAGAAGTATTTTAAGAAAAAGTAGAACGGATTTTGCGTTAGCAAAGTCGAATTTGTGTGGCTATAAATGCGCTTGTTTTTTTTGAAATTATTAGTTCTGTTTTCGTTGTGTGTCCTTGTCGGCTGTGCGGGCAACAAGCCCGCTGTAGAACCCGTATCTTCTGATGCTGTTGTAGAGGCTCCGCGCGATAGCCTGCGTGCCAAATTTCAGTTGACGATTGTGCAGGATAGTTCTACGCAGGAACTGGATGCGGTGCTTTTTTCGGTGCCCGGCAAGCGCTACCGTATGGAACTTACGGGCCCTCTAGGCATTGGGGTGGCATCGCTCCTGTGGCAAGAACAGGGTTGGCTGATGACTTTCCCGACCGAAAAACTTTATGTGGACGGTGTGGGTTACATGGTGGGCCTTTTGAACAACAGGGCGCTTCCGTTGGTGCATATTCATCAGGTGGCCGATATTTTTGACGGTCGCCTTTTGCCAGAAGGTTATGAAGAGATCGAGCCCCCCGTAGATTCGCTACGGGTGCCGGGTGCAGTCTATGCCCGCGAAAAGTCGGGTCGCGTCTTCTTATTTACCAAGGAAAATTCGCATATTGCCTCTTTGACGCGTTTGGGGAGTACCGGCAAGAACGAAACGATCCGTTTCTACGATTTTAAGGAATTTGAGGGGGTAGAAACCCCGTCCAGAATTGTTTTTGAAATCGAGGGTGCAAAATTCCTCGAAATCCGTATAAAAAAGATTGCACGCAACAAGTCCTTTAGTTCTGGGACCTGGCGCCTGAATATCCCCAAAAGCTTCAAAAAAGTCGGGGAATAGCAGAAACTGCTATCCGTAGATAAAGCCTAGAACGGCTACGATAGCGGTTAGCAGTACAATCTGCTTGACGATGTTCATTTCTGTAGACTTCATGCCCTTAAACTATATAGTTGAGGGAGATAAGGCCAGCTTGTAAGAAACGAATAATATTATCCCGTTGAGATTGTGACACCGCTCACGGGAGCTGTGTCCCTAAACGATTTTTTTGGCGTTTTTCAATAGATTTGCGGCGTACAACTGTAAAAACGGCGGTGCGTCCAGCTGTACCACAGGGTCGAATTTTCGTTGATGCGGTTTTCGAGCCAGCGGTTATAGGGAATAACTATAGATCCGTTTTCGGGCAAGATTTCTTTGGCGTGCAGTATTTTGAGCTGCTTGTATTCTTCGAGCCAGCAGACAAAAACGGGTGTCTGTGGCCGGTGCTTGAGTAAAAAGTCGGGGAGGGGATTCACATGTACATCTTGGCCTAGAAGCTTCCCTTTTTTTGCGCTGGCAATGCGGCTGTCTTGATCTGCCAATAGGCAAAAAAGTTGTTTTTGATCGAGGAGATGTAAAAAGTCGCGAGGACTCTTGGCGTTGACGGCGTAGCTTTGCCCGTTGACGGAGCGTAGTCTGCTTTCGACCAGGTGGTTGAGCCAGGAGGGCTTTAGGGGAATATAGCTTGCCTTGAGAGGAATATTGAGGCTGCAGAGCCAGGGACCAATGGCCTCATAGTTGCCGTAATGGGCGGTTAAAAAGATACCGCCCTGTCGCATTTTAGTAAGGACGTCAGCGCTGCCGGGCGCAAGTTCGTAAATGAATCCGTCTTTTTTGTAGGGGTAACATTCGACATGGTGCGGCAGTTTTTTGAACTTGTTAAAGTCAAACAGAATTTCTGTCACGTGGTGAGTCAGATGTTTGAGCATTTGTCTGTAAAATGTTTGGGAGTCGATAGGTCTTTCTTTGTAAACCAAAGCTCGATTGGCGTGAACAGTCTTACGCTTCCAGCCTACTGCATGTAGTACGCTGTATGACAATTTTTCAAATGTCGCTCCCAAAAAATGCATCGGTACAAATTTATAAAACTTTGTAGAAATTATTTTACTAAAAATGTCGTGCATAATGGATTTGAACAAGTTATTTTGTTTGTCGATTTTAATAGCAACAAAATAAATTTATATAGAAAAGGAGAATCTTATGAAGCTTGCTATTTCTGTTTCTGGTGGTGGAGCCCTCGGTATCGGTCCTCTGCAGTTTATGCGCCGTCTTGAAGAAGACTTAGGCGCAACTCTTGCGGAACGGGGCTCGGCATTCGCAGGAACATCGACGGGTTCTATTGTGGCTGCAGGCCTTTGCACTGGCTTGAGCGCCGCAGAATTGTATGACCTGTACAGAGAAAACTTGGCTGATATCTTTACCAAGGTAAGCGCCGCCCGCATTGTCACGAACAACTACTATCGCTATGACAATTCCAAGCTCAAGAAACTCCTGCAAAAGAACTTCCGTTACAAGATGTACGAGTTCAAGAAACCAATCTTTATTCCGGCGACCTTTATGAACGGTGAAAGTGTCGAAAAGGTATGGGACCGTGGCGATGGCATGTCGGACCAGTGGTTTGCCGTGCTTTCGAGCTGCTCTGCTCCGACCTATTTTGATACGGTTAGCCGCAACAAGGATGGCAAGAAAGAAATCTATTGCGATGGTGGCATGTGGGCAAATGACCCGATCATGGTTCTGGAATCCGGTTTGAACAAAGTAAAAGAATTCAAGGGCAACTATAAGATTCTTTCGTTTAATACTGGCATGGTGCGCCCGAATAATGCGCCCAAGGACAAGAGTATTATTGGCTGGGGTAAGTATATTCTGGAAGAATGGGTGGCCCGTACGGGTAACTCCGGCTATTTCGAAGCCTGTGCGAACATTGGTAAAGAAAACGTATTCCGTGCCGCTCCCGAGGTGGATGACAAGTACGCCATGGATGACCTTTCTTTGGTGGATGAAGTTTCCAATATTTGGGACGCCTACTATGACAGTGTGCGCAAGGATGTGCTAAAGTTCGTCAAATCGACGTCTACCAAGTAATACTTTAAGGAATGCCGCACGGGAGTGCGGCATTTTCTTTTGCTGTTTTTTGTAAATTGTAAGCATGAAGTTAAATGCTTTTTTCTTTGCATTTGTTTTTGGCGTTTTCTGTTGTACACCGGCAGCCTTTGCGGTGGATACCCTGGAGGTGTTTGCTATTCGTGTGCAGTTTGCAGAAGAGTCTCCAGATAACAGCCTGACTACGGGAACGGGCCTTTTTGATAAGGACAAGGGTAAAAAGGACAACTATAAGCTTGACCCCTCGGGATATCGTAATGGTGTCCCTTATTGGAAAAAGCACTTTGACTTTGCGAATGCCTATTTCAATAAGGCGAGTAATGGGAACCTGGTTATAAAGTCTCGTATTTTCCCGGAACTGTCAAGTGCCTATAAGTTGGATGAGCAGATTATCCGCTATAACCGCACTAGCAAGATGAAGGGTGAAAAGACGGCGGAATTTGACGAGGCTCGCAGTCGTGATTATCTGCAGTTTATTTACGATGCCATTTCGGCGGCAGCCAAGGATTCTTCGGAATCGGGGCCGTTCCGCATTCCGGCTTCGACAAACCCGAACGTAAAACGCGTCTACATGATAATTCATGCGGGCGCAAGCCGATTGGTCGATGGCGGTAGCATGGGAACCCGCAATGCGAATACTCCGGGTGACTTTATGGATGTCTACATCGATGGGGCTTCGTGGGAATACTTGCTGCCTGATTCGGCAAAGACGCCTTTTGCAAAGGCTGTCCTTGGCGTGAACGAGTCGGGAGATACGGTGACGATGGGACTTTATATTCCGAACGGGAAAGTGGATACGCTCCGTTCTGTCATGGTGACGAGTGAAACGGCGTCGCAGGATGGCCTTAACTGGGGTGTCAACGGAATTATTGTCAACCAGATTGCGCGCGAACTTGGCCTCCCGAATACATACGATGTAGTACGGGGGACTAGCCGTCTGGGTTATTTTGACGTGATGGATTTTGCTGGTTACAATGCGGGCAATGGCTTCTTGCCCTCGATGCCTGCAGCCTGGGAGCGTGCCTACATGGGGTGGTCGCAGGTGAAAGAGGTTCGTCCTGTGGCGGGAAAGCCTGTGACTGTCGAAATTGCTGCGGCTGGAACTGGTACAGGAACTGAAATTGTGAAGGTCCCGTTGAGCGCGAGTGAATACCTGCTGATAGAAAACCGTCAGCGTAGCTGGAGCAAAGACGGCAAGGTGGACGTGACTCTCGGCGACCCCGATGATGGTTCTAAAACTTACGTAAAAACGTATTCTGTCGATAGTCTGGAACAGATCTTTGAAGACACCGTTTGTGTCAAGGGCAAGTGTGACGAGAATGGCAATAAGGCAGAGGGGATCATTCTGGATGTTAGTAGCTTTGATGCGGGGCTCCCTGCGAGCGGTATAGTCGTTTGGCGTGTGAACGATTGGTACCTGCGTGAAACCTTGAAGTATGGGGTTGCGAATTTTTGGGGTGGCGATACGACTCGGGACCATCAGTTTGGCCTTGCAATCGTCGAAGCTGACAGCATTTTGAGTATCGGCAAGACGTTCAAGAATGCTATTGGCGAAGATACCTATGATTATGGCTCGGGTGCAGATTTGCTGCCGCATATCCGTATTCCGTCAAAGGGTCGCGATACGGTAAAGTCGATTAACCCTACAGGCTATGCAAATACCATGACGACGCAGGGCGGCTACACTGGAATCAAGATTACGGTGAACGTACCAAAGGATGCCCGTGTTGAAAAAACGGCCAATTCGTTTATGGGCGATAGCGTGGCGAATTTTGCCGCTCTCAAAATTAGCGTGACCGTCAGCATTGATGACGGTAGCATTGACGGTTCGCAGTTCCCGAGAAATATTGGGCTCGCATCTGCGGTGCGTGGAGCGTTATTCGTAAATCATCCGGAAAAAGATGATGAAAAAATGTTGGTCGTGGGAGCCATGGATGGAACGCTTCAGGTGTTCGACGCGCTTGGCGACACGTTGTTCCCGGCAGATACGGCTGTGGTGCAAAAGCGCCTTTTGCAGAAAGATTCGTTGGCCGAAATTCCGCTGTACCGCGTAGGTGCTAGTTATGGTCCGCTGGTGGGAATGGCGAGCGATGGCAAGGATGTTTATAGCCTGCATGCGAACAAGCTAGTACAGACGAGTTTTGCGGGCGGAGTGCCGATGTCGCAGGACTATTCCATTGATTCTGCGACGGCGGGGCCTGTGCTATTTGGTGGAGAAGTCCGCTTTGCAACGGTAAAGGGTGTAGCCTCGTTCAGTGTAAGCGACAAGAAAATCAAGCGTATCGATGAACGCGAAGGTGTCAACGATATTGTCTATTGCGGAGCTTCGGACGGCAAGGATCTTTTTGCCTATGCGACAAAGTCTGGCATGGCGTATGTGCAAGATCGAGAGATAAAGCTGAACGGTAAGACTGGTGAGACTTTCCGTTTGGCCTGTACCGATATGGACCGCGATGGCGTCATTGACGTGATTGCGGTAGGTAGCCGTGGAACGGTAACGGCTGCAAATGCTCCTGAAGGCAAGAATGTAATTAGTTGGACCAAGCAGTATAAGCGCGGTGCTGGCGGTACTAGTGGGCTTAAGGACGAGACCTCCGGTATTGCCATCGGCGATATCAACGGAGATGGTTATCCCGAAGTTGTATTCCTAGGTGACAACATGGTGTATGCGCTTGACCGCTCGGGACTCCCGGTGAATGGTTTCCCGATAAAGATTTCTCGTGGAAACCCGATTAACGGATTCTTTAGTGATCCGGTGATTGTCGACGTGACGGGCGATAAGGTTCCCGAAATTCTGGTGCCGAGTAGCGATGGCCTTGTCTATGCCTATACGGGCAAGGGCAAAAAGGTGACGGATGGATTCCCGATAGCGGCCGGTAGCTTTGAGTCTGTGGATTCGACGAATGTGCTGCAGCCGATGAGCATCTTTGTGGCGAATGCCGTTTCGGATAAAAAGTCGGTGGGCCCGGAACTCTACGCTCTGCATCGCAGCAGTCTGTCTGCTTTCCGCTTGTACAAGGCGTCGGCCGGTGCGGAGGAGTCTGCGGCGGCATGGACGCTCCCTGCGGGTGGTAACGAACGTACAGGTTTCTTTGATGCCTCTAAACTGGATGAGATAAAGAAGGTTTCGGCCAAGGATGAAATTACGGAATTCTTTATGTTCCCGAATCCGGTTCGCGGAGGGGTCGCGAAAGCCCGCTTTGAAATTGGTGCAGCGGCAAGGGATGCTACACTTGAACTCTACGATATTACGGGCCTCTGTGTGTTCAAGGCCAAGATGAGTGATGCAAAGCGTGGACGCAACCAGTTCGAAAATCTTGACCTGAAACACTTGGGTAGTGATGTCTATACCGCACGACTTAAGGTCAAGTTTGAAAGCGGCAAGACCAAGCAGAAGCTTTACCGCGTTGGAGTGGTGAAGTAATAGTCCTTGTTCGATGGAGAGAGAGTATGTATAAGCTGTTTGTGGGCGCTTTTTTGGTTGCAAGCCTTGTTGCTTGTACTGCGACGGGTGATGCCGAAGATATGGGTACGGGAACCCCTATCAATAATGGCGGCCATGCTGTAAATACAAGCTCCGGTGCCCATGTGGATGGGTCTTCTAGTTCTGCGTCCGAATCCGGTGACAGTACCGATTTGTCGAAATTTGTAGAAATGGTGGAAATACCTGCGTTGATTTTTTCTCGTGGAACGGTAGAGTATAAGGTAAACGCGTTTTCTATAGGCAAATTTGAGGTGAGGCAGGGCCTTTATGCTGAAATCATGGGTGATCTTCCGAAAGAAGATGTCTTGGGCCTTCTTTATCCGATTTTTAATGTAAGTTGGTACGATGCGGCGCGATTCTGCAATGCGCTTTCTAAAAGAGCGGGGCTTGATACGGCGTATGTTTACGATTCTGTCAATAATAGCGGAGAATTGATGAATTTATCTGTAAATTACAAGGCTGCAGCCGTGCGCCTTCCGACAGAAACGGAATGGGAAATTGCAGCGCGGGCGGGGACCTCGACGACTTATTACTGGGATACCGATGTCGCCTCGAAATATGCCTATTATGCACAGGATAAGGGTCCCGTGGCAGTGGGTGCGTATACATCGAATGCGCTAAATCTTTACGATATGGCGGGTAATGTTGCCGAATGGGTGAACGATTGGTATGATGCGTATCCGACCGTATCGCAAGAAAACTATACGGGCCCAGCGGAGGGCGTTTACAAGGGAGTTCGTGGTGGAGGCTGGTCCGACAAGGTAGCTGCACTTGCTTCTGGTGAACGTAACAAGAAAGAGCCAAAGTACCGCAGTCAGACCATTGGCTTTAGGATTGTATATTCCGCCGGATTTTAAAATTCGCTTTTACAGTCTTTTCCTGTAAGTCGAAAAGACGTAAGCGGAATCCTATTTTCTACATTGTGAACCATGAAGATGTCTAAATTCGTGGTTTTGCCTGTTGCAAGAATGGCTTTGCTGTTACTTGCGGTTTTTGCATTGGTGGCATGTGAGGAAGAAGAAAAGTCTGAGCCTCTGCCGCCCCTTTCGCCGATAGAAATCCCGAAAGATGTTCCCGGTCTTTATTCCGGTAGCTTGCCTTGCGATGATTGTACCAGCCGCATGGTGCGCATGACGCTTGGCGAAGATAATTCGGTCGAGGCAATTCAATTGGTTTTGCGCGATACGATGGAAACGGATTCCTTGAAGGGAACGTATTCTGTAACCGACAGCACCATTAGCGTGTCTCTTGCAAATGATAAGGGGCATTGGAACTTTAAACGTGCTAAGTTCGGCAATTTGCTGTATATGACAGCTGCCGGCACGGTGTACGAAGATAAAGATGGAATGCATGCCGAAATGATTCGCATTTTTAAGGCCGCCCCGAAGGCCGTTACAAAAGATACGGCTGCGGCAGATACGGCACAGTCCAAGGAGTAACAATGCAGTGTACGGCACTTGTCATTGATGACGAACCTCTTGCACGCAAGCGCATGATTTCGTTGCTGGAACCGTATTCCTCAGAAATTGAGATTCTGGGAGAGGCGGGCTCCGGTACACAAGCGGTGAAGATGATTCACGAGATGCTCCCTGATGTGGTGTTTCTGGATATTCAGATGCCCGACATGGATGCATTCGAGGTCTTGCATTCCTTGCAGGGGGACGATGTTCCGTTGGTTATCTTTACGACGGCGTTTGATAACTTTGCGCTTAAGGCGTTCGAAGAAAATACGGTGGACTATTTGCTGAAACCCGTTGACCCTGAACGCTTGGCTGTCGCTATCGAAAAGCTCCGTCGCCTGATTCCGCAGGTGGATGACACGACGGTTCCGCCCGGATTCAGCTGGGAAAAACTTTGCAATCTGGTCGACATGAGTGCACTTTACTTGCAGCGCCTGCAGGTAAAGGTGGGTGACCGTATTGTATTTGTGAATATCGACGAAATTATCCGCTTTCATAGCGAAGAAAAATACACGACGGTCTATACCATAAATGGTCAGTACGTCATCGATACTCCGCTGGTGGAACTTGAAAAGAAACTGGACCCGAGGCACTTTACGCGAGTCCATCGTTCGCATATTGTTGCAATCGACTACATTGCCGAATGCCGCAAGGGTGATGCCGGCCGCATGGTGATGGTGCTCCGCGACAAGGCTGCAACCCAGCTTGTGGTGAGCCGTTCCCTTGTGAAAAAGATCAAGGCTTTGTAGTCTTTGCTATTTATAAATATTTTTTGAATAAGGCGATTAAAGAGTTAGGAGGATGATATGAGGAAGTCTTTTGTAGCGTGTTCAAAATACATCGCTGTGTTTATGTTGCTTGTTCTTGCTGGATGTGGATCGTCGAGTACGACCTCTCAAGATCCTGTAAAAGAAGAGTCTAAGGAAAAGTCTGAAGTTTCTGAAAAAGAAAAGAAGGATTCTGACGGTAAACAGGATCCTGACGAAAAGAACGAACAGGGTGAAAAAACGGAGCCCGAAGAAAAGAAAGATCCGAATGACGAGAGGGACTATATCAAGATAAGCTTGTCTTCGTCTAAGGATTTTTCGATTGATACGATTAAAGACACGTACCGAGGGACTTCTAGCTACTGGATTCGTACGGGCAACATCATGTGGCCCTTGCAAAAGGTCTCTGCAGTGTCTGACGATGTAGAAAGCGTTTGCTACGATGACGAAACTGCCAACTGTGGTGAATATGGCCGCCTGTTTTCGGCAAAGGAGAATCCTGCTCATAGAGCGTGCCCCAGCGGACAAAATCTTGCCTCGTCAAAGGACTGGGCACTCTTGGAATCTTTCCGTTCGGAACATAGGGAAATTGATTCTCTGATGGACCTGAAGTACGGCGGCGCCTGTGAAAAAGTGAATGGGTCGCTTAAGTGTTCTGGCCTAGATGTGGCCGGTAATTATTTGACTTCAGATGGAAAGGTGTATTCTATTAGCGTCGGTAAGGATGCGGCATCGTTTGGTACGGCTAAGTCGGATGGTTATTATAATGTCCGTTGTGTTTCTTACGTAGATTATGTCAAGTCCATAAAGGATTTACCTGATTGCGACCCTACCTTAAAGAGTCCGCCGGAAGTGATTTACGTGTTTGACGAAATGGAAAATTACCGCTGCTATTCCAAAGAAAAGTCGTGGCTGCCTGACTTTTCTGAAAGTTGCCGCGTAGATGGCAAAAAAATTGTCTTTGACAAAGTCATGATGATTTGCGAAGATGGATTATGGCAGCTGGCCGACATTAGTTATTCTCCCGAAAAGTGTACTTCGGAAAATCAGGGAAAAATCCTTCCGTTTAACGGTGTGAATTATACTTGCGACAGTTCTTCGTGGCGAAAGTTTACGGAGCTAGAAGATTCGATTGGAGTTTGTAATAGCCGTAAAGCGGGCGTGTTTGATACCGTGTTTTCGGGAATCGTTATTAAACCGTATTACTGTGACGGTAAAAAGTGGGAAGAAGCATCCATCGAAATGTACAAGGGCCCTTGCGAAGACAGCACCTCGAAATTCATGAACGATACGATTGATTTTAAGAATATGCTTTATGTTTGTCGCGGAAACGGATGGGCTGAATACGACTCTCTTGAAAAACGCTTTGGAGCCTGTATTCCGTCTAAACTCTTTATGTTTGAAAATGGCTCTTATGATATAGATGATGATAAGACGGAATACCTGTGCGATACGGCAGGGTGGGTCAAGTTTACTCCATGGAACATTATTGGTAGATGTAATCCGGAGAAAGAAGAAATTACCATTTACCGAGATAAGCATTATTTATGTGAGTCCAGTGGGGGATTGCGGCAGTATTGGCCTGATGTAGCGACATTAAGACCCCGCGATTCGGTCATGTATTCTTGTAACAAGCCGGAAGATTCAGGTAATGTTCTTAGTGGGCGCGATACCTCTTTTGTTACATGCTCGCATAGTTCAATAGGAGGAGATTCTTATGGGTCCTCATGGGGGCGTTTTGGTAAGTGCAATAAAGAAAACGAAGGCATGGATACGACCTACGCCAATAAACCGATTTATTGTGGCGGCAATGGCTATTGGCACAATGTCTATGAAGGTCTTGAAAAGTGTACTACCAAGAATTATGGGTCGATCACGAAGTCGGCTCAGTATGGCAGAGTTGTTTGTGATGATATAGGATGGCGTTCTTTAGAGCGCTTTGAAGACCGGCTTGGTATTTGTTCTACGCAAAATGAAGGCAATCTTGTAGAAGATGACGGAGAAAAGTTCCTCTGCATGAAAGGCGTTTGGAAACGCTACAAGGATAAGAGCACTTATCGTGTAAATGGATCCAAAAAGGAGGGCAAATAATGAAGACGTTCTATAAGGATGCAATGAGAAAAGTTCCTGTATTCCTTTGCGGGGCGTTGATGACCTTGCTCTCAGCGTGTGGTGATGATTCAAAAACATCTTCGCGAGCTCCCGAAGAAGAAAGCCTAGTTGTTGACGAAAGTAGTAGCAGTAGCGTGCAAAAGGAGTCTTCTAGTAGTTTGGAGGCGATTGTAGATGTCGTGGACGGCCCTGTTGTCGAGGCGGATTCTATTGATGTGAGTGAATACCTGCAAGAGGGTTCCGTCTTGGATAAACGAAACAAAAGGTCGTATGACCTCTTGATTTCAGAAATCGATATTTGGACAAATGAGAATATTGATTACAAGACAACTAGTCCCAAGAGCACTTGTTACGATTACAAGGATTCTTTATGTGTCAAGTACGGAAGGCTGTATTCGAATGCCGATAAAGAGGTCTGCCCCGAGGGATTTAGATTGCCTCGCGTTGAAGACTTTAGGCTCTTGGTTGAATCTAAGAAGGATTATAACGCGCAATATGCCGGATATTGTAAAACGCGGAGCTATGAGCCGGTAGCTTGTTATAGTGTTGGCGATACGGCTTTTTACGTGACCCAAGACGATAGCCTGGTTGCCATTTCGAAAAATGGTTCGCTGAATGTCTTAAAAAATGATGGACGTTTTGCCAGTGTCCGCTGCATGAAAGAACGGTCGATTGTCGAAAAGCAAAATGAATTGCCCAAGTGTGTAGAGGGTTATTCGGGCCGTACCGTTTTTGTTACCGAAAAGAAATCTGCATACAGTTGCAATGGTTCTGAGTGGGAATCCGTAGAAAGATATTCTGCATGTAAAGATGGCGAAAAATATGCCTATAGCGACAAGATCGATTACCTGTATGTTTGTGCCGATGGAATGTGGCGGATGGCGGCCCTTAATGATATTGGTAGACCCTGCATCGATGAAAACCGCCATGAGAATGTTGTGTTTAATGGAGACCGCTATGCCTGTTCCAAGTCGGGATGGGTGAAACTTACGTATCCGGCGTCGCAACTGGGTGAATGTTATTCCGAACATTTTGGAACGGTGGCTGTGACGACGACTGGTCCAAAAAGGACATATGTCTGTAGAAATACGGGAACATGGGAAATTGCTGGGCCTGTCGATGTTTATGGGCGCTGTGCAAGCAGAATTGACGGCCAAATTGTGACCCTCGATTCTGTTCAATGGTACTGCAATACAAAGTTCTTTAAGTCTTACGAAAATTATGACTGGGTTTCTAACAAGGGAAATGTCAATGAAATGTTCGGCTTTTGCACCGACGAAAACCTTGGGGATACGGCCATTTACAATGACGTTTTCTATAGATGTAACATGAAACATGTATGGGAACAGTATAAGGATGAGGCGGTCTTGCCTTATTGCAATGAAGCTAGATGGGATACCGTATATAATTTGGGGCATAAGGAATATTGGTGCAGTCGCATAGCCAAAAATTGGCAGCTTTTGGAACACGAACTTTTTGACAATCAGACCGATTCGGTTAGCTGTAACATGGAAAATTACGGCAAGATATATTCTTGGGGCGATTACAAGTATATCTGTTCCCTGAATAAAAACCGGTTGGGATTCAACCAGGCTACAGACATTGAATTGAAGTATGGCGCTTGTGGCTTGGATACCGTATATGCGGTAACTGAAGACGATGTTTACTATAGCTGTAAAGAGGGTACTTGGAGTAACCGCCAGTTAGAAAGATGCGAAGCCAAGTATGGATGGTGCTCTCCGGATACCGTTCGCACAGAAGTGTATGCCGACTCAGGATGTTTCTGTAGTGGAGGAAGTTGGGAGAACCGGCAACTTGAAGTCGTAGAAATCGAGTATGGTGAAATTTGTGAAAAAGGCCGACGGTATGTCATATTCTATGGTGATAAAAAATACGAATGCAAAGATGGCTATATGTATTACCCGACAAGCATAACAGTCTTTGACTATAAAAATGTGTTTGGTGAATGCGAAGGTGAAATGCATGGGAAAGATACAATCTATTATGACGCACAACTTGTTTGTGATACGACTTTGGACAATAGTATTCAAAGATGGTATCGTTATGGAGAGGCGGATTCGTTGGCCGGTACATATTGTCAAAAGGCAATTAAAGGCGTAGAAGTAATTCTGAGAGACTCGTCGCATGTTGTTTGTAATGGTGCCGGTAGCTGGCTAATAAAGGATTTGTCGGAATATATGAGCGAATGTAACGTGGATAACGAGGGCCTTGTTGAATATAACGGTGTTACAAATAGTGTTTGTCGTGATGGCCGGTGGACTCCTGCCGATACATTCCATGTGACTGACGTACGTGACGGCAAGGAATATGCGGCGATTACCATTGATGGAGTAACCTGGATGGCTGAACCGTTGAGGTATGTTCCTAAAGGAAAAACAGTGTATGTAGAAAGTAGTGTGTATTCCGTCTCGGCTGAAGATGTTAAAGACGATGAAGCGGTGTATTACACTTGGGTTGTGGCGATGAACCTTGATGAATCGTATGAAAGAACATTTGCCAAGCCGAGTGTTATAAAGTCGAATACGATAGTTCAGGGAGTTTGCATGGATGGCTGGCATATTCCCCGCTACGAAGAGGTTAGAGAGAAATTGACCAGCAAGATTTATTATCGTTTGCAAGGCTATAAAAAGGTTTATGACGATAACGATATTGTTGGAATACATTTAATGGGGCGTAATGAGCTGACTATTGAACGCGATACCATTGCGGGAGTTGATTCCGTTTCGTCTGTAAGTAAACTTGCGCTCGATTATATGTGGACTATAGATGAGACTGATAATCTGTTTTTAAGATCTTCGCGCTATGCGGACGTGGTCGTGATTAGAAAAGATTATGGAGTTGATCATAGTGCAAAAATAAAGTATGGCGCTGCCCCTGTTCGCTGCGTCAAAGACTACGAATAGAGGCAAATTTTCTAAATTGCTTCTATAGTTTTTGTCTCTAACGTTGATTTTTATGGAAAAAGAAAAACAGTCGTTTTCGTGGAAAAAGTTTGCAAAGGGCCTGCTCCGGGAAATTATTGTCCCGGTGGCACTCGCCTTGATTGTAATCCAGTATGTGATCCAGGCTTTCCAGATTCCGAGCGGGTCTATGGAAGACACCTTGCATACGGGTGACTTTTTGCTGGGCCTCAAGTTCACTTACGGTTCGCCGATTCCGTTCAGCAACCAGAAATTCCCGGGATACGCTTACCCAGCCAAGGGCGACGTGGTGATTTTCCGCTATCCGGGCGAGCCGGAATATCCTGATGGCAATCCGCAGCGCTATACGCACTTGTTCAATGCGCTCATGTTCGGTAACCTTTATTGGGACCATCAGCCCGGTGCCGGGCAGCCGCATCTGATTCACTATGCCGATGGCCCGAAGGATTACATCAAACGTTGCGTGGCAGTGAGTGGCGATACGGTGGCCGTACACAAGGGCCGCCTCTACATCAACGGTGTTCTGCAAGATACCTTGCCTGGTCGCGGCAAGTATACGGCGATGGCACGTACTTATTCTCCGCGCGATGAACGTGATGCCTTTGTGGTGCCCTCGGTGGGTGACACGTTTGCGGTTGACAAGATGCCTCTCGAAAAACTGTGGTGGCTGCGTTCCCTGGTGGCGCAAGAAAATCCAGACGAAACGGTGACGCTGGATATTTCATTGTGGAAGGATGGGGTTGAAGTCAACGACTTTGATTTCGAAGATTTCAAGATTCCTGTCGAAAATGATCGAGGCCTTGCGCTGAACGAATTTTTCCGTCGCAACCGCATGGTTTTGCAGCAGCGCTTGACTCAAGGAGACACGATTTCGGGCGTGATGTCGTTTGCCTATTTTAAGGAACTCGCACACATCGGGTATTTGCCGATGATTGACCCGAATGTTCAGGGCGGTTTTATGCGCCCGGTAAGCTACATGGCGTTTGAAGCCTCCATGCTGCGAGATCTAGAAGGTAACGTAGATTTGCTGAACCAGGCCGAAGAAGATAATGCTGGTACGGTGGAGCTGGTAGAAGTTGATGCTCCGCAAGACGGTGCCGCGACGGTCGAAGGTGTCGCAGGCGATACGCTCGATGCTCCTGCAAAGTCTAAGTTCGAAATCCGTCGACAGCTGCTTTTGGGGGGCAAGCCGATAGAAAGCTATGTCGTCAAGACGCCGCAGTTCTTTATGATGGGCGACAACCGCGACAACTCTGCGGACAGCCGCTACTGGGGCTTTGTGTCGTTGCGTAACATCCGCGCGAAGGCGTTCGTCATTTATTTCTCGTTTGATAATGACGACGAAGCTTTTGCCCTCAAGAATCCGTTTACGTGGTGGCGTCTGCCGTTTAGAATCCGCTGGGGACGCCTCGGCAAAATTATTCACATGATCGACTGATGAAGCCTTCGTTGTTGAAATATGGTGCGTTTTTCGCGGCCCTTTTGGTGGCGATGCTTGCGTCCTGTGCGACGCAGGTGGCGCCGAGTGGCGGCCCCGAAGATAAGTTGCCCCCGCGCGTAGCGGGCGTTTATCCTGCACCCAATACGACGAACCATCCGAACGAACTCATGGTGAAACTTGAATTTGACGAATGGATTAACGCCTCGATTCCGCGTAGCGCCGTTTCGATTTCGCCTCCGATAGATAAAAAACTGCGTTTTGAAGTGAGCGGAAGGACACTGGTGCTTTCGTCGCGTGCGGTACTTGATACAGGGACTACGTACACGATTACGTTTGCGGGCGGCATCAAGGACTTGCATGGGAACGCCCTGGCAAAACCTTTCCAGGTGGTGTTCTCGACGGGTGCGATTATCGATTCTCTTACCGTTTCTGGCCGCGTTCTCGTGAATCAGGCGATGGCACGTAAAAAGGAATATCCGAGCATTGGCCTTTTCTTGCTTGGCGAAGAACGTAATTCCAAGCATTACCTGGATAAGTACCGTGACACGACCACCAAAGAGATTAGCAAGGAACCGCTGCTGCTCAAGGAACCTCCGCTGTACGTGACGCGTGCTGACAGTGCTGGGCACTTTACGCTGACGGGCCTTAAGGCGGGTCGTTACCGCGTCGTCGCCTTTGTCGATGGCAACGGTAACCAGAAGGTGGAGCTTTCGACGGAACAAGTGGGCCTTTGGACAGGCGACTTGAACTTGACTGCAGAATCTAAGGATACGCTTTGGATTGCGGTTACCGATATGGATACGACCAAGTTGGAACTGGAATCGGTGAGCCAGCCCTTTGCGAATGTACTTGAGGCAACTTTTACCCGCAACGTGTATTTTGATTCTGCCTTTGCCGATACGGCAAACTGCCACTTGACTTCTCCCGAAAATAAGGTGCTTTATCCTAAGCTTGTTTACTTGGGAGCTTCTACGAATAAACCGCAGTTCTACTTTGATCCCGCCCCTAAAAAAGAGGTGCTGTATAAGTTTGTTTGTGATGCGGCGAAGGATTCGATGTTCCGCCCGCTTGATACGTTGCGTAACGAAGTCGAATGGGAATGGAAAAAGATGGAAGCCGATACGCTCCCGCCCAAGGTTACGAGCGTAAAGAGCAATTCCAAGGCGAAGTCGCTGTTCCCCGACGATTCCTTGATTGTGTATTTCAACAAGCCGAAGCTTGATTCACTGGAGCAGACGTTCTACGTGGTTATCAACAAGGATACGACTCAGGTGCAGGTGAAGCAGATTGATCCGGTGCGTTTTGCAGTCGAAAAGACGGCCCCGTGGAATACAGACATTACTGTGAACCTCTTGATGGGCTACATGGATACGACGCTTGCCGCCGCCGATAGCAACGGTAAACGTGATACGGTGATAGAACTCAAGTATCAGCGTCTGCAAAAGTTCGAGACGGTCAGCAAGCTTAAGTTTGCAAAACTCCGCGGAAAAATCCCCGGTGCAACGGACAAGGCGGTGGTGCGCCTGCTTTCTGCCGAAACGAATCAGTATTACATTGAGTCGTGTAAAGCCGATGGAAGCTTTAGCTTTGACGATTTAATGGAAGGCGCCTATCTGATGGATTACTACTACCCCGAACAGGGTAAGGACCAGCCCGATGCGGGCTCCGTTGAACCGCTCCGTTATGGCTCCGCCTGGCGCGCCATCAGTGATACGCTTAAGGTGAAAAACGGCGAGAACGTTCTGGATAGTTTGGCAAAAATGGTGCCTTCGCTATAATGCCGCAAAAAGTTTAATGAGGAATCAAATGGAAATGAAATCTTTCGTGGCGATTGACTTAGAGACGACGGGTCTCGATTTTGAAAAGGACGAAATTATTGAAGTGGCGTTGGTACGCTTTGAAAATGGCGTCGAGAAAGAATCGGTCGATTACCTGGTGAAGCCGACTTCGGTGACGCTTCGTCCCTTTATCGAATCGCTGACGGGAATTAGCAATGCGGACCTTGCCGATGCAGAACCGTTTGCTGCCGTGGCTCAGAAGATTTATTCGTTTATTGGTGATTTGCCGATTGTCGCACACAATGCGATGTTTGATTCCAAGTTCCTTAAGCAGACTTTTGCTAAGGTGGGTGTTTCGTTTGATGATCATCCGGTGTGGGATTCGCTGACGGTTTCGCGTATTGCCTACCAGAATGTGCCGAATCACCGTTTAGATACTTTGGTGCAGGAGCTGGGCATTGAGCGTAGCCGTGCGCACCGTGCGCTCCCCGATGCTGAAGCCTGCGGTCACCTTTTCGTGATGGCGCTCGACAAGATTGCAAATGCGGACCCGTGGCTTGTGGATGCCCTCGCAAAAATTGCCAGGGGTTCGGATTGGTCGTTGGTGTGGAAGGAATCCGAAGGTGCATCGGAACTTCCGCAGTTCAATCTGCCGGATGTTCCGCTTGAAGACGCCCCTGCAAAGGAGCGCGCCCCGCGTGTGGGTGAATTCTTTAAGGAGGGTGGGCTCCTTTCTACGAAAGTTGAAAATTTCCAGGTGCGCCATAACCAGCAGGATTATGCCTCGGTGGTGGAACGTAACATGCATAAGGGCGGCCTTTGTGTGCTTGAAGCCCCGACGGGTTCGGGCAAGTCGCTGGCTTACTTGGTGTCTGCCGCCTGCAAGGCCGTGTCGGGCGAGCGTGTGGTGATAAGCACCGCGACCCGGGCACTTCAGGAACAGCTCTGGAGTAAGGATATCCCGTTGGTGGCGAGCCTGTTTGACGGCAAGCTTAAGGCTGCTGTTTTAAAGGGCCGCGAAAACTACTTGTGTCTCCGTAAGTTTGAAGAAATCTTGAAGGCTCCGCAGAACCTTTTGCAGAGCGATGAACGCGACTCTTTCATGGCGATTGTGCCGTGGGTCTATTCGACTGAAACGGGTGATGTAAACGAATGCAATTCGTTTAGCCAGGGCCGCAATCGTGTACTTTGGTCTAAGATGGCAAGCTCCGCGAAGTCTTGTTTGGGCGAAAAGTGTCCGCATTACAACAAGTGCCCTTCACTTGCCGCCAAGCGTCGCGCGATGAATTCCAACTTGTTGCTGGTGAACCATTCGCTGTTCCTTGCTGACATGGGTCTTGATTTTGCGTTGCTCCCGCTGTACGAACATATCGTATTCGACGAAGCGCATCGACTCCCGCAGGTGAGCCGTCAGGCGTTTGGCCGTACGGTTTCGTTCTTTGCTCTTAGGAACATCATCAAGACTCTTGTACCCTCGAGGGGGCATGAAAAAGAAAATCGCGATGGTCTTATCGCCGAAATCGAAAAACTCATTCCGGTTGAGGAAACTGAACTGCATGAACGTTGTGTGAATCTTGTGGAATCGCTTGGCGAAACCGAAAAGGCTCTGCACCGGTTCTTCATGAAGATTGGCAAGAAGCTCTCGAAGCAAAAGAACAGTCGTAACGGTTTTACCTACGCGTCGGGCATCATGGCCGAATACGATGCGGATCCTTCGACTTTCATGGACCAAGGGCTGAATGCGATTAAGCTTGCCGAAACGCTCTCTGCGGCGCTTGCCGCAAACAAGGAACTTTCGGGCCTGCTGAGTGATGTGGGTGGCCGCATGACGGAACTTTCTCGCTTTTTGCAGGACTTTGAATTTGTGGTCAAGGCGGGTCGCGAAGACTGGGCCTTCTATATGGAAGAACCTTTCAATCCGCATACCATCAAGCTGCATGCGAGCCCGCTCGATGCAAGTTCTCCGTGGAAACAAAAATTCTATCCGTGGATCAAGTCTGCGACATTCACTTCGGCAACGCTCTCGGTGCAGGGAGACTTGAGTTACTTTGTACAGAAGATGGGAATGGATGCTCTCGACGGCAAGAAGAGCCCGTTTGTACGTGTTTATACTGAGGCGGCAAACAAGGATGAACGTCGCTCGGTCATTGTGGCAAAGAACTTGCCCAAACCCTCGCTCCCGGAATATAACGATGCCGTGAATGATACCCTTTGTGCGGTGCTCCCCGAGGTCGAAGAAAATACCATGGTGCTGTTTACCAGCATTTCGGCGATGATGAAGGCTCAGGCGGCCCTTGCTCCGGTGTTTGCTGAAAAGAACAAGCTGCTCCTTTGTCAGCATGTGGACGGTTCGCTCGATGGTCTTGTGGCCATGTTCCGCAAGTCCCGTGGCGCCTGCCTGTTGGGCTGCCAGAGCCTGTGGGAAGGCGTGGATTTCCCGGGTGATGCGCTAAAGCTGCTTGTGATTCCGAAACTCCCGTTCCCGAATCCGGTGGATCCGCTGATTGCGGGAGTGGCCAACAAGTTGAAGGCCGAAGGCAAGAATGCGTTCAAGGAATACTTTGTTCCCGAAGCTTACATGGAACTGCGTCAGGGACTTGGCCGCTTGATCCGCTCCGAAGAGGATTCTGGCAAGGTGCTGATTCTTGACAATCGCATTATTACGGAACACTATGGCAAGAGCTTTATGCGCATTTGGAATAACAAGCAGGTCGTGGTGAACTCCGTAGACGAAATCAAGTCCGCTCTCAAGTAGTCCCCCAAAAACACTTTTTTACCACCCAAGTAGCCAAAATCTGCTGTTTATTCCTTATGCAAAATATGGCTTGGGTGTGTAAAAATTTTTCGTATTAGCCTATTTTAGTAGGAAATTGGGTGAAAATTGACTAATTTTGTGTAAATAAAAAGTTATTGACTATTTGTCCATGGGGCAAAAATTCTATCTATAAATTAACGCTTTTTTTTGTATAGATTTAGCGTTGAGTGTAATGTGTTATAAGGAGTAATAATGGGTACACGCATTTCTTCGTTGCTCTCTGCAGCAACTTTGGCCGCCCTTTGCGGCACCGCATCTGCATATACATTGAATGGTACTGTCACAGGTAAAGACGGTCAGGCTGTTCAGGGGGCAGAGGCTGAGCTTTTGATTAAGGGCAAGTCCACTACGACTGATTCCCAGGGAAAATTCACCATTCATGAGGACGATGAGACTGGCTTGCGGGCATCCCGTAGTGCCGGTAGCTTTAGCCTGACCAATGGCGTCTTGAACTTTGCACAGGCGGGTAACTCTCCGGTGCAGGTTAAGGTCTTTGACATGATGGGTAACCAGGTGTTCAACAAGACCTTGCAGGGCTCGGGTTCTGTAGACCTCTCTGCCGTTGTTGATGCTCAGGGAACCTATCTCGCTAAGATTAAGCTCGGTTCTGCACAGGAATCGGTCCGCTTTACGGCTTATGGTAGCCATTCTGGCGCAATTGCCTCGAACGGCAAGCGCGCCCTTATGAAGGAAGGGGACGATTCGGGTGACACCTTGCGCGTTGTTGCCGATGGCTACGACACCCTCAAGGCGTACCTCCCGAACATTGATACGACTGTGAACATCAAGCTCACGGAAGTCACCCCGCCCGAACCAACCTTCAAGTTCGGTTACGCATTGAAGAACGCCCCGACCCCGAGTAAGGGCTGCGGCACGACGTCAAAGCTGCAGAAGACCAAGAGCGTCGAAAACGGCGACCGTTTCGAAATGAGAGTCGGTAGTGACAACCGCGAATACTTCATCACCTTGCCGAAGAACTACGACAACAAGAAACCTTACAAGTTGCTCTTCGCCATGCACTGCATGGGCTCTAACGCCGAAGACTTCGTCCACCACTATGCGGACCAGGACCATCCGTCTCCGTACTACGGCCAGCAGAAGCTGGATACGGAAGGCAACTATATCTTCGTTTCTCCGCGTGGCGATACCGACGGCATGCCGTGGAGCGTATCTAGCGACAAGGACCACAAATTCATCAACCAGTTGCTTACGACTCTCGAAGAAAACTACTGCATTGACACCAGCCGCGTGTTCATGACGGGCTTCAGCTTCGGCGCCATGGTCACGAACTCCATGGCTCAGGATATGCAGGACCGCCTGCGCGCCGTGGCCGTGTACGCAACTGCCGACTACAACATCTACCTGCCGAAGAACAAGGGCTTGCCTATCGCCTGGATGGCTGTGCACGGTAAGAACGACGGCACCTGCCAATACAACCGTGCTCGTGACAGTGCACTCAAGCGCATCCTCAAAAACAACGGTAAGGCCGACGCAGATGGCAACTTCACCGACGCCAGCGCAGAAAAGCCGAAGGAAGTCGGTGGCAGCGGACACCTCTGCTATGACTTCACAACCGTCGACGAACGCTTCCCGGTCAAGTTCTGCAGCTGGAACGGTCAGCACCAGTGGACAGCCTACGACAACGGCAACTGGCAGAACACCTGGGTACCTGAAGAAGTCCACAAGTTCTTCGAACAGTTCTAAGTTTCCTACACACTCCAACCTTGAAGGGTTCCCGGTTACGGGAACCTTTCTTTATTGACTGTGGTTTGGGATTCGTTTTTTTTCTAAATTCATATAAATGCTACAGAAGGATGTTACCAAGTACCTTTTTGTCCTGACCAGTTCTCCGAAGGATTTCTTTTGCGAGCAGACGCTTGTGGCTATAGCTTCTTTGCGTGTGCATAATCCGGGCGCCTTTGTGACGCTCCTGACCGATGACAAAACGGCCGAAACCCTTACCGGTCCGCGAGCGGCCCTCAAGGATGCCGTGGACGAACTCAAGGTGTTGACTCTCGATGAAAAGTTTACGCCTATGCTCAGGTCGCGTTACCTTAAGACGGTGATGCGCAATGTGGTCGACGGCGATTTCTTGTATATGGATTCTGATATCGCGATTGTGGGTGATCTTTCGATTCCTGACGAATGGCGCGGCGGAATCTATGCGGTACTTGACTTCCACACTAATTTGTCGAAAGCGATAAACCGTAAGAAGGTTTTGAACAATGCAAAGATGATGGGCTTTTCGCCTATCCTCAACGACGAAATTTTTAACGGGGGTGTGATGTTTGCTGCAGACACTCCCGAGGCGCGCAAGTTCTTTGAAACTTGGCACGAACTGTGGCTGTATTGCGTATCCAAGAACTTCCCTTACGATATGGCGAGCCTCGCCGAGACGAATTTTAAGTTTGGCTACATTACCAAGAAAATGCCTGGTGGCTGGAACTGCCAGCTGGCTTACGGCAATCGATTCTTGCCGACGGCGAAGGTCCTGCATTTCTTTGGCTCGCGTATTATCGATACACGCGGTTGTAAGGTCCCCGAAAGCATGAACCTGTTCTTGCCCAAGATATTGCGTAGGGATTTCTATACGAACTTGAAGAATCTCCCTGTGACGGTGAATGCTGACAAGTCCATCCACATCAATGAGTACTATGATGATGTGATTGCACACGCCAAGGAAGAGTTTGAATTCCAGACCCGTAAGGTGGGTGCTGCGGGTGCCTACATTATCCGCAGCTATGCGTTTGCCAAGTCGCTCGCCTGGCTGTATAAACACTTGCCGATTTTGGTAAAACCGCTGCATGTTTTGGGAGCCATCATCGGGAGGTGATTGAAGTGTTGCAAAAATTAGTTTCACTAAAAAAGAATCCCTTTGTATGGATGGCTCTGGTTGCCCTTGTGGTGCAGAGCGTGCTGCTGGTGTTCTTCTATAGCCTGCCTGATCCGCTCGGACTTTCGATGTCCGAAATGTTCGAGGGCAAGACGATTTGGCAGGTTTTCATGGCGTTTGGCGGTATACTTGCCATGGCGGGCCTCTTTGGCTTTGCTCGTGCCCCGCGCGGGCTTGCCGTTTACTATGCGCTCTACTTTTTTGTGGCGATTGTCGATTACGACGTGTTCCGTTTTTCGCACCAGCGTCTTTCCTATTCCTTCCTCCGTACGTATTTCCATATCTCGAACATTACCGATGCCACCACGGTTTCGACGTTGGGGGGCGACTTGCTCGGGACGGTTCTTTGGCTGTCGATGGTTGCGCTCTGCTTTGCGGGGGCAGCCGCGTTTGTGATTGTTTATACGCTTCGGTTGCGTGCATGTCGCCGTTCGTGCGTTCTCGACAACAGCAGGGGCCCCTGGAAACCCATGTCCAGAAAAATCCCCTGGATGATGTTTGCTGTAGGCATGGCACTGTCGCTTACGCCCCTGGTGCTGTTTCTTTCGGGGGCTCGTGGCTGGGGCGAGATTCCGCTGATTCATACTAAAATCGAGTGGCGCTTTACGCTCGGCAAGCATACGCTTACGGCCCCGATACTCCATATCGCCGCGGAAGAAACTTTTGAGTTCTTCCATGACAACACCAAAATTACCAAGGAACTGGTTGACGACCTGGATTCGTTCTTGCCGCAGGACTTTGTGCAAGGTCGTGGCGATGCGATGAAGTTCCCGATGTATCGTAGCGCTCCCATGTACGAATACAAGGCGCAAAAGCCCTACAATATCGTGTTTATTATGGGCGAGTCATTCAAGGGACGTGTCTTCAACAAGATGCTCGAAGGCGATACGGCCGTTGCTCCGAATATCTGGAAATTGGCGAACCGGGGTGGACTTTGGTTCAAGAATGCCTTTAGTGGCGGTTATCCGACGGTGCGCGGAACGATGGCAACTTACATGGGTTTCCCCTCTCATCCCAACCGCGATGTGCCTAGCTTTTATGCGTCGAATAAGTTCAAGGGCTTCCCTGAATTTATGACTGGCTATTACAGGGGTTATGTGACGGTATCGAATCCGATATTCGATCATACGCTTCCCTTTGTCGAAAAGTTCTTTGGCAAGAATTGGTTCTTGCCACAAGAAAGCTCGGTAGGTGGCTCTGTAGACAGCATGGGTGTAGACGCGGTTTTGGATGTCTTGAATAAGATGCCATCCGATAGCTCGTGGCTCTTGGCTTTCAATACGATTGCATCTCATATCCCGTTCTACAATTATCCAGACACCTACGAAAAGCCCGACGACGCCATGGTGCGCTACCGCAACGCTGTTCACTATACTGATTCGCAGTTGGGCCGTTTCTTTGATGCCCTTGCAGAAAGGCCGGATTACGAAAATACGGTTGTCTTTATTCTGGGCGATCATGACACTCCTGTAGATTCTGTAGATTACCAGGTCCCGCAACCTCTTGGCCTTTCGGCTTCGCAGATTTTTATCGGAATCTTCTCGGCCGACACAAATCTGTTTAAAGGCTTGAGTGTACGTGAAGATGTGGCCTCGCAGCTGGACTTGGGCCCGACAGTGTTTGACCTGGCGCAGGTTCGCGAACCAAACCATTTCTGGGGTTACGATTTGCTTGTACAAGAACGTCCTGCAGAACAGCCTTCGGTATTTTTCTCGCAGAATGCCTATTACCTTGGTTTCCGCGACCATGTGCTTACGGGTGGTCTTGAAAACGAAGATGTTTACCGCGCCGCTGCCGGTGGCGAAAGCGTCTACACGCATACGACGGATGCCGCAGATGTTGCTTGGAAAAACAGGGCTGTAGGAGCGTCTAAGATTTTGCGTTCTATCCTCAGGAACGATACGATGCTGCCGTAAGGTTTAAGGGGAAATATGTCTAAGGTTCGAATACTCGCTTACTATTTACCGCAATTCCACCCGATTCCAGAAAATGACGAATGGTGGGGTAAGGATTTTACGGAATGGACAAACGTAAAAAAGGCTAAGCCTCTCTATAAGGGCCATAATCAGCCGAAGGTCCCGACCGAATTGGGATACTACGACTTACGTGATCCTGAAGTCCGTGAAAAACAGGCACAAATGGCCCGCGATGCTGGAATCGAAGGTTTTTGCTATTGGCATTATTGGTTTGGCGGTAAGGGTCGTCAGCTTTTAAACGATATCATCGATGAGGTGCATAAGTCCGGCAAGCCTGATTTGCCGTTCTGCCTTGGTTGGGCGAATGAATCGTGGAAGGCAAAGCTTTGGCAAAAAGATGGCATTGGCGATAAGTTGCTGATGGAACAGCGTTACGAAGGCGAAGAAGATTATCGAGCCCATTTCGATTATGTCAAGGAGCTTTTTAAGGACCCCCGTTATATCCGCATAGATGGCAAACCGTTTTTCTTGGTTTACAAGCCTAATCAGTTCGAGGATGTGCCTCGGTTTATTTCGCTGTGGAATAAGTGGGTCAAAGAAGAAGGAATTGCCGACTCTGTTTACTTTGTTGCGAACCTAGATGACCAGACTCAACGTGATAAATGGATAGAAGCAGGTTTTGATGCTGTGACGCCGTCGTTTATGCAGCGCTTTCGTAAAAGGTACATGCAGCATAAGGGCTGGCTCAAGTTTGTGGAACGCCGCATTCGTGCCCTGTTCAATTTGCCGGTGCGTTACAGCTCCAAAAAAATTAATGAGCTGATTTTGGAAAAAGACTATGATTCTAGGGAAGACGTGATTCCGTTCCTTTTCCCGCAATGGGATCATACGCCGCGTAGCGGGCGCATGGGCGACCTGGTCAGGGATGCTTCTCCCAAAAATTTCCAGTTGCAGGCCGAACGAGTCCTGAAGCTTGCTGCCAGCAAAAAGAACAACCTGGTGATACTCAAGTCTTGGAACGAATGGGGCGAAGGCAACTTTATGGAACCCGACCAAACTTTCGGTCGCGGTTTTATTGAGGCGCTAAGGTCTGTTGTAGATAAATTATAAACAAATTCTAATAAGGAGAATAAAGATGAAAAAGGGGTTCTGTTTTGTCGCCATGTCTCTGATCCTTGCCGGATGCGGAGAAGAAAGTAAAACGGTCTCGTACGAAACGAATGTTGTTTCGGAAGATTCTAGCAGTTCCTTGCAGGAATCAAGCTCGTCTTCGGAACCGTTGTCTTCGTCTGAGGCGGTTGCGTCTAGTTCTTCTTCGAGCGAAGGGATTTCTTACGGCGAATTGCTCGACTCGCGAAATCACAAAACTTATAAGACGGTCGTTATTGGCAAAGGTGAATCGGCTCAGGAGTGGATGGCCGAAAACTTGAATATAAAAGAAGTGAATCAATATGGGTTCTGCTACGAGAACCAGCCTTATTATTGCGACCTTTATGGAATGCTGTACCCGTGGGAGACCGCGAAAAAAATGTGCCCCGAAGGCTGGCGCCTGCCGAGTAAAGAGGACTTTGAACAGTTGACCAAGAATATGGGCAACTCCTTTACGGAGGGAACCCGGTTGAGGTCGAAGGAAGGCTGGCCCCATAAGGATGGTACGGACAATTTTGGCTTTAATGCGCTCCCTGCCGGTTACAAGCTCGCATCCGATGATTTCAGGAACTTGCGCGAAGGTGCCTATTTCTGGACTTCGTCACAAACCGAAGATGGTCAGCCACTCAGCTTTAGCTTGATTGATATGTTCGATGCGGAAAGTGTGAGCATAAACGATCGCCGTTATGCATTGTCTATTCGCTGTCTAAAAGACAAATAGACATTTAATAGACGTTTAATTTTAATAGGCCTTTAAAAGAGACGTGGCATTCTAAAGAGAATTGCTAGCGTTTCTTGAATTTAATGACCCAGAATTCGGAGTCGCTGCCGAAGCGCACCGGAGGACCCCAGCAGTCAAAACCGGAACTCACGAGCCAGAGGACGCCTCCGAGGGCTCCCTTGCCGTAGGCGACTTTCCATACATAGTCTATAATGAACGTGACGGGGAAAAATTGTCCGTCGTGCGTGTGGCCCGAAAGGGCGATGTCCGGGAGTCTGCCTGAATGAGTCTTTTCGATGCCTTTGGGCTGGTGGTCCAAAAGAATCCAGGGCTGGTGAACGATTACGGTATCATAGGTGGCGCTTGCGACGATCGAGTCAGAAAGTGAATCTTGGATAGCGGCTGCTTCGAGCGAATCCTGCGGGTGCTCGACGAGTTTCACGGAATCGGGGATCAGTTCTGTAAGCGGCTTGCGTTCTGTGTTGCGGCTGTGGGCGACCATAAAGTCGGTGCGGCCGGTAAAGCAGGCGGGGCCGATGCATGCCGTAGAATCGTCGAGCACGACAAAGCCCACTTTGCGCATCCATTCGTTGGGATTAGAACCGGAGCGTTCCTGCATGGCTTCGTGATTTCCATTGATGCCGATGGCCGCTACCTTGGCCGCAGCGGTTAATTTTTTAAACAAACTATCGTAGCCCCAACGGTCCAGCTGCTCTGTAGAAACGTCCGCGAGGTCTCCGCCAAATAAAATATAGTCTGGCTTGATTGAATCGGCCTGGGCGATCATCCTTTTCATTTTTTCAGCGTCAAACAGCGGATCTACATGGATATCGCTAAAAAAGAGTGCGGTAAAGCTTTCGGTATATTGCGACGGCAGGTTTACTGTGAACAGGTTGATTTTGTAGTCTTTATTGTGCGGGACCCCGTAAGCGATAATCGCGAGTGAAAGGGCGACGGTGATGCCTAAGAGTGAACGGCTGACGCGGCGGACCAGATGTCGGCTCAGGTGGTGGGGCTGCGTAAAATAGTAACCGATTCTGTAAAGCGTCCATGGAATGTAGAACAGCAGCGAGTTGCTAAGCCAAACCGCAAAAAAAGTAACGGCGATGCTGCCGAGGAACGTGCTGCGCATGGCCATGCCTAAGAACAGGAGTGCAAGGATTGCTGCGGCAATTATTTTCCCGGTCTTCCCCTTGGCCAATGTACTTAAATTGATGTAAATTAGGGCAAGTGCTGCAAGTAGGATGATCAAAAAGAAAATCATGGGATAAAACTAGAAAACCTTATGAATTTTCCGAACGAGGCCCAGGTCAATTTTTAACTATATTATAAGTCAATATGGCTTTATGCATAGAAACTGATCAATTGGAAAAGGTCCAGCGAATATTAGCCCTCCATTTTGAGGGGTTAGAAGTCTGGGCCCATGGTGCCCGTGTAACAGGTGTGGACCTCACTCCCGAAACGGAACTGGAACTGGTGGTGATTTCTGAAAGGCCTCTTTCTTTCGAGGCGATGACTGCTGTCGAAAAAGCTTTTGTCGAAAGTGGCCTCCCATTTAGGGTCGATATTATTGACTGGGCGAAACTCCCCGAGTCCCTGCAGAAACAAATCAAGAAAGAACATGACGTGGTGCAAGCCGCTGCGGAATTCTAGTATGAAACGTCTTTTACCTTTTGTCTTGGCAGCCTCCTTTGCTGCTTCCGCATTTGCCCAGGACGAAATTGCCCAGGCAAAGAATCTAATCCAGAACGGGCAGTGTGCCGAAGCCATCGCCCCCCTCCAGAAGGTCTACAAGTCCAGCTTTCGCAAGTCCTCGGGTGAAAAGGCCGCGGTCATGCTTACGGAGTGCTACCTGCGCGAACACAAGCGCGACGAAGCCTACAAGACCTCTTCTAGGTTTTTGGAATACTATGTGAATACGGTTTACCGTGAACGTATGGAACTTGCGAACGCTATCGTGACGGTCGAAAAGGGCCGCGTCTACGAAGGCGTCGAAGCCATGCTCCGTATTTTGGCCTATACCAAGAATCCGGCTGCCAAGAGCCGCACCAAGGATGTGGCCATCCAGACGATTGCCGCCTCGCTTATGACGGCCGAACAGCTTCAGGCTCTCCTCGAAAAGTACCCGGTCGACAAGGACATTATTGGCTGGCTGCAGCTGCAGATTGGTCGTGAATGTCAGAACTCCAAGCGTTATCGCGCCGCCCGTTACTGGTACAAGAAGGTGGTGGCAGGTGAAGTCGCCGAAAACCTTTCTAGCACGGCCCAGAAGGGTCTTGAGTCCCTGGAAGACCGCGGTGCGGGTATGCCCACGGTCCTCGTGCTTGCTCCCTTGTCGGGAGATTTTGCTGAATTCGGTGCAGCGGCCATCCAGGGTGTAATCCTCGCTCACGAAAAGGCTGGCCTTAAGGGCAAGGTGAACCTGCGCGTGGCCGATACCCGTGCTGACGCGGCCCAGGCGTTGCTCCGTACCCAGCAGGCTGTAAACCAGGATAGCGTTGTTGCCGTGATTGGTCCTATTATGAGCGCCCCGGCCGCGACCGTCGCCGCCTGGCTCGGTAGCAATTTCCAGAATATCCCGATGCTTACTCCGACGGCGACCGACGACGGCATTGCCAAGATGGGCCCGAATATTTTCCAGGTGAACATCACCATGGATAACCTGGCCAAAAGCATCGCCGACTTTGCGACCAAGTGCCTGAACATCCGCGAGTATGCTATCCTTAGCCCCTTGGGCGGTTACGGTGCCTCGATGTCGCAGAGCTTTACGCAGGCTGTCGAACGCCGTGGCGCAAGCATTATCGCCTTCCGTAACTATGAAGAAGGCCGCCCCGACTATAAGACCGAATTTAGCCTCCTTCGCGATGTTCGCTTTAAGCAACTCAACCGTCGCCAGAACATTGCACGCGGAGCCTCCGACCTCGACGCGGTCAACGCCAAGGAACGTCGCGCCTACATGCAGGATTCCACGTTCAATATCCCGGGCATCTTTATTCCGGCGACCAACCCGAGCGATGCTGGACTTATGGCTGGCCAGGTGGCTTTCAACAAGATTTCGGGCGTGCTGCTCGGCGCCTCCGGCTGGTACGGTCGCGAACTCCTGATTCAGGGCAAGCGCCAGGTCGACAGTTCCTACTTTAGTGTTCCGGCCATGGATATGGACGGCAAGAACGAGGTTCTGACAAAATTTGTCTCTGATTTCAAGGAACGCTGGGGTGCCGAACCTGGCGAAGACAAGGTGAGCGGCCTCAGTTACGACGCAGCAAACATTGTCTTTAGCTCGCTCGCGAAAAAGCCGAATAGCCTTACGAACGCTATCAACAACGCCGGCAATTTCCCGAGCGTTTATGGCGAAATCAAGTTCAAGCGCGGCGCAAACACCAACGCCAAAATCGTGACGGTCGTTAAGGGCAAATTCGAAACGGTCGAAGGCTGCCCCGCCAAGTAAGAGAATCCTGTTTCAAAAGTCATTAAAAAAATCCCGCGGCGTTTTGCTGCGGGATTTTTTTTGTTTCTAGGAGGAGAGAGTCTTTTTATTCTTCTTCGAGGGCTGGGTTCCACAGGGATGATGCCACGAAGTCCGGCGAATCGCCGTTGCGATAGTAGGCATGCAGGCTGTCGTCGTCTATAAAGTCGTCTAGGTTTCCGCCACCCATGCTGTCCAGTTCCTCCTTGACGCGGGCCTTGAAGGCCTTGAAACCGGAGTGGATCATGTAAAATGACAGGGCAGATGTTTTATGGAAGAGCTTCATAAGACCTCCGACACGTGGAATCTTGAGAATTAAGTTTTAATGCATTGCATTGTTTGTTTGTTGTTGATAAGTTGTATCTATCCTATTTATAGATTTTTTTCGAACGAAAAACAAGAGGCTGAACGCGCTTTTGAAAATTAAAAGATTTTTGTAATTTTCGCCGAATTTACGCATTTTTTGCGGTTTGACGCTGCTCCTGTTTTTTAATTGATTGACTGTCAATGCGTTAGCAGCTAGTGGCCGACATTGTTTTTGAAAAAAAGAGGGCTTTGAGGGGTATTCCAACTTGGACTATTTTTCTATTTTTTGAAAGATGTCTTTTTTGAAATGGATTCCTTTTTTATTGGCCGTCACGCTCGCCGCAGCCTCCGAAACGCCGTCGTTAAAGCTCTCTGATGGCCAGATGGAATTGTGGATAAAGGCGACCAGGTCCACCATGGCGCTTCAGTATGGTGATGCCATGGAACAGGCCAAAAAACTCCGTGAAAAAAATGAAGGTGCTGGCTGCGTGCTCGAGAATATTGTGCGCATCAGTATCTACGACGACAAGGGGGATACCTCCGCCCTGCAGAAGGCTGGTACTTTGTTAGAAAAATGCAAGACGGACGGCCTGTGGGATGCGCTCCGCAAGTTTGAAATCGGCTACGTGCAGGGTGAAACGGGGCATGCGGTCAAGGGCGCCATGACGACGCGCTCCGCCGCAAAAAAATTTGAAGATTCCAAGGAACTCGAGGCCCGCGCCTTTTTTGCGATTTATGCCTACTATATCGACAAAAGCTTTAGCTGGGTCCCGTTCAAGTCCGACAAGCGCGAACTCTACCTGGCTACGCTCGATAGTGCCTCGCTAAAGTCCGATCGCTTTTGGCCGCTGTTCCTGACGCCGCTAGTTTGGATGCATTACGACAAGGAAGATTTTGCGGCTGGCCTTAAGCTTGCCGAGCGCGGGCTCAAGCGCGCTCCCAATCATCCGGTCATGCTGCAGATCAAGGCTGACATGCTTTACCGCCTCAAACGCTACGGCGAGGCTGCCGACATCTACGAGAAAAGCGCCGCCGATTATTTGAAGCGTACCGGCAGGAGCATCCGTTACTGGTGCTCGGTTCTCAACCTGGTTCGCATCTATGCCGACAAGGGCGACAAGGATAAGGCTCTCGCCTGGAAAAACAAACTGAAAGACGCCGAATACAAGAAGCTTGAAAAGTGGATGCCGGGGTCGCTCATGGACGATCTCAAGAAAAAGAAACTGCTGTAAGGCTGTTGCTCTTAAATTTTTTACAATAAAAAAGGGAACTTTTCCTCCGTTAAAACGTTTCTATAGTAGACACGTTTTTTTTCGGAGGTCTCATGTCGACTGCTTTACGAATCGGCTTTTTCTTGGACGGTTTTACCTTGAAAAAGGTGAACGACTATTATCGAAATTTTCACGATATCCGTTCGCACCTTGATTTTAGGGGTCTCAAGACTTGGGTAAAGCGCGAGGCCCTCAAGCAGTTCGAGGGTGGTTACCGTGAGGTCGAAATGGAGTCGCATTACTATCACCCTTTTCCGAATCCGCATATTTACGGCCGTGATGTGGATGGGACCTTTAAGCTGGAACACGAACTGCAGGCGGCAGGTTTTCATGTGCATTACAATAATCACGGAGTCGTGGGCGATGTACTCGGCCCTAATCTAGGACTCATCGAGGACGCCCTGCTTTTGGCTTCGTATAGCAAGATGGATGCGGCCGTGCTGTTTAGTACTCAGGGACAGTTCGCTCCTCTCCCCGACAGGCTGCGCGCCATGGGGGTTCCCACCATGCTGTTGGGCTGGGAATTTGTTTACCCCAAGGCTAAGCGAAATGTCTACTGGAAAACGGATACCTGCCTGCGTGCCACTTGTGCGCGCTATGTGGCTATGGAAAAGGTCGTCGAAGAAAATAGCAAGCAACCGGTGCGTCCCAAGGGCTGGCTTTTCCAGAAGTTTCATCCTTATGGCCGCAAGCCCGCATGGTATTGATCCTCAACCACGCCCCCTAAAAAAGGGGCCCCGTCCGTAAAGGGCGGGGCGTTTTGCTTAAAGTCTTTAGCTTAAGATTAAAGCTTGTCGTTCAGCTTCTTTTCCCACAGGGAGAGGAAGTACCACGTAGCGCGGATACCGAAGAAGTAGGTGTCGCCGACGTTGTCGGTGGTGTTTTCCCAGTTGGTAACGTCGGTCGTGAAAGCTTCGCGCTGGATGTCGTTGTAGCGGACGAAGCGGTAACCGCCGTATGCACCCAAAGCGAAACGGCCGAGTTCGATGCGCAATTCAAGTTCTGCGTTGACCGTTGTTGCAAGCGTGCTGTAGAAGCGGTCGCGCAGCTGCGTTACGTTTTCTTTGTTGTCGACTTCGACGTAGTTGAAGTTAGATCCAAAATGCATGTTCATCAGGCTAAAGCCAAAGCCCACTGCCGGAATCAGGTTGATGGGGGCGCTTTCTCCGAAGAGTTTCCATGCAAACATCCAGTCGGCGCCGTAGGTGAACCATTCTACGTCATAGAGGGGGAAGGTGATTTGTCCGACGGGGGTCGCGCCGTCAGGTATTTGGACCGTGTAGGAGGATGCCTTGCGTTCGGATACCTGGGGCGGCATAAAGTTGAGGTCGAACCAGGTCATGAACTGTTTGTACTGGGCACCGATATTCACGTGCAGGCCCAAGTAGTAATCGTTAAACTTGTTGTAGCTGTAGTTGCCAGAGCAGAATTGGCTTACTGTATCAACGCCCGAGCCGTCTTCGTTGGGGACGGTCATCTTGATGTAGTGCCCGTATCGGGTAACTCCATATGGCGAAGCATAAATGCCTCTTGCGACTGTGTTGACGTAGTCGGCGTAAGCCTTACGCATGCCGCGGTAGTCCGCGCCAATCGAGATGAACCCACGCACGTGGTCCTTTTCGTAAAAACCTTCTTCGGCATCGGCGAAAGCGCCGGTGGTGAGTGTGAGCAGGCTAAGAGCCACGATGCTCAAAAAAGAGGCTATCTTTGTTTTCATAAAAGATTCCGTTGCTAATATCCGAGCATATAAAATACATTATGTTTGACGGATTTGGCAGAAATTTTTTCATAAGATGTTAAAAATCAACGATTTACGTGCTTTTTTAGGGCTAAAAATGTGGAATATTTGTAAAAAGGCCTCTGTTGTGGGTCTGGTTGCCGTTTTGCTGTTGTTTGTGTTGGGATGCTCCGAAAAGGGGAGTCCGGCAGCGCAAGTTGAACCTCGCGGCATGGAATTTTGTAAGAACTTGTGGCTGGGAGAGAGCTATGGCGAGTCCGTGGCCAAAATCCGCTCTGTCGTCGGGCGTGACACTTTGGTCAAGACTTTTGTTCTGCGTCAAACAGCTGATTTTTCTAGGGCGCTTCCCGTAGAATTAACAGGAGCGACTGTCCTGCAGGTTCCGCTCAAGAGGGTGGTGACGCTATCGTCGGCGCAGATCGGTTATATGCTGCGTTTGGGATTCCAAGATAAAATTGTGGCGGTGGGCGAGGGCAAGTACGTTGCCGACAGCGCCTTGTATGCCCGAGTCCAGTCGGGAGAGGTGGCCGAGGTGGGGAGCGGGCCTACCCTTTCGCTTGAGAACGTGGTGGCACTTAAGCCTGATTTGGTTATGAGCTTTGCCACGGGTGGCGGTCATGATGACTACGAACGAATTAACGCCCTCGGACTCCCGCTGATGCTTACGTCAGAATGGCAGGAAGATTCACCGCTTGCGAAGGCCGAGTGGATCAAGCTGTTCGGGCGCCTGTTCGGCATAGAGGCGCTTGCGGATTCGATTTTTAAACAAAGTAAAATTGCGTATTTGCAGGCTGTCAATGGTGGTGCCTCGGATGCCGTGGACGGTGGGAGCTGTCCCCGTGTGTTAGTGGGTATGAGCTATGGTGGCGTATGGTATGCTCCGGGTGGAAACAGCTATACGGCGCGCCTTATCAAGGATGCGGGCGGCTGTTACCTGTGGGCCTCCGATACCAGTCGCGAATTGCAGTTTTCGTTAGAAGAAATCATGCTCGTGGCCGACAGCGCCGACGTGTGGGTGAATCCGGGAATGTTCGCAACTCCGGAGGACTTGCTTGCGTCAGAACCACGGGTCAAGTATATTAAGGCTTTTAAAGAAAAACGCGTGTGTCAAAATGACGGTCGCAAGGGGCCGGGGGGCGGCAATGATTTTTACGAGTCTGCTGTCGTTTATCCTGCAGAAATGCTGTTAAATTTGCGTCAATGTTTAAAAAACGCAACAAATGGGGCTGATTCTATCCAAAAGGAATTTGACTGGTACCACAATATTTTTATCTTTTAGAATATGAAGACTCATACTGGTATTGGTGACTGGATTGCAGCTAACTATGAACTTGGAACACCTTTTTTGCAGCAGGTGCCCAGGGACTGTGCCGATTATCTGCTTTTGAATGCACAAATCCGCGAGTACGAGCCGGGGGAAATCATTATCAACGGTGGTTCGGTCGGGGATTCGTTCTGTGTTTTACAGAGTGGTCGAGCCTTTATTTGCGGTCAGATTCTGGCCGATGGCCACTATAATACGCTTGCCTTGCTCGATGCTGGCGCCTGCTTTGGCGAAATGTCCATTATTTGCAACGAGCCCACGAGCAATACGGTGATTGCGGGCGAAGACGGCGCAACCGTACTTCATATTCCGCGCGAAGAATTTGTGAAGTTCCTCGACAAGAATCCGAACATCATGGTGTACCTGTATAAGGTGGTTGCCGACCGCCTGCGTGCCAAGAACAAGGCTTTCGACGAATTCGAAAGGCTTTCGCTGTTGGCTTCTGCCAAGGTGCTCCCCTTTATTGATTTTGCGCAGACAATGGAAAAAAGCCGTATCACGGGAACGGTCTTGTTCGAGTGCAACGGCGAAAAGGGCTTTATCGCGTTCCAGGACGGCCGTATTTGCTGTGCCAAGTGCGGTAAACTGGCAGGGCCGGACGCATTGGAAAAGATGCTGTCGTGGGGCGACGAGACGCTCTTTAAGCTTGATACGCACCTGATGCCCGATATCGTGAACATCAACCAGATGTCCGATACCACGAGCCTGATTCTGGATGCGCTTAGAAATATTGATGAAAAACAAAATGCCCACTAGTGGGCGAACAAATGCCCTGAATTAGGGCAAAGGAAAAAAGATGAATTACGCAGACGCAGGAGTGTCCTTGGCACGTGCCGACGAAGCAATGGTCGGTGTCAAGAAATCCGTACGTACTACATTCAACCAGGGCGTTTTGGGCGACGTGGGCAACTTCGGTGGCCTCTTTACGCTTAACCACCTCGGCATGAAGGACCCTGTCCTCGTGAGCTCCGTTGACGGCGTGGGCACCAAGCTTAAGGTCGATATCGAAATGGGCACGCACGAACTCCCGGGTCAGGACATCGTGAACCACTGCTGCGATGACATTCTCGTTCAGGGCGCACGTCCGCTGTTCTTCTTGGATTACGTGGCTACCGGCCGTCTGGAACCGGGTGTCATGGACAAGCTCGTTGCCGGTATGGCTAAGGCCTGCCGTGAAAATGACCTCGTGCTCATCGGTGGCGAAACGGCTGAAATGCCGGGCTTCTATGGTCCGGGCGACTACGATATCTCCGGCACCATCGTGGGTGTCGTGGAACGCGAAAACATCATTGACGGCAAGAAGATCAAGCCGGGCACTATCATTCTTGGCCTCCCGTCTACGGGTCTTCACACCAACGGTTACTCTCTCGCCCGTAAGGTGCTGTTTGACGTGGCTGGCTACAAGGTTGATACGGTGGTCGACGGTATGGACAAGTCCATCGGCGAAGCTCTCGCCGTGCCGCATCGCAGCTACTACCCGAGCCTCATTGATCTCTGCAACAAGAAGATCATCCAGGGTCTTGCTCACATCACCGGTTCTGGCTACCAGGGCAATATTCCGCGTATCCTCCCGGACGATGTCGATGTGATTATTGACCGTACCACGTGGGATCCTCCGATGATCTTCAAGCTCATCCAGCAGGCCGGCTCTGTCGAAAAGGACGAAATGTACTCTACCTTCAATATGGGTATGGGCATGCTTATCTTCATCGACCCGAAGGACAAGGCCGAAGTTACCGCTCACCTCGAAGCCAAGGGCGAAAAGTGGGTGCAGATCGGCGAAGTCGTGAAGGGCACCAAGCAGGTGAAGTTCCGCGACTAATTCGGATTTCAGATTTTAGAATTATTTTTTATTTGGCGGCTACGCCGCGATTATTGTAACTCTGAAATCTGAATTCATCATTCTGAATTATAAAAAGGCTTGCACGTGTAAGTGCGGCCTTTTTTTTTGCAGGATGCGGCTATGGAGGGCAGGCTGGAATACAGCCTGCTCGAAATAGCCGGCAAAGTCCTTGGTTGCTATGCTAGATGCAATTTGCATAGGCAAGGACTTTGCTTTTTATTTTTTCGTGACGCAGTTCTCATATTTCGGGGCTTTGTGCACATCTAGAGAACATTTAATGAATTTGTAACCTGTTTTTACTTTGAAAATCGGGTGTGAGAATTTATTTTTAAACCGTAAATAGCCAAGGTTTGGGTTGGCTTTTAAAAAGAGGATGTATGAAACGTAAACTGTTTAAGACTATGATTGCTGCCGGTGCAGTCTCCATGATCTGTGCTTGTGGTGATGATACTGCATCGAATACGACGAATGTCATCATTAATCAGGGTGGCTCGTCTGCAAGTGTTATTCCTGGTGAAAATCCAACGAGTTCTAACGCTACTATTAATGAGGGTGGCTCGTCTGCAAGTACGGCGCCTGTGCCGACTCCGTGTGACGGAGTTGTGGCGACTGCGGACGCATGGCTCTTTGATACAGGTGCGGGCTACTGGATGATTTACGCCGATGGTACAGTTACTGATGTTGCAGGAAATCTGGTTGCGTTCTATGACGCTGGTGTCATTATGACGCTGGAAGGCGCTCCCATTGTCAACGGCGTTGATATTAATTCTCTTACCACCTGTAAGGCGAACGCTACGGTGGACCCCGGTACGGGCGAGGTGATTGTCCAGAGTTCCTCTTCGACTGATCCGCTCAATCCGACATCTTCGACTGGCGTGGTTGACCCGACTTCGAGTACGGGGACCGAACCTGTCGAAATTAGCTCTAGCAGTGCGGAACCTGTCAAGACGACCGGCAACCCCGAAGAAGACATCAAGAAGTATCCTGTGCCCACGCTAAAGAACATTCTTGGCAATGGCACTAGCGGCTGGAACACTCGCTACTGGGATGCCTGTAAGCCCCACTGCTCCCAGACGAGTACCGATGGCGAAGAAGGCAAGCCTAAAATTAATACTCAGGCAGAATACGAGGCCAGCCACTACACGGCCCGCGTTTGCAATATTAACGATATTGAAATTCCTACCTTCACCTACAGCAAGGGCTTGGAACGTTATTGGGTAGGTATCCAGAATACTCCGAACGCATGTCAGGAAGCGGATCCCGCATCTGGTGGTGGCTTCACTTGTACCGACATGGCTCCTGTGGCTGTAAATGATACTTTGGCATACGCCTTCGTTGCCGGTAGCGATGCGACAACTTCGTGCGGTAAATGTTTCCATTTGCAGTATGATGGTTCCTTCCATGATGCCAGTGCGAACAATGGCGCCAAGCCAACACACAAGGCTCTTAAGGGCAAGCATATCATCGTGATGGCATCCAACATTGGCCATGACGTGAAGCCTGGTCAGTTCGACTTGATGGTTCCGGGTGGTGGTCCGGGTATCTTTAATGCATTGCAGCTTCAGATTACCAAGCCCGGCATTGAATGGGGCGCCACTTACGGTGGTTTCTTGACATATTGCCAGAACAACGACAAGTGCGGTTATGACGGAACGCTGGAATGCTACCAGAGCTGCGTCAAGGACATGTGCGACGCGGCCTTTGGCGACTCCAACTATCCGAACTTGCTTCGTGGTTGCCACTGGTTTGCCGATTGGTTTATGGCTGCCGACAATCCGACCTACCAGTGGGAAGAAGTCGAATGCCCGCAGTACCTGGTTGACAAGTACTCTACGACTATCAGCACTTCCATTGAAACCAAGATTCTGTTCCAGTCCGACTGGTCCAAATACAAGGGCGGTGACTTTATCACGACGGATGCCTGCAGCAAGACTCCCAATGCACAGGGTGAATACTGCGATCCGGAACAGTTGGCAGCTGACAAGGCCAAGACTTACTAGTCCTGCGCTCAAGAGGTTTTATGAATCGTAAGTTATTCAAGAGTGTAATTGCTGCAGGTGCGGTCGCCATGATTTGCGCTTGCGGTGACGAAGCCACTTCGAACAAAGTGATCGATCCGAATTCGGTCGTTGACCCGGGCATAATCGACAATCCGTATTCTTCGGGCGGAATGATTGATCCAGGCAATCCGGGCAATACGCAGAATCCTGGCGATGTGCAGAATCCGGTATCGAGCGCGGCTGGCGTGACTGATCCTACGAACCCGGGCGATACTCAGAATCCGACATCGTCTGCAGACGGCACGAATCCGTTTGATCCGACATCGAGTGCGGGTGTTGAACCTGTGGTTAGCAGTAGTTCCGGAAATACGAGTCCGGAACTGGGCCCCGACGGATTCCCGACTCTTGAGTCTTACGGTGCTCCTTCGGCCGAATACACCAAGGACATTAGCGCTACGGCAAAACGTGGTTGGAATACCCGCTATTGGGACGCCTGTAAGCCGCATTGTTCCTGGCTTAAGGAAAGCGCTATGGATTCAACTCGTGCAGATACTTCTTCCAACGAGGCGTTCCTTGCCGACTTTGGCACTGCGCGTAACTGCAACATCCACGATGTCGAAGTCCCTACCTTTACCTTGGGTGACGTCAGTAAGGCCTGGTTCGGTTACAACGGGACTAGAAGCGCTTGCGGCGACGAAAAGGAAAAGGGCGTATTCACCTGCACCGATATGGCGCCGATTGCTGTGAACGACACGCTTTCTTATGCATACGTTGCGGGCACTGCCGACAGCAAGTGCGGCAAGTGCTATCACCTGCAGTACGATGGCCACTTCGCGAACGAGATGGAAAACAACCCGCCAAGGGAAACCCACAAGGCTCTCAAGGGCAAGCACATGATCGTGATGGCCTCTAACATCGGTATGGATGTGGCTGGCGGCAATCCTAATCTTCCGGCGGGTCAGTTCGACTTGATGGTTCCGGGTGGTGGCGTGGGCGCTTTTGACGCTCTTACAACTCAGGTGAAAAAAGGCAGCGACTTTAACTGGGGTGCAGGCTTTGGCGGATTCTTGACCGAATGCCAGAACCAGCTCGGCTACGACGCTACTCTCGTTGAATACCAGACTTGTATCAAGGGTATGTGCGATGCGGCCTTCGGCGATGCCGGCCTCCCGAACCTGTTGCGCGGTTGCCACTGGTTTGCCGATTGGTACATGGCTGCAGACAATCCGACTTACTACATCGAAGAAGTGGAATGCCCGCAGTACTTGATTGACCACTACATGAGCCGATACAACACCTCTCTAGAAAATAACTTCAAGAAGGTGACGGACTGGTCCACTTTCAAGGAAGGCGACGTGCTCGATACGCTGCATTGCTGGAAGGCGGGCGAAGCTCCTCCGGAAAACGGCTGGCAAAATCCGAGCGCCGGCTGCGACGTGCAATAAGCCGGAAACAACGTGATTTTAAAAACCCCGCGAGATGTCGCGGGGCTTTTACGTATAGTATTTAAATTTTTAGAGGAATATTTTTTTTGATTATCTTGCAAGGTGCAACTTGCGGAGAACTTTTCCAAGGAGCTCGTTCAGGATGTCCTTTGCGTCCTTACTGCCCAGGTAGCGCTGGATGATGAGCGTGAGTGTAAAGAGCAGAATCCCTGCGGCGCAGGCGTAGACGACAAGTATGACAAAGTTGGTTTCGCGTACGAATTCGCCCGAAATATGGTCGAGGCCTATGGCTGCTGCAATCATGATTCCGAAAGCGACCAACGCACGGAACATGTTCAATAGAGCTTCTTTCATGCCATCTGTACCGTTTTTCTTAGCCCACATGGCAATCATAGAAACTACTTGCAGAATGGCGCCCGTTGCACCGATAATCGGCACGCTCTTGATGCCGAGTCCCATTTCGGGGGCGCCAAGCAGAATGTAGGCGGGAATTGTCGCAGCAAAGATGCCGGTATTCAAGAGTGTCGGTACCCACATGCGTTCGCAGGCGTAAAAGCTGCGGACGAGAACGGCTTGCAAACAAAGTCCAAGGCTTACGGGCAGGTACCAGCGGAGAATCTCGGATATCGCCTCAGTGGTTTCGCGCTGGAAAGCTCCGCGTTCAAAGAGGATTCGCACTGCAGGGAAACTCAGCGCCCATACAGCAACCACCGCCGGAATCAAGATGCAGAACATGCGAGAAAGGCTTTTCCAGATTTTGCGGTTTAGCTGACCGAAGTCTCCCTCTTTCACGAGGCGAGCCATGTCGGGGTAACTCGTGACAGAAACGGAAAATCCAAATACCGCCACTAGTGTGTACATCACGCGGTAGGCATAGTTGAGGCTAGAAATACCACTCGTGCCAAAGTTCGCGCCAAAGCTACGGATAATGAATTCGAGACCGAACATGGAACCTACTCCAAGCGACATTGGAAGCATCATCTTGAAGTAGCGAACGATATCGGGGTGCGTCGGCTGTACCAGAAGTTCGTAATGCACCCCGCCACGCCGGGCGCCGAAGATCTGTAAAGCAAAGAAACCGATGAAGGCGCCCACCGGCACGCCCCAGGCAAAGCCTTCGAGGCCGAAATCTGTGCCGGTGTAACGACCGAGCGCGAGTCCTAAAGCGCCGCCGCCCACAATCGCCACGTTATAAATCAAACCCGTGAGTGAGGGAATCAGGAACTGCTTGCGGGTATGCTGCACGGCAACCAAAATGCTCCCGACAAAAATGAATACCTGCCCCGGCAAGATAATGCGGCCGTAGTAAGTGGCGCGCTCGATCAGTTCCGGCGTGGCCCCGTCGACGGTCAACAGTTGCAAAAGTTCCTTCATCCAAATAAATGCGGGCACCACTAAAATTAAAAGTGCAATTCCAAAAGTGTTCAGTACGTTGCTGAAAAATTTCCAGCCGCCCTTTTCGTCTCCCGCTACTTTGTATCCGGTGAAAATCGGGATAAAGATAATCGACAAGAATCCGGTGCTTACGACATGATTCAAAATGTCGGGAATCATGAAGGCAAGGTCGAGAGCGTTTTTTTCGAGCGACACGCCGGCGGCATGGGCCAAGAGCATCTCGCGGAAAATTCCGAGCACGCGGCTCAGGAGCATCGAAACGGCAACGATAATAGCGGCTTTATTCATAGACTAGTCAATAATTGTTCGTTTTTATTCGATGGGAATGTAGCATTTTTTATTATCTTTGAAAACATGAAAAAGATTTTCTCAGCAATCCTTTCCTTCGCGGCCATTTCTTTTGCCGCAAATGTTCAAGTCTTGGCTCCCACGGGTGCAGAATTTGCTCCCGATGCTCCCAATATGGTGCAGTCTATTGTGCGCGCTTCTGTGAGCGAAACCGGCAATACCCCGATTGAAGGCTCTGCCGAAATACAGCTCCGTACCAACGTAATGACGATGGGAAGTTCCATTGTCGTGGTCTGTGAGCAGATTAATAACGGGACCGTCGTGGGGAGTGGTAAACAGAAGGCCAGCTCTATCGATGACCTTGATGTTGCAATTGATATGGCTGTCAAGTCTGCTCTCAACAGTCCTTCGAATAACGACGATGCGTACGCCTCTACGGCAAGCCGTTCTTCTGAACCCGAAGTCGTTGTTTTGGTCCCTGCCGATCGTAATTCCAACGAAGATCCCAATGACAATTTTGCCCATAAGCGCCCCACCCGCAACTATGTGAGCTATGGTTTGGGGGCAGCCCTCTGGCACAACTATGACTTTACCTATCGCAAAAACGGTTTGACCTGCAAGGACATGGCTGATCCTGAAGAGGTGAAGGCCTGTCACAAAAAGTTTGATACCGAACAGACTTGGGAACAGGCTTTTGTTTTCCATTACGCCCGCATTTTTGAAGTGATTCCGCAGGCAGCCATTACCATCGTGAACAACATGAATATGTCCTTTGGCGACGAATGGCAATTGCACGAAACCTTCTTGCTGGGCGGTCGTTTCTTCCCGAGTACGGGTGTGATCACTCCGTTCTTGGGCGCAGGCTTTGGTCTTGGCGTACAGTTTGATGATCACTACTATGATAGCAAAGAGGGTTTTGCTATTGGTCTTGCCGGTGGTGCGGAGTTGGGCGTCATCTTCTTCCGCAATTCAGCTACACAGCTCGAAGTTGGTTTAGCATGGGATGCCCTGTGGGATGGCTTCGATAGCTTTGACCGTCGTTTTGGTGCCGGTAGCTTCTACATCGCTATCAACTACTAGTTTTTAGTCAATAGATGTTACTTTGGGTCATTGGCAAATGCCGATGACCCTTTTTATGGAATAGCCGTTTTTCGAAAAATTTTTTTAGACGTCTTTTCCGCTTTTGGCGCAGAACGCAAGCGCAATAAATGCTCCTGCGATAATGCCAATGAGGGGAAGGTCTGCCTGCTCGCGCAAGAACATTTTCAAAAAACGTACGGCTTGCGACGACATAAACGCATAACCTGCGCTACACAGTACTACGAATAGTACGAATCGTCCGAGAAATGGAATGCTTCGCGTGATTTTCTTGAAGTAGTTATTGATGTAGGCCCCGTATATCATCAGCAACGTTGCCACGAGTCCCACCGAAATGGAGTCCATGTGGGCGCGCAAGAAGTTTGCAAAATGATGTATATAGGGCTGCATAAGATGAATATATAAAATTCCGGCGTCGTCTGCGGCCTATTTTAGCAGCGTTTCGGGTACGCATTCGGCCATGGCTTCGTACGCCTTGGCGCTTGGGTGCAGATGATCTCCCGAATCGAAACCGGCTGCAAATGCTTTTGGGTCATTATGGCCGCGTACGGCCTTGTCAAAGTCCACACAGCCATCAAAGTCGGGTGCAGTGCGTAACCATTCGTTGAACGCCATGCGGATGAGGTCGCGGTTTTCGTTGTAGGTGCGCCAACCGTAAATAGGCAGAAGTGTGCCGCTGTAAACCTTGAGGCCGAGCTTTCGCGCATGCGTGATGTAGAGCGTGCGCACGCCGTTGATCAAGTCGTCAGCGGTGGGCATGTCGCTCCAGGGACGGAACTTGTTGACTTCGACACCGACGGGGTGGATGATGTCGTTGATGCCGTGTTGCACAATGACCGAATGGGCGCCGGCCACGTTCATCTCAATGGGGAATCGCGTAGCACCTTTGAGTCCGTAAGCTGCGTAAGTGATGCAGCTGTATTCGCGAAGGATGCGCGTGCCGCTTACGGCACGGCGAATAATGGAGACATTGTTGAATCCTTCGCGTTCGCAACGGAGCGTGAGGTAATCGGGCCAGTCCTGCGCCGTGATGGAATCTCCAAAGCAGACTAACGCAAAGTTCTTTTCTTCGGTGAAAATATCGACGGTGTTGAGAAAGTAAATCCAGTTTGTTTTGCGTGTGAGGTCGTCGGGGAGGGAGGCGCTCTTTGCAAAGTTGCCGTAGCTGTACTTGCCGCCTGAAAGTGGCCCCGTAATAGCGGTACCGGCGTTCATCTGAGTGAAGTCGCCAAAGTACATGCTAATATCGAGTGTGTCGCCTGCAGTGACGTCGAATGCGATTTCGTCGCTCAGGATTTCTTCGCCGGCGGGGATGCTTGTCGTGATGCTGCTTCCGAATGTAATAGGGGTTGGCTTATATTCGGAGGTTGCCTTGGCAACATAAGCCTCAGATATGGTCACAGGTTCGGTGCCGGTGAGGTTCGAAAAGTGAAACCGTAGCTTGTTTCCCGAAAAGCAGGCGCGAATCGGATAGCGCAGAGTTAAATCTTTTGCGTAAGTAGCTTCTTTACGGTCCGTGATAGAAGTGGCGTTGCCCCAGCAGGCCACCCATTTTGAAAACTTTTCAGGCATGCCTCAAAGATAGATATTTTACTTTTGGTTCAGCAATTCTTCAAAGAGACGGATCCAGTTGTTCCCGATTTTATCCGGGGTGAAGTCCTGAGAACGTTTCCATCCGTTTTCTTGAACTTGCCTACGGTATTCTTCGTCTTCGATCATTCTTGAAAGTGCATTGGCCAGGGCGTCCTCGTTTTCGCTTTCTACACATAGCCCTTGAGAGTCGTTTTGAATGATTTCTCTTTGACGACCTTTGTAATCGCAGGCAATGCAGGCCGCTCCCTGAGACATGGCCTCGATGAGCACCATCCCGAATCCTTCATAGCGGCTGCTGAGGACAAAAATTTCGGAGTCGTTGAAGAAATCCTTGATGTTCAGGTGGAATCCGGAAAGAATGACTCGATTTTCCAAATGGTTTTCGGCAATAATGTTTTCCAGATACTGACGACCCTTGTCCCCTTCGCCAGCGATTTCGACGGTCCAATCAGGATATTTTTTCTGGATCTGTGCCCATGCCTTGATGAGTATGTCGAATCCCTTGCAGTGCCAAATGTTCAGGCGGCCAGCTGCAAGGATTCGTTTTTTCTTGTTTGCGCGAATAGTCTCTGCGGGTGCTATCGAGAGCGGGTTTGGCATCACTACCGTTTTCTTGAATTTCTTTGCGACAATGTCGTGGTCTGTTTTTGTTAAAACGGTAACGCAGTCGTAAACGGCATTGAAATAGAATTTTAGAAGGTAGGGGAAAAGATGCCTTTGAGAATAAGGATTCTTTTCAAAGGAGCTGTGGTCCGACGAAATGATTTTTTTGTGGAGTCCCAAAGCCGCCAGGTAGGTGTAGAATGTGGAATCCGGCATGACTCCGATGATAATGTCGGGATTCTCTTTTTTGATGGCGCGGCGAAGGCTAAAAATTTTGAAGGGAAAATAATGACGGAAACAGGGGATAATTTGAACTTTTTCTTCGATAGGATAAAAGTCCGAGATGTTGTTTCGTTCCTTGTTGCTTACGAAAAAAATTGTGTGCCCCATTCGGGAAAATTGATTGGCTAGTTGAACGGCCACATTTTCCCCGCCACCACGGGCGATTCGGTTAAGGACTATCATTATTTTCATGAGAGTAAATCTAGTAAAAACAAGAGTTTATGCTAACTTTTTTATATATTTTGCCTATGACTACAAAGAAATCCTTGCAAGAAAAATTTTCAGCATGGTACATTCCGCTGATTTGTAAGCATCAATTTAAAGCGTTGGCTTTCTACTTCCTGCTTGCTGCACTGTGCGCATTCCCCATTTTTGTTAAACCGGGTCTCCGACTGGATGCAGACCTTTCTCACTTGCTTCCCGACGGAACCCCCAGTGTTCTTGCCCTGGAAGAATCGTACCAGCGTTTTGGTAGCACGGACCGTTTCACGATCGCCATTCAGAGTGACGACCCTGAAATTGTGGCGGCAATGCAGGATTCCATTGAAAACTACATTCATAGCCGTTGGCAAGGCGATTTCGTGTCAACGCAAAAAGATGAAGACAACCAATTTTTTAAGGATAACGCCCTCCTTTATTTGCCCATATTCCATTTGGAGCGCATCCGCAACAATCTGGAAGAACTTCAGCTGGAAATTGGCCGCAAGAACGGTCCGCTTGTCGTGGACCTGCTAGGGGAAGCTCCTGCCGAAACTTCCGAAAAAAAGGAACGCATTTGGTTTGATGAAAACCTGCCTCAGGAACTCGGGCTTCCAGATGAAGCCGTTGGTGCTTTCGCCTCTTTCATTCAAAAGACCAAGCTAGATTCCAACCAGCAACAGACCAACGAATGGCATCCTAAAGATCCTGTGCCTGCCCATCTGAAATCTCGCCTTATTGGTTGCCCATGGCCCGACAGTACAGGAAAGATTTTGTTTAATGGCGTGGTGAATGCAAAACTCATTAAGCCGTCTACGGACTATGAATTTGTCACGCATATTTTGGCTCGTACAGACACCCTGCTTCAACATTTCAATGGAAAGACCTATCCTGTACCTACACGCTTTACTGTGGATGGAACCTACGAAGGCCTTAAGGAAGTGGACGACGTCGCCAATGACAGTATCTTCTCTTTTGGCATCAGCTTGGTGTTGATTCTGCTTTTGACTTCGTATTTCTTTAGGGGAGTTAAGGGCCCGATTCTTGTTACAAGTTCGGTGCTTTACGCCTGTATCCCGACGTTTGCCTTTACGGCGCTTTTCTATGGTAAATTGAATCCGTTTACGGTTTTTGTGGCCTCCATCATTTTGGGAATAGGTATCGACTATTCTATCCACATGTTGGGTACTGCTCAAAAATTGTTGCGCGAAAAAGCCACTCTGGAAGAAGTTCTTCAGGAAGCCCAAAGGCGTATGCTAAAGCCCTTTGTTTTGGCAAGCTTTACCACAATCGCAGCTTTCCTGACTTTGCTTGCGGCGCATTTCAAGGGCTTCTATGAATTCGGTGTTGTAGCGTCTGCCGGCGTATTCTTCAGTATGCTTACGTCCATCTTGGTGCTTCCGGTTTTCGTCAAGTGCATGGGCGGCATTCCCAAGGCTCCCGATAACAGCTTCTTCCCTAAAGCTTGGACCGAAGCAAAAATCCTTAAGTTCTTTAAAGTCGCCGCAATTGCAGGTTTCATCCTTGGCGCAATTTCCCTCTATTTTGCCCCGCAGGTGGATTTCGAACATAACCTCAAGAACCTTCGCCGTGCATCTACGGTAAAGACGGTTCAGGACAACAAGATTTCTACAAAGGTGACTCGTGCTAGCTATAAGGCCAAGACCTCTACGCCGGCTGCGGTCATGGGCTCAAAGACTTCACAGCTCGATAAGCTTTACGATACGCTGATGTATCGCCTCAACGTGGAAAAGGATTCTATGCTGGGCAGCTTTATAACGCTCAAGAGTTTTATTCCGCCTAAAGATTCTCAAGAAGCTCGTCTTGAAGTCATTGAAGAAATCCGTGAATTGGTGGAGGCCCGCGTCTTTGACAAGGCCGAAGGTGAAGATTCCGTCAATATCGCCAATCTGCGAAAACTCGCCATGGTCGAACATACCTTTACTCCAGAGGATATTCCTAGCTGGATTTTGGATATTGTCCGCGAAAAGGACGGTTCCTATGGTAAGATTGGCTTTATCTATGGTGATTTCCCCAGCTGGGATGCAAAGGCGTTGCAGCGCTTCCAGGACCGCTACGGACACTGGAATTTTGACGGCGAAAATCTCCGTACCTTCTCCTCGCAGTTCATTCTTTCGGACGTGATTTCTTCTGTAAAGGAAGACAGCTTTAACCTGGCCATCGTGATTATTCTCGTCATTTTCGGAACGCTTCTCATCTCGTTCAGAAAGCCGAAGATTTTCTTGGTAGGCTGCATTCCCTTTGGCATGGGAGCTCTCCTTACTTTGGGATTGCTAGGTTTCCTCAACGGAACGTTTGAGTATGGCAAGATTAGCATTTACAACGTTATCGTTATCCCCATGACACTTGGTATCGGTATCGACGCCACGATTCACCTTGTGACGGCATGGTGTTCCGATAAGACAATGACGCTTCGCCGTTTGATGGATACGACTGCTCGAAATGTGATGGCAAGTTCCTTGACAACTATTGCAGGTTTCGTGGGATTCCTATTTACGACACATAAAGGATTGAAGGGAATCGGTGATCTTGCTTGCATGAGTATATTCGTATTCCTTGTAGCAAGCGTCGTATTCTCTATGTTCCTGTGCGGCAAGATCCTAAAGAAGGAGTAGTTGCGTGAAGCCAATAGAGATATACCGTAGCATGATGCAGGGTGTTTGGAATATCGGCTTTGTCGAGAACACCTTGGATGAGGTCATTGACGGTAAATCCTTGAAAATCAGGTGGCTGAATCATGAATGTAAGGATCGCTGGTTTGCGGACCCCTTCATTCTTGATGTCACGGATGACAAAATCTACGTCTTGGTAGAAGAATACTATTATCCCCATAAGCGGGGGCGTCTTGCGATGCTTACCGTTGACAGGGCAAGCAATAGCCTTATCAAGGCGGATACGATTCTGGAATTGGATTCGCACCTTAGTTTTCCGGCAATTATTCGTAGAGAGGGCAAGATTCTCGTTTATCCCGAGAACTACAAGGGTGGTGGCCAGAAAATATACGAACTGGATTTGGAAAAGCCCGCCCTGGTAAACGGGAAACAGATTAGCGACGCCCTCCTTACGGATGCCGTCTATACGGAATTGTTTGGCAAAAAGCAGATTTATTCTACGGAATCTTCCAATCCAAACGAGTCCACGCTGGGCGTGTACGAAATAGACGAATCTGGAAAGTACGTCAAGGTAAAGGATTACCATTTTCCTGAAAGAATCGCAAGAAACGCAGGCGATTGGTTCGAGTACAAGGGTAAGAAATACCGCCCCGCTCAGGAATGCAATTTCGAATACGGTCACGCCATATCGTTCCAGCAAATTGAGGAATCTCCGGACGGCCTTACTTTTAAGGAGCTATGGAGAAAGACTTCTCCACATCCCACAATGAAAGTGGCGTTCCATACGTTCAATATGTATAAGGGCGTAATGGTTGTCGATTGCCGAGGGTACCGTTATAGGGCTCTTGCCGGCATCATCAACTTCTTTAGGCGTCCGTTCGTAAAACGATAGTTTCCCTATAATTGTTATAGGGGCTTTTACAGTCCTCGTCCCAAGCTGTAATCCGAAATCTTTAGCAGGGTATCGAGAGTCGCACCTAGGTATTTCTCTTTGGTGCGGCTTTCTTCGTTTTGAAGTTTGCCTGTGAGATCGTTTTCTTGGTGGAGGTCACCGTCTGCAAAGAGATGTGTCTCGTCTTGTAAGGGGTATTTCGCGATAAAGCGGTAACCGTCAAGTCCAAGGGCGGCGTAGCCGGAGTAGGCTCCGAGCGAAAGTCCTGCTTCACTACCACGCAACAGGTTGTGGCCCATAAAAATGTTCGGTACGGCGAATCCGGCCAGTTCAAGCACTGTGGGCGCAATGTCGATTTGTGCTGCAGTTGTCGTGTCGCGAACAGCCTCTAGGCCTTTGCCGTGAATAAAGAACGGTATCCAGCTGATGTTTGAATATCCTCCGCCGTTCATGGTAGAAACACCGTTTTCACCAAGAGGGAAACCATGGTCGGCCATCACGATGACGTAGGTATTCTGGTACCATTCCTCGTTTTGGATGGAGCGGATAAAGCGGGCGAGTTGCCTGTCGGCATAGTTCATCGTTACGTTGATGCGTTCCTGCAGGGGCATTGCCTTTTGTTCGTCGGTCATGCCTGCTGCAAAGTTGAAGGGGTAGTGGTTGGAACGCGTCATGAGAGTTGCAAGGAATGGCTTGCCTTCTTTCGAAAGAGTGTCTCGCACATACTCAATCGCGTGGTCCATAAAGGTGGAGTCGTCTTCGCGTTCGCGGTTGTAGTGCTGCGCCGTGTACCACTTTGACATCCATACGCCCAAGTTATCCCAGGCAGGGTCGGCGGCCGACATGTAGTGGGTGGTGTAGCCGGAATCGGTAAGCGTCGAAACAAAGCTCGGGAGCGTGATGTGCGCCAAATCCGTTGCTTGCGAGAGACTGGTGTGGTGCGGAATGCCAATATGTGTAGAAAGTACTCCACCGGTCGTGGGAACTCCGCTGGTATGCATGCGCATCCATACGTGGGAACTTGCAGCGAGAGAATCCATGAAGGGGGTGGGGGAAGGCTGAATCTGCGGATTCATGTAGCCGGTGTTCCAGCCGCGATGCGATTCCATCAGCACCAAGATGAAGTTCGGCTTCATTTCGCGTTGGACTTTGAGTTTTTCGCTGTTCAAAAGTTCTGCGGTGGGAATGCGGTAAAGCGGAAGTCCGTTTCCTTCTTTGGCACTAGAGAATTCCCATGAAGAATCGCCTTCTACTTTTTGCCACAAGTTCTGGTAAGAGACTCGGTATGCATCTAGATTTGCTTCAGTAAGTCCGTCAATTTTCTGCGTGACAAACAGGTCGTTGTAAATCAGCGAAACGACGGGACAGAGCTTTGTCATGCGAGAGTAGCCCGTCCATATAATGTAGACGTACGAGTAAGAAGCGATGTAGAAAACAATCATCGCGATGACCGATTTTCTAATATAGAAGTTGTTGGCCGGACGGTACCATTTGCAAAGCAGGCGATAAACGACGTAGGTGAACGGAAGCATCAGTACAAGAACGACAAACTGCAAATAAGGTACGGATAAGTCGTTTGCTACGTAGTCATAGAATACAATGATAGACGATGTGTCCTTGTAGGTGTCAACTAGTCCAAAGGTCAGGTGTCCGCCCAGGAATCGGTGGGTCTCGTTATCGAGAAGGGTCAAGAAAAGGATCACTCCGTGAAATACGGCGTATAGAATCGTCAAAATTTTGACGGCGATATTTTTTGCCTTGTCTTTTTTAGCAAGACCTGTAATTTTCAGGGTGATGGCGCCGATGATAAGGAAAACCACAAGTGCATTCACAATCCACATAAAGTCGATGCATATGGCGTGGAAAATGAACCAGTCGGGTTTTGAGACGAACGGGAATCCGTAAGGGTTGTTGCGGAAAAGGAGCAGTACGCGTAAAATAATGTGCGTTACCCACGCTGCAAGAGAAATCAAGACCAGTTTCTGCAAAGGGATAAACTCGGTCGCTACTTTCTTCAAAAATTCAAGAACACGGATTTTCATACGTCTAAAATAGAAAATCAAGTTATTTGATAAAGAATTTTTATAACATAAAACCCCGCATTTGAGTGCGGGGCTTTTTTAATAAGTGGTGATGATACTTATTAGTATCTGTAGTGATCAGCCTTGTACGGGCCTTCCACAGGCACGCCGATGTAGTCGGCTTGGGCCTTGGTGAGGGTCGTCAGGTGAACGCCGAGCTTTTCGAGGTGAAGGCGAGCAACCTTTTCGTCGAGGATCTTCGGAAGCGTGTACACGACGCCGCTTTCGTACTTGATACCAGCGACGGTCTGCTTGCCCTGAGCGTTGAGCCAGAGGTCGATCTGAGCGATGGTCTGGTTCGTGAAGCTTGCGCTCATCACGAAGCTCGGGTGACCAGTAGCGCAGCCGAGGTTCAGCAGGCGGCCTTCAGCGAGGATAAGGATGCTGTGACCATCGGCGAAAATCCATTCGTCGTACTGCGGCTTGATTTCGTTCCTCTTGATGCCCGGAATCTTTTTGAGACCGGCCATATCGATTTCGTTGTCGAAGTGACCGATGTTACCCACGATAGCGCGGTTCTTCATCTTTTCCATCTGAGCGGCGCTGATGATGCCGGTGTTACCGGTGGTGGTCACGAAGATGTCGGCGTAGCTAACGACTTCGTCAAGGGTCTTGACTTCGTAGCCTTCCATAGCAGCCTGCAGAGCGCAAATCGGGTCGATTTCGGTGATAATCACGCGAGCGCCCTGACCACGCAGAGACTGGGCGCAGCCCTTACCCACGTCGCCGTAGCCGCACACGACTGCGATCTTACCAGCCATCATCACGTCGGTGGCGCGGTTGATGCCGTCGATGAGGGAGTGGCGGCAGCCGTAGAGGTTGTCGAACTTGGACTTGGTCACGGAATCGTTCACGTTGATGGCCGGGAACTTCAGGCGGCCAGCCTGGGCCATCTGGTAAAGGCGATGCACGCCGGTCGTAGTTTCTTCGGAAACGCCCTTCAAAGCTTCGCGAGCGCGGGTCCACTGCTTCGGATCCTTTTCGAAAATCTTTTTGCAGGTGGCGAGGAACACGCCCCATTCTTCGCTGTCGGTAGCCGGGTTGAATTCAGGCACCGAGCCCGCGTCTTCGAATTCGGCACCGCAGGTCACGAGCATGGTGGCGTCGCCACCGTCGTCCACGATCAGGTCCGGGGTCTTGCCGTCGGGCCACACGAGGGCGCGGGCGGTGTTTTCCCAGTAGTCTTCCAAGGATTCACCCTTCCAGGCGAACACAGGCACGCCCTGCGGATTTTCCACAGTACCCTTCTTGCCCACCACCACGGCGGCGGCGGCGTTGTCCTGCGTACTGAAGATGTTGCAGCTCACCCAGCGCACGTCGGCGCCGAGATCCACGAGCGTTTCGATGAGGATAGCGGTCTGCACGGTCATGTGGAGGCTTCCCATGATGCGGGCGCCAGCGAGCGGTTTCTTGCCAGCATATTCCTTGCGGAGAGCCATCAGGCCCGGCATTTCAGTTTCGGCCAAATCGAGTTCCTTGCGGCCTTCAATAGCAAGGTTAATGTCCTTAATTTTATATTCCATATATTATTTTCCTTTTCGGCGCGAATCTAGTGGCTGTTTTACGCTGCTCCAAAAATAGCGCCGATCTTATTTATGCATAAATATAGTTATATGCATAAAAAGCGTCAAGTCCTTAAATTAGGATGACCCCCTAGTGGGCTTTACTTAAGACTATTTATGGCTTCTAAAATTAAACCAGGCTGTATTTTTGGCTGCGTCCGCCCTTGTTTTCGGCTCGGGCCACGCCTTTTTGAATGAGGGCCTGTACGTCGCGCAGGGCTGAATCATGGCTTGTCCCTGTAAAGGCCGCCACGTCTTTTACCGAAAATACCGCGGATAGGGTCCCGTTCCAGACCGCTTCTACAATTTTTCGTTCGCGGCTAGAAAGGTCCTTTTGCTGGTTTCGCTGCAAGAACGTCACCTTTTTGAGTAGGCCCGCGATTTCGCTCTCGCGACTTTTGATGGAGTTTTTCAGGGTTTTTAAGAACCACAGGATCCATTCGGTCAGGTCGCCGTTCCCCGATTGGGCGCGGGCGAGCTGGTTCAGGTATTCTTCGCGTTGGTCCAGAATCTGCTTGTTTAGCGCATACTGGCAACGGGTGGTGTTTTCGCTCCTTGCAAGGAGCATGGTGGTAAGCGCGCGGGCGATGCGTCCGTTACCGTCTTCAAAGGGGCGTATTGTCAAGAACCAGAAGTGGGCTATGGCCGCCTTGATGGCGCCGTCCTGTTCGGAGTTTTCGAACCAGTCTATAAAGCGTCCGATTTCGAGGGTGATTCGTTCGGCGCCCACTCCGGTAAATGGACCAACACTGTTTTCTTTTGTCCTAAATTTTTTGACTTTGTTCTGGCCGATAGCGGCGTGCCATGCGAAAAGTCGGTCTTCTGTAAGTGGCAACTTTGCGTTCTGCAATGCACCGACCCAGTTGCGAATTTCGTCGCTGGCGCTGTTTTTCTTGGCGATTTCTTTCCTAATCCATTCGGGGTCCAGGGTGTACCCGTCTAGGGCGTAGCTTGCCGCAATATCCTGGGCGAGCATCCTCGTTTCATCTTCGGTGTCGCTCACTAAATCGACGATTCCGATCAGGCGCCCTTCTTGCAGGCGGGTCTGCCCGAGTGCATCCGTGACACTCTGGGCGTTGTAGCGGAAAAGGGTCCAATCGGGGTACTGGTGTATAAATAGGGGGCGGAAAATCGTCATTTGACGCAAAATATACGTAGAAAACATCGAAAAAACGAGGTTCCAAGTTGTAATGTTCCAATTTGGACGTCGAATTTGAAAAAAAAGTGATTCATTTCACGCATTTGTGTATAGGTTTATTTACAAGAAGGTTGGATAGGTGGGTATTGGGACCAGGCGTTTTTTGGTGTTTTCGCTTGGTTAGAGGTCCGGTAGGGGTGCCGGACCTCTTTCATTTTTTAAATTTTGTCCATGCAAAAAATCGATACATGGTACAAGGCCGAGGGCTATTGCCCCGCCGAAGAATTTGAATTGGCGAGTTACCTGCTTTTTGAAGCTGGCGTGGCGACCCTCGAAGAATTGGACCCCAAGGCAGAAGGCCGCACGGATTTCTGCTTTTATACCGGCGACAAGGCTGAACGCGACCGTATCGTAAGCGAATTCCCGCAATATCATTTTTCTCTCAGTGACGAACCGGCCAAGGATTGGGACAAGTGGTGGCGCGACCGTGCGCAGCCCGTGTCTGTTTCGCCTCATTTGTGGGTGCGTCCACCTTGGGTAGAATTTACTCCCGATGATCCCGATGCCGTGGTGCTTGAACTCGAGGCCAAGACGGCTTTTGGCACCGGAGAACACGATACCACGAGTAGCTGCGCGACCTTGATGGAATCGGTGGACTTTAAGGGCAAAACCGTCCTCGACATCGGTACGGGTACGGGTATTTTGGCCATGTACGCTCGTCGTTTGGGCGCAAAGCTTGCGGTTGGTACCGAAATTGACCCGCTCACCATTCCTTGCATCGCCGAAAACTTTGTACGTAATGGCTTTAACGAAAGCGACTGCGTTCTCGGATTCTTGGATGCGTTTAAGGACGGAGCAAAGTTCGACGTGATTCTTTGCAACATGATTCGCAGCGAACTCTGGCCCCTGCGAGACGACATCGAGGACTTGCTTGCCAAGGGCGGAGAACTTGTTATTTCGGGTCAGCTTGAAACAGAAAAGGATTACGTTCTCCGCTGGTTCGACGAAGTCGGCTTCAAAGTCAAGCAGGAGCGCGTCAGTGGCGAATGGTGGAGCGTGCTTGCACGCTCCGAATGAGCCACGGTGGTGACAAATGCGTAAGGCGAATATCGCGGGCAAACTTGTTTGCCCATGATTGAGCCTAGCATTTGGTAAAATCACGAAGTGATTTTACAATGGTGGAGCGTGCTTGCACGCTCCGAATGAGCCACGGTGGGGACAAATGCGTAAGGCGAATATCGCGGGCAAACTTGTTTGCCCATGATTGAGCCAAGCATTTGGTAAAATCACGAAGTGATTTTACAATGGTGGAGCGTGCTTGCGGTTAATTCGTAGCGTGTTTTAGAACACCACTTTGATAAAGATTCCGCCTTGTGGTGGAATTTTTTACTATATTTGGCCTCCCCAACTCAAAGGTATTTGATGTTTGACTTGAACGCTTTTTTTGACGGGATGTCCAAGCCACTGCTCCGCAATGCACATGCGAGGGCTTTTGGACGCAAAGGCTTGTTGAACAACGCTCTCATTCAAAGTGAGACGCTTAGCTTTTATAATGATATAGAACGCGTCAAGACGCTGAGCCAGAAGATGGAACCTTGGCAGCGCCACTGCATGTACCTGATTTACAATAGTGCCTCTAGAGGTCTGACTTATAACGAACTGCGTCTGACGGTTTCGGTTAGTCAGGCTCGTACCCGTGAATTGCAGAACTTTTTGCTCAACATGTGCCGCGAATACTTGCTGTGGCGCTCTCCGTCTGCAAACACGATGGTCTATTACGGCTTCTCTAATTTCTTGGGTTTGTTCGATGAACCGCTCGAAGACGCTCCGGCGGTAAAGGGTTCTGACGTTTATTACCAGAACCTAGTGGACTGGCATATTTGTCAGGTGCTCGCCTTGGCCATGACCGGTGACCTCAAGATTAACAACAGCAATCTGTTGCACCGTCGCAGCTACCAGATTTGTGCGGAGGCATTTACCTCGGCGCACCGTATTTCCGAGAAGACTGCCGAAAACGAAGTCTCGCTTATTTTCAATTTCTTGACGGGCAGTGGTTGGCTGGAACAAGAAGACTCTTGTCTGGTACCTACGGAACGAGGTCTTGAATTTATCCGCAAGAATGGCTTTAGACTGCATCAGGACTTGTTGACCTGGTGGCTTAAGGAACGTTTCCGCGGAGACCGCAGCCATTGCGTTCGCTTGCTTAAAATGCTCGAACGCCCGAGAACGGCGATGTGCGCTTCGTCGATTTTCTGGGTCGTAGACCCCACCTGCCGCCTGCAAGAAAAAGACGGTCTGATGGCATGGGATTACCTACCGCGTCCGCTGCGTGAACTTTGGATTTTGGGCCTTGTCCGCTTTACGATGGTGAATGGTAAGGTGGCTTCCGTGGTGCTCGATCAGTCGTGCCGCGATTGGATTGAAACCTCGGTCGTGTCTGTCCCGGAACAAAACATCTCCTGCCTTCCGAACTTTGAACTGATTGCTTCGACGGGTACGGCTCCGCGTGTGCTGTTGATGCTTGCATGCCTTACCAAGGTCGAAAACGACGAAATCTATTTGCGCTTCTCGCTGAACCGCGACAGCTATATGCGCGGCCTCAAGTGCGGTATTGCCGAATCCGAGGTTGAAAGTTTCAAGGGCTGGATTAAGCCGCCCGTCAATGTGGAATCGACCCTTACCGAATGGAATTCCTCCTACTACGGTGCCAAGGTGCAGACCGTTCGTCTGCTCAAGATCGACAGTGCCGAAGTTCTGAACGAACTTTCTCGATTCCCGCAGTTCATGGAATGTGCGAACGAATTTATTCCGGGCTACGGATTTGTCTTGAAACCGGAAATGGAATCCCGTGCCTTCGAAATCCTTACGAACTATGGCTATAGCCCGTTCGTGGAACGCAAGAACGTGAACCGCACTGCCGCTCCGACCGAAGAATGGCGCAAGGACTTTGTGGTGGGTTGGCCCGAGGCCAAGGCTCCGGATTACGACCTTAAGGAAGTCGCTGATTCCGAGACGTTGCAGACGGCTCTCAATTCGACCAAGTACGGTAGCAATTACCAGCGCCTAAGCAACTTTGATCTGGTGCAGGTGTTGCGCTACGCCAAGACGGTGGGCGCCCTGATTGGAGCGAAACTCAAGAATCCGGCCAAGCGCGGCGACAAGGAAGTCGAAAGGAATTTCTTTGTGCATGCGCTCAAGTTCGCCAAGTCTCCGCAGTGCATCGAAATTCAGCCTTACGGTAGCGAAGAGTCCGAATTAATCGAACTTTCGTTTATTCAAGAAGTCAAGGTCTACAACGGCAAGCAGCCGTAAAAAACTCGGCTAGGGAAGCGTCTGGGCAAAGCCTGCGATATCGATGAGGTCCTGTAGCGGGAACTCGTCGATATAGGCTTCCATGCCGCGTTCCTTGTCTCCAAAATTAATCTGGTACCAGAACGTCGGCATCTCTTTGCGGGCGCGGTCGCCTATAAAGGCGGGCTCTTCATAGTATAGCGAGAAATTAAAGCGTCGGCCGTCGTTGCCGTGACAGGGCCTGCAGTTTTGCATATAGAGTTGTTCGCCGCGCTCGATGTTGGCGCCTTTGATTTTGCCGTCTTTATCTAGCAGCTTGTACACGAGCAATGCCATGCGGGCGTCCTCACGGGTGAGAGTATCTCCCGGTGACCCTGGTTCTGGCTTTTGCACGGCGGGCTTGTTCTCGTTAGGCTTGTCGGTCCCGGCAAAAGCGGAAACCCCGAGCAGCAAGCCGTATGCCGCTAGCGCTAAAACTCCCGCAGAAACCAAACGTGCGAATCTCATGTAAGGCAATGTAGAAAATGGCGTTTAGAACTTAGGGCCTAGAGCTTGGATTATTCTTCTAAGTTTTACCAACTTTTACTACTATTTCTCTATGCATTGTTTGAGTTGGATTCATTCGTCATTGGTGGCCTGTGCCTTGGTGACATCATTCTCTTTTGGAGCGGAGGTCTCCGTGGAACAGTTTTCTAAGAACCTGTTGTTTAGTGGCCGTTGGGAACATGGCAAGGAGTATAGCCGTACCAGTGCTCCGGCGGCTGTAGTACAGTTTAATGCTGTTGCCAGTACACTGTCGTTTGAACTCGAGGGCGAGGCGCGGTTCCGCGTAGACGAAGACGGCAAGCAGATGGCCGTATTTACGACAACTTCTCGTAATGTGTATAAAGTAAAAACGACCGGCGGTGCAGGTTCGCATCTTTATCGCCTAATTAAAATTAGTGAAAGTAACCCCGGCGGTATACGCCTCTATAGTGTTTCTACTGACAAGGCGGGCAAGTTCGGGAATCCCCCCAAGCATTCTAACCGTCGCATCGAATTCATTGGAGATTCCTTTACGGTGGGTTTTGGCAATGAGGGCCAGAACGGTCAAGATGAATCGCTTGTTTTTGAAAAGACGAACGCATCTAGGAGTTACGCCTTCTTGCTTGCCGATGGCTACAAGGCGGATTTTCAGGTAAACGCTTTTAGTGGTCGCGGCTTAGTACGTAATTATGACAACATCATACCGGAATGGCCAATTCCCCGGTTGTATGAATTTACGGTTCCGGGAGAAGCTCAGGACGATGTCGCCAAAGGCGTTTCGGAATCATCGCTGCGTTACGATTTTGATTCGTTCCATCCGCAAGTGATTGTTCTTTTTGTCGGCATCAATGACTTTCAGGGCAATCCCCCTTATGCCGATAAGGCGCAGTTCAAGAAAGTTTATGCAGGCATGCTTGCCGATTTCCGTAAAAAGCACCCCGGTGTCAAGTTCTTGCTGGTGTCGACCAAGGTCTGGCCGAATGATGACCTGACTCCGACAGTCAAGTCAATTTATGACTCCGAAATTGCAAATGGCAAGCGCGATGTGGAATTTGTGACCCTCCAGACGGCGAATGTGGGGTTGTTGGGGCATCCGGATATCCATTCTCATGAAGAGATGGCTAAGGTGCTCCGGCCGATAATTGGCCGCTTGGGAGGCTGGCTTTCTAGGTAAAATACCCCTTTTTACGACAGTTCGTCGCTAAAAAATGTTATTTCGCTCACATAGGGCGCCTTTGCTTATTGTCATTTAGGTCTTTTTTATATATTTAAAAAAGGGTTTTTGCTGGAAAGTGCCTATGTCTAGGATTTTTGAAAAAATATACGTGCTGTTCAGGATGAACATCCTGATATTTGTGCTGTTGGCCGTTACGGTCATCGCGCTTTTTGCGTATCAGAATGGCCTGGATGTCATTGAGCCTCTTTATTTGCATGATTATCCGTATTTGATTGCCGAGACGGACTCTGCAGACGGTGGATCGTCGGCGGTGCAGCTGACGCGTACCGATTCGTCCATTATTGTGGACTACGAACTTAAAGAGGGCTACGCATACCCTTATGTCGGCGTCAAGATCTTTTTGGGCGACGGCAAGACCCGTGGTAAGGACCTTTCTAGGTTCGACAGCATTTTTGTGTGGGTAAAGCCCCGTGGCGAAGGAACCGTGCGTCTTTATATGCGCGGCTACGACAGCACTTTCTCGCGCCCCGGCGATGAAACTTCGCTCAAGTTTAATGAAATCGAGTTCTTCCCGCTCGAGGAAACCTATCCGGCCGTGTTTGTTCCGCAGGAATTCCGTGTTGCCGGTTGGTGGGTCGCCCAGAACGAAATCAACGTTCACAAGGCGAGGGTCGACCTTTCGAATATTCCGCTAATCGAAATCCAGACGGGAACCAATGCTCCGCTGGGCTACGGGACGCTCGAAATCCGTGGACTTTGCTTTAAGGGCAAAAAGATTGAAAAAGAGGAACTGGCGACGGCGCTGGTGGCCCTCTGGTTCATTACCTTCTTTGTCATCCTCGTGATCCGCTTCTTTGACTACAGCCGTGAACGCGCTGCTAACAAGAAGAAACGTGAGGAACTCGAAAAGAACTTGCGCGCCCTCGAAATCGAGAAGAGCGAATACGAAAGGTCTAGTAAAGAAGATCCGCTTACCGGTTGCCTTAACCGTGCGGGCTTTAGCAGCGTGCTCATGCGCGAGCAGGAAAACTTGAGCAAGAACGACAGCCCCGTGTCTTTCGTGATTCTGGATATCGACCACTTTAAGCACGTGAACGATACCTACGGCCACATGGTGGGCGACGAGGTTCTGGTGAACCTTGCCAAGCTTATCCAGAGCAAGATCCGTAATACCGACGCCCTGGTGCGTTGGGGTGGCGAAGAATTCGTGATTCTTTGTGGCGATACGCCTATCCAGAATGCCCAGTTCTTGGCTGAAAAGCTCCGTATGGCTATCGAGAATACCCAGCTGATCAAGCAGCAGCAGATTACCTGCTCCTTCGGTATTGCCGAGATGATCGCGGGCGAAGACCCCAAGCGCCTGTTCGAGCGCGCCGACAAGGCCCTTTATGCCTCCAAGGAAAATGGCCGTAACCGCGTCACCAGCGCTACGTTCCGCCACACCCGCTAGTTCGGAATGGTTCAAGTCCCAAATTAGAAAGATGAAAAACGTCATTGCGCTTTTTCTGCTAACCTCGTTTGTCCTGTTCGGTTGTGCCAGCAAGAAGGAGCCCGAGGTTGACTTCAAGCCGCTCCAGATGCACTGGATTTTGGCGGAGGGCGATGACGACTCGCAGATGCCCCTCAAGGACAACTGTGTGATTTTGCTCACAGGGCGCCTGATGGGCGAACCAGCGGTGCAGGCCTCGGCGGCGGGGGAATTGAATTACGAGATTATCTACGGACGCACTCCCGAAAACGCCGAAACCCTTTATTTTAGGGGATTTTGCAGGGATTTGCCCCTTGCGGATAACCCCGAGTGCAGCTGGTATGCCACCTGCGACAAGGACCTTAAAATCGTTGTAAAGTTCGACAACGGAGATTAGGGCCGTTGCATAGTATTTTGAGTATCAAGGATTTATCTTTATTGTTATGAAGAAGATTTTTGAATACACGGACTATCGCGAGTGGTTGAGGGATGCTTTTGAGGATTTTAAGCAGCGTAAGACTGTCATTTCTTGGCGTTACATGGCCATGAAGATGGGCGCTGATCCTGGCAACCTCCTTCGCGTATCTCAGGGCAAAATCCATTTGCCCCTGAGCTTGATTAAGCCCGCTGCAGAATTCTTCGAACTCGAAGGTAAAGAGGCCGATTACTGGGCCGAGATGGTGTATTTCGGCCGTGCGAAAACCGATGCCGACGCTCTCCAGCATTACGAACGCATGCAAGCACTCAAGGGCGTCTCGCTCAAGCTGCTGCAAAAGAAGGAACTCGAGTTTTACCGCCATTGGTATTACAATGCCATACGTTCGGTAATCGGCATTTGCAAGTTTAAGGATGACTACCAGGGCCTTGCCGAGAGCTGCACCCCGAACATCACCGAAAAAGAAGCCCGTGACGCCGTAAAGTTGCTTGCGGACCTCAACATGATTTCGACCGACCGCGACGGATACTGGAAGGTGAACGACACCTTTGTATCTACTGGCGGAAACTGGCGCTCTCAGGCCGTGCGTGCCTTCCAGCACGAAACGATTCGCCTTGCCGATGAATCCCTGGATAGGCATCAGCCGTTCCTGCGCGATATCAGCACGGTCACCATGACTTTTTGCATGGACGATATCCAGCTCCTCCGAGAAAAGATTAACGCATTCCGTGAAGATTTACTACGTTTATCTCAAGAAGGGACGGACGACGATACTGTATTCCAGTTGAACATCCAGATGTTCCCGCTCGCGTTCACCAAACCTCTAAAGGAGAAAGGAAAATGAGAAAATCGCTCTTTCTTATGCCTTTGCTCTCGCTTACGTTAGCGGGGTTGGTGTCCTGTTCCAACAACGAAGAGGTTGCTGGCGGTCCGGGTAGTATTACGACGAACGGCCTTGCTCTTGTCGATGGTAAGCCTGCGTCTTATGCGACGGTGGCGCTCCGCAAGGTGGACTTTAAGGCCGAACATGCCGTCGAAGAAAACGCGCTGGTGGTGGCCGATTCTTACGCCGATGAAAACGGTAACTTTAAGGTTGAAATTCCTGCCGAAGGCAAGTACCGTTTGACGGTGCTCCATGATGGCGTGGCATACTCCAAGGAACTTACTCGCGACGAGTTTGCCGTGGTGGGCAAGTCTACGGCTCCCGATACGGTTAACCTCTCAGCGACGGCCGTGATGGCTGGCGTTGTCGATATCCCCGAAGGAGATACTTCGGTGTGGGTGGGCATTGTCGGTACCGATGTCTTGGTGAAGACGAATGTCGCTGGATGGTTTGCCTTACCGTCGCTCCCGGCCAACGATTCACTGACGCTTTACTTTGTGACCGAAAACTATTCCAAGAATTTGGGTGAACAGTCTATCTATGTGACTCCGCGTGAATCGGTGATGAAGGATTACCGCAGCGAGGTAAAGCCACCTATCGATACTTTGTCTAAAGACACGGCCGCCCGCGATACGGACGAAACAGATACGCTCCCGCGGATTGTGGCCTTGTTGAAGGATGGCACGCCTGCAGCCAATGCAACGGTGGCTCTCCGTAAGGCTAAGTCCATGTCGAGCGGATATGTTGTACAGAATTCGATTATCGAATCTGATTTGCAGACCGACAAGAAGGGACGATTCGAAATAAAATGGCCCACTTCGGGAGATTACCGCCTGACGGTGATAAAAGGTGATTATGCGTTCTCCAAGGTCTATAACGCTGTGGAACTTGCAGAACTCGATACGCTCCGCCTAGATGCAACAGCGTCGATTTCAAGCAAAGTAACGCTTCAGTCTAGTGCTGAATATTTATGGGTCGGTGTTTATGGCCTTGATATTTTAGTCAAGACGAACAACGTGGGTACCTACGTGCTCCCCGATGTCCCCGCACAGGATTCCCTTGGAATTTACTTTGTAACGGCAGATTCTAGCAATAGCCTTTACGCAGAATGGAAGGCTTATGCAGAACCTAATCGTACCGAATCCTTGAACCCCGTGAAGGTGCTTCAGGATTTTGAAGATGGTGCGGATGGTTGGTATATCAATACCGATTCGCTTAACAAGGGTACGACCATTACGCCTGCAAAATTGGCTAAGGACGGCGTTGAATATGATTCTACCCGTAAGTCCAAGGTGTTCCACGGCAAGTACAAACTTGCGAATGACGACTACGCATGGGCTTTGGTGGGAACTTCGTTTGAACGCTACATGAACTTTGCGGTGATTGATTCGGTCGTGTTCTATGCAAAGGGTAATGGAAATGTGAAGCTTGCGATGGAAAACTGGGTCACGCCGAGTGTGAACATCAAGGCTTCTACAAGCTGGATTAAGCTTTCGTCGTCATGGAAACGCGTTGTCGTGAACCCGGCGGACCTTTGCGTTGGTAGCGCCAATGACGAAAACTGCGTCACCTCTTGGAATAGTATGATGGGTGGCGTAAAACAGTTCCATATTTTTGCCCAGGATGGTTCCGAATTCTACATCGATGATGTCATCCTGTACGGCGCACTGTTCTAGGATTCAAATACAAAAATTTTCACACGGATTGGGAATCACTAACGTGATTCCTATTTTGTTTGGAAAATGAATTGTATTGAGGTTTAGTTAAGTCCCGCTGAAAAAAGAAAATTTGTAACCGCGTTCCTCTAGTTTCTGTAGAATTGGAACGATATCCTTTAGAGGAATGTTAGGCTCGGAATTGATTAGCACATTCCTTCTTTGCTGCAACCGATTAGCAGCAGGATCATAATGAGTGTGAGTATGAATTTCATCCATTAAAGTATAATAAATTTTAGAAAAGACATTTTTTTTTCTAACTTGATAGAAAAAGGACTTTGTACGAAAATGAAATATTTGATAATCGCTACATTTTTTGCAATGCTGAATATGGGGTGCTCGGATAAAAAAGAGGTGCCAAATGAGTTAAATAAACAAAGTGAAATGAAAGAAAAAATTTTGGAGAATAGTAGCGATGTTATTGATATTCGATTGGAAGGACCAAAGAGCAGACCGACTCATGGTAAATTATGTTTGGAAGGTTGTAGGGGTTTGCCGTGTGATGAAAAAGTTCGTTGTGTTAAGCGTAATTGTCCTAGCGTTGAGGATGGTGAACACGAAGTTTTTAAAGATGAAGAAAAAGTGCTTACCGTAAAACCCCATAAAAAAATCTTATGCCAAAAGGGATGTGATGATGTGCCGAAAAATTCCGTTGAATATGAAAATTGCGTTAAGCGTAATTGTCCTAGCGCTAAATTCATGCAAGAGTAACTTTTCAGGTTCCGTTACAATTGTCAACACCAAATATCATTGCCGCTGAAAACTCCATCGGTTCCATTAATATGAAAAAAGCCGCTGAATTTAGGGAGGGATGATGGTTCGCTGGAATGGTTATGAAAATTTGGATAGGTCGGATGAGGCTGTCTTCGGATGATTCGGATAAAGTTTATTATATTTTGTATAAACAGGAACTTATATGGAATTAAAATATTTAGTATTTGCTACAGTTTTTGCAATGTTGAGTGTGGGATGCTCGGATAAAAAAGAGGTTCCAAACGAGTTAAAAAAACAAAGTGAAATGAAAGAAAAAATTTTGGAGAATAGTAGCGATGTTATTGATATTCGACTGGAAGGACCAAAGAGTAAGCCGACTCATGGCAAATTATGTTTGGATGGTTGTAGGGGCTTGCCATGTGATGAGGATGGTGAACACGAAGTTTTTAAAGATGAAGAAAAAGTGCTTACCGTAAAACCCCATAAAAAAATCTTATGCCAAAAGGGATGTGATGATGTGCCGGAAAATTCCGCTGAATATAAGGATTGCGTTTTGCGTAATTGTCCTGACGCCAAATTCGTGCTCAAAATGGCTGTTCCTTCATCTTCAAGTGATAGGGGTGTAAAAAAGATTATTCCGGTTTTGGAAAAAAGTCATGACCATTGTAAAGGTGATAATGAATGTTTCTGCAAAAAGAGTAACTTTTCAGGTTCCGTTACTATTGGCAATACCAAATATCATTGCCGCTGAAAACTCCATCGGTTCCATTAGGTGGTCTTTGGATGATTTGAAAAAGGTTTATTATATTTTGTATAAAAAAGGAATTTGTATGAAAATGAAATATTTAGTATTTGCTACAGTTTTTGCAATGCTGAGTGTGGGGTGTTCGGAGAAGAAAGATACCCAAAGCGATTTGAATAAGCAAAGTGAAAAAAAGAGAGCTGTTTTGGAGGACAGTAGCAATGTTATTGATCTTCGATTGGAAGGACCAAAGAGCAGACCGACACATGGTAAATTATGTTTGGAAGGTTGTAGGGGTTTGCCGTGTGATGAAAAAGTTCGTTGTGTTATGCACAATTGTCCTAACATCAAGGCTGAGTGCAATGATAGTGAGCATAAATTTTTTAAAGCTAAAGAAAAAGCAGATTTGTTAATGAAATGTATCCAGTCGCAAAACATAGATGCCTTGAAAGATTCTGTTCGTTATCGTGCGGTTCTTGATTCATGTGAAAACGCATATGCAGTTTTGAAAAAAGGTGTTCCGCTGGTTAAGCACAAATACGGAGTTATGAAAGATTCCGTTTTAGAGTAAAGCGATGATGTTTGTAAAAAATGATGGTTTGTTGGTTCTTTTGTTGTTGTTTATTTCGAACCTTTTTGCTTCTGATTTTTACGATAACTGTTATCTAACATTAGAGGATCAGCAAGATGCTATTGCTACTATGAGGGAGGCGTGTTTGACTTTTGGCGGCGGCGGATCGGTTTTTAATGTTGAAGCTCCATCTGCTCCAGTAACATGTAAAATAACAATGAACTCTGGCGAAGTGAGGGTGTATGAAAATTATTATGGTGCGAAATTTGATTGCAATACATGTAATGCGGCTGATATGCTACAAACAATTGAAATGTATAGGGTGCTTTGTAATGCGCGGTGTCGTGAAAATGCTGTTAAGTGTTCTCATGATATCTTTAAATGGGGTAGTGATTTAAAACAAAATGGAACTGTTTATGGCGATTACATATGTGGTGACAAAGACCCTTCTCTCCCTGGCTGTTCTGAATCTAGTTCCTCTCAAAATGAAGAATCATCATCTTCGGAAGATTTGAGTAGCTCATCTCAAGAGTCGTCTAGTTCTGAGGAAGAAAGTTCTTCGTCTAAAGAGGGTGAAGAATCTTCTAGTTCAGAAGAAGATATAGATTCGTCTTCTAGTAATGATGAAAAAGATGAAAGTTCTAGCAGTGAGGGTGACGGTGGCTGTGGCGAGGGGGGTGACCATTGCAACTTGGACCCCTTTGGGTATAAAGAGGGCTTAGAATTGTGCCCTACCGATGTAACTTATTATTATAATCTAGATGATGTATTTTGCAAAGACTCGAATTGTGACCGATGCTATGATTCAAATACGGATGCGATAAAGTATTTTACAAAAAGACCAGATTATTATGGGGAACTCGAATTTTGGTTATTATGCGATGTTCGACAAAGTAATCCGACTGTAACAATACAGACAAATTTACCTTATATTATCAGGGAAACAAATGCTAGGGCTTATTGTTTTGATGATGTTGAATCCTGTCAAAGATTGAAAATGAGGGGAGATAATGTTGCTCGTGTGCCAGTTATTTACGGATGCCGAGGCAATTCTAGAACGTATGCTGTTCCTGTCGATATAGAAAAAGGTTGCTCGGTGACGAAGAATACGGATAATGATAATTGGGGAATGATTTTTATTGGCTTTGATGTGACAGAGACATCTACATTAACAAGCTTAAGATGGTTGGATCGTACTGATGAGCTTCCTGCAAATTTTGATTTTAATGGTTTGCTAGAAGAACCTAAGATTGTGGAAAGTTTTGACAGATGCATAAGAACTTTGAAATATTATAATTCACTGCAATCGTCATCCAGCCAGTATAGCTCCAGCTCTGAGGAGGAATATTCTTCGTCAGAAGTTTTAGAATCTTCGAGTTCATTTGATGAATATTATTCATCAAATGATGAACTTGTTGAGTCGTCATCTTCAGGACAAGTGTCTGTTTATAGCAGTTCTAGCGAAATTTTTGATGAACCCTTTATTGCGGGGCCTGACCAAAAGTATTCTCCTGATCAGATATTCCATAGTGGCCTTCAAAATATGGAAGAGGGAAAATGCTACTCATTAAATCCAGAGAGAGGTTCGCAATATGGGTGGATTAATAACAATGCTCAAGATTCCTGGTGGTGGATAGAGGTCCCATGTGATGGAAGTATGCCTGTTGTAGAGAAAACGTCTGCTGGGTGTATAGGTAATAAGCGTGGGTCAAATGCTGTTTATCATCCGAGCGACTGTTTCTCTAGTGGCTTGGATAATATGACTCCTGGCAAGTGCTATTCTTTAAATCCGGAACGAGGAACGCAGTATGGATGGATTAATAATAATGCTCAAGATTCTTGGTGGTGGGTAGAAACTCCCTGCGAAAAAGAAAATAACAGGGGCTTGTATAAAAAGGCCGCTCATCAAGTGATAGTAGATGACGGTAAAGATGAACTACAGGAGACGAGAGTAAAATCGAATTTAAATTACGATGCCCTTGGACGTGCGATGAATCGTCGGAATGCTTTTGGTGAAAATCATTCCGTTTACAGTAAAAATCGGATTGTAAGATAAAAGAAAGTAAATCTCGAAAGTCGAAATGAAATAAAGTGAAAAGTCCCTGTTAATGGGGACTTTTTCTAGGTCTTGCGGCTTTGTTTCGCTCTGTTTAGACTTGTATACAATCGCGAAATTAAGTATCTTTGGGGTTATATGGAAACCCTTGAAAAAGAAGCGGCTGTTGCCCTCGATTACCTGTCCCGCATCTCTAAGGTTGCGGAAAAGAAGTTTGAAGAATTTTTGCCGCCCGTAGCCGACCGTCCGGAAAGGCTCCACGAGGCGATGCGTTATTCGATGTTCGCTGGTGGAAAGAGACTCCGTCCGGCACTTGTTCGCGCTGCATTTGATATGTTCGGTGGAAAGGGCGAATCGGTGGATTACGCCATGAGCGCCCTCGAAATGCTCCACACCTTCTCGCTGATTCACGACGACTTGCCTTGCATCGACAACGATGACTTTAGGCGCGGAAAGCCGACTTCTCACAAGCAGTTTGGCGAAGCGACCGCCGTGATGGCTGGCGATGCTCTTTGCATTCTCGCTTTCGAACTGATGGGAAAGACCGGTAACGCGAAGGCGATTGAAGTCCTCGCACACCTCTTGGGTACCTATGGCATGATCGGCGGCGAAATGATCGACATCGAATGCGAAGGCAAGAAGGTGGACCTGGAAATTGTCGACTATATCCATTACCACAAGACGGCGGCTTTGATTGAGGCGGCTCTCCAGGTGGGTGCAATGCTTGCCGGTGCCGACGACAAGTCTATCGGGGCTATCCGCGACTACGGCCGCTCCATCGGCCTTGCGTTCCAGATTGTGGACGACATTCTGGACATTGTTTCTACGACCGAGGAACTGGGCAAGGATGCCGGTTCCGACATCGAAAAGGGTAAGGCGACGTACCCGGCGCTGGTGGGCCTCGAGAAGTCCCGCGAACGTGCGCACGAATTGTACGAGGAATCGCTCAAGGCTTTGGACGGCCTCAAGTGCGATACCAAGATCTTGCGCTCCATTGCCGCATTCATCATTACCAGGGTTAAATAATGGACCTTAAGAATATCAAGTCCCCCCAGGACATAAAGCATTGCTCGGTAGAGGAGCTTTACAACCTGGCGTCGCAGATCCGCGAGACTATCATCGGTCAAGTGGCTAAGCATGGCGGTCACCTGGCGTCTAGCCTGGGTGTCGTGGAACTGACGCTCGCTCTGCATTACGTGTTCAACGCCCCCGACGATAAAATCGTGTGGGATGTTGGTCACCAGGCTTACGTGCACAAGCTTTTGACGGGTCGTTTCGACCGTTTCGAAACGCTTCGCCAGCAGGGCGGTATTTCTGGATTCTTGAAGAGGAACGAGAGCGAGTACGACTGCTACGGTGCAGGACACGCGACGACCTCTATTTCCGCCGCCCTCGGCTTTGCGGTGGCCCGTGACCACTTCAAACGCAAGAACAGCGTGGTGGCCGTTATCGGTGACGGTTCCATGACGGGCGGTATGGCCTACGAAGCCATCAACAATGCGGGGCTTTCGAAGCAGAATATGACCATCATCTTGAACGATAACAAGATGAGTATCGCCCCGAACGTGGGTAATTTCAGTAAGTACCTGAACCGCGTGATTTCGGACCCGGTCTACAACAAGATGCGCTCGGACCTCGACCGCCTGATGAAGCGTCTTCCGGGTATTTTAGGGTCTCGTTTCCGCGACTTGTTCCTGCAGGCGGAAAATGCAGCGAAGACGGTCGTAAAGCCGGGCCGTTTCTTTGAAGACCTTGGTATCCGTTACTTTGGACCGATTGACGGTCACGACATTAACGAACTCATTATGCTGTTGCAGCGCGTCAAGGAACAACCGGGCCCGTGCCTGGTGCATATCTTGACCGAAAAGGGACGCGGCCTGGATGCGGCTGTCAAGAACCCGACCAAGTGGCACGGCATTGGACCTTTCGACCCCGAAAGCGGATTGCCGCTTTCTCCGGGGAGTCCGAACCCCTCGCTTACGCATGTGTTCGGACAGACTCTTCTGGAACTCGCGAAGAAGGACAACCGCATTATCGGCATTACGGCTGCTATGCCTACCGGTTGCGGTATGGATATCGTAGCTCGCGAACTCCCGGATCGCGTGATTGACGTGGGCATTGCCGAAGAGCATGCGCTTACGTTTGCCTCGGGCCTTGCCTGCGACGGAGTGGTTCCGGTGGTCGCAATCTACTCGAGCTTTATGCAGCGCGCTTACGACCAGATTATGCATGACATCGCCTTGCAGAACTTGCATGTGGTGATGGTGCTTGACCGGGCGGGGCTTGTCGGAGCCGACGGCCCGACTCACCATGGCGCGTTCGACTTGTCTTACCTGCGCACGGTGCCGGGGATAACCATTCTTGCGCCGAGCAACGAAAACGAACTGCGCGACATGGTACGCGCGGCTATCGACATGAAGGGCCCTGTCGCGATCCGATACCCGCGCGGCACCGCCCTTGAAGAACACCTGAAGCCCGCTCCCGAGACCGTGGACGTGAAGCTCCCGAAGGTTTTGGAAGAAGGCAAGGACATCTTGCTTTTGGGTGCAGGGTTCATGACAAACGAACTCAAGAAGACGGCTGCTGTTCTCCGTGAAAACGGAAAGAGCGCAACAGTCGTGGATGCACGTATTATCAAGCCGCTGGATACCGAGGCTTACCGCAAGCTCTTTGATGCGCACAAGACGATTGTGACTCTCGAAGACAACACGCTGGTGGGCGGTTTCGGATCTGCCGTGGCTGAACTTATTGCGGATCTTGGCTACACCGACAAGCGTCTGTTGCGCTTCGGCCTGCCGGATCATTTTGTGGAACAGGGAGAAATTTCCGCCTTGTTCAAGCTTTTGAAAATTGACGGGGAATCCGTCGCCAAACAAATCATGGAAAAAGTATGAGCGAAGAAAATAAAAACCGCACCGTAAAGATGACTCTGGACCGTAAGTTCGGAGTGAGCGAAAAGCCTGAACGTCGTCCGCGTCGTGACGATGACCGCGAAGAACGCGGTGGCCGTGAAGGTCGTTCTTTTGACGATCGCAGGGGCGACCGCAAGTTTGGCGACCGTAAACCTTTCGGTGATCGTGGCGATCGTGGTGACCGCCGCGAAGGCCGCTTTGACCGTGAACGCCGTCCGCGTCGCGACGGTGATGACCGTGGCTCCTTCGGAGGCCGCGAGGGTCGCCGTTCGTTCGGTGATAGGGGCCGCTCTTTTGGCGACCGTCGCCCGCGCCGCGAATTTGCTAAGGCCGGTGCTCCGATTTATCGCCAGCGCCCCGAAGAACAGAAAGAAGAAATCGAAGAAGTATTGGACGAAGCCGCACTCGAAGCCCGCGTGGCCGAAGTGGAATCCAGCGAAGATTCTAACTTCAACCCGCCTTGGTTCAAGCGCATGCTTGCCCTCACGACTGAAAAGGGCCGTGAACGTGAAGGCCGTTTCCTTGGCGAAGGCGTGCATGTGGTGCAGGAATTGGTTTCTCACCACCGCGAATTGGTGCTGGGCGTCTACATGACCGAATCCTTTAATGACGAAGCCTTGATTGAGCAGATTAACGAAGCCGAAATCAAGCTGAACGTGCTCACTGACGAACAGATGAAGAAGATTTCTTCGACGGTGACGACGCAGGGCATTGTCGCAGTTGCACGCATTGCGAGCAAGAAGCCGGTGTATGAATCTAGCCGCAGCGTGCTGACGCTTGTGGATGCCGTGCAGGATCCGGGTAACCTTGGTACGCTTTTCCGCACGAGCCTCGGCTTTGGTTCTGACGGTATGATTCTTGGCCGTGGCACCGTGAGCCCGTTTAACCCGAAGGTTGTGCGCGGTTCGTCGGGAACGTTCCTCCGCGTGCCTTTCGAATTTGATGTGGATCTGATTGACCAGATTAACTTCTTGCGCAGCAAGGGTTACACGATTATTGCGACTGATTTGCATGCCAAGCAGTCCCTTAAAGAAATTCCGCAGAATAAGCTTCGCAAGATGGCGTTCCTCGTGGGTAACGAAGGTGCCGGTACCAACCCGTACTTTATTGAACTTGCCGATGAAACGGTGAAGATCCCGATGAGCAGTGAACTCGAATCCTTGAACGTTGCTGTCGCTCACGGTATTCTTAGCTACGAAGCCGCCCAGATTCAAGAGGATTTGAAGTAATGAACTTTCAGGCTCGTTTAGAAGAACGTATCGCCAAGTGTGGCAATCCGATTTGCCTCGGCATGGATCCGGTCATGAAGCTGATCGATCCGTGCTGCCCTGAAGGCAGTGCCGAAGACAAAATCAAGCGTTTTTATTCTGAAATTTTGGAATGCTGCCTCAAGCGTAACGTGACGCCCGCCGTGGTGAAGCCGAACAGCGCTTATTACGAATGCGTGAGCGTTCAGGCGATGTTAGTGCTGCAGCAGCTGATTGACGACTATCGCAGCGCAGGCATTCCTGTTATTTTGGATGCAAAGCGTGGTGACATCGGTAAGTCGAGTGCCGCTTACGCAACGGCCGCCTACGATGTGTACAAGGCCGATGCCGTGACGGTGTCTCCTTGGATGGGTGCCGATTCTGTGGGCCCGTTCATTCGCGAAAATTCTGAAAACGGTGCCTACGTATTGCTCCGCACGAGCAACAAGGGGGCCCACGACTTCCAGGATTTGCCGGTGTCCCGTAGCGACGATCCGCGCGATGTTGCCGAAGCCTTCTACTCCGTAGCCGACAAGATTATGGAATGGGACGCAAACCTCGGTTACCTCGGTGCCGTTGTCGGTGCAACGCATCCTGAAGAACTCGAAAAGATTACTGCTTACACGGTTGCCCACAAGCACGAAATTCCGTTCCTGATTCCGGGTGTTTCGATTCCAGGTGTGCCGGGTGGTCAGGGTGGTGACGCCAAGACGGTGCTTACGGCCATTGCAAACGGTGGTGGCAAGCGCAAGTTCCACGTGCTCAACAGTTCCAGTGGACTCAACTTTGCTTACCAGCGCAGCGGACATCCCGAGAACTTCGCCAACGACTGTGTGGACGCTCTCGAAAAACTCGCTGAGGCTTGCCAGATTTAAGTATGCGATTCCTTGCGGTTCTCATATTCGCTATCGCGGTTATCGCAGTGGCTTTCCATTTTGCGAAGCCGCTTCCCGGTACAAACTTCGACGAGTCTTTCTTGCCGAAGGCATCAACAGTGCATTATGTGGCCGCAGGTCATGACGCATCGGTGGCAGGTCTTTTTTGGATCAAGGGACTTACGGAACTCGGCGAAAGCTACTTGACCGGTAAGGAATATGCTTACCTGGGCCACGTGGCTGAACTTTCGACGAGTCTCGATTCTTTGTTCTATACACCGTATTACTTTGTCGGGGGCGTGACTCCTGTTGATGCTCCCGATACGTCTGACTTTTCGGTATTGCGTCGCGCAAGCCGCGTTTACCCCGAGAATTGGCGCCTGTCGCTTTACTATGCACTTCGCCTTGCTCGTGGGCCTTATCCGAACAGGACTGAAGCTGCGAACGTGATGCGCAAGTATTTCGATAGTCCAGACACGACGATTCCGGATCACATCCGCACGATATACCGTAGCTTTGAACTTGACTCGATGCAGACTGAAATGGCTCTTGAAACCATCTTGAATGATGTGATGCAGCCCCGTTTCAAAAAGTTCCGCAAGAGTTTCTACATAAAGATTACCAAGCTGCTCGGTTTTAATTTCTTCGGCGAAGATTTAGAGAAGAATGAAACCTATCAAAAAATCAAGACTCTCGTCGATGGAATGGCCGATGGCAAGATTCACCCGGCAATTGTCTATCGCGAACTCTTGGCGATGAAAAAGGCGCAAGATGAAAAACTTGCGGAAGAAGAGCTTAAGGCAAAAGAAGCCGCTGCAGATTCCGCTGCGGCCGTGGTCGATACGGTTGCAACAGTCGATACGACTGCCGCAGCCAACGCTCCGGCGGATAGTTCAGCAAATTAATTTGAAATTATTCCGCGCAGCGCTTAGAATTATTGGGGAGTCCCATCAGTTCAAAGGCATTCTTGCAGCGGAGCTTTAAATCCTCCGCTTCTTTTTTTGGGGTGCTCTTTAGTTGCGAGCGGTAATAGAGAATTGTTGCCGTATTGTAGGGCTTGTTGGCTTGAATCGCCTTGGATTCTGCAAAGCGGTAAAGTGAATCGGCGCTGCGGTCTCCGCTGAGGTCTGCCATGCGGGCTGCGGTATAGGCGTAAAAACCGCCTTTCTTGTCGGAGCGCTTGCCGGCCATCTTTAAAGATTCTTGCGCGCGAGTATTGTCGCCGTTTGCGGCTAGTGTAATGGCGCATTCTCCATAAAAAGCGGCCTGTGTATTTTCTTCTGCTTTTTTCAGGGATTTTTCGTCAAAAGAATTGCAGATGGAGGCTGCTTCTTTAAATTTTTGACGTGCGTTAAGTAGCGCGACTTTTGCCTTCGCTAATTGAATGCTTGTGTTTTGATCAAGAACATCGCTGCGCACGATAGAAAGCAGAGAGTCTGCAAAATTCAAATCGAGGCTCATGGTGCGGATTTGCGCCATGGCAATCAGGACGCGTCCTTCGGAAAGCAAGTCTGCTTCTTTGCGGCTTGCAAGCAGGGCTCTTTCTAGTTGACCATAACCTTTGGCGAATTTTCCGCTGTCAAAAGAACGTTGGGCACGATAAGAGAGAATGCCCGATTCGGAGGCACTTGCTATGGTGCTTGCGGCAAGCATCGCCGTCAAAAGGTACTTAAGCCGACGCGTTACCATAGGGTCTCCACCATGAAGGGAACCGAGTCCTTGCTAGGCATAGAACGCCTTACAAGCCACATGTTCGAAATGCCTGCCATGAGATCGTCGGCATTCTGCAAAGTCTGCTCGGTGGTTTCCATGAAATCCGAAAGTCCCGATGTAACGAGGCTGACCTGATTCAGCAAACCGTCAACCCTGCCAAAGGTATTGTCTACCTTGCCCATCATGGAGTCTATGTTACCCATGAGGACATCAACCTTTTGCGGCATGGGCTTGAGTTCGGTCATGATGCCTGATACGTTGTCGGCAATGTCGTCTACCTTACCCAAAAGAACAGGGACCTGGTTCTGCATGGTATCGAGTAGACCCGAAGTCTGAATCAGGACTTTTTTGCCTACGAACGTAATGTCGTCGATACGGGTAAGCTGTCTGTTAAGATTGTCGTACAAAAGTCTTGAGCCAAACAAGGCACCGATCGTTGTGCCTGTATCCATGGCCATGCCGATAAGGGTGTCTGCGGCGTCAACCAGTTCGTTGACGCGTCCCAAAAGCTCGTTGGCCGTTTCGAGAACAGTTTCGATATCTTGAGCCTGTCCAGGAGGCAGATAGTCGCCATCTTCGAGGACGCGGCCTTTGCCCTTACGAATGTCGATGTTAATGATACGGGCCGAAATCATGTTCTGGTCGCGCATGGCGAACACTTGGGCGCTGTCAGTAATCAGGTTCTGATACTGCTTGCGTATGATGAATTCCATCTTAACGCCTTCGCCTTCGATTTCCATTTCGCCAATCTGGCCGACGTCCACGCCACTAATCTGGACGCGGGTACCGGGGCGCAGGCCGAATGCTTTTTCAAAATTGCTGTGCAGGCGGTATTCTTCGACGCCAATCATTCCGGTCGAAAAAAGCTTCGCGTAGAGCACGATGGCAAAAACCATGACGGCAACGGTAAAGAATACTCCGACCAAAAGGCCAGAAATTTCCATCCAGTTGATTCGTTTTAGTGGTTTAAAAGCCATGTCAAGAATATAGATAATAATTGTCCTTTGCTAATTCGAATCCGTTTTTTGAACTCAAAATCAGGAATTAACCTATCTTTATGCTATGAAGTTCCTTGATTTTTTAAACAAATCCGTTTCGCCGTACCATACGGTCGAAAGCCTGAAGACCCTTATTAGTGAGACAAATGACGAAAATGTTCTGTTGTTCGAACGAGGGGGCGCCCTGATTGCGGTGCGTCCGCCTAGTGAAGTTTGTCTGGATACAAAATTCAGGATTGCGCTTGCCCATACGGATTTCCCGACCTTGAAAATTTCCCCGAATCCGGACAAGACGGCGGCGGGAGTGCGTACTTTGCATCCAGAAGTTTACGGAAGTCCGCTTTTTACAAGCTGGCTGGATCGTGATTTGGGTTATGCTGGCTTAATAGCCTATGAGCAGGGCGGTCGTTTACATACAAAATTGGTGCGCGGTGATAAACTGTTTCGCATTCCGCAACTGGCGGTCCACCTAAATCGGGGCGTAAATCAAGAGGGTCTCAAGGTAAACCCGCAGACAGATCTCGATGCTCTTTGGACGTCCGTAGGCGGTAAAGAGCGCTTTGTCGATGCTTTGCAAGCCGAAATCCCTGCTGGTACAAAGCTGCTGGATTTCGATATTCAGCTGTATGATGCTCAACCGGCGCAGTTTGGCGGGTTTGAAAGCGAGTGGATTTATTCAGGTCGTCTCGATAACTTGAGCAGTTGCCATGCGATTGCCCAGGCCTTTGTTTCTGCAAAAGCGCTTGAACATGATTTTCAGGTGGCTGCCTTTTTTAATAACGAAGAAGTGGGCTCCGAAACCCGTGAAGGTGCTGCAGGCAACTTCTTGAAAAGCGTTTTAGATGAACTTGCCAAGTCTGCGAACATTTCGTCTGTCGCCGCTTGTCTTTCGTCTTCGTTCGCCCTTTCGATTGATATGGCGCATGCTTGCCATCCGAACTTTGTCCAAAAGCACGATGCCAACCATGCTCCTGTTTTAGGGGGAGGTGTTGTGCTGAAAGTAAATTCTCAGAAACGTTATGCGAGCGATGTCTTCTCGAGTGCGCGTTTTAAGTTAATTTGTGAACAAAGTAATGTTTTGTATCAGACGTTTGTGATGCGTAATGACATGCCCTGTGGTTCGACAGTGGGACCCGCTATTTCGGCAACGCTCGGAATCCCGACGGTAGATATTGGCGAACCGATGCTTAGTATGCACAGTATTCGAGAAATGACGGCTGTAAAGGACCACGAAAGCATAATAAATTTGGTGTCGGCGCTGTTTGACGCCAAACAACTGGTCTAGAATAGTTACATTTGCAAGTGCATGTTTGCTGATAAGATAAAAGCGTTACGTAATCGGTTTCCTCGCAAATCCCTGCTGGGACAGTTCTTGCGCTACCTGGTGACGGGCGGTCTTGCCTTTGTTGTTGATTTTGGTCTATTTGCGCTGTGTCTATACATTTGGGAGTGGCATTATCTGCTTGCCAATTTGGTAGGCTTGGTTGCGGGACTGGTTCTCAATTACACCATGAGCATTGTGTGGGTGTTTACGGCCTGCGAAAGGACTCTCGAAAAACGCAAGGTGATGGAATTTACCCTGTTTGCGCTGGTAGGGATTGCGGGCGTAGGCATCAATCAGCTTTTGATGTTTTTGATGGTCGGTGTGTTTGACTGGAACGAAATGCTGTCTAAAATGATTGCTGCCGTTCTGGTTTTGATGTGGAACTTTGGGGCACGCAAGTTGATGCTGTTCCGAGAAAAGAAAGTGGATTAGGAGAGGAGTTTCTATGGAAAGCTTGGATAACACAGAAAAGAAAGTCGCCGTGATTGCCGGTGCGGGTCCTGCGGGTCTTACGGCAGCTTTGGAATTGCTACGTACGACGAAAGTAAAGCCCGTGATTTTTGAAGCCGAAGATGTAATCGGCGGTATTTCGCGTACGGCACGCTACAACGGAAACCGCATGGATATCGGTGGTCACCGATTCTTCAGCAAGAGCGATACGGTGATGGACTGGTGGCAGGGTATCTTGCCGCTGCAGGGGGCTGCCAGTAAAGACGACATCGCGATTGGCCGTAAGGTCCCGCTAACCGAAGGTGGTCCCGATCCCGAAAAGACGGACTATGTGATGCTTTGCCGCAGTCGCCTTTCGCGCATCCTTTTTTTGCGTAAGCTTTTCGACTATCCGGTGAGCTTGAACGGGGATACAATCCGCAACCTTGGGCTTTGGCGCATGTTCAAGATTGGCATGAGCTACCTCAAGGTTCAACTGTTGCCTGCCCGTAAAGAAAAAAGCCTCGAAGATTTCATGATCAACCGCTTTGGCGTAGAACTGTACCGAACGTTCTTCCGCGATTATACCGAGAAGGTGTGGGGCGTGCCGTGCAGCAAGATTAGCCCCGATTGGGGTGGTCAGCGCATCAAGGGACTTTCGATTACGAAGACGGTGGTGCATGCCCTTAAGCAGATTTTTGCGGGCAAGAAAAAGGCTGAAGCGGGTGCCGCCAACAGTGCGGACATCCGTCAGAAAGATACTGAGACGAGTTTGATTGGCCAGTTCCTTTACCCGAAATTCGGACCGGGACAGCTTTGGGAAACGGTCGCCGAAAAGGTGCAGGAATTGGGCGGTGAAATCCGCATGAATTCAAAGGTTGTGGGCGTAAACCGTTCCGAAGATGGCAAGCGCGTTGAAAGCGTGGTCGTAGAAAGCAGGTTGGCCGACGGTGCGGTTTCGACCGAAACGGTCACCTGCGATTATTTCCTCAGCACCATGCCGGTGAAGGAACTTATTGCCGCGATGGATAATGAAAAGGCTCCGGTTCCTGCCGAAGTGCGTCGCGTTTCCGATGGCCTTGTTTACCGTGACTTTATCACGGTGGGTCTTTTGCTCGACAAGTTGCTCATCAAGAATCCTGCAAAACCAGGCACTCCTGAAAGCAAACTCAAGTTTGTTGCCGATAACTGGATTTACGTGCAGGAGTCTGACGTGAAGCTTGGCCGTATTCAGATATTCAATAACTGGAGCCCCTACTTGGTAGCTGATCCCGAAAAGGTGTGGATTGGCCTTGAGTACTTTGCGACCGAGGGTGATGACATGTGGCGCATGCCCGATGACGAATTCATCAAGTTCGCCATCGCGGAACTAGACAAAATTGACGTGGCAAGGCCCGACGCGGTTCGCGACTCCGTGGTGTTCCATATCAAGAAGGCGTACCCCGCTTACTTTGGCACCTATGGTGAATTCAATAAGATTCGTGAATACGTAGATCCGGTAGAAAACTTGTTCCTCATGGGCCGCAACGGTATGCACAAGTACAACAATATGGACCATAGCATGCTCAGCGCCATGGAAGTCGTGAAGTGCATTCGCGAAAATTCTTGTGACAAGACCGCTCTCTGGAGCGTAAATAGCGAAGAAGATTACCACGAAGGCAAAAAGGCTTAGTCCGGTATTGCTCATGAAAAAATTTCTGAAAATTTTTAAGCAGCCGGAATTCTACGCCATTGTGCTGCTGGTTGCGTGTATTGTAACCGGCCTTTCGTTGCGCGTTAAGGTCGAAAATGCTGTTTTGCAACGAGGCGAATCTGTAGAGGAAGCTTCGCTCCCCATTACCAAAAAAATGAGGGAAGGAGAATATTTTCAGGTCGAGCTGGATATAAGGAATCCCTACCATTCTTCGTACGATTTAAAGGTCGTCCCTGACGATTGCGCCGAGAGTATCGTTGTTAATGGGAAAGCTTTGGAGATGGATCGCATTCATGGTCGGTGCGATTTTTCGAAAGGCTTTCTCTTGGAAGATAGTGTGCTGGCGCCGAACCGGGTGGGCGACAGGACGCATTTTTCGTTCTTCTTGAAAAATAACGGTGGTGATGCAGGGCTTAATCTCTTTGTTTATCAGACTTCATTTTTGACGAAAGTCTCGAATATTGGCGCCATTGTATTTTTTGCCTTGCTTTGCCTTTTGCTTGCTCGGCGCCTCAGGCTGCGTGGCGGTCTTTTGTTCCTCTTTTTTGTTGGAGTGGCTCTTAGAGCGGTGTTCTTTGCGAATGTGCCCTATACGACTTATTCGAACGACGTAGAAGGCCATGTGGCTTACGTACAGTATATTCTTGAAAAGCATGCTGTGCCGGGTGTTGATGATTGCTGGACTTGCTATCATCCTCCAGTATATTATGCCTCGGCAGCGCCTTCTTTTGTTCTTGGCGAATGGATGGGGGTAACGGGGCCTACTGGACTACAGGTGTTTAGCTTGTTGCTGTCTGTAGCGACTTTGTTCCTGGGAATATTGTTCTTGAAGAGTTTTTTGACGGGGGCTCCGCTTGGAGTTGCGTCGTTATTGTGGGCTTTCTGGCCCTTGATGATTTTAGTTTCGCCGCGAATAGGCAACGACCAGATGTTCTATATGGTGCATGTTTTATGCCTGTGGGGTGGTGCTAATTATTTGAAAGAAGGACGCGGCAAGTTTCTGATTATAGCAGTTGTAGCTGCGGCGCTTGCGATGTGGACCAAGACGTCCGGTGTCGTGACGCTTGGAACGCTTGTGCTTTTTGCGATGTGTGGTTACGTGAAGAACGGTCGCGTTTTTTGGCCGACCAAATCTGAGGTTGTGGCGTGGGGCTTGCTCTTGTTGCTGATTGTGGGCATTGTGTTGCAAAAACTGCTAGGCGATGCAGACTTGGTTGGTAATGCAAGCGGCCTGAATGGAAAACTCCGCGTTGGTAACGAGGCCTTCAACTACATTTTCTTTGACTTGAAGTCGTTTGTGATTCACCCCTATACGAGTGCGTGGAACGAGGAATGGGGCCGCGAGTTCTTCTGGAACTATTCCTTTAAGTCGGCAATGTTTGGTGAATTTGAACTGGTTCGGACGCAGACGGGTCGGACGCTTGCGACACTGATGAGCGTGACATTCCTTGGAATGATGGTGTATGCGGTGCGTGGATTCTGGAAAACGAAGCTTGCTGCGGTGCATTGGATTTTGTTGTTGCAGACGGCGGCGTTTTTTGCGGCGCTGATGTTCTTGCGCATTAAGGTGCCGTTCTCGTGCAGTAATGATTTCAGGTACATTGCTCCCGCACTTTTGGGGATTGTCCCCTTTGTGGGCTACGGAATTCATGTCGAAAACGGATCGCTCAAGTGGAAAGTGCTTGGATACGGGTTTGTACTCGGATTTGTCGTGAGCACCGTGATTTTGTATATTCTTGCTATGTAGAGAAAAGTAGCTGTTCCTAAACAGCTAGGATTTCTCGTTCTGGATAATGAAGGTTAAAATGCGATTGTTGTTGATTTGTTTATGCTTGCTGTCGGTGGCGTTATGGGCGCGGCCTATAAACGACGGCAATAAACTGTTCAAGAACGGCGACTATGCCGGTGCGCTCGAAAAGTACATGAAGGCCCGTGAAGCAGAACCAGGAAATCCGCTGCTGTTCTACAACATCGGTACATGCCAGTACAGGCTCGGCAACTATGAAGAGGCCAAGAAGGAGCTCGAAAGCGCCGTGCGCATGCCGGATAAAAAGATGGCGGCGAAGGCGGCCTACAACTTGGCAAATACACACTTTCGTATGGGCGAAAAAGCCGCCGAAGGGAGCGAACGCATTGCCGCGTGGCGCGAATCGGTGGCGTACCTGAAAAAAGCGATTGATCTTGACAACGGTTTCGAAAATGCGAAGAAGAACGTGGAAATCGTGCAGCGTAAGCTGAAGGAAGAGCTCGATAAGCAGAAACAGAATCAGGATCAAAATCAGGACCAGAACAACGACCAAAAGCAACCGCCGTTAAGTGAAAAGGCTAAGGAAGTTTTGGCCCGCGCATTGCAACTTTGCAAGGACGGCAAGTACGCCGAAGCAAAGGAAATGCTTGAAAACCTGATTGCCGAAGATGAAACGGCCGGTCAGCTCAGCGGACACGTGCAGCGCATTGATGACGTCATCGAAATAAAAGCGGGCCGCAAGCCCAAGGCAAAAATTGACGCGAGCAACACTGACAACGACCTGGAGGTAATCTGATGAAAAAGCCTCTGTTGTCATCTAGTTTGATTCTTCTTTTTGCGACCGCTGCGATGGCGGCTCCGAAGTCTGCATCTGCTTATTACAGCGATGCCGCCTTTCAGTATATCGAAAATCGCTTGCCTTCGGCAGAAATTACCTGTAACGAAGGTTTGCAGTATTATCCGAACGACCAGAAATTGCAAATGCTCCTGGACCGTATTCACGAGGCCAAGGACGAGCAGAAAAACGAAAACAAGAAGAACGATAAGAATCAGGACAATAATCAGGACCAGAACCAGGATCAAAACAAAGATCAGCAGGACCAGAATAAGGACCAGCAGAATCAAGATCAGAATGGCGAGGGCAATTCGAGCGGTTCAGAAAGTTCTTCGAGTGGCTCCGATGATCAGAATCAGGATCAGAATGGAGGCGGTCAGTCCAGCAGTTCTAATGCGGGAAGCTCCGACAGCGAAGGTGGTGCGCAACCTGAACAGCAGCCCGAACAGCCGCAGGAAAATTCTAGCGATAGTCAGGGTGAAGAACCGCAGGAACAGCCCGTGCAGATGGGCGAGATGAGCCCGGAAGAGGCGGCGCAGCTCCTGAAAGACTTTGACGAACAGAACGGCGAACGCAAACCTTGGAAACCCATCCGCGGCCAGGCAAGACCGGCTAAAGACTGGTAAGGTGAGTGTCGCAGAAAAAATGCTTGCATTTTTTCTATGACCGAGCCGTCAGTCTTGCGCGAAGCGCAAAGCTGGTAAGGGGACTACTTATGGTTTGCATTTGATGCCCGCAAGGTATTGCGCGAAGCGCAATGACTGGTAAGCCGAATGTCGCGACGGCAAGGTTACCTCATTCTCTTTAAAAGAATTCCTAAAAAAAGTGACCGGCAACAAAGTTGTCGGCCTTTCTCTTAGTCAAAATGGTAGGAGGTCTAGAATACCGGCTGGTTCGAAACAGTTTTTTCTGTTTTGCGGTTACGGCTAGAATTCTTCTCGGTAGCGAGAGTTCTGTGGGTGACGGAGCCGACTGCAAAATAGCGGTTGTCTTTTTGGACGAGGGCCGTATAGATGTTGAGAACCTTGACGGAGAACCACTGCTGATACAGGTTCAGGATGTTCTCTTTGAGGAGCGAAGTTTCGTCGATTGCTGGGTTGCCGGAGGATTTGCCGTACTTGAGTGTAAACTGTTCCGACATATAGGCGACCGCCTCAAAAGACTTGTTCAGACGTGCACGTTCTACACGGCCTGTCCTAATTTCAAAGGAATAGAACTTGTCGTTCTTGTTAAAAAGGAAGTCGACCTGGACTGGCAGTTCGCCAAACATGAACACGGGGATGACAACGCGGTCGCCTTCACCACCATAGGGCTCGTAACCGAGTTTCATCACCTCTTCGATAACGGTTTCACGGGAAGCGCCAAAAGGGATGCCCGCAAAGTCATTATAACGCTGTGCAGCCGCTTCCAGAGAAAGCAGCAAAGTCAAAATCGTTATAATAAATCCAAAGCGTTTCACAGAGGATTCTCCTAGTATCTTTGTAAAAGATAGTAAACTTTCTCAAGTTGGTAAGTCCTTAAGGGATATTTTCTTAGAAAAAATGATGATTATCTATATTTTGGCTCATGGCAAGCACTTTTGGCAAAATTTTTTCTGTAACGACCTGGGGTGAATCCCATGGTCCGGCTGTGGGCTCTGTTTTGGATGGTTGCCCTGCAGGTCTCGAAATTTCTGAAAAGGATATTCAGGCGGAATTGGACCGCCGACGCCCCGGTCAGGGCAAAATGACGACTGCCCGCGATGAAAAGGACCAGGTAAAGATCCTTTCTGGCGTTTTTGAAGGGAAAACGACGGGAACTCCGATCTCGTTTGCAGTCTTTAACGAAGACCAACGCAGCCACGACTATGCCGAAATCCAAAAATGGTACCGTCCGGGTCATGCGGACCTCTGTTACGACCTCAAGTACGGGTTCAGGGACTACCGTGGCGGTGGACGTAGTTCTGCGCGCGAAACAATTGGGCGCGTGGCGGCGGGTGCGGTTGCGAAAAAGTTCTTGAAGCTGGTCAACGGCACCGAAATTATTGCCTGGGTGAATTCTATTGGCGATGTCGACTGTGGTCCGCTGGACTTGAACAGCCTTACGCTCGAACAGATTGAGGCCTCTCCGGTGCGTTGCCCCGATACGGAGGCAAGTGCCAAGATGGAACAGGCTGTTCTTGACGCCCGTTCTAATGGCGATAGTGTGGGCGGTACGGTTTGCCTGCTCGTCAAAAATCCTCCGGTGGCGTTAGGCGAGCCGGTATTTGACCGCCTTGACGCTCTCCTTGCACAGGCCATGCTCAGTATTCCTGCCTGTAAGGGGTTTGAAATTGGAAGTGGATTTGCTTCGGCGCGTTTGCACGGGAGCGAACACAACGACGAACTTTATTTTGACGGCCATGCTTATCATACTCGCACCAACAATGCGGGTGGATCGCTCGGCGGTATCAGTAACGGTGAACCGATATACTGCCGCATGGCGTTCAAGCCTACGGCGACTATTTCGCAGGAACAGAAAACGGCTGGACGCGGTGGTGAAAACGGAACGCTTGCAGCGCGCGGTCGTCACGACCCTTGTGTCGCAGTGCGCGCGCCGGTGATTGTCGAAAGCATGGCGGCGCTTGTCCTTGCAGATTTGTATCTGCAGCAAAAACGAAACTGCCTAGACTAATTTAGAACTAGGATTTTAAAATTCTTGATGCTCATTCTGCGGTTGCTGGCAGCGTTCCTTTACCGAGCTGTTTATCAGCTGCACCATCTATTTTTCCTTAGACCTGGTAAGCCGCTAAGGCATTCTCAGTTGGTGGTCGTAGGTGGCTATCGTACTGGCGGTGCGGGAAAGACTCCTTTTTGCATGTGGCTAGCGCAGTATGCTGCAGCCAAGGGGAACCGGGTGGCAGTCCTTTGTCATCGCTATGCTTTTGACGAAATCGAAATGTTGCAACGGCAGTTTGCTGACAATCCTTTGGTGACGGTTTATGCAACCCAGAACCGTTATCGCGAAGCGCATCGCCTTGATGATTCGCAAGAATTCGACATCATCCTTTGCGATGATGGCTTTGAAGACAGTCGTCTGGTGGGCGCGGTTGCTGTGCAACTTTTGTGGGAACCTGTTCCGACTAGGGTGACGGACCTGTGGCCTATGGGGGTGGCACGGAGCCTTGGTCAAGATCATCGGGGGCGACAAATAGAATTGCGATGCGTAGGGGATAATCCCGATGTCCGCTTTGTTGTAAACAAAGTATTTAATTTGGAAAGCGGAATGACTTTGGCTCCCCAAACGGCCAGGGTCAACGTCATGTGTGGACTTGGTGACCCAGAACGTTTTTGCAACGATGTCTGTGCCTATGGCCTTGATGTAGACAAAAAGTTCTTTTTAAGGGACCATGATAAAAACTTTGTTCGGAAACTGGAAGACTCCTTGAGAAAATATCCGGATGAACTTTTCGTCATTTCGCAAAAGGATGCCGCCCGCCTCCCTAAAACAGGTTTTTCGGCAAATTATTCAAGGGTATTTGTGGCTACCCAAAATGTCGTTGTGACGGATTCAGGGTCGCAATTGTTATATTTTTTGCAAAAGAAGGACTGAACATGACGCTCTCCCAAAGAATCCAAGAATTGATGAAAACGCTGTGTAGCGATTTTCCGGAAAGAGAAGGTTGTCTGCAACTCGGCTTTTTGGCGGCTATCAATAATGAGACCTTTTATCTTTATGGTCGCGCCGGTTCGGGCAAGAGTCTTTTGATGAATCGACTCTCGTCGGCGTTCAAGGATGCGAAAATCTTGCAGATGGGTTATCGTCAGCAGGGAATCCCCGAAAAGTTGGATTCGTATGACCTGATTGTTTTCAGTAATTTTAATCCTGCAGATGAGGCTGCTAAAGAAAATGTGCGCTCGGCTTTGCAGGATCGAAAGAATACGACGCTTGTCTTGAGTAGCGATGTCCGCCCAGAAAATGCAATGGGCAGGGCCGAAATTGCAGACGAGATTACGCTTACAATCTATATGCCCGATAACCTTTCGTCTTCGGCTCTTTGTTCTTTGTTGCAGAATCAAGGGGTTCAGGACAGGTATCAGGTGCCTGCGGAACTTGCGATTTCGTCAGAAGAAAAGGCTGCTTGGCAAGAAGATATCAAGAAGGTCGAACTTTCGTCTGACACGCTTACGATTATTGGGAAACTGGCAGACTTGTGTGTTCAGAACAGCATTTACGTCCCGATTAGCAAGTGGCTTTCGCTCGCAAACTTGGCAAAGACCATCGCGTTCTTTAATGGCCGTAATCAGACGACCTTTGCGGATGTGCTTTTCTTGGGCACGCCCATTTGGGGACGTTCTACCTCGAACAATGTGGTCATCGAAAATTTCAATGGCATCGTAAAGACGGTCATGTTGAAAGACCTTGCTGCGGCTGTAGAAAATATCTATGATGCCAATGCGCTGTATAGCAGGGTCAAGACGCTTTTGAATAGTACCAATAACCTGTACGAGACCAAGGAATTTAACGGTGAACCCTGCATCTGCTACCGCATTACCGTGGCGGGGGAATCGACTCCGCTCTATGTTCCGCTGTATTACGTAGAAACGAACGAAGACTTTTTCCCGTATAACGAACTGCGTCGAATCGAAAAGCATGTACGCTGCAATTTCCATGGAACATCAAGTTGCACGATTTCGATTGATTCCGCTGTTAAGGGAGTGGGGCTCCGTAACAACAGCAGCCGCAATGCGGGTACCTCTGAAAAGTTCGAAGACTTTGCAACGCTGCCGACCTATATCCTTCGTGAAAACGATCCCGAGGTCGCTCGTCAGAAAAAGGTGAAGCTCGAAGAATGCCTCAAGGAGGCGCAACAGCAGATGGAGCAACAGGCCAAGGTGCTCCGTGCGCTGCGTGACCTTTACCAGTCGAACAAGGTCTATCGAACCGACTTGTTCTGCGACACGACCCTGTTCGACAAGATTCAGGGCGAGCTTCGTGACATGTTCGATACTGTCAACGGTGTCGCGACTAAATTAAAAGAGACGCTGGAATTGTTCAGCGCCCCCAAGTCTAATAACTAGTATTTTAGGTTGGCCCACAAGGGCTGATTACATCTTTTCTATGTCGTCGATTCCGTCGGGGACTTCGGGCCGCATGACTAGCAGCACCGCGTTCTGCGAAATGATGACGTAGCGTTCGTTGTCGACTTCAATCTCGTAGCCGTTTGCGTGCAGGTAAAGGGCTTCATCTCCTTCTTTGACCTGTAGGGGCATATACTTGACGGCGTCGGGCGATTCTCCACGGAATATGGCGTCGTTGTCCTGATTGGCAGGAATGGGGTAGCCTGGGCCGACACGCACGACAATGCCCGTATGCGCGGCGTCGTGTTCCTTGACGCTGGGGGGCAGGTAAAGACCGCTTCCGGTCTTGTTCGATGATTCGAGCGGCTTGATAAGGATTCGGTCCCCGATGATGACGATATTCTTTAACGGATTCAGCATAAAATCAAAGATAGAATTTGTGGCCTTTGCTATAATATAAGCCGTGATATTTGTTGTGCTCTGGGTATCTATTTTCGCCTTTCTGGTGGTGTACCTCGGAAAAAGTCCGAGGGTGCGCAACTGGCTTGCGCTGTTTTTTAGAGCGCGCAAATTGTGGAGAGTTTCTTTGGCGTCGATTGCGATTGTGGTTGCGATTGTTGTCTCCTATATGCTTATTCCCAAGACGCAAGAGACTCAGTCCGATACACGTCGTATATTCGAATTGTATGCAGCGCAGACCGTGCTTAAGTTGGATTCGTTGCAAAAGCTCCGGGTGGATTCTGCCTGCGACTTGTCGCACCCTTCGCCAGAAATTGCTTATGTGCTCCCGATGGTTGTCGGGGCCTACAATAGCATCGTAGAAAAGCCAACTCTCCCGGTAGTCTCGCGGCTGGACGATACACTTTATTTTAAGATGCTAGGGTACAAACAGTTTAAGAATCGAGGAATCCGCTTAAACAAGTTGCTGCAAAGAAAACTCGGAAGCCGCTATGCGATTCAAATCATGAGCGAAGAAACGGAACATGTTTTGCAGATTACGTATAAAGGAAATCTCTGGGACAATGAACAATTGATGGCTCTCCCTGTCATGGAGGCGGCGCTGAATTATAAGGTGGACCCTGCGCTATTGATGTCGTTGATTCGTCATGTGTCGAATTTTGATTTTGATTATCGTGGACAGAAAGACGCCAAGGGCCTGCTGGCGTTACACCAGGGGGATGGCTTAGAACAAGTTTATATTGGCGCCGAGCGGTTGGGCAAAATGCTGCAGGTAGGGATCAGCCAAGAAAATGCTATCGCCAGTTTTTATCCGGACCCTGAAATTGGTGCCAAGCCCGAACACTGGAGCAAGTCTCCGCTTACCAAGAGCTGGGTGGGCCAGGTGATGTCGGACGTGGATTTTTACCGACAGAACGGATTGAAATAAAAAAAACTGGCCGCCCCGAATGGGACGGCCAATTTAATTTCGCTAGGATGACGTAAACTTAGTTACCGCGTTCGAAGCGGATGAAGTTCACGACCTTCAAGCTGGAAAGACCGAGCTGCTTGGCAACGACTTCCTGGAGGTAGTCCTTGACAGAGAGCTTCTTCGGGTTCTTTTCGGACATGAAGAATTCCTGGTCTTCGAGAACGATTTCCTTGAGCACCTTGGCGACGCGGCCGTCAATCTGGCGCTGCAGGAATTCAGGCTTCGGAGCCTTGCCGGAAGCTTCGATCTGAGCCTTGGCAATTTCCTTTTCCTTTTCGATCGTTTCAGCCGGAACTGCAGCATCGTTCAATGCAACCGGAGCGAAAGCAGCGGCCTGCATAGCGATGTCCTTAGCGGCAGCCTTGAGGGCGGCTTCGTCGGCAGAGCCTTCGTAAGCGAGTTCGGTAATCACACCGATCTTGCCCTTCATGTGGCTGTAAACGCCAAACACGGAGTTTGCAGTCTTCTTCATTTCGGCGAACTTGCGGAAGTCGATGTTTTCCTGGATCTTGACGAGCACGTCCTGGAGCACATCGTTGATCTTCTTGCCATCGACAACGGCGTTCTTG
>CACWJY010000004.1 GCA_902761355.1 Fibrobacter succinogenes | reverse complement strand
TGCTATCAAGCGCGCTCAGAACGAAGGCTATGCTCCGATCGTTTCTCACCGCTCTGGCGAAACCGAAGACACCTTCATTGCTGACCTCGCCGTCGGTACCGCCGCTGGCCAGATCAAGACCGGTTCTCTCTCCCGTACGGACCGCGTTTGCAAGTACAACCGCTTGCTCCGCATCGAAGAAGAACTCGGCAAGGCTGCTGTCTATGCCGGTGACCCGCGCAAGGCTTGCAAGGCCCCTGCTAAGAAGGCCGCTTGCAAGAAGTGCTGCAAAAAGTAATCTAAACTTTTAGAGTTACTAAGAGAAGTCGCTCCTGTCGGGGCGACTTCTTTTGTTTGTAATCTATAGTTAGTTTGTTTGTAATTTGGTGGTGGTGGCTTGTTGATGATTCTTGCGTAAACTTCTGTAAACAGTAAGTGTCCAGGAAACGGCGTTGTAAAAAAAATGTGCTTTTGTAAACACTATTTTTTGAAACTCTCCAAACATTTTTTTCATTTAAATCTATATTACGAGAGAATTTTTTCACATAAGCTTTTTATAGCTATAAAAAGAGGACACAAATGATTGGATTGAAATCGATTGCCAAGACGGCGCTTGCGCTCTCGGCATCCGGTGCGCTCCTTTCGGGTTGCGGCGACGCAGCTTCGGAAGGTGATCTGGGTGGCGCGCTTCCCCGTCAACAGACGCTGTACTTGTCGGGCCAGCAGAATGACGCTCCGGGTTCGTTTAACCCGCTAGCTGAAAGCTGGATGGCTTCCTGGCCGGTGGGCGGACGCTTCAACCTGATGTACGAACCGCTCATCACCTATAACTCCCTGAATGGTAAGATCGAACCCCTTCTGGGCACCTTGGTCGAAGAGCTTTCCAATAACGACTCCATCGTTGTGGACCTGAACCCCGCCGCCAAGTGGAGCGACGGTAAGCCGGTGACTTCTACCGACGTGACCTTCATGTTCCTGCGCGGTTCCATCAACTCTACCGAACAGATTTCCGCTATCCATATCGACACCTTGAAGAAGAACGAAGACGGTACCGTTGCTGAACGTCTTTCCTTCATGGTCGCTAAGGACAAGCGCAACAACCCGCTGACCGTGCGCGACATGTTGCAGGCGACCCGTATCGCTCCGTCGCATGTGTTTGAACCGTTGATCAAGGAAAAGGGCCTCGACGAGACGAAGAAGCTCCCCATGGATCATAATCCGGTGATTTCGGGTCCGTACAACCTGCGTAGCGCTGACCCGAACAAGATTATCCTTGAACGCCGCGACGACTACTGGGGCAACGCTGCCCTCCACGACGGACAGCTCCCGGCTCCGAAGTTCATTGTTCACCCGATTTACAAGAACAACGAACATAATACCATCGCCATGCGCGAAGGCAACCTTGATGCCTCCCAGAGCTTTATTCCCCGCATTCAGCGTAAGGCTTCTGCAGGCGTCCACACCTGGTGGAACGAACCGCCTTACTTCCGCCCGGGTGCAATGCCCATGCTCGTGATCAACACCCTTAAGGAACCTCTGAACGACAAGCGTTTCCGTCGCGCCCTCGCTACGGCTATCGACTACAACGCTCTGCGTCAGTTCGCTGTTTCTAACTACACCTCTACCCTGAAGGCCGGCCTCATCATGCCGACGGACCTCGAAGGCAAGTACATTGTCGACGAAGACCTCGACAAGTATGGCGTGAACCTCGGCATCAGCGACGAAGCCGAACGCCTCGCCGCCGTGAAGCAGATTCTTTCCGAAGCTGGCTTCAAGTCCGTGTTCAACGACGACGGTACCCTGGACCACATGGAAAATGCCAAGGGCGAAAAGCTCCCGACTCTCTACATCACTAGCCCGAACGGCTGGACTGACTGGGAAGCCATGGTGACTATCGCTGTCGAAGGTATGCGCAAGGCCGGTATCGATATTCGCGAAGGCTTCGTGGACGGCGGTTCTTACTGGCCGGCTATGGGTCTTGGCAACTTTGACCTCGTGATGCACAAGCCGGTTGCTGACGTTACCCCGTCTCTTCCGTGGAGCCGCTTCAACGAAATCATGGCAAGCCGCGACTGGCAACCGCTCGGCGCTTGGGCCGGCGTGAACATCGGCCGTTACAACCAGCCGGGTACCGAAGGCTTCCGCCCCGAAGTGGATCAGCTCCTTTCCGCTATCCCTCTGATGACGGACTCCGTGGAAATCGCAAAGGCTTACCGCGAACTCAACAAGATCTTCATGGAAGACCAGCCCTCTATTCCGCTGGTTTACCTGCCTGAACAGTTCTACGAATTCAGCGATCGCGTGTGGACGAACTGGCCCACCGCCGAAAACCCGTACGCTCCGGCTCAGCTGCCGTGGGTGGCTTCGGGCACCAAGATCCTCTGGAACTTAAAGCTTGCTAAATAAAGGTTAAAGGAATACAAATGCTTAAACAATATCCTATGCTACGCTATGTCCTGCAGAAGGGGTTCTGGTATCTCCTGACCTTCGTTTTTGCAGTGGCATTGAACTTCGCCTTGCCGCGTCTTGGCGATAATAACCCGGTCGACATTATCATGGGTCAGGCCGGTAAGGGTCTTTCTCCGACTGAAGCTCAGAAGAAGAAAGCCGAACTCCTGGTGTCCTTCGGTATGGCCGAACTCGACGATCAGGGCAACGTGATTTATGAACCGGAAGTCGACGAAAATGGTCAGATGGTTACCCGCAAGGTTGCCAAGCTCGACGACGCTGGCAATCCGGTACTCGTGACCGTGAAGGAAGTCAACGAAGACGGTACCCCGAAGATGGTGGAACGCCAGAAGGTTGACGCCGAAGGCAAGCCGGTCTTCGAAGAAAAGCCGGTTCTCGATGCCAAGGGTAAGCCGGTCATGGAAAAGAAGGGCAAGAAGAAGGTCGCTAAGGTCGAACAGGTTGCTGTTATGGAACAGGTTCAGGCCGAACGCCAGGACACCGTGATGGTGGACGAAGTCGTTCTCAAGACCGACCCGAAACTCTCTTCTGCTTTCTCTCAGTTCCTTCGCTACATCGGCAACGTGTTCAAGGGTGACCTCGGTCTCTCTTACCAGAACAACGAACCGGTGACCAACGTGATCAAGAAGTCCCTCCCGTGGACACTCCTCATCCAGGCTCCGACCATTTTGCTCGGCTGGATTATCGGTAACTTGCTCGGTGCTTTCGCTGCTTACAAGCGCGGCATCTTTGACAAGGTGTTCTTCCCCTGTGCCATGTTCTTGAACGGTGTGCCGTACTTCGTGTTCGGTATGCTCTTGGTGGCCATGTTCTCCATCACGCTCGGCTGGTTCCCGGCTATGGGTGCTTACAGTTCCGACATTCCGGAACTCACCTTCTCCTGGACTTGCATCAAGAGCGTCGCTTGGTACTACATCCTCCCGTTCTTCAGCTGCTTCCCGATTCTTCTTTCGGGTCAGGCAACGGGTATGCGCTCCATGTCTATTTATGAACTCGGTACTGACTACATGAAGTACGCCAAGTGGCTGGGCCTCCGCGAAGGCAAGATTATCAGCTACGTGTTCCGTAATGCCATGCTTCCGCAGCTCACCGGTCTTGCCCAGTCCCTGGGTGCCATGGTGGGTGGCGCACTCATTACCGAAATGATCTTCTCTTATCCGGGCCTCGGTATGGCTATGCTCAACGCCATCCAGAAGAACGACTACGCAACGATTCAGGGTTGTACGCTCATGATTTCGACCTGCGTGCTCGTGGCCAACTACGCCGTTGACGTGCTCATCGCCGTGTTCGATCCGCGCGTGAAGGCCGGTCTCCAAATGGGAGGTAAGTAATTATGATTAAGCTTCTTAGAAACCTTCTCAAGTCCCCGATGTTCGTCATCGGTATCTCGATCTTCGTGCTTACGCTCCTGATCGCGCTCTTTGGACCTCTCTTCTACAGCGTCGATACTCACGCTCGTGACATCCTCGCTGGCCCGTACGCAGGTTCTTCTTCTGAACACTTGCTCGGCACCGACCACCTCGGCCGTGACTATGTGTCGCTCTTGATCGCAGGGCTGCGCAGCTCCCTTTATGTGGGCTTTGTGGCTGGTATCATCGCAACGACGATCGGTGTGCTTATCGGTCTGTTCGGCGGTTTCCGCGGCGGATGGATTGACGAAGTCCTGAACATGTTCACGAACCTCTTTATCGTGATTCCGCAGTTCGTGATTCTCGTGCTTATCAGCTCTGCCGTGAAGGATGGCCGTTCCCTCACCTTGATCGGCCTCATCATCGGTCTTACCGCATGGAGCTGGTCTGCTCGTGCCGTGCGTGCCCAGGCATCTTCTCTGCGTAGCCGCGACCATATCGCACTCGCTCGCATTAACGGTGCATCCACGCTCACGATCGTGATCAAGCATGTGCTTCCGTACTTGCTCTCTTACGTGTTCATGGTGTTCATCATGCAGGTGGGTTCGGGCATTCTTTCCGAAGCTTCTATCTCCATGATTGGCCTTGGCCCTGTCGATACGACTAGCCTCGGTATCATCCTGAACCAGGCAAAGGACAACGGCGCTCTTGCCGACTCCATCTGGATTGCCTTCATTCCGGCGACCCTCGTGGTGACCCTTACGGTGTTTGCCCTTTACCTCATCAATACTTCTATGGAAGGCGTCTTTAACCCGCGTCTGCGCAAATAAGAGGTAACGAAATGTCTGAAAATGTATTTGAAGTAGAAAATCTCGGCCTCTATTACCTTGGCCGTTTCGGCGACAAGACTCATGCCGTGACGGATGTTTCCTTCTCCATGAAGAAGGGCGAAATCCTCGGTATCGCAGGTGAATCTGGTTGCGGTAAGTCCACCTTGGTGTCCGGCCTTATGGGCATGTGCATTCCGCCGCTTTACCCCGAAAAGGGTGACGTGCGTGTTCGTGTGGGTGACCACATGGAATCCCTGATGCACCGCAAGCTCGAAGATGTTCGTGCCAACGTGCTCGCTCAGCAGGTTTCCATGATTCCGCAGGGTGCATTCAACGCTTTGAACCCGGTGCGTAAAATCAAGGACATCGCAGCCGACGTGATCGCCGCTCACCAGCAGCCGGGCAAGAAGCTCGACAGCAAGGAAATCTACGACCGTCTTTGCGAACGTTTCGACTTGTTCGGTATGGACACCAAGCGCGTGCTGAACTCCTACCCGATTCAGCTCACCGCCGGTGAACGCCAGCGTTCCGTGATCGGTATTTCTACCTTGCTCAACCCGCAGATGGTGATTGCCGACGAACCGACTTCCGCTCTGGACGTTTCTACCCAGAAGGAAGTGATTAAGATGATCTTCGATCTTCTTGACAAGGGCATCTTCTCTACCATGATCTTCATTACCCACGAACTTCCGCTCCTGTACCACGTGGCCGACAATATCGCCATCATGTACGCCGGCGAAATCGTGGAATACGGTACCGCTGACCAGGTCGTCAAGGACCCGCGTCACCCGTATACGCAGGCTTTGATGGGCGCTATGCTTTCTACCGAAGCTTCCCAGCGTACCCGTCATCCGGTGGCTATCGAAGGTGCTCCTCCGAGCCTCAAGAACAAGATCGTGGGTTGCCGCTTTGCTCCCCGTTGCAAGAAGGCATGCCCCGACTGCAAGAAGAATACCCAGAACATCCGCATTGTAGGCGACCGTCAAGTGAGGTGCGATTATGCTGTCTGATAAACCCGTTGTATTTTCCGCTAAGCGCATCAGCAAGGACTTTGGTGCCGGTAAGACCCTGAAGACCGCCGTGAAGGATGTGTCCTTCGACATCTATGACGAAGAATTCATCTCGATCGTGGGTGGTTCGGGTTGCGGCAAGTCCGTGCTCGCCAAGATCATGCTCGGTCTTTACAAGCCGACTCGCGGCCAGTTCCTGTATCGCGACAAGCCCATCAAGAACCTGAAGGCTCACTGGAACGAAGTGCAGTCCGTGTTCCAGGATCCGTTCGGCTGCTTCAACCAGTTCTTTACCATCCGTAGCCAGCTGGAAGACGCCCTGAACATCCTGAAGGACAAGCCCTCCAAGGAAGAAGTCCGCCGCCGCGTGGACGAAGGCCTGATGGCAGTGAACGTGAAGCCTGAAGATATCGAAGGCAAGTACCCGTTCGAACTTTCCGGCGGTCAGATGCAGCGTATGCTCCTCGCCCGTATCTTTGCGCTCCGTCCGAAGGTATTGATTGCTGACGAAGCTACCTCCATGGTGGACGCCTGCGTTCGTGCAAACATCCTCGATTACCTCCGCAAGTTGAAAGACGAGCTGAAGATGACCGTGGTGTTCGTGACTCACGATATCGGTCTTGCAAACTACGTTTCTGACCGTATCTTCATCATGCACGACGGTAAGATCGTGAACCAGGGTACTCCTGCCGAAGTGCTCGACAACACGACCGAACCGCACACGCTCAAGCTGCTTGACGATATCCCGGAAGTCCACAAGACCGAATGGATCAAGAACAGCCACCGTTCTAAGAAGGGCTAATAGCCAACACCCTTTGAAACGAAAGCCGCAGCGAAACCCGCTGCGGCTTTCGTTATAGAGACGTGGTCTTGATTACATGAACCAGTAGGTTGCGCCGAACTGCATCTGGAAGTTTTTCAGATCGGGTTCTAGCGTTTCGGGAATCATCTTGATATCTTCGATTTCGCTGGTAAGGCCCAGGTTTATGCGAAAGTTGAGGTCCAGATTCGGCCTGATGGCGGTGCCTAGCCCAAAAGAAAGTCCGAATTCAACGACTTCTAGATGGTCGCCAAAGTCTGCGCTAATATCTATGTTGGGATCCATCTCGTTTTCGTAGGTTTGTTTGCCGCTCAGGAGAAAGCTGGCCATCGGGCCGGCTTCGACAAAGACCTGACGCGTGGGGTAGGCACGTAGCATGAGGGGAATTTCTATGGCCCATACGGTCCAGGAGGCGTCTTCGCCAGAACAGCGGCGAAGGTTGATGTCGAGATCCGGAACAACGGCGAACGTCTTGTTTATGCCAATTTTTGCCGAAACGCCAGCCGCAAAACCGATTCCCCAAGGGGTGTTTTTGGCGTCGTCACCATAGACGGTACCAAAGTTGAGGGCCGCGCGGCCGCCGACGTTTGTCTGCGCAAAAGACAGCCCGGTTGCAAGCAGGATGGCCGCAAGGGCCAGGTAAAGCTTTTTCACTTGTTTTCCTCCCGTTAAGTTGTTGAAACCGCTCTTTTAAATATAATACCTGATTTTCTTCGCAAATCGTTTTTTTGTGATAAAAAACAGAAATAATCCGCTTTTACGTCGTTTAGGGCTTTGTTGCAAGTGCCATATTTGTATTTTTGGACCATGATTCATCCGTCCGCATTTATACACCCGCAGGCAAGGGTTCACGAATCCGCCGTTATTGGCCCGTGGTGTTTGATTGATGCTGGTGCCGAAATTGCCGAAGGGGTAATCCTGGAATCTCGCGTTCACGTGTACGGGGGCGTCTTTATTGGTAAAGGTACGCACGTTTTTGACGGGGCAATTCTTGGGGGGCCACCGCAAGACTTAAAGTATGCGGGTGAACCGACTCGACTTGAAATAGGCGAGGGCTGTACCATTCGCGAATACTGTACGCTTAATCGTGGTACGGTCCAGGGGGGTGGCTGCACTCGTGTTGCAGATAAAGTATTGGTGATGGCCTATTCGCATATTGCTCATGATTGCGATATCAGAACGGGTGTCGTTATTGCGAATTCCTGCCAGCTGGGCGGGCATGTGCGTATTGGCGAGTATGCGACCATTGGTGGCGTTACCGCTATACAGCAGCGCAATCAGGTGGGTGCCTACGCTTTTGTAGGGGGCACTCACAAGGTGGATCGTGATGTTCCCCCCTGTGCCAAGGCGTCGGGCAATCCGATTCGCTATGGAGCTCTCAATTTGCATGCCTTGCGCCTGCATCCCGAAGAATTCCCCGAAGAGCGTGTTGAGGCGCTTTCGCGTGCCTACCGTGAACTGTACCGCAGCGGCCGCCCTGTCGCCGAAGTTATCGAAGAACTTAAAAAAGGCCCGGAATCCTTGTTCCAAGCCTTTTTCGATGAACATTGGGGCGGCACTTTGGTGCGCCCGTAGAATGCCTAATTAAAATCCGAATGCTGCAGGGAATCCTTCGTACCAGTATACCTTTTTAGAAAGGTCTCGATAGGCTGCTTCGAATCCGCCCACGCCAACAAATCCCCAGTAGTTCCAGGACATGCCATTTTCTTCGGCGGCAAGGATGGTTGCCTTGGCCCAGTAGGCCTTCATCTTTGCGGAGGGGAGGGGGTCGTTATCCGATTTGCAATTATTTCTGTTGGCATATTCTGTTCCGCCCGAAATACCGAATTCACCCATGTTTAAAGGTATTGCGTCCTTGCCATTTATATCAGGGTAAAGGGCTTTTGCTTGCCTTGCATAATTGAGCAGGTCGCTGGCTGCGGTATTTGCGTAGGCTGCGTCTCCGTTACAGGCGTAGCTGTGTCCTTGGTGGCTGTAGTTGTAGGGCTCGTAATAGTGGCCCGAATAGATGATGTTGCCGTCTGCAGGGAGGTGCAATATGTTGAGGTCCGCAAATTTGGCGGCATGGTAAGACTCGAACATGATGGTTTTACCTGGTGCTGCGGCACGTATGACTTGGTAAGCGTCGTTCATCAGCTGGTCTACCAGTTCGGCGTTCGGAATAGTGGGCTCGTTCAGGATTTCGAGAACGACCATGGAGTCCGGAAATTCGGGGGCGTTAAATTCGCTTGCGACCTGCGCCCACATAGCCAAGAAGTGGACCTTCTCAGCTTCATAAGCGGCCGGGTCGGAGGCGTAATTGCTGCCGGCATCGTTTAGTTGAACGTAATGGTGAAAGTTCACGATAACGGCAAGCCCTTGTTCCAATGCCAACTTGACATGTTCTTTCACACCTTCGAGTCGCTCCTGGTCGACGGTGTGCGTTTCGTAGTCGGAGTAGCTTTGCCAACGTACCGGGATTCGAACGGAGTTAAAGCCGGCATTCTTGATAAATGGAAAGTCGGTGGTATAGATGGGATTGTGCCAGACATCTTCATCATTTCGCCCGGGGGAATCCCAGGAGTTCCCCAGGTTGATGCCCTTGCCGAGCCTCTTGTTCATGGCACGGCCCATGGAGTAGTCGACCGGGATTACGGTGCGCGCTACAGCGGTGGTGTCTTGTTGTTCTTCTTTCTTGCTGACGGGGGCAGCAGGGTGAGAATTGCCATCGCTAGAGCAGGCGCTAAGGGCGATGCCTAGTGCCGCGGTAAGAGTGGTAAGGGTCCGTAAACGAAACATATTCGGCTCTCGATAAAGTTAAGGTATTACTCAATACAAAATTACGTTTTTTTGCGCTTGGGGGTATGCCGCTACAAAAAAATATGTTTACTTGAGAAAACGCGAAAAAATAACAAAAACAACGATTTTAGGGAAAAAATGTCCCAGTACTTACTTCTTTTTACCAACGGGGGTCTACGAACCCTCGAAAAACAAGTTATATTGTAGCCGTCCGTATCTGGAGATTTTTAGATATTATGAAAGCAAATCCGCATAAAGCAGGCTGGGTGTGCGCCTTGGGCGTACTCCTTTTAGCGTCTTTTTCTTTTGCTGGCTACGGTTTTAGCGACTACCGCGACCGCGACCAGTACCGTTTTGTCACTAAACAAGCCAAGCCGTTTAGGCCCGACAAGGACGTCGTGTCTGTCGTGATGCGCGAAGCTATTCCACGTGGCGGTGGCTATACCTACCAGTACCCCCGTGAAAACCCCGAACCGGTACTTACGGACAAGTATGCCATGGAAGGCGCTCTTTCTATGGAAATTGAACTTATTGCTAGTGACTATTCCGGTGTGGCCATTTGTATTGCGGGTTCCGTTGACCTGACCCCGTATTTTGAGGAAGGTGTCCTTGAATTCTGGATTAAGGGTGCCCAGGGTGGCGAAAACGCCCTGTTCGTGCTCGTGGATGACGGTGTTAAGAGCGGTGGTGAATCCCTGCAGGTCAAGCTCCGTTCCAAGAGCCTTGGCGAAATCACTACCGAATGGAAACACTTCAGCATTCCGTTAAAACTTTTTGGTACGACCGGTGTGTACTGGGATGCCAAGAATACTCGCGAAGTCATGCTGCCCTTTAGCTGGAGCAACTTCAAGGGTTTCCGTCTCGAAGTTCGTAAAGACGAGAACGAGTCCTTTAAGGTCTGGATAGACGATATCGTCATCAAGAAGCACGGCAAGCCGTACGAAGGCCCGTCCAACTACCCGTTCCGCAACGAGATTTAAGAGGATTTTATGCGTAAAACTATCGCTTCGTTACTTGTTGCCTCTACTTTTGGCGCATCCTGGGCTCTTACGCCTCAGCTGCAGATAGATTCTATCAATGCCAGCCTGGATACGCTTTCCAATAACATGGAATCGACGCTTATGGGTAAGGACGATCTGCCACTGGCGGTCTCGGGTTACTTGGCATTCCGTGTAAAGAATTTCCACTATTCTGAACCGAGCCCCTGGGCGCAGAATGACTTGTCCCGCACTGCTGTCGATGCCGTGTTGAACATGAACATTGTGGCCATGCCCAACTCGTACATGACGCTGTGGACCAACATGAGTTTCCCGTTTGACTTGTCCGGTACGTACTCTAACGCCCTGGGCAAGCAGCCGACGCAGGTTCCGACCCACGATGAACGCGTGATGTACGACCACTCCACGGACTATTATTCCGCTACCATCAACGAAGAAATGAACTTCGGCGTGGATATCCGCGCGGGCGTCTTTGGCGCCTATGTGACGGCCGGCGGCGTTATCTGGGCAAACGCTTCTCCGCTCACCATGTGGGAACGCGAAACCAACCCGCGCTTTGCCTGGCAGTATGAACTGTTCGAAGACGAGAAGACTGTTTCTACCTACTATAAAGAAAAGGTCTTTAAGCCGGTGAAGGAAGGTGGCCGTGCATTCTGGACCAACCGTTCCTTCGGTGGCGTGTTCGCAAACTTCTACCAGTTGCCTTTCAACATGAAGGCCCAGTTCCTCGTGTCGCAGCCGGCCGATGCCGATATCGGTGCTCGTGATGGTCTGCGCATGTACGGTGGTCAGCCGGGCGAACTCGAAATGTCCGGTGGCTACGATTTTAGCGGTTCCATTTATCATGGACGTATCGCCAAGGAAAAGATTGCTGACAACCTGACTTTGGGCGTCAACTACATGGGTGTCATATTCGATAACGACATCGTTTATCAGCCCGAATACCTGCAGCAGATGAAGTACTTCACGAATACCTGCCCCAGCGAAACCGACCCGACGGTGCAGGTCCCGTGTCCGCCGATCCTCAACAACCATGTCGTATCTATGGACATCAAGGGTAACGTGACTCCCAAGCTCTACTTGATGGCCGATGTGGGCGTTAGCATGACGGACTCGGTCAAGTTCCTCCGTACGACCGACGCTGTCGATTATAAGGATGGCGAAAATACCAACAACGGTTTCTTGGCGGATTACTACAAGTCCAGCATGAATACCCCGCAGGTGGGTGTCTATGTCAAGGCTCAGTCCAAGTATATCGAAGGCTGGCCCATGACGGTCGAAGCCATTTATCTCCCCAAGGATTTCTACTCTCCGTATTCTTTGAGCAACCCGTCCCGCTTTAACAGCTGGCGCAAGGACGAAGCCTACCTGAACGGTGGTTCGATGCGCTATACGCCGAACATGGCCGGTCTTAACTTTAAGTTGGAACCGACCTTTAACCGTGGCTACTTTGACTTCCAGTACGGCTTGCACCGCCAGGTCGAAGAAGGTCAGGACGTGATTTTCTTCAATTATCGCTTGAACGGCCGCAACATGTGGGAATCCTCCAATTCCTGGACCAAGCATAAGCCGCTCTTTATTGCGGACTCTGGTAATGCCGATGGTGCTGCCTACATCGCCCGTACGGGTATCTACAGCAACTCCGAAAAGGGTGTCAAGCAGTATCGCCAGCAGGGCGGCCTTTACGGTGGAACCTGGGAACTCTGGGAATCCTTCGTCGCCTTTGATGACGCCTCTCAGGTCTATAAGGCCGAGCAGACGGGTGAAGTCCCGTCGCACACCAAGTGGTCTTCTTACCTCTCCTTTATGGGTGGTTACGATATCGGTGGCTGGTTCGGTACGGACCGCACCATCATGATGACTGGTTATGCAGCTATTTCTGGTCTTTCTACGACAATCGCTCCGATTGCTTACAGCGAATCCCAGAAGGACATGTTGCTGTGGAGCTTCTATGGTCAGTTTGAACCGTCTGTCGCCGTGACCCCGACCTTCCACATGGTGGGTATCCTCGGTCTCGAAACCTTCCGCTCTGAACATGCTTACACTTCTGTCGCTTACAGCACTCTCCCCCACCTTAAGGGCTCTACCTTCAAGGAACAGGTGAACGAATTCTACTACAAGAAGGCGCCTATCAACTACCTGGAAACTGCTATCGGTCTCGGCTTTGACTGGGACTTTGCTGACCGCGCCGGTTTACATGTGCGCTACAAGTGGATGACTCATTCCGATGAAGTTATTTCTGAGAATGACTGGCATTCCCATTACATTTCTGCCGAAGCCAAGGCTTGGTTCTAATAGGGGGTGTCGAACATGAAAAAGATTATGAATATGAAAAAGACTTTCGCCGCTATCCTTGCCGCGTCCGTCGCCGCGTCTGCTGCCTCGGTTGCGGAAAATCAGGAACTGCTTGAGAGCAAGGTGGATTCTATCAACGCCAAGCGCGGTGTCGAAATCACCGGTAGCATCAGGGCTGTTGCTCAGACATCTAGGCTGGATACCGACAATGATCCGACAGGCCTCAACCATATGCCGAATGTCGAAAAGGATGAATTCGTTACGGCGGATTTGAATTTCGGATTCCGCCCCTGGGAAAATGTCCGTGCCAACGCGACCCTCCGCCTCGAAGCCGGCATGCAAGAATACTTTGCTTCTGCCGCCAAGTCCATCTCGATTGCCTGGCTCAACGCCGAGGGCAACCTGGGCAACTCCTTCTATTGGGTGGTGGGCGACTTCCGTCAGGCTTACTCTCCGCTGACCTTGTTCCTGCCGGGTCTCGACATCATGTACGAACCGCAGATTTTTGCCCGCAAGCGTTACATGGCCGAGCACGAACAGTTTATCGAAGGTAACCAGCGCAACCTGCAGGGTGTCAACCTCCAGTTCCGTACCAACTTGAACGAATCTGTTGGTGAAATCCGCGCCGAAGCCCTCTTTGCCCGCATCAACCGTACGGCCGTTCTCGACCTTACCGGTGCCGAAGGCAATATCCTCCCGAGCGACGAAGTCTGGGGTGCCTCCCAGTCTGCCAACATGGACAAGTTCCTTGCGGCGGGCAACTTCGAAATCTTGCCGCTCAAGCGTTCCCTGTACGTGGGCGTGACGCCGATGTACATTTTCGATAACGAGAAAAGCTACACCTACGCTTACCGTCATCCGGGTAATGACTTGAATAAGGACTATGAGCTTGTTGACATTAATCCCTACGAACTCAATCCGCAAGAAACGTTTATCGTGAGCGGTCGCGTCGGTGCCGATGTTGCCGCCTTGACGGGCAACAAGAACCTGGTCCTTGACGTGATGGGTGAAGTCGCCATGTCTAACGACAAGGTTTACAGGGCTGATTCCGCAGTGGTGTTTGAACTGGAAGACGATGGCAGCATTAAGCTCGAAGATGCCGAAGATGAAAATGGTGATCCGCTTCTTGATGCCGAAGGCAATGCCGTGCAGGTGCCGGTGCTTGCCGAAAATGAAGACGGTGAACACTACCTTGCTCCTAGCGGATTCCAGAACGAAAAGTTGACTGGTATCGCTGTTTTGGCCAATGCCAATTTGGGTTACAAGACTGATGCATGGGGTGCACGCATTGTCGTGGATTTCGTGATGAACGACAGCAACTGGTTTAACAACCTGGCCCAGTCTCCGAGGTTCTTTGCCCAGCGTATCTTGAATTCTGATAAGGACGGTTTGACGGTCAAGTATGGTGTGAATTCTCCGCTTTACTCCTCGTTTGACGCCCTCTATAATTTCTCGCCTAAGTTTAGCCCGGTTGCCCTGGGTGGTCATGCTAGTGCGACGGACCCTTTGAAGCCGCTCGGAACAAACGACGATGCCTTCAAGAACAGCTCTGTCAGCAGCTATGACATTGCAAATTACAACAAGAATTCCTATACGACCAACGTGTTTACCCGCAACCAGCTGGCCTTGCTTGAAACCTTGCAGGATCCTGCCTTGCAGATGACCCTGCCGAATGGGCTTGCAACGTCTAACCGTATGGGTGCCCGTGTAAACCTGATTGCAAACGTCAAGGATTTCCTTGAAGTACAGGGCCTTTTCAGCATGTTCAACCAGGTCAAGGGCCTGACTTTCGTCACTCATTATCCCAAGGATGCTTTCGGTAATGTAGATTCCCTTACGGTTTCGTTCAAGGCCGCCTCTTATACCGAATTCGGTGGTGGAGCCAAGGTCGATATCTTCAAGGCTCTCGGATTTAGCAAGCCGCTCGAACTTTCGGGCTCCTATAAGCATTCCGAACGCAAGATGGATGTCGACAATGTGGTTGACCCCGAATTGGCCAATGTAACGAGCGAACTCAAGTCCGACTTTATCAATGCCGGCCTGTATGTGCAGTACTTGCCGCGTCTTGGTTTCAATGCCGGTTTGCAGATGATTACGACCGAATTCAAGAACGACTACAATCCCTATATGGCTGACGCTCCTCTGATGAAGGGCAAGCAGATGCAGTGGATGGTCGGTCTTGATTACAACATCGCTTCGAATGCATGGCTTGCCATCAATTACGGCATGATCAATGTCGAAAACGAGTACGATACCTCGGATTTGGTGGCTGCGGGTTCTTCCAATGGTGTTGTGAACTTGCCTGATTACTACGATGTGACTAAGGACGAAACGGGTACTTACAAGCATAAGTTCTCCCAGATGGTCCTTGAAGCTTCCCTTAATGTGGAATTTTAATGGGAGGGTATGAATATGATGTCTAACAAGAAAATTTCTCTTACCTCTGCCATTTTGTTCGCTGCAGCGTCTGCCTTTGCTGAAGGCGAAAGCGTAGAACAGCAGCAGACTTCTTTGCTCCAGAAGCTTGATTCCTTGAACGCAGCCGTTCTTGGCCTTAAGCTTAACGGAACCTTGAAGGCCGGTGGCCTTACTTCTATGGCCAAGTCGGATGACTTTAGCGACAATTCTCCGACTCAAGAAAACCAGGGCTATACCGACGCTAACTTGGTACTTACGGCTCGTCCGAGTTCCGAAACCCAGGTGACCGTCCAGCTCCGCCTGCATAAGGATTGGCAGAGCGCCTTTGACGAGAACAATAATCCCGTGATTGGCCACTGGTTCAGCTATGATGGTTCTATCCTGAACAAGCATCTGGACTTTAACTTGGGTTATATGCGCGTAGGTTATACTCCCTATACGCTTTACACTCCGCAGCAGGAACTCCTCCAGGAACCAGAGATTTTTGCACAGAAGCGTGTCGAGGCCTTGGCTCTCCGTAATTTGGATACCACAAGCCGTCGTTTGATGCAGGGTCTTAATGCGGATTTCCATAGCGGAAACGTAGGTCCCCTTAGCGATATCCACGCCCAGGTGACTGGTGCTCGTATGCGTAATGCTGCCAAGAAGACCGACCAGGTGTTCTTTGACTTCGATTACTCGGATCGCTATTTCTATGGCCTGCGACTTGGTGCTGACGCCTTTGGTGCCCACCTTGGCGTAAACTACACCGATGTGTTTGACAGGACCAAGAGCCGTCAATCCCGTCTCCTTGATGGGGCTGACACGGTTTACTTCGAAGACAATTCCGTGTTCTCTGGCGAGTTTGGCTTTGACTCCAAGGACCTTCTCAAAAATTCTGCGTTCGGATTCGGTTTGAATGGCGAATTTGCGATGAGCAAGTGGACCCTTTCTCGCGACTATCTGCAGAATGTGAACGAGAAATCCTATAATTTATTCGAAGAATACTACAACAAGGTTGACCCGACGGGTGTTAAACATCGCGATGGGGATACCACGTTTGTTTACATTAGTGTAATTGAAAAGTCTAAGTATCAGGAAAATTCTGAGGACCTGGCTGATGAAAGCGGCGTGGCCTTCTACGTAGAACCGTTTGCAAAGATCAATGTGGCCGATATCGAAGGTACGCTTAAGGTGATGTACCTGCAGAACGACAAGAAGTTCTGGAGCGAAATGGCTTCGAGTCCGGTGTACCGCGGTGGTTCCACGGTGCTGAACGAGAATGCCCTTTACAAGGATGGTTCTGGCGCCCTGATTGACCAGTTCGGCATGGCCAGCCTTGAAAACATGTACTTCTCGGTGTACAATTCCAATCCGCTTTATGCCGGTAACTTGATGACCTCCGGATCTGCAGGTTCCAAGAACGTTCTTACGTATGATGACGAATCGGGCTACATGTATAGCCGTTTGTACAACAACTACAAGAACGCCCACTTCTACCGCAACGGTTACAACGCCGATGTCCTTAAGAAGCGTGAACTGGTTGGCAAGGATGGTCAGCCGGTGCTGTTCTTGATTGATCCTTCTAGCGATATGGGCCTCCCCATGGGTATTGCAACGCCTGATCGCAAGGGAATCACTGCAAATCTCGACCTTTCTTGGAAAGACGCTGTTGAACTTAACGTGTTGTTCTCCATGATTACGGCCGGAGCCTCTACAACGGGCGAAGTCGACGCCAATGGACTCCCTGTCGATAAAGAAGACAAGATTACCCGCTATGCTGCAGGGCTTGGCGTGGATGTGGGCCGTATTGCCGGTCTTGACCGCAAGATCAAGATTCAGGGCTCCTACGACCATAGCGAAGAAGACCAGAGCTACAAGCGCAAAAATGACCGCATCATGGCCGGCCTCAATGTCGACGTGATTGGTCCGCTTTCCTTCTTGGCTGGTTACCAGATGGCAACCCGTGAGTTCGGTAACGAAAATCTCTTTGCCATTAGAAAGGCTGAAGAATCCTTGCTCTTGGTTGGCCCCAGGGTAAAGATTGCTCCGAATTCTTACCTTTCTGTTCAGTATGGCCTATTGACGGACAAGCTCTCTTATACTGCATCTGAAACGGTGACGAACAAGGTTCCTGTCTTGGATCTTACTACTGGAACCCAGGCGCTTGATGCAGAAGGTTTGCCCATGTTTGAGGATCAAACTCAAAGCGTTAACGTGAACAAATCTCTTTCCATCGACAAGAGCATTATCGCTGCCGATGTGATGGTTAACTTCTAAGAGGTGTTGCAATGAAAAACTTTAAATTATTACTCTCGTTTGCGGTTGCCACGGCTCTTATGGGTTGTTCTTCCATGGAAGTGGAAGAGGCCGAAGCCCTGACAGGGAATGTCCCGGTCGATTTTGATGTGAATGAATACATCGCACTCCACCCTGAACTGCTCCGTATTCAGGTCAAGGAGTATGTGACCAACTATAACGATAAGGTTCGCAAGGCTGCTGAAGCTGCCGGTGAAGCTTATGCCGCTGCATTCAAGGATTCTGTAATAGCTGACTCTCTCAGCTTCATTACGAACGAAGCGCAGATTCGCGCGATTGCCAGGGACTATGCCGGCTATAATCGTGAATCCGATAGCTTGGCGTGGGAATCTAGCCTTTTGCCGACGACCGTCGATTCGGTTATTACCGAAAAGAGGATTGATACGCTTGCCGTGGGTGTGAAGTCCAAGGCCGATGCCGAAGCCCAGTTTGTGAAAACATTCTTGTGCCCCAAGGCCGCTCAAGGGTCTATTACATATGCCGAGGATGGCGTAACCATCGCCTCGGTCGTTGGCTATGCTGATCGTGACAGTACTTGTTCCGAAACGGATGCCAAGACCGGTAAAAAGTGCATTGCTTATCAATACACTTGCAAGGGTAATCCTACGACCTACGATAGCACGGATTATGAGATTAATACCAAGCCTGGTGGTAAAAACCCGGTTTTGATGACTCGCGAGCATCAGGACTCTGTAGGCGTTAAGCCGGTGACGCAGCCGGGCTTTATTGAACCCAACCAGCTCAAGGCGGCCAAGAGCTTCAACTTTATCGATTCTAGGGATGACCTGGCTAAGCTGAAGGCTATCGAAATCGATTACTTTGCGATTAGCTACCAGTATTCTATGTTCGGAAGGGATCATGGCTGGGCCTATAGGCGTTGCAAGCCCGAAGACAATCTGGGCCGCTACCTTTATGAGGAAGTTGTTAATCCCCAAACGGGCCTTCCAGAAGAAAAGCCTACTGCCGAGTACCCTGTATCCAAGCTCTATTGCGACGAAAACGGCCAAGCCCGTGAACTTAATTAGGAAGAGGTGATTTTATGAATATTAAACCGATTCTTTTGACTTTTGCTCTTGGGGCTGCTGTGGTGGCCCAGGCTGCCGCCGATAAGGTGGTAGGTTTTTACCCCTATTGGAGTCAATATTCTCAGTTTTACCCCAAGGATATCCGCTACAATACTGTGACGGACATTCACTATGTGGGCCTTGCTGCCGGTGAAGATGGCTCGCTCGCTTTTGCAGACGAAAATGATGCCGAAAACTTCAAGACGCTCGTGCAGATGTCCAAGGACAACAACGTAAAGTTGATTGTTTCTGTGGGTGGCATGGAAAATGAAGGTAATCTTAAGGCTATCGCCTCTTCCGAAGAACTGTTGCCGACATTTGTCTCTAATGTGAGCAGCTGGCTCTCCGAAAACGGTGGCGACGGTGTAGAACTGGACTGGCAGAACCTGACGGCTGAAGATGCCGAAGACTATGCCAAGATGATTAACGCTTTGGTAGACGGTGTTTCTGGCCCGGTGACCGCTGTGGTTTACCCTGCTGCTGGTATGGAAGCCTACAATGCCGAAGCTCTTAACCGCTTGGCCTATGTGGACGTGTTCATGGCCGACCAGATGACCGAAGAAAATTCCGAAGTGGTGCCCAACCAGAGCGCAACTTCTGTGGATGAAGCTTTGGGCAAGGTGAAAGAAGCTGGCGTGAACAGCGACTTGCTGGTCCCGGTGATTTTCCTCTACGGAAAGTCCTTTACTGGTGCCAAGGGCCTGGGAACTTCTCACCAGGGTACGGGTAGCGGTAACGAAGGTTACTTGACCTACGCCGAACTCATGGGCAAGTTTGATTCTCCGGAATACACGGTGACCTTCGATGAATCTTCTAAGTCCGAAGTTGCTGTGAGTGACGCCGAAACCATCGTGTTCATGGGTATTCCTTCTGTCAAGGCTGTTGCTGAACAGGTCAAGAGCGAAGGCATGGGTGGCGTTGCGGTTTATGACCTTTCGCAGGATCACCACGAACCGATTGTGTCTCTCTTGGTGACCATCGGCTTGCAGCTCCGTCCCGAAGTCAACTACAAGCCCAAGAAAAAGTAAGCTTGTAGCATTCGCAAGTTTGCTATATAATGCTTTTAAAATCCCGGCTCAGCCGGGATTTTTTCGTTATACTTGATTCTTGTGGGTTATGCTGCGTTGATTGGCTGCATCGTTTCTCTTGGAGAGCCATACCGTGCATGCGCTGTCATATCTATTGACTGCTGTTAACGTTTTTGTGATGTCATGCCGCGCTTGTCACGGCATCGCCATTCCTTGAAGCGTATTGTTAAACGGTCGTTATGGTGCAAGAGCGTATGACTCTGCATCGCCATTCCTCGATGCCCACACAATAAAAAAGGCTAAAAGGATAAACCTTTTAGCCTGAATCATCTGTTTAGGGAAGTAGATTACTTTTTATTCCACTTGACATTGAGCTGCTTTGCACCCTGCTTGATGGTAATCAGGTAGGCGCCGTTTGCAACCATGTCTAGCTGCATGGTTGCATTTCTGCTGTTCAACGTCTTGCTAATGACGCTCTGGCCCGTAATCGAGAACACGTCTACGTGGATATCGCCGCTTTCGTTGCTGTTGATGGAAAGCATGTTGTTGTCGATATTGGCGCGCAGCGGGAGCTTCGGGTTGGTCTTGACAATGGATTGTTGCTGCTGAGCAGCCATCCATTCGTCAAGGTTTACCGCTTGAGACGCGTCGCCAATAATGACCGTAACCTTGCGGGTGACTTCGCCATAGTTAGCGGATTCATCAGCATGGGCTGTGATTTCGACGATAGCGTTCTGGTTGCCGGCAACCAGGTTGGTTCCGCTGTTGGTCAAGTACGGAGTCGTTGACTTTCCATAGAAGGTGTAAGTAATGGGCGTCTTGCCGTCAACCGTCTTTTCGGGGAAGAATCCCGCAAGGGTAGCTCCGAGAGCGATTGTCAGGTTGCCGTTTTTATCCATGCCCTTGCCGAACTTACTGTTGATTCTGTCGGCCGATTTTGCATAGGTGACTTCGACCGTGTCTTGCAGGGCAGGGAATCCGCCGGCGGCCGGGGCCGAAGCGACAATCTTTGCGGTGCCGTAGCCCTTGAATTCGTACATGACCACTTGCTTGCCCTTTTGTGACGTTGCACAGCCATCACCGCTACAGGTGGCAGTCTTGATGCTAACGATACTCGGATCGAGTGATGTTAAGGTGAACTTGGCGCCCTCGTCGGTGGTAGTTGAGTTAGAGACAACCCATTCCATGTTGGTACCGCCAGAGTATTTAGAGGCCCTGTTGTTGGTGCAGTCTCCGTTGGGGTAGCACTTAAGGTCCATAAATCCGGCAATGGTTTGCTTGGCAATCTGCTTGACGACCACGAGAGACTGAGATCCGTCATTGGCGGTCATGATGACATATCCGGGTTTTTTAACGTCACCAGCAGAGGTTACGATATTTTCGTTGCTAGAGGCGTAGGTGCAGCCGGCCTTTAGAACGGTTGCGACACTGCCGGCGTTTTCGTTAACCGTTGTGGCATTAAAGGCGCAGGACCCGGTTTTCAGGGTCTTTGCAAACATGGCTGCCCAGTCGCGGGCGTGTTTCTGGAGGTAGGGCTGGACTAGGTTGCCAGAAGCGCTAAGGCTTGCGCCATTCAGCTTACCGATGGTGTTGAAGTCTCCGTCACTGCCCCCATTGAACAGGGCTGAAGTTTCTTGCTTGTTGTTGACGGCGTATTTACTACCGACAGCGCGCAGGCTCCAGTTGCAGTTACTGATGTTATTGTTGTCCATGAAGTCCATCCATTCCTTGGTGCTGCCACTGCTCGGGCTGCCAGCACCGTCGGCGTTGGTGGTACCCCATTCGGTAATGAACACGGCGTTGCCACTGCTCTTTGCCTGTGTGGCGCGGCCACCATAGGTGCCTACGCCATGGGTACCTGCGTAGAAGTGGAGGACATAGCCCACATTTGTTTGTTTTAGGCCGCCGTAGCTTGTCATCTGGGACCAACTCGGCGTACCGACCAGAACCAGGTTTTCGGTGCTTGCGCGGATTTCAGGGATGACTGTGTTGGCGTAACTTGTGATGGCGCTCCAGTTGCCACCACTTCCGTCAACAGGTTCGTTATAGATTTCATAGATGACGTTGGGAACGTTTGCGTACTTGGCGGCCATTTCCTTGAAGAAGGATTTTGCGAGGTTTGTTTCTCCACTGGTATGAGCACGGTGGCTGTGCCAGTCGATAATGATGTAAAGGTCATTTTCGATAGCGGCTTCAACCATCTGGTCTACAATGCCCTTATAACCATCTTGGGTGTACATGTAGGCGTAAGAGGAATCAAGTTTGTTTTTGGTACCGCCATCGCTATCGTAATATTCGATACCCATGGCAAAGCGGAAAACGTCGATGGGCAGGTTTTCGGCAGCCCAGCTGATGACGTTCTTGTTGTAGTACGGCATGCCGGTGGCGTCGGACCAGAAAAGGCTCATGCCGCGGATGACGGCCTCTTCGTTAGGGACCTTTTCTCCGATGATTTTGCCGCCACTTGTGTGGAGCGCGCCGTAATAGCTGACCGGGCCAATGCGCTTTGGGGTAGCGTTGGAGGCCGCCGCGAATGCCGGCAGCGCCGCTAAGGCGAGCAGGCAGGGTATAATCTTTTTAATCTTCATAGTACTTCCCTTATATTTACCCAATTCAAAAATCCCATCTGTTTGAAAAATAGGTTAATATTAAAAAAAATGCGACAATTGTCTATAAAAATAATGTTTACTTGTGAATACGGAAAGCCCCAGAAGATATTGTATGTGATGCCGCTTACATTTGCTGTGTTGCGTGAAAAATGCTAGTGGTAAATTTTTGTTATCTTTGTTGCGTTTTTAGGAAAATTTAGCGGTTTGTGTACATAAAGTCCTTGTTTTTTCTGAAAAACAGAAAAAAATAATTGACGGATTTAGGAAAAAAAAGATATATTAATGCCCAAACCCGCCCCAAAAGGGCATAACTTTAAAAAAGAGAGAGAATTATGAACAAGAAAATTCTTACCGTTGCTGCCTTCTTGGCCGCTGCTTCGCTTTCTTTCGGCTTCGAAACTTGGTTCGGTGCTGATGGCGTAGAACGTGTCGAAACTGGTTTCGATGCAGAAGAAATGGATAACTACGGTTACTGGTACTCCTACAATGACAAGGCCGATGGTGGCGCTTCTGTTGTTGAATGGGACGTTACTGCCGGTAACGAATGGGACGACAACTCCCTGGAACCGGTCGTTGCCGAATGCGGTGGCGTTTGCGGTCACTTCACTCTTGACAAGGGTACCTTGGACTACGATCCGTTCATTGGCGTTGGCTTCAATGTCGGTGGTGCCGATGCCAATGGTAAGGCAATCCCGGTTGACGCTTCTACCATGAGCGGTATCTGCCTCGGCTACGTTTCTTCCGCAGCTGCTTCTATCGAACTCGGTCTCGGTGACGCTATGGATGCTTCCATTGGCTATGCCAACCCGTCCGTTGACGCCAAGAAGGCTACCTCTGGTAACGTCGTTGACGTTCCGTTCAGCAAGTTTGCTCAGCCGAGCTGGGCCAAGGCTGACCAGAAGATTGAAATCACCGCAGCTGTGAAGTCCCTCGCTTCTGTGAAGTTCAAGATTCAGGCCAAGACTGGTACCACCGGTAACTTTAACATCATCTCTGTGGGTGACTACCAGGGAGGTTGTACTGCTGACGGTAGCGCTATCGGTGCCAAGGCTATGAAGTCCTCTCTGAAGGCTCAGCTTTCTGGTCGCGCTCTCTCCTTCGGCAAGACTGTTGCCAAGGCTGAAATCGTGAACCTCCAGGGCCAGATTGTGATGGCAGCTTCCTCTGTGAAGACCATGGATCTCTCCAAGCTCCAGGCTGGTGTCTACATGGTTCGCGCTATGGGTCTCTCTCAGCAGATCATGCTGAAGTAATCTTACTTCGGTAAAATCTTAAGAAAAGGTCGTGCATTGCACGGCCTTTTCTGTTAGATGGGGTTGTGATATAGACCATACTAAAGATTATTTTTTTAGTCCTATTTTCCGTATTGGGTGGATAAAATATATATTTACGGTAAAACTGTAAAAGAGGCTATTATGCAGATCAAAAAACTATTAGCTCCTGTAATTGCGCCTTTGGCGATAAGTGCTATGTTTGGCCTGGTTGCTTGCGGTGACGATTCTTCGTCCGATAACAATGCTGCCAGTGCTGTTGTTCCCGATCCGACCCTAGTGCCGGACCCTAATTTGAATCCGGATCCCAATACGAACCCGGACCCTAATACAAATCCGGATCCCAATACAAACCCGAATCCGGGCTCTAATCCTAGTACGGGTACCTGGACTCCGACGGTTGCCTTGGCCGCCAATGCCGATGCTAATTATGCGACGGTAGATTATGCTGTCTGGAAATCGGCCCATTTTGTAACTCTTGAAGATGAATCTGTTTATTACAACAACCTTGCCGAGGATTTTGGTGATGTCTTTACCGCCCTCTTCCAGCCGGCTGGCCGCGTGATATGGTCTGCGCAGAGTTCTGGCTATTACAAGGATGTGTGCGTAAATAAGGAATCGGCTGAGCCGACAATGAAGTTCCGTGGTTGCACAGTTTCCGAAGGTATTGGCTATGGAATGTTGCTCACCTACTTTAACGAAGACAATGATACCTTTCTCCGTCTTTGGAACTATTCTAGGGCGTATCGTTTCTATAACGAAGCGAAGCTGACTCCGTGGATTACGTATAATTTCCACTACAAGCGAGTCGACCTTTCTAGCGCTACCGACGCCGATCTTGATATCGCGACGGCCCTTGTCTTGATGTACAAGAAGACGGGCTTGGATGTATATCTGCAAGATGCCTTGACGATTATCGCTGCCATATGGGATCTCGAAATCAACAAGAACAGCTTGCTGGTGTATTCGGGCGATATGGACGTGTGGACTGGTGGCAACGGAAAAGAACCCATTTACAACCCGAGCTATTTCTCTCCGGTGGCTCTCCGCCTGTTTGCCGAAGTTGACCCGACTCATAACTGGGCTGGCGTGCTTGAAGCCATGTATACCTACATGGCCAAGATTCAGGAAAACGGTACGGGCGTGTTCCCGGACTGGAGTACCGAAGCGGGCGTAGCCGGTATCCCGAACAATGGTTCTGCCGACAAGACCTACTATACGTTCAACAAGGAATCGGTCCGCGTGCCGTGGCGCCTTGCTTGGGATTACTACTGGTATAATGAACCGCGAGCACTTGCAATTTTGCAGAAGCTGAATGCTTTCATCGTGACGAAGTCTGCGGGTAATCCGGCTTCCGATGCCTTGGCTATAAACTATTCTTGGGATCCGACCAAGGCCGATATCTCGGGTAATGCCACTGCTGTCGTGCCGCCGCACTGGCTGGCCGCCTGGTGTGCGACAGGTATTGGCACCAATGCTGATTGGCTGAATGCCTGTACGAATATCGTCAATGCGACCCAGCTGACAAACAGCAATACCAGCTACTTTACCGACATCTTGCTTTCTATGTATAGCGCCTTGCTGAACGGAAAGTTCGTAAGACCGTATTAATAGAGCTCGGGGGCGAAAACGAGATTGCACTGGCGTAAGCCAGCGCCCCCTTGCCGGCATACTCAGCCCTAGACTTAACGTCTAGGGTTTCGTTTATGCCGCAGGAATAAAGCTCGGGGCGAGTGAGCCTTGAAAACATTTGAAGCCTCGGACTTAAAGTCCGAGGTTTTTATTTTTGGAGTGGTTGTTATTTTGTATATTACTCGCGTATGGATAACGATTCTTTGAATAATGATGGAAACGTCATTGCGAGCCCCGTAGGGGCGACGCAATCCATTGATATTGATTCGGCTGCGACTGACAGCGTTGTCGCTGCGCCAGAAATTGAGTTGCCTTCGCCAGAACAATTGGGCATTTCTGTTGCCTCGGGACCTGAGGGAGGATTACCTGCGATTACCGTAGGAGATACGTTTGAATTCCCGGTGACGGTGAGCTGGAGTGTGCAGGGGAGTGCTCTTTTGGTGGTGCCTACGGCCTCTGCAAACGCAAAGGGGCTTACGCAGATAGGAATGTCTCAGGAATCTTCGCGTTCCGTGAAAGACGGCAAGGAAATCGCCTCGATTACCTTTACCTACAAGATTGTGGCACAAGATACGGGAAATCTGCATATACCGGCGCTCCGGTTCGAAATTCCGACGCAGGTGGGGCGGCCGCTCGACTTGCGCAGCGAAAGCGTAGATGTGCGCGTAAATGAGCCTTTTAACCCGTTGCCGCTCGCGGTGGGGGCGATTGTGGCCGTCTGCGTGCTTTTGGCGGGCCTGTGGCGGTTGAAACGCCGTGCTGCTGTACGAGAGGCCTCTGCCGCCAAAAACGCCGCAGAAGACGCGTTACGCGAAAAGATGATGGTCTTGAAACAGCGTGTGAATGCTGCGGATAGTCGTGAGTGGCTGTTAGAGCTGGAAGGCATCTGCAAGGAATATGTTGCATATCGCCTGGGGCTTGCCGCCGCCTCCGCGGTCAATTTGGATAATCTGGTGAAGGATGGCCAGCTCGAAGGCTGGGAATCCCTGGTCGAGGAATTTGCGCATGCCCGCTACGGCGGCGGCAAGCGAGACGGCTTCGAGAACAAGGAAACCTGGAAAGCCGCGATGAAACTGATGGGCATCGAAGAAGAATAAATCAGGTCGCCTTCTTACGACAAATAATATATATTCAAGGGTATGAGGAACCTTGCCCTTGTTTTTTTTATCTGCGCGCTGCTGGGCGCTGCAATTGTTGCATGCGATGGGTCGAATGCGACGGAAGTCCGTTCCGATTTGATTGATTCACCCTCTTTGACGAATAGTGGGGTGAGTTCGGCGGGGCTTTCGATGTCATCGGGGAGTGTTCTGGAAAATTCTTCAGAAACAGTTTATGCGTCGTCATCGTCTGTCGTTGCGTTGGTATCTTCGTCGAGTCAATGCGAAGGTGCTCAATGTGGCGCTGGGGTGAGTTCTAGTAGCATTGATAGTGTTGCATCTTCATCAAGTCGTTGCGAGGGGGAGCAGTGCGCGCTTGCATCCTCTAGTAGTGAGGTTGTGGTCAGCAGTTCTTCGGAAGAAGAGGACGGTGACGATGGTAAGTGTACCGCTTGCGACAGCTATACGGCGGCAGACCCGGAGCTTACCGAAAATGGTGGCAAGGGTTCTGTGACCACTTACGGGAGCGTTACCGCAAAAGAAACGAGCCTTGGTGGCGCCTGTAACTATGGGCAGACCAATATCCAGTATTATGCGGCGATACACGTGAATGTTTCGCCCGGCGACAATAAGGGCCCGTGGCAGGGTGGTGCGGCCTGTGGCGGCTGCGTGCGTGTAAAGGCGAAGACTCCTGACGGCTGGAAAAAGGTGACGGTGCGTATTACCGACCGCTGTCCCGACGCGGATTGTGGCGTGGACCTTGGCGGTGCCCCCGCTTCGGATATCATGGGAATAAATGTGGGCCGCTATTACGGCGAATGGGAATTTGTGAGCTGCGAAGGTGTCGAGGGCGTGTGGGGAGATTCTACGTCGCTCTGGGTCAAGGAAGGCGCAAGCGAATTCTGGAGCATTGTGCAGGTGCGTAACCCCAAGGATATGGTCAAGGCCATTAAGATTTATGGCGTGGATTCGCGCGATTATTACGAGCTTGAAATGGTCGTAGGTACCGAAAACTTTTGGACGGTTCCGGTGGAGGTGTTAAAGACCGACAATCGCTATCGGGTTGTCGTCAGCTACCGCACAGGCACTGATGATGAGTGGAAAATAAAAGGCTCCGAACTTGCGGAGCCTGAAGCCAACCTATACCTGTGGGAACATAGGGAATAGGGAAAAGTTATGGTTTGATGTCAGTTAATAATTAAAGACTGTATTTGGTTCTATTCCACAAGGTAAGTTGTTTTAAAAATCTTCGTCCTTTAAGATTCGATAATCTAATTTTGAAATAAATTTTGTATATGATTTTTTTAATAAGCATGAGCGCAATTTATAGAATGCTTTTGCATATTTCTTTGCTGCAGGAAAGGATACGATTGTTAGGATAAAAACTATTATTATATAGGTAAGTAATTCAGCAAAAAATGTTTCTTTTGCTATATCTGAAATGAATTGACCTAAATAAAAGAGTATTTCTAAAATAAAATATAGTGTACCGCAAAATAAAATGGATATAGTAAAAACAATAACTGACGAATAAATTGAACACATCTTTTTTTTGTGTAATTTATTGTAATTTATAGCATTTCTTTTTTCTTTACGAATCTTATCTAGAATCTTAATGGCTTTGTCACCTTTTTGTATTTTCCGCTCTTTTTCTGCATTCATTGCAATAAAATCTTCAACATCCTTGTGTTTTAGAAAACAATCAATGACAGGAAAATCTTGTTGATTTATATCTTCGGGTCTTTTGTGTAATGTGTGAAGTTCGGTTAATTGTGATTTAAGTTCTTCAATGGATATTTTTCCTGTATCAGCTCTTGTTTGCAATTCCTCGTAGATTTTGTATATCTTGTCAGAAAGTTGAGTGGAAATGATAATTTTGGCTTGAATCAGTACATCAAAATTAATTGGCTTTGAATTCTGATTGCCGAGACCTTTATTCAGTTTAAACCAAAATTTGTTTATCAGAAAGTCTTCGTCTGTTGCTAAGAATTTATGTCCTATGTTTACAGAATCATCGTACGCAATATATTTGGCGAACGAAGTTTCTGTTAGCAACACGTGGTTGACGTTTGCAAAGTTTTGAAATGTGTTACATCCACGTATTTGATAAATTTTAGAATAGATGTTGAGAATGTAAAGGCATTTTTTTTCATCAAAACCAAATGCTTTATCTTCGATAGATTTTCGAATTCGATCAAGAAGTTCTGCGCTTACAAGATTATAGTTTGGATCGAGATCTATATTCTCCTCGATTATGGATAAATTTTGTAAATTCTGATATAATTTCGATTTCAATTCTATAACTTTACTCGGATCATCTTTGCAGTAATTATGAATGTATTCGTTAGCGCTGCTTTGAATTACTGGAATATTTTGGTTTTTTATTTCGCTTATAGCAGAAATGAAGAAATTTTCAATGATATCTTTTGTATCGGTAAAATATTTTAAAGATATTTGATTTCGAATCGAATTTAGTTCTTTAATGTAGTTTATTAATTCGATTGTTTTTTGTTTATGATAATCACCATTGAATCCGCAAATATTGAAAATGATTTCTGTATCGAGATATATAGTTAGTTTTGTTGGCCATCCGCTATTCTGTCCAATATTTGGGGAATATCTAATTCCTGTATATATAATAAGGCCTTCTTTTATTTCGTCAATTATATTTTTGATTGGATCATTTTGATGACTGAGAACGAATTCGGAAAATAAAACCTTTTCGGGGATGTTTTCGCCTAAGAGGAATTTTTTTAGTTTTTCAAATGCGTCGTCTTCTGATAAATTGAATTTTTTTTGTTTTAAGAAAGACTTAAGAGCGTCAATAACAGTAGCAACATCTTGTTGTTCTTTGTTTGCAAGATTGGGAATAGTGTTTACTGTAAAAGAAGTGTTTTGTACATAATATTTTTGAATAGATGTGTCTTGTTTGCAAAGATCCTTTAATCTTTTTTTTAAAGTCGTTTTGAAAACACTTTCGGGAATATCGAAATTGAATTTTGAACATACTGCGTCGTGTATCTGAGAAAGAGAGAAAATATAAAGATGATTGGAAAAAATCACGTTTTTTATAAATTCAGCAATAATGTCATAAATGTCTTTGTTTTCGTTGAATAATTTCTTAAAAATAGCGACTGATGCAAGTAATGAGATGTTGTTCTGTTTGTTCATGAAAAAAAATCCTTTTTTTACATTTTGTTGAAAGATGAATTTTTCAAATAATGGTCCTGATGTGGAATATGGCTTGGTCAAAAGTTGAAAAAGTTTTCGTGATAAAGCCTTTCTGAATTTTATCTAATATAATTAACTTGTTTGCAAATATCGAATTTTGCGATAAGAAAAATCTTATAATTTAGATACAATGGCAATTTGTTGCAAAAAAAGCCGCGATTTGTTCAATCGCGGCTGTTCTGTTGAAATTTTAGGGGGACTTACTTAATGGCGATTCGCTGAATAAGGTTTGCGGAACCTGCGTGGATGCGGACAACATAAAGGCCTTCGGCGATATTGCTTAAATTGATGGAGCTGCTTTCGGCTTTCCCGCTGAATACGGGGCGGCCCTGCATGTCAAAAAGTTCGATTTTGGCGGAGCTTGCTCCGGAAATGGAAAGTGTACGTCCTACGAGGCTTGCGGAAATTCTGGGCGATTCAACGTGTCTTGCAATGGATGTTGTATCTTTGTCAAGTTTGTATGGCGTGACAACTTCGGATGCCGGGTGTGCTTTGAAACTTACGATCAGGCTGTCGAATGCCGGCTTGGGTTTGTACTGCTTGTCCCAAAGAAGTCCTTGGGTTTTACCTTGTTGGGCGTCGAGCCAGCTGTGGGCATCGGTCAATCCCCAAATTACAAATTCACCCATGTTCGGTTCTTCGAGGAACACGTCCATGAACTGGCGGTACAGATGTCCTTGCTTGGCGTAATCGGCAGCTCCGAGGCTGCTTGCTGAGCCGTTGGGGAATCCGATGTCGAGTTCGGTAATGTTCAGTGTAACACCGTATTCGGCAAGTGCCTTGGCGAATGCACGAACGTTTTCGGGGGTTGTCTCGTGTGCGATTTCGATGTGGGTTTGCGTGCCCACGCAAGTAATGGGGATGCCGTTTTCTTTCCAGCGTTTTACCTGTTCAAGGACGAATCCTGCCTTGGAACCTTGCCCCAGCCCCCATTCGATGGCGTAATCGTTATAGCATAATTCGGCATCCGGATCGGCGGCATGTGCCCACACGAATGCGGAATCCAGGAACTCTTCACCGATGGTTTCGAACCAGACGGATCCCTGGTCGCGCCAAGTGTGGTCGCCATCGTTGACGGCTTCGTTTACGACGTCCCATTCGGCAACGTCGCCTTTCCAGTGGCCAACTACGCTGTCGATATGGGTTTTAAGTACTTGTAGCAGTTTTTCTTTTTGCCCCTTGTAATTGTTTACCCAGTTCGGGACTTGGCTGTGCCAGGCGAGGGCATGCCCGCGGACGCGCATTCCGTTTTCTTTGGCGTATTGAACCATCTTGTCGCCATAGGTGTAGTTGAATTGACCTTCGCTTGGTTCGGTGGCGTCGAACTTCATTTCGTTTTCGGCGACGACGGTATTGAATTGCGTTTTGTGGATTTGCTCGAATTCCGGTTCGATATCGCCACGGAACCATTCGCTGTTTAAAATGGCTCCGATGTAACGGCCGCGTTCTTTTGCGAGGTCGCGTAGGGTCTCTTCTGCAGCAAAGGTGTTCCATGCGCTTGCGCCGAGCAGGACGGCGCCTAGTGCGAATCTAGAGACGGATCTGTTAAGTTTCATGACTCTATCCTTGTAAATTTTTGCTGTAAAAAAATAAGATTAAAACGCCCCAATTTGACGGTGTTGAAGATTAAAAGTGTTGTTGGTTGTTGTATATTTCCGCTCATGCCCTCACGCACTTATGCCGCTATAGACCTTAAGTCTTTTTTCGCTTCGGTGGAATGTATCCTCCGTGGCTTGGATCCGCTTAAGGCGAAACTTGTGGTGGCAGACGAGAGTCGTACCGAAAAGACGATTTGCTTGGCGGTGACGCCTGCGCTCAAGGCTTACGGTATTCCTGGGCGTGCGCGTCTTTTTGAGGTGAACCAAAAGGTGCGTGAGGTGCAGCGGAAAACTGGCGAAAAAATTGAGTTTACGATAGCGAAACCGCAGATGGCCAAGTATGTGGAGTATTCCACCAGGGTCTATAATGTTTACCTCAAGTATGTGAGTGCGGAAGATATTCACGCGTATTCTATCGACGAATGCTTCTTGGATTTGACACGTTATCTTAAGCTGTATAAGAAGTCGGCGCGAGAATTGGTGAAAACGATTATCCAGGATGTGTTTACGACGACGGGGATTACGGCGACTGGCGGCATTGGCACGAATCTGTACCTTTGCAAGATTGCGATGGATGTGATGGCGAAGCACGTGGAAGCGGATGCCGATGGCGTGCGCATTGCGGAACTTGACGAAATGGGTTACCGGCGGCAGCTTTGGTCGCACAGGCCGCTGACAAGTTTTTGGCAGGTGGGGCGTGGCATTGCGGAGCGGCTAGAAAATTGTCGCCTGAATGGGGGACGTGGCATTTACACGATGGGCGATATCGCCCGCGTGAGTGTCAAGAATCCCGAGGCTTTGTACAAATTGTTTGGTGTGAATGCGGAACTCTTGATAGATCATGCCTGGGGGTATGAACCTTGCTCGATTGCCGATATTAAGAAGGCGAAGCCGCGTTCGCAGAGTACAGGCGAGGGGCAAGTTCTGCAGGATCCTTATCCATTTGATAAGGCGCGGCTTGTGGTTCGCGAAATGGTCGATACCGTGTCGATGACGTTAATCGCTCATGACTTGGTGACGAACGCTATGGTGCTTACGGTGGGCTATGACCGCGAAAATGTAGACAAGGGACTTTATCACGGTGAAACGGTGGTGGACGTATATGGGCGTACTCTCCCGAAGCCGGCTCACGGAACGGCGAATATCGGCTATTATACAAGTTCGCAGACGGTGATGGCCGATGCGGTGATGAAACTTTTTGACCGTATCGTGAATCCGAAACTTACAGTACGCCGCCTGAACCTTGTGGCTGCAGATATCGTGGATGCGAGCCACGAACAGTATGACCTGTTTACAGATGTGCAAAAGCAGGAGCGCGAAAAGAAACGCTTGAAGGCGGAACTCCTCATCAAGAAACGATTCGGCAAGAATGCTATTGTGAAGGGGATGGACCTGCAGGAAGGGGCCACGACCATTGAACGTAACGGACAAATTGGGGGACACCGTGCCTAATTTCGATTATTCCGACATTATTGACTTGCCTTATCCGCGAAACGACTGGAATTTCTTGATTAGGCATCCGCGAATGAGCATGGAAGACCGGGCGAAGATGTTCCACCCGTTTGCGGCTCTCCGTGGACATGCGGAAGCGCTGGATGCCACGGCAGAACGCAGACGGGATGCCGTTGCGAACGAAATTACACTGGATGATACCGTTTTTGGCGAGTGAATCTAAAAAAGTAGCGGCTTTACGCCGTAATATGCGAGTATTTGCATAAATGCATTGACAAGTAATAGTCTTTTTCTATATTTACCTATAGATTAAATAGGTTAGGTGCGTCAAAAACTCTCTACCCTAAATTTTATTGCGAATTTAACAAGAGGCAAAAATGTCTAAAATCGAAACTCTTTGCATTCAGGGCGGTTGGCAGCCGAAAAACGGCGAACCGCGCGTTCTCCCCATTTACCAGAGCACCACGTTCAAGTACGAAACGACCAATGACATGGCCGACTTGTTCGACCTGAAGGCTTCCGGCTACTTCTACACCCGTCTGCAGAACCCGACCAACGACGCCGTCGCTAACAAGATCGCCGCTCTCGAAGGTGGTGTTGCCGCCATGCTCACGAGTTCCGGTCAGGCAGCAAACTTCTACGCCGTTTTCAACATTTGCGAAGCTGGCGATCATTTTATTAGTACTTCCGCTATTTACGGCGGTACGAGCAACCTCTTCTCCGTTACCATGAAGAAGCTCGGCATCGAATGCACGTTCGTTGACCAGGACGCCTCCGACGAAGAAATCGAAAAGGCTTTCCGCCCGAACACCAAGTGCGTCTTCGGCGAAACTGTCGCAAACCCGGCTGGCAAGGTCTTGGACCTCAAGCGTTTTGCCGATCTCGCCCACAAGCACGGCGTTCCGATGATTGTCGATAACACCTTCCCGACCCCGATTCTCTGCCGTCCGATCGAATTCGGCGTTGACATCGTGACCCACTCCACGACCAAGTACATGGACGGCCACGCCATGGCAGTCGGTGGTTGCATTGTGGATAGCGGCAACTTTGATTGGGAAGCTAACCACGATCGTTTCAAGGGCCTCACCGAACCGGATCCGAGCTACCACGGCCTCGCCTATACGAAGGCTTTCGGCAAGGGCGCTTACATCACGAAGGCAACCGCACAGCTCATGCGCGACTTCGGTTCTATCCAGTCTCCGCAGAACGCATTCCTCCTGAACGTCGGTCTCGAAACTTTGCACCTCCGCATGCCGCGTCACTGTGAAAACGCTCTCGCCTGCGCCAAGTTCCTCAAGAACCACCCGAAGGTCGCCTGGGTTAACTACGCCGGCCTCGAAGGCGACAAGTACCATGAACTCGCCCAGAAGCTGTTCAAGGGCGGCCTCCCGTGCGGCGTCCTCACGTTCGGCATCAAGGGCGGTCGTGAAAAGTCCATCCAGTTCATGGATAGCCTCAAGATGATTTGCATCGTGACTCACGTGGCCGACGCCCGTAGCTGCGTGCTGCACCCGGCAAGCCATACGCACCGTCAGCTCACCGACGAACAGCTCATCGAAGCAGGCGTTGCACCGGACCTCATCCGCTTCAGCGTCGGTATCGAAAATGTCGAAGACATCATCGCCGACCTCACGCAGGCTCTTGACAAAGTGTAATTTCTAAAATTTCAAACAAATTAAAAAAAAAGATTCCGAGAAATCGGAGTCTTTTTTTTGTGTGTAAAAATTTGTGTGATTCAATGCACCCTAAATGAACAACTTGTGAACCATGCTGTACCCCAAGAAATGATTCGAAATTTGAGAATGAGACATTGTTTGAGAACAAATTGTAAATGTCGTTGTTATTTGTACAAGTTGTAAGTTTTTTATATAAAATAAAATTAGGACTATCCCTTGAAATGGTGTGGGCTTTATTGTAACTTTGTTTGCAAAGGAATTATTGAGGGTTAGGAATCCATCAAACACCAAGGGGCCTCTTCGCGTAAGCGGAGGGGCCTTTGATATTTGATTAATTTGGCTGTTTTTAGCTTAAATAAGGCTGTCTTGAGAAGATTGATCTAGCCTTGTGCGTTCGTTGTACAGCTTTTCAGAAATGTGTTTGAACGCTTCTACAACAACGGGGTCAAAGTGCTTGCCAGCACCTTCGGTAATAATGGCCATTGCCTTTTCGTAAGTGAAGGGCTTCTTGTATACACGTTCTGCAACAAGTGCGTCGAAGACGTCGGCCACGGCCATGATTCTTGCGGACAAAGGAATTTCTTCGCCCTTCATGTGGTTGGGGTAACCTGTGCCGTCCCACTTTTCGTGGTGGTAGTAGGCCATTTCGATGGATTCCTTCAGGTAATCTTCATCCATGGTGTCGCCGGCCTGTTCTTCCATGTTTTTGAGAATCTCGTAACCGGCGGTCGTATGGGTCTGCATAATTTTATATTCTTCGTCGGTAAGCTTGCCCGGCTTGTTCAAGATAAGGTCGGATACGGCAATCTTGCCGATGTCGTGCAACGGTGCCGAACGCTTTAGCTTGTGAATGTACTCCGGTGTCAAAATGTTGGAGAACTTGCCTTCGCGAGAAAGCTGAACGGCAATCGCTTCGACATAGGCGGCGGTCTTTTTAATGTGGTTGCCGGTGCTCTTGTCACGAGATTCCACCATTTCTGCAAATTCATTAATGGTGATTTCTTGCATGTTCATGATGCGTCTGGATTGCGCTTGAACTTGCTGGATAAAGTTGAATGTATCGCCAGCCATGGACTGGAGTGATTCGTACAGGTGCCCGATTTCGTCGAATGTGTGTATGGCGAGAGAATCAATGCGGCTGACGCATGCCTTAAGGCTGTTGAGGTTGGCGTCGCGAATATCGTCGGCGGCGCCAATGATGGAGGTTGTCGCGGCAAACTTCATGGCCGAACGGGTCATCTTGTTTACCGGAATTACGATACCGCGCTTAACTAGCTCGATAACGACACTCATGATGATGATAGAAAGCCCAAAGAACAGCGACAGCATCTTGATAAAGAACGTGGATTCGTCCATGAGGATTTCGTCCATGGTGATGTCTGCGGCGATGTAGGCGACCGTCTTGCCGGCAGAGCTCTTAATGGGCCTATAAACCGTCAGTAACCAACCGTACTGGTCATCCGAAATAATCGGTTCGATTTCTTCTCCGGCAAGCAGTTTCGGGAGCATGGGCTCGAAAGATGGGTCGAATTCGATTACGGAACCCGGAGCGCTGCCCGCTTCGTCACCGTTGGCAAGGTCGAACACCACATGGCATCCATCAGGGAGAATCTGGTATACGTAAAGGTATGTTGTTTGCGGGAAACTGTTCTTTACTCCGTATAGTTTTTGCTCGATTTCGTCGTAGCCTTCGGCGTTGCGACCTTCCCTGATAAACTCGTCAACGCGGTCCCCGTTAATCGCTATGGCGGCTACGTTGGTAACGCCCGAAGCGATGGATGTGAATTTATTGATTGAGTTGGCGCGGTACAGGAAGAAGCTGATGGCGCAGGCGATGGTGCCCAAGAGAACTTCGGCGATAATCACCATGACGACCACTTTGCGGAGCAGCGAGTGCTTGAGGATTTTGTTGGCGCCTTCGTTGCTGGAATCGCGCAAGAAAACCTTGTTCATGTGGTTCTTGTACGAACGCGGGAAAAAGCGGAACAGGAATACTGCAAGTACCACGACGGCGGCCTTATCGAAAATGTCGATAACGATGTCGGCCAGTAGCTGTGAACTGAATTTGCTCCAGCCCATGACTTCGTGGAATGCGATAGAAAACGGAGCTGAAATTCCTTCGCCAAAACTGAACCCGTACAAGAAAAAGGTAAAGAGCGATCCGATGCCGCCGCCAATAAGGGCGAATGTGAATATGACGACAAAGAGTCTTGGAATGTTGGTGAAGAATCTTTTGTGGTAGTAGAATGTCGCTACGGCTGCAATCAAGATGCTTATCACGCCGTAGTACATGGTGATGGGGTCCTTGATGCCGTTGATTGCGTTAGACGTGAATCCGACGATAACTGCGGGCAGGTTGCCGCCGAGCATGGCCGTGAGAATGGTCCCTGTGCAGTCAAGAAAAACGGGCAACTCGAAGTAAATGGCCAGCTGTGAGGGAATAATGTTAAGGAGTATTCCCACAGCAATCATGATGATTGCATTTTGCAGGTTTGATCTTTTTTCAGGTTCGTAGAACTTCATACCCTAGTACATCCCAATAAATATTCCAGGCAAATATTAAGATAAATAAAAACTAGCCTTTAGTTTGAATTTCGACGATTTTTTTGTTGTTCGTGGCCCCCGAAACCACGCTTACGTCTCTTTTGTGGACGCCAAAGTGTTCTGCCAAAAGTTCGCGGATGGCCTCGTTGGCGGCGCCATCTACAGGAGGGGCTTTGACCTCGACCTTGTAGCTCCCGTCAGGGAGCTCCGTCACGCTTTCGCGTTTGCTTCGGGCATGGACTTTGATGTTGATTTTCACATGACGCCTATATAATTCTTTATGCGAGAACGTTCCCTGTAGCGGGTGCGGCAGGGCGCCTAAGCTCTTCTTGAATGCGCTGGTCGTTTTCCATGGCCGTGAGCAGGTCTTCTTGACCCTTAATCAGGGCGCGGCAGCGGATAAAGTAGTTGGTGCGCAGTTGTTTGAGCTGTTCGATTTCCATGCGGAGCTCTTCGGCTTCTTTCTTGGTGGATTCCACCTCGCGCACGGCGCGCGCCTTGGCTTCGGCGATGATGATTTCTGCTTCTTTTTCGGCAGTTGCCTTGACCTCGTCTACGGAACGCTGCATGGTGACCACTGCATCTTGAATGGTCTTTTCGATTTGACGGTAATAATTGACGCGTTCTTCGGCCACTTTCAGTCTTTCGGTCAGGTCGGTGCGCTCTCTAGACATTTGCTCAAAGGCTCCGGCGGCAGTTTCTAAAAAGGCCTTGACTTCTTCGGGGTCGATACCCCCAAAATTTTTCTTGTGGAAAGTCTGATTGCGAATGTCTAACGGTGTAAGTTCCATGTTTAACCTGCAAGAATGGGTTTTTGCCGCCTTTGGCTTTGCCTGAAATATAACAACTTAGCTATAGGGCGTTCTATGACAACAAAAAATAAGATATAAAAAGCGGATTCGCTATTTGGAAAATTTTTTTTCAAGCTATATTTCTTTACATGGCAGGAATAATTCAACGTTTTTGGAAAAAACAGGATACCCTGGAACGTAGGCTATTTTGGTCTATTTTGGTCGTGGTGACGGTGGTTGCCATGATTTCTGCCATATTTACCATTTTTGAGGGGATTAACTACGCTGCTTCTCTTTCGGCTGTGGGGTGCGCCCTGGTGTGTATCGCGGTTGCAACCGTTGCCGTTAAGACCTCGCTTTATAACCAGTGTTATCTGGTGATGTGCTGCATGCTCAGCTGTTTTATGCTCCCGCTGCTGTTTTTCTTTTGTGGCGGAATTACGAGCGGCATGCCCCTTTACTGCATTACGTCGTTGGCACTGATTGCCTTTGCTGCCCGTGGTCGGGCCAAGATTATTGCTTTTGTCGTGTCGATGTCGATACAGTTGTTCTTGGTTTGCCTTGCCTGGGTGTATCCTGATTTGGTGATGGCCGAATTGGACCGTGACGCCTCTTATTTGGATTTCGTGGTAACGATGCTGTTGACGGGTATAACGCTGTATGCCGTCGGTTCTCTCTCATTGCGCGCCTACCAGAATGAACGCGAGAAGAGCTCTAGGCTTGTTTCGCGGCTGGATTACCTGTCGAGGCGCGATCCGCTTACGGGCTTGTACAATCGTCGCTATGTTCTAGATTATCTCGAAAATACGGTTTGGAAACGTCGAAACGACTTTTATCTTTCGATGCTTGACATGGATAATTTTAAACAGATTAACTGCAACTGCGGGTATGACCTGGGCGACCAGGTGCTTTGCTCCGTTGGCAAGCTGCTGCAACGCAGTGAAGACGATATGGCGGGAGAATGCGTGGCCCGGTACGGCTGCGAAAAGTTTATGTACGTCATAAGTGCTGGTTCTGAGGTTGAGGCGTATGCCAAGGTCGAGGCCTTCCGCAAGGCGGTGCGCCAGTTGACGTTCGATAACGCCCCGCAGCTCTCGGTGACGGTGAGTGGAGGCCTTATTCCCTGCAATGTCCGTGGGATAAACGATGTCAGACATCTGCTTTCTAAGGTCGATGAATTGCGCATGGCCGCTAAGGCCCAGGGTAAAAACCAAATCCGCAATATGGTTGAAAATTAACGGCGACAAAAGCCAATTGTTGATAGATTGTTGATAATTTGGAATACCCGTTGGGGAAAGCAAAAAAATGTCCGTAAAACTTGCTTACACAAGACGTTAACCCCTTGATTTATCTAAGATTTTTTCTAACTTTGAGACTCAAAAATTTGACTTTTAATAAAGGTTACTACAATGAAAAGAACATTCCAGCCTCATAATCGTAAGCGCGCCAACAAGCATGGTTTCCGTGCCCGCATGGAAGACCGTTGGGGTCGTGCTGTTCTGAGCCGTCGTCGCGCCAAGGGTCGCAAGCGCCTCACCGTGAGCGACACCATCTACAAAAAGTAGGATTGGCTCATAGCCTCGTTGCGCTCCTATAGGCTGCCTAACCAGCCAGCTTATCGGCAAGTAGCCGTCCATGGGAAGTTCATCCGCACGCCGTCGTTCACGATGCGTTGGATTGAAAGCCCGGACGGTTTTTGTCGTTTTTGCTTTTTGGCTAAAAAGAAGAACGGTAACGCCGTTTATCGCAACAAGTGCCGTAGGATTCTGCGGCCCCTGTTTTTTGAGAGAGTCCCCCATATTGCAAAGCCCGTGTGGGCGATGATTATCGTGAGTGACAATTCCGAAGTGATGTCTTCGGCGCGCATGCGCGAATCGGCACTCAAGGTTTTCAAGAAAATGGAATGGACCGAGGGGCTCGAACTTTCCGAAGGGACCAATGGATAGCATGAGCTTTTGGGGAAAACTCCACGGTGTGTTGAAGACCGTGCTGATTGTCCCCATCCGGCTGTACCAGTTGATTCACCCTTACTTTTTTCATGGGGTGTGCAGGTTCCAGCCCACATGCTCGCAATATGCGATTGAGGCTATCCAGGTGCACGGAGTGTTTAAAGGTTTCTATCTTGCGGTTTTCAGAATTTTAAGGTGCAACCCGTTTTGCAAGGGCGGCTATGACCCGGTTCCGCCCAAAAAGGAAAAGTGATGAACAAGAATACTCTCATCGGATCCATCCTTATCGGTGCCATCATGATTTGGTGGTTCATGACGACCAGTGCGAACAACGAAGCGGCCGAAAAGGCTAAACTCGCAAAGCAGGCCGCCGCCAAGGAAGCGGCTGCACAGGTCGTGGATTCTGCCGAAGCCCCTGCGGCTGGCGGACTCGTTCTCCCCGGCGCCAATGCCGAAGTCAAGGCTGCCCCGGTTCTCGGTGCTGCTGGCGAAACGGTTGCCGCAGTTGATTCCGCTAACGCTTCTGCGGACTCTGCTGCAGTCGAAGCTCCGAAGCAGATAGCCCCGCGTACGGTCACGGTCGAAACCGACAAGTTCATCATGACCCTCAGCAACAAGGGCGGCAAGGTCCAGAGCGTTATTGTGAAGGCGCTCCCTGATTCTGCAGGTCATTTCCCGGAACTCATTCAAGATACGTCGCTCGGTGCTCTTGATCTTAAGCTTGGTGGCGCCGATCTTTCCGAAGTGCTGTTTGACGTAGAAGCTCCTGAATGGATCAACGTCGAAAACGACACTAACGTTCAGTTTGTCTTTACCGATGCCAACGGCAACCAGCTGGTGCGTAGCTATGGCTTTACCAAGGATGGTGTCGCTGTCCGTCAGGTGAACAAGCTCAAGGGTTTCAAGGTTGATAACTACGAACTGTCCTGGAAGGGCGGCATGCGTGAGACCGAAGAACTCCCCAAGGGTAAGAGCTTTGGTGGTGCAAGCTATTTCTTTAGTGAAGTCGTGTTCAACAACACCTACAGTGTCGAACGCGAAATGGTCAAGAGTGAGACGACCTTCAACAAGGACGAAGGCAAGATTAGCTGGGCGGGATTGCGTCGTAAGTACGTTGCCATGACGGTTCAGTTTGACGCTCCGCAGACGGCTAGTCTGACTGCAAAGGCCATGCCTGTTACCGAAAACGACAAGGATCCGGGTACGTACAAGTTGACTCTTGCCGACGAATTGCGCGGCGATAGCCTTGCCTATAACCTGATGGTTCTCCCGCTTCAGTGGGGCGAGGTTGAAGCCCTCGGCCAGAGCTACGAAAAGATTATCGTGAGTGGCTGGACCTGGTGCGGTGCCGATACATGGTTCGTGTGGATTTGCAAGATGCTTCTCAAGCTCCTGAACTTCTTCTACCACCTGATTCCGAACTATGGCGTTGCTATTATCCTCGTGACCTTTATTGTTCGCGGCATTACGACTCCGTTTACCATCAAGCAGCTCAAGTCGACTTCTGCCATGAGCAAGCTCAAGCCGCAGCTCGACGAAATCAACGTGAAGTACCGCAGCGATCCGCAAAAGAAACAGGCTGCCGTTATGGAACTTTATGCCAAGAACGGTGTGAATCCGCTTGCCAGCTGCACCGGTGGCTGCCTCCCGATGTTGATTCAGATGCCGATCTTTATGGGCCTCTTCTTTGTGCTCGGTCGCGCTGTTGAACTCCGTGGCATGCCTGCTTTCCTCTGGATTACCGACCTCAGCCGTAGCGACGTGATTTTCCACGGTATCAGCATTCCGTTCATTATGCCCGAAGGTTTGGCTTTGCTCCCCTGGATTATGGTGGTGACCACCTATTTCCAGACCAAGGTGACCATGGGTGGCAATGGAGCCATGGATCCTGCGCAGCAGAAGATGATGACATGGATGATGCCTGCCATGATGTTCCTGTTCAGCGCCGTGATGCCTTCTGGCCTTGTGCTTTACTGGATTGTGTCGAACTTCTGGAGCATCATTCAGTACAAGGTAATTCGCCGCGACAACAACAGCAATAACGGTCCGAAGACCGTGAACGGCAAAAAAGTCGTTGACGCCGAAATCGTGAAGTAGTTTAAGGTCCCTGAGCCTGCCGAAGGGCCGTGTAACGCCCGACGAAATCTAGAGAAGAAATAAAAAACCGGTCCCCAGGGCCGGTTTTTTTTGCATTCTCAGGAACATTCCTTTTTATTTGCGGGAAAACTGTGTTGACAGAATGTTTATAAGTCTCTATGAAAAGAAAAAGGACGATGGAGCCGTTTTACGGTGTGTGACAATAGTCATGATGCGATAGAAACTTATTTGTAAACTTCTTGTAAGAAAACTATATTTGTTAATGAATATAAACAGAGGATTCCTTATGACAAAGATTCCGGGTTTTTATGCTTTATTCACGGCCGTCCTGATGGCCCTGTCCGTGGCGTCTGCGGCAGAAACTTCGACGACGAAGTATTTCTGCTTTAAGGAAATAAAGGATGGTGAATTGGTTGAACGGCTAGAATTCAGCCAAAAGGAAACCTGCGATGATGACGAAACCGGCTTCGAGTACTGGTTCAATGAGAATATCTCAAGTGCGTTGCGTGATGATATGACTGACGCCTATGGGTATGTCAGCAGTTGGCTTAGCAGCGCCTCTAATATGGGCCCTGTTGTGCTGAAATCGGACATCGCGTTTGCGGGGCACACTAGTACTGGTTGTATTGATTCCCCAGACGGGTTCAAGGGAAAGTATCTGGTATTGAATGAAGGTTTCTCCTTAAAGAGCGAAAACGAAAAAATTTATACCATATCGGGGCTTTGCTACGAGTCAATAGATGCGGATGAAGGTATTGGTTTCGTTAGTATAGTTAATGGTTCTTCTCCAGGCATTTCGAATGTCAAGTTTTCGGATGTTTACTTTAAAATGACAGGTCGCGGTTCGCATGCGGGAGTTGTGTATCTTGATTGTGAATCTTATCCTAATTCATTCGATGGCATCGTTATCGAGGACTCCTATTTTGAGGCGGATTATGCAGGAGCTCTTTTGGGCCATACCTTAAATTATAATGGGGTTATACAAAATGTAACGATAAAAAATGTGACTATAAACAGCGACTATCATGCGGGTGCGGTTGTGGGCTATGTTGAAGGTGGTTTCCCAACCTTAAAAAATGTGGCTGCAACCGAGAGTAAGGTCGAAAGTGAAACTAATGCAGGCGGTCTTGTTGGCTTTACCGATGGTTCGATTGCGATAATGAATTCTTATTATCAGGGCTCCGTGTCATCTAAATCTATAGCGGGTGGTATTTTGGGCTATATCTCCGGTGATGGTTCTGTTAACATTAACAATACTTTTTCGAAAGGTCCCATTTCGGGTGGTGCAATTCAGGGATCGAGTGCTGAAGGATATATTGTCGGTTCTATAGATGCTCCATTAAGCTATAGCAGCTATGTCACCTTGTACAACAACTACCACTTTGGCGAAGACACTGTGGAGAAAGGTGTGGGCGGCGATAGATTTTATGCAGATGGGTTTAATTGGTATCAGGGCTATTCCTATGGAGATGCCAACGTTTATGCCAACGTACGCAATGCCTACGGTTCGTTGACGGTAACGGGACCTTTGGGCTATTACAAGAATGAAGTGCTTGATTGCGCTTCTGGTTGTGCCGGGGCGATTCCTTTTTATTACGTTGATTTCTTTGCAGGAGAACTTGGCGAACCTTTGGATCGTCATGCGAATGGAATAGCTTCAGAAACAGACATGAAATCGGGACTCTTTGCTGCCCTCTTGAATTACAACTTAGAATCTAAGGGCAAAGCTGCTTTGTGGGTCCACGACGAAGATTTCAATGATGGTCTGCCCTCGTGCGTGAACATGATGAAAGCACCGAATCATTTGGTGGTTGTGCAGGCGAAAGGTCTTTCTGACGAGCAGAAGACAGGCTTGGGTCTAGTGGATAACTATGTTCAATTTATTACAAGCGAGAATTCTGAATATTATAATACAGATGTAAAGGCTTCAGGCTTTTTTACCTCCGACTCAGCTGGCAAGTTGAGTTCCGGTGATTCGACTAAAATCGCTAATATAAAGAAAGCCGTTGGCACAGGGGCTATGCTTGTGGATGATGGCAATGGTTACGAAGTTTCGCTATCGAGTGCGATTAATTCTTCTCTTGTGAGTCAAGTTATTACGTCTTCGACTTATGATATTGTTTATCAGTATTGTGCGACGGTGAGCACCTGCTATGATTTAGACAATTTGCCCGATGGCGTTGCCTTAGGTTTTATGACTCCAAAAATAGACCAATTTACAGATGCGGCGGATGCTCCGATTCAGTTGATTCCAAACATATTCAGATATGATATAATGAATAAAAAGGGTCTAAAGTTTAAAGTTGCATTGTATGGTAATAACGATGAAATCCTTTATGGTCTAAGCGATGCTAGTCCTGATAGTACGGACATTTGGTCTTTTCAGGACCTTGCTGCTAAAATTAGGAAGAGCAGCATAGAAGGTGATGTAAAAAAGATTGTGCTTTCTTATTCTGAACCTTCGAACAATGATGGAGGAGAATTCCCAGAAATAGAAATAGAGAATCCGAAAAAATTTGATTTTAGAATATCGATTTATGGTTATGATCAGGCAAGTTCGATGGTCGAAGTCATTGAATCCAGTGCATCCGAAATGAGTACTTCTGGTAAGGCTGTATATGGCGCCGCTGTTAAGCCTAAAGAGATTGTGTCGAAATTGGGTTACTCATTCGATGGTGGCTATTATGCTGTGTATCAATATAGTGCAATGCTGCCAAATGGTAATGAATGTCCGACTAATGATACGACTCGTGTAGATACTTCAGAAACGACTCTTTATTTTGGGATGGTCGAAAATCTCATGAAAAAAATGAAAGAGTGCGGAACAGTAGAATGGACTGTAAAGGCTGACACTACAGAGCCGGTTGTTCTTGACAATGTCAAGGCGGCCACGCATGCGGCTAAAAAGCTTTATGAAAATTCTACGATAACCGAAAAGCTGGCGCTTATTCCTAAATATTCTCTCACTAATTATAACGTGACATTTGACATGAAGTTGCCTACGGAATATGCGACGGATAAGTCAACCATATTCGTGGGTCGTTCGGGAAAAGAAGCTTCGGCGTCTTATACGGTTGAAGGGCCTGCTTTCCCGAAGATTTATACGACGACTTGTCCGACTTTCATTGCCTGGTCTCCGGCAAGAGATGTGTCGGAAATACAGTTTTACTTTAACAATAACTATGCCGGCATGAACGAACAGTATATAAGAATTGCTCGAGATAATTCAAATCTTATTGCAGACACTAATACAACTGCTTTTGGTTACTGGAATAATAATTGTACGACCATTGATGCCAGCAAGATTCTTCCGCTTAATTATGCGATTGCTTTAGATGGTACGGAGGATTTGTCGGATAATCCCCTTGTAACAGTAACGTTGAAGCAGAATACGTTTAATGGAGATGTGATAGAGCATGCCATGTCAAGCATAGAGGATTCGAATAATCCCGGTAAGTACATTCATCAGACCATTCTCCCTGTTGCCGATGACACGTTGACGTTTGTGGTCAATTTTGGGATGAAGTCCGGTTATGCCATTAAGGAACTTGAATTTGTGAAAGCGGATAGTGCTAATCCCGCTGTTACGCCTGTTTCGACGAACGAGACGGTTGATTTCGAGTTACACACGTTGAACTTTGGAACGAACGATACGACTCTAGTCGTGAACACAAGAACGTACTCTTCCATGACGCTAAATGTGAATGTCGTTCTTGTCAATTACACGGTATCTTTCGACATCTCTTCGCTCGAAAATGAAACGGTTGTTCTTGGCAAGAATTGGGCCGCTTCGATGGAAAATATGAATGTTGTTGCGAATAGCGAGTTCCCTCATATGTATGTTCTGCGCACGACAGAGAATGGGATGCGTTATGATCCTGTTAAATGGAGCCCCGTGTTGGACGAAAATGATACGAACTATATCAAAGAGAGTTCCTTGACGTCGGACCTTTTGAAGCATGTGTCCGGTTCTGAATTTACTTTGTCGTCCGTTGCCGAAGGTGGGTCGCCTGCTAATATGGTTTATGTCAAGGCGTATGACGGTGATACTGAATTGATGGATTCATCTGATTACCATGGAAGCATCGTGCTTTCGCAAGTTGCTAATGAAAACTTGACGTTTGAGCAAACTTCGGAATTGTACAAGACAACGCTTTCTCTTGGTGAAGGTAATGGTTTAACGCAGAATGTTTACAGCCATTGTCTGTATGTGCCTAGTGAACGAGTCGCTGATGATACTTTAACCTTCAAGGTGTCCTTGGCTCCAGCATCTGGTTACACAATGTCGATTGAAAAAGTCGCGTTCCAGTGGCAAGACCCAACTGGGGGCGATCCAATAGAGCCGCCGGATGGCTTTGGCTACAACGAGGAAGATTCGACTTTGGTCATCGCGACGAGGTCTATGGATAAGGGTGAAATAAAGGTCAAGTATACGCCTGTAGGACCTTTCTATGTGACTTACGACTTGAACACTCCTTCGACCAGTAGTAAAAATCTCTTTTTCCCGATGAATGCCAAGACGAATGATACTCTGGAATTCTCTGAAACAGTCAAATCGGTTGAATTGTGGCAACCGGCCCGGTCTGACTTCATGTGCTTTGATGGCTGGTCTGTTAAGGATCCGGCTACAGAAGTTATAGATGTAGACGACAAGATAACGACGCTTTTTGCAGGTTATGCGGGGGCTAATTTAAGTCTCGATTCTGAATTTCCTACGACGCTTTTTGCAAACTGGAGCTCTTGTGTCGATGGTCCTGAGACTAAGATTACCATTGCAAACGGTAACGCGAAGACTGTGCTCAAGCTGACGCAGACTTTTGACGAAACCGAATATGAACATGTCTTGGATGATCAGGGTGTTGTTCTTGCCCGCGGAATCTATCATCTAGATATTGATACCGCAAATAGTGAAGTTGCTTTTGGCTACAAAAAGGGTGATGTAACTGCGAAGCATCAAGTGACCAATAGTGATGGCTCCGATACGGAACCGGAGGAAGAAGAACTGTCGGGCAGCTTTATTGAAGTGATGTCTCTGGATGACAATCAAGCTAAGCCGTCTCCGAATACAGTCTACACTTTGACTATGGAAACACCTTTGGATACGCTAAACTGGGTGTTTGACGTGAATGCGTCCGAAAGTGTATTCTTTGGTGAGGACTGGGTTAAAGAAATGGCTTTAACCATAGATTCCGAAGGCCTGTCGGTTCCTCGTAGCTTGTATCGTGCCAATGCTAAATTCTTGGGGTGGTCGCCTTCTAGTTCTATGGGACTTTACTTTACAGATGTTGAGAGCTTGTTGACGGCATTGGCTAAAGTTGCGCCTCTATTGGATACGATTGAGACGGAAGACGGCATAAAGGTGCATGATTACTATAAGTTGTTTGCGGTATGGGATACTGAGGTCACACCGGAAAAATTCTCCTTCCGCACATCAGAACATGCAGAGTTCATGGTGTACCAGATACTTGGATCGGATACCGTTGCCGTGGCTAAAGTTAGGTCTTCCGAAAATCTTGAAATCCCGAGGATGCCTGGCATGCGGCTAGGAATCTATTATACGGATGCTTCTTTGACAGATACTATTATCGGTAAAGATGTTTATGGAGAAGAAGTTTTCCGTATCCAGAATGGCGAAATCCTTACTGTTGCTGATAATCAGCCCGATGTGGTGCTGAGTGCCAAGGGGGCATATACATCTAACGACTTCGTGTTTACCTTTGACGAGGGATACCTTTGGTGGGACGAGCTTTTCTATGCCAATAAGTTTATTGTCTCGGGGGATATTCATGATAGGCTTTATCATGACGTTGAATATCATGGCTTGGGCCATAGATTCCCGACTTGGAGCTATACTTCGGACAAGTGTCTTGAAGGGTGGTCTGTAGAACCCGGTATTGGCGATGTCTATGTCGAGCTGAACGATCGGTTGCTGAAGGAACTTGAAATGGTTGATCCCGATTGGTTGACTACTCAAAGAGCGACTCTTTATGCCCGCTGGACAGATGACGTCAAAAAATGTGCCGAGAATTTTGTGCGCGTCAAGGTAGAGCAGGAACATGGTTCTATTGCGCTTGTAGAGCGTAAGCCGCCTGTTCTTGATCGGGGTAGGAGGACGCCCGCATCTTATACGGTCCATGAAGTAAATGACGACGGTACGATTGTCTTGCCTGCTGATCTGAGCTTATATGGTTGCCCGGAATATGCAACCTTGTGTAGGTCCCTTGCTGATTCTGCTGTTGTATGGGCTGTTATGGCAAACCCGGATTCTGACTATGAATTGAATGAGGTGACGGTACTCCTAGGTAATGCGTTTGTCAAGGCGGTCCATCCGGTGTACCAGTCAGCAGATTGGGATGATTTGGATAATTGGTTTAACAACATGCTTCCGGATATGTTGCCGGGTTCCCTTGAAAACATGACGCTCAAGGCTGATTTTGGCAAGGCATTCGGAACTTCGGCTTCGTTTGCTTCGGTGAGCCTGCTTCAGAGCGGCAACGGTGGCAAGGCCGTTCAGCTAAACTATTCGACGAAAGCCTTTGCGGGGAATGGCTTTGCCGCAGTGAGGGTGCAGATTGTCGATACGGTTTCTGGCGAGATTGTTGCTGAAACGCAGGATTCTATTGGCAGTGACTCCTACGGCAGTGTTGTAATACGTCTAAAGCGTAGTGGCCACTATGAAGCCGTCGTGTCGTTGGATGGAGTAGAATCGGAGGCGTTCAGACAGAAATTCACTGTCGAGAATACGATTGCTTCTGTCGGAATGGAACGCTGGCAGATGGTTTCTTTGGCGGCAGTGGATACGTCGGCTATTAGGTGGGATACGAAAGACCCGATTTTCTACTGGTGGGACGAATACGGTACGGGTGAATTCTGGCAGTACAAGCGGTTTACCAGAGGCGACTCTGTGATTCCCACTCGAGGAGTGTGGTATAGCTCCTTGGATGGTATTCCGCTTGTTCTTAAAGATATCGACGATGAAGGCGAGAATGTTGTCTGGAATCTGGATAGTGTAGGTTCTGGTTGGAACATGGTTGCGAATCCTCATGGATGGTCTGTTGGCTTATATTCTTATGAAGAGCCGATGGATTTCAACGAGGAATCCAAAATCGACTTCTGGCGCTATGATTTGGAGACGGGTGAGCCTGAACCCGTGTGCTCGTCCGTAAAACCCTATGAAGCCATTTGGGCTCATGTAAGCAAAAAGACCAAGTGGACAGTGTCTGGTGAACCGGTGTTCTACTCGGATGAAGGATACTGCTATGACAAGGATTATGAGCATGATTTACCGGATTGGGATTCTGAAAATGTCTATCCTGATAGTTCTGTATATCCGGAAGATTGGGATGAATATGAATTCTGGAAAGAGGAAGAATGGCGTAATCATGAAAATGGGTTGGACAAGAGAGTCGCTCTTGCTAAATCCGGTGTAAAACTTAAACGAGTACTTGCCAAGGCCTCTAGCAAGGAACGCTGGAATCTGCAGGCTGTACTTTCGGATAAAAACGGCAAGCAGGATTCTTGGAATATCTTTGGTGCGGGCCTGAATCCGTTTACGGCAGAAAAGGCTCCTGCAAACATGGGAGACCATGTGGAACTTGCAATTGTTGAGGGAAAACGCTCTCTTGCCAAGTCTATCAGGGAATCTGCCGATGACATGGAATGGACCATGGCGATCTCGGCCACGAATGACCGCGTGGGTGACTTGACCCTTGTGGGTATTGATGGTGTCAAGGCTTTGGGTTACCATGTTTACGTGACGGTAGACGGCAACACGACCGAAATGCAGGAAGGCGTTCCACTTAAGGTTTACCTGAAGTCTTCTGCCAAGATGGCGACGGTGCGTGTAACTTCTGCTGCAAAGACTGTGGTGCAGAATACGTTGAGGGGCCTGCGCTCCGCAAGGCTCGGCGACAAGCTGCAGATTTCGTTCGAAGCGTCCGAGGGCCTTGCGGGCACCAATGCTCGCATCGATATCTTGGACATGAAGGGCGACGTGATGTCTACGGTGTCTGCAAAGACGGTCGAAGGTGCGAACGCATTGGTGCTGGACGCTCCCAAGACGGGCCTCTATATGCTCCGCGTCCGCGCAGGCTCGTTGCAGCAAGCCGGCAAGATTGTGGTGAAGTAAATTCTTGTGCCCCTTTAGGGGCGCAATTTAAGTTGAATCGGTAAAATAAAAAGGCCGCTGTTTTGACGCAGCGACCATTTTTTTTCTGTAAATTAGTTTGTTTAAAACAAAGAACTCTTAGAGATTGGAATCTTGGTGGTTCATTCCTTCGTCCAAAAGGAGTGTGAGGTTTTGGAGGCCCTTTTCCATCTGGTCGTAATAAATCTTGGCGCGGCCCAGCTGCTTGCGGAGCTCGAAGATTTCGGAGGACAGTTCCACGGCCAGCAGCGCGAGTCTCTTGCGGTTGTCCATCTGGAACTTAGAAGAGCGCTCGAACCGTTGGTTGATTGAGTCAACGATTTCTTTCAGTTCCGCATCGGGTAGGTCGGTGCGAATCTGGATCGCCTCTTGGGCGACGGAAATATTTACCGATCTTAAGGGTTCTATGCTTGCCATTATTTCATCCCTACGCCGAATGGATCATCGTCCATCAGCCAGTTTAGCCGAAAAAATTTGTTTGCGAGCCCTCCGATTTGCTCGCGAACAGGTCGTTGTCCTTTTCATCGGCGCCGTGTACTTCGATGGTCGGAATGTCTTCTTCGGCGGTTTCTTGAGAGACAGAAGTATCTTCTTCGGGTTCGACGGTCTCTTCGGTTTCCGCCGTTTCTTCTGCTTCTTCAGTTGCTGCGGTGGATTCTTCTTGAGCCTCGAAGGCGTCAATGGGTTCTGCGTCTTCTTGAACTTCTTCGGCAGGCTCCTCGATAGTGCCGTCTTCTTGAGGTTCTTGGGCTGCTTCGCCTTGGTCAAGCGCAAAGTCGCTCCCCAGTTCGCTTTCGATGGTGGCGACCAGCTGGTTGAACTTTTCTTGGGCTTCGGCGATTTCGTCGTTCTGGGCCTGCAGCTGCACGTTCAACGATTCGATTTCGGCATTCTTGTCGGAGAGCTGCTGCATCAGGGTCTCGACGGTCGCGGTCTTTTCGGAAACTTGTTCGTTGAGTGAACTCAGGAGCTCGACTTTTTCGTTGAGCTGGCCGTTGAGCATGTCGATGTTGCTGTTGAGTTCCTGCACCTTAGAATTCAGACTTTCGATGCAACCGTCTTTTTCGATGAGCTGTTGGCCGAGCGTGGTCGTCTTGTCGTTGAGGGCGGCGATTTCGGCCTGCTGCTGGTTCAAGGTTTCTTGCTGGGCGTTTGCCTGATTGGCGCGGGCGTCCAGGGCCGCCTTGCAGTCGACCAGGTTTGCCTTGGCGGTGTCGAGTAGCAGGGTCTTGTCTTGTAATTCCGCCTTGGCAGTAGAAAGTTCACGCTTAATTTTGGCGTTCTCGTCTTTGAGGGTGCGGACTGTTCCCAAAATTCCCTCGATTTTTTGGGACAGCATGTTCATCTTTTCTAAATTCATTTTTGCTCCACAGGTTCTTTTAGCAATTTCTACCTTATTAAGATAACTAAATTTTTGCATAAATGCCAAATGATTTCTGTAAATGAACATATACAGCGTAGGCTGCAGGAATTGCCTGATAGACCCGGCGTCTATATCATGAAGAACGCCCAGGGCAAGATCATTTATATTGGCAAGGCGAAAGTTTTAAAGAATCGCGTGCGTAGCTATTTTGATGGTTCCGACCATAGCGGCCACCGCGCGGCGACACTGATGCTGCCGTTTATCCGCGACATTGAATGGATTATTACCGAAAGCGAAGAAGAGGCCCTGATTTTAGAGGCGAACCTGATTCGCAAGCACACGCCTAAGTACAACGTATTGTTGAAGGACGACAAGCATTTTCCGTACCTTGCGTTTTCGGTCAAGGAACCTTTTCCGCGGCTGACACTTGCGCGTTCGGTCAAAAAGGATGGACGACAGTATTACGGCCCCTACATGGGCTCACGCGTTATAGATAAACTAATTGATTTGAGCGCAAGGCTTTTTAAGTTGAGGGAATGCTCCATGGAGTTGCCCGCCAGGCACCCTGTGCGCCCTTGCCTTAATTACCATATTGGCCGCTGTAGTGCCCCTTGTGCGGGTCTCATTACGCAAGAAGAATATGCCGATAGCGTCGCCAAGGCGCGGCTGATGCTTGAGGGAAAACGCGACGACCTGATTGACTTGTGGCAGCGCGAGATGGAAGAGGCTAGCGCGAATTTGGATTTTGAAACGGCCATGAAAAAACGAGACGCCATTCAGGCGTTGCAGGCGACAGGTACGCACCAGAAAACGGATACGAGCGACCCGAACCTGTCGCTTGATGTGGTGACGTTGCGTCGTAACGGTGACATGGCGGCAGCGGTGATTCTGGAGTACCGCCGGGGCGTGCTCATGGGGCGCAGGCATTACCGGCTGGAATGTAAGCTCGAAGACGACGAAACCGAAATATTTAGGCAGATGGTGCTCCCGTGGTATATGGATGCGCCCATGATTCCCGCCGAAATCGCGACGGATATCACGCTCCCTGAAGATCGACACGAATTGGAGGCCGCGCTCAGCAGACAGGCGGGAAGAAAGGTCTCTTTCAGCACGCCCCAGCGTGGAGAAAAGCTCGGTTTTTTGAGGCTTGCCGGTGCGAATGCCGACATGATTTTGGTCGAAATGCGTGCCGAGGTGCAAAAGTATAGTGAAATCGATCAGAGCGTTTTTGAGTTGCAGAAGGTTCTTGGACTCAAGAAGACTCCTTTCCGCATCGAGTGCGTCGACATTTCGCACTTGAGTGGCACCAATACTGTGGCGAGCCTCGTGGCGTTTAAGAATGGTCGCCCCGACAAGGCGAATTATCGCAAGTTTATCATCAAGACTGTCGAAGGGGTCGATGATTTTGCGAGCATGCGCGAGGTGATGACGCGTCGTATTAAACGCCTCGAAAACGAGGGGACCCCCATGCCCGATTTGTGGGTGTGCGACGGCGGTAAGGGGCAGGTAGATGCGACGATGCAGATTCTTAAGGAACTCGGTCATGACCAGGATTTGCCGCTGATAGGCCTCGCCAAGCGGCTAGAGGAAATCGTGTTCCCTGATGACCGCAAGAGTATAGTGCTGCACCGTACGAGCCCTGCGTTAAAGCTGTTACAGAATGCCCGCGATGAGGCGCACCGATTTGCCATTACGTATCAGCGAAGCAAGCGCAAAAAAGACCTTGAGGTGGAGTGGCTCAAGATGCCGGGTGTCGGTCACGAAACCCGCATCAAGATTCTTTCGAAATACCGCAGCGCCGAGGCCTTTATGGCCGCCCCTATTGAGGATATCGAAATGTTGCTGGGCAAGGTCCGCGGCAACAATTTGCGCGAAAAAGTAGCGCAATATTGTGCTGATTTTATTACTCCGGATTACTCCAACATGGAATAGGGTTCGTTTGTGCCAAAATGCTTTTTTTGAGGTGTATTCGACAGTTGATGAAAATAATTGTTTACTTGGCCGTTTAGCGTATCTGTCGAAAAATTTTTTTTCTAAATTTCGCTTGCTTTTGAAGCGACAGTTGGGTATATTAAGTTTAGGCATCCCACGGATTAACGCCCGATCTAACAGTATTATTAAAGCTCGTCGCTCTTGGTGTTCAGTTTAGGCGCGCATCGACGCGAAAAACAAAGCCCCGAGGCACTGCTAACCTTTTCAAACAGGTAGCTTCGAGTGTTCCACCGTGAGGAATGCCTAATTTTTTTCAAGGGCCACCCTTTAGGGGTGGCCTTTGGCATATTTGACATGTAAGCTTGACTCTTATCTTCCGCGCTTGAATGAGCTGAATTGAACGGGAGAATTATTCTTGCTGCTGTTGCCGCTTGAATTGTTTCCGCGTTGGTTGTTGCCGCGCGGGTTGTTGCGTTGGCCGCCGTTAAATTTGCGATCGCTATGGAAACTCTTGCGCGGTTCGCCACCATTGTTACCGCCGTTTCCGAATAATGCGGCGCGGCGTTCCTTGCGGGCGGAGTTTTCCCAGCGGCCCTTATCGCCGGATTTCTGCGGTACGATGGTGACTGCGCGCTGCTCGCGTTTCTGCTGTTCGCGCTGGCGGTAGTCTTCGTTTTCTTCGCGTTCCTTGCTGGGGTAGAATTCCTTGCCTTCGGCCTTCGCGCTGCGGCTTAGGAGCAGTCGGCCAATCTTCCCGAGTTTCAGGCGCTCGAGCGTGGCGCGAATCTGCGGGCGGTTTTCGGGAATGTACCAGAAGAAGAACTGGCGCTGGCTACGCTTCTGTTCCGGCGTCTTTGCCACGTAAAGCGGCTTTCCGTCCGGCGTCATTTCGCTGTAGAACATCTCGGTCGCAATCGTCATCGGTGTCGGCGTAAAGTCCTGCACCTGTTCCAGCTGGAATCCGAGCTGCTTTGTCTCGAGTGCAAGTTCCGCCATGTCGGCCTCGGTGCATCCGGGGTGGCTACTGATAAAGTAAGGAATAATCTGCTGGCGCTTTCCGATGCGTTTGCATTCGTCGTCGAAAAATTCCTTGAACTTGTGGAACAGCGTAAAGCTCGGCTTGCGCATCAGCTTAAGGACTGCGTCGCTCGTATGTTCCGGGGCCACCTTCAGGCGTCCGCTCACATGGTAGTCGATGAGTTCGCGGGCGTATTCTTCGTGGTCGCGAATCAGTTCCTTGTCGTCGGTTTCTTGCAACAGCATGTCGTAACGCACGCCGCTTCCGATAAACAGGTGCTTCACCTTCGGGTGATTGCGCACTTCACGGTAAAGTTCCAAAAGTTCGTGGTGGTGCGTGTCCATGTTATCGCAGACTTTCGGCGTCAGGCAACTGGGGCGTGCGCACTTTTGGCAACGGCTCGGGTCGCGACCGCGCATGTTGTACATGTTGGCGCTCGGGCCGCCCAAATCGGTGATGGTACCGGCGAATCCGTCCATCTTGGTGATCAAATCGACTTCGCGCAGGATGCTTTCGCGGCTACGGCTCGCGATGAACTTGCCCTGGTGTGCGTTGATGGCGCAAAAACTGCAACCGCCAAAACAGCCACGGTGCGTGTTGATGCTGAACTTGATCATGTCGAATGCAGGCACGTTGCCGCGCTTTCTGTAACGCGGGTGCGGTTCGCGGGCGTAGGGGTATTCAAAGCTTTCGTCGAGTTCGCCGTATTCCAGTGGCGGGTACGCGGGGTTAATCACCACGGTCTGTTCTGCGACATCTTGCAAAATGCGGCGCTGGAACCACTTGTTACATTCGATGTCCACCCTGCGGCAGTTCTCGATTTGATTGCGCTTGTTCGCGAGGCATTCCTCGTAACTGTACAGACGCAAGTCTTCCCACTGCTTGGTCGTAGGAATTTGTCCCTTGGGCGCAAGGTAAGCGGTCTGCGGAATCGAATGCAGGCTTGAAAACGGCACGCCCTTCTTCAAGAGTCGCACGATTTCCTTGAGCGGCTTTTCACCCATGCCGTACACGAGAATGTCGGCTTGCGTATCGAAAAGAATGCTCGGCTTAAGTCTGTCGCTCCAGTAATCGTAATGCGTCACGCGGCGCAGGCTCGATTCAAGCCCGCCAATCAGCAGCGGAACATCGGGGTAGAGCTTCTTTAAAATCTTCGCGTAGGTGTAAGTTGCGTAATCTGGGCGGAATCCGGCTTTGTTGCCGGGCGTAAAGGCGTCGTCGCTGCGGAGGCGCTTGGCGGCGGTGTAGTGGTTCACCATGGAATCCATGCCGCTAGAAATCGCGAAAAACATACGCGGTTTGCCAAGTTTCTTGAAATCGCGCAAGTCATCGCGCCAGTTCGGCTGCGGGAGTATTGCCACGCGCAGGCCTTCGTGTTCAAAAAGGCGGCCGACTACGGCGTGTCCAAAGCAGGGGTGGTCCACATAGGCATCCGCGCTGATGATAATCACATCGACATAGTCCCAGCCGAGCTCGTCTAGGTCTTCTTTGCAGATGGGTAAAAAGCGCGGATCGTACATAATAAGAAAGATAGTAAATCATAGGCGGTAGACAGTGGATGATTGGAAGTGGCATTAGGGAACATTACTATTTTTTTTGATATGAAACCTTTAAGCAATCGTACGGAACATTTTACAGAATCGGTTATTCGCCACATGACGCGCATTGCAAACGCTTGCGGTGCTATCAATCTTTCGCAGGGCTTTCCTGATTTTGATCCGCCGAAAGCTTTACAGGAACGCCTTGCTGAGGTCTCCCATACGGGCCCGCACCAGTATGCCGTTACAATTGGGGCACAAAATTTTCGTGAGGCGCTTTCCAAGAAACAGAAACATTTTAGCGGTCTTCGTTACGATCCGCAAACAGAAATGGTTATCACCTGCGGCAGTACCGAGGCGATGATGGTGACGATGATGGCCGTCTGCAATCCAGGTGACAAGGTGATTATCTTTTCGCCGTTCTACGAGAACTATACCGCCGATACGATTTTGAGTGGGGCCTCTCCGATTTATGTGCCGCTCGATCCGCATGATTTTACTTTCGACGCGAACGTTCTCGAAGATGCCATGAAACAGCCGGGCGTCAAGGCGCTTGTACTTTGTAATCCGTCTAACCCGAGTGGAAAAGTCTTTACCCGCGAAGAGTTGCAGATTATTGCCGACCTCGCCATTAAATATGATTTGTATGTAATCACCGACGAAGTCTACGAACACATCGTCTTTGCACCGCACCGTCATACGTATATGGCGACGCTTCCGGGCATGCGCGAACGCACCATCGAATGTTCCAGTCTTTCTAAGAGCTATTCTATTACGGGTTGGCGCCTGGGTTATGTGCTTGCTGCTGAACCCATTATGAACTGCATCAAGAAAATTCACGATTTTACCGTGGTGGGCGCTTCTTCGCCGCTACAAGAAACGGCGATTACGGCATTGAATTTTGGCGATGACTATTATGCGGAGCTGCAGGCGCATTATACGCACATGAAGGAAATCTTTACGGGTGGCCTTAAGAATTTGGGCTTCAGGATTACAGAACCGCAGGGAACCTATTTTGTGATGGTGGATATTTCTGAATTTGGCTACAAATCTGATGACCAGTTCTGTATCGATCTCGCACAAAAAGTAGGGGTTGCCGCGGTACCCGGCTCCAGTTTCTTCCGCGAACCGGTGAATCACCTAATCCGTTTCCATTTCGCCAAGAAAGACGAAACGCTAATCGAAGCGCTTAACCGTTTGGAAAGTCTTCGCCAGAAGATGAAATAGCGTCGCGCTTCTCCGCGTCCCGCTTGGAATACACGCATCCGCAGTAATTCTGTCGGTATAAGTTGTACTCTGCTGAAAGCTGGATGGAGCGCTTGTAGCCGCCCTTCTTCTTGAAGTCGCTGGGCAGGCGTTTGATTCCGTAAATATCGCACTGTTCCTGCACCACTTCGTTCAGCACCTGCGCATTTTTCATCGGGCTAATCGTAAGCGTCGTGGTGAAGTATTCGCAGTTCAGTTCCTTCGCGAGTCTGGCCGATTCGGCGAGGCGCAGTTCAAAACACTTGCGGCAGCGCGCGCCACCTTCGGGTTCGTTTTCGAGTCCACGCGCGACATCGTAGAATTTCTTCGGGTCGTATTCACCCTCGATCAGCGTGACCGGATGTTTCGTCTTGAATTCGGCGACAAACCGTTTGATTTCTTCGACGCGGTGGCGGTATTCTTCGTCAGGCGCGATATTCGGATTGTAGTAGAAAAGCGTAATCTTGAAGTATTGCGACAGGTATTCGATGGTGTAGCTGCTGCAGGGTGCACAACAGGCGTGCAGCAAAAGCGTCGGCACTTCGCCGGTGCGTTCCAACCTGCGGATAATATAATCCAAGTCGCGCTGGTAATTATGCTTGGGGGCATTGGATTGCTGCGGTTCCATGGCCTACTCCCAACTTAAGGTGCCGAAGGCCGTAATCCAGTAGCAAACCGCCGTAATCACGGCAAAAGTCCCCATTACGGTACGTTCCTTGTAGGCGGTGCTAAAAAGGACGGTCGCCGTATAGAACGTCAAATACAATGCAAAAAAGAAGGCGAGAATTCGCGTCACCATGAACGGGATGGTCTCGGGCAGGACACGCCCTGCCGAAAGCAACACGAAAAGAGCCACAAATTGCATGGCTGTCGGCACGATGAACGCCTTGCGCACCTCGGGCGGAATCACCTTGTAGCGCGCGTTCATGGCGTAATTGCCGAGCGGGGCACCCAAGGCGAGTGCGATATTCAAGGCGATGGAGGGCAGAAAGGCGATGGCCCCGATGACGGTTACGATAATCATTGTGGAAAAAATAGAATTTAGCCCATAAAAAAAGGACGGCTCCGGGTAAAGGAGGTAACCTAGAGCCGTCAGGGAGTGTTTGGGTATCCATAAAATAGTTATTCCAACTTGGAATAACCAGTTGGGAGGAGTAAAACGTGTTTACCGAAGTAAACACCCTTGTATACAGCGTCAAGATTAGGCTATGTAATACGCATTATTTGCGTAAAAAATGCGGCAATGAGCTCGTGTGTGATTTTGCTCACATTGCAGAATGGTGATAGTTGTTTACTATATTATTGTTGAATTGCTAAAGACCGGTTTTTCTCTATGCCAAACCTTTATAACATTGTTGCGGCGCTGTGTTCGGATATTGTGAACTCTTGTTCAGAGGAGTTCTTTGTCAAGTATAGTTGTGTGTCTCCTGCTGAAAAAGATCGTATTTACAGGGAAGTCCGAGCGGGAGTTGGTACATTGTTTTTGGATGGGCCTGAGGAAGGCGCGGTTATTCGGGAACTTATTCCTGGTGATTTGACGGAGACATTTTTTGCAGAAATGGAGTCCCTGATAGAACGCTTTAAGGCGGAAGGTGACTATTATGCGATGCTTGGGCTTTTGCAGATTTTGGATCAGTCCATGGCATTGCTATTGAACCAGGCTGTTGAAGAACTTGAACAAGAAAATTTTTCGATTGTGCTGAATACTAATCGCGAGTCGGTTGGAGTGGGACTCTTGCCGCGTTGTTCTTGCGCGTGGGAGCGTAAACACCGCCTGATTCACCGTTACAATAATCTCGAAAGTTTTCTGTACAATATTTTGCTGATAGAAAATTCAGTGCTCGGTGACCTGATTGACAAACACTATTTTTTGAAGAAGGATTTGTTCCCAAGGTTTAAGGAACGTAATGCCGTAAAAATCGCGGCGACCCCCTTGCGTCGTGAGCGAAATTTCAAGGTGCAGCTGACTGATAAGGATAAGGTTCAATATTTCAATATCACTTATGAAAATCCGTCGTTCGATGCGGATAATGAACTGATTTGGAATAAGATTTGGACCGCCGCCGAAAATGAAAGCGATATCGTCGTGTTCCCGGAACTTCTCGGGAATGTTGAAATGACGGCTTATGTGGCAGACAAGATAAAGGCCCTTTCGCCTGAAGATGCCGATAAAATTCCGTCGCTGATTATTTTGCCGTCTTATTGGGAAAAGAATCGTAATGTCGTGACGATTATGGATAAGTTTGGCAACGTGATTTGCAAGCAGAACAAGCAGAATCCGTTCCGCAAGGAATTTGACGGTGTCGGGTATCTTGAGCAAATCAATTCGAATCTTGTTGTGAACATTCTGCATTTCGAGGGCGTTGGCCGTATTGCGATAATGGTCTGTAGAGACTTCTTGGAAACGGAATATATGCAACAGTTGATGCGTTGCTTTAAGCTTACGCTGATTATCGTGCCCTCGTTCTCGACGGGTTCCTACGATTTTCGCCGTTCGTTCGACCTTTGCGCCCATGAAGACTGTAACGTGGTATGGGTGAATACTTGTGCTGCGCTTATCAAGGGGAAAGAAGCTAATTTCCAGGATATCGGCTACGTTCGCAAACGAATTTCGCGCAACGAAGACGAAGCGCAGATGCTTTATAAGATGCCCATTTGCAAAGGGGCGTTCAGCGGCGAATGTGCGCACGACTGCATTTACTACGAGACCATTCAAGGGGTGTAATCATGGAATTTGAATCGATTGAAAAGATTCATCAAGGAAAATTCATTACCCGTTACGATATTCATTACAGGACCGTCAGTGGCAAGTCTAAAACTTATGAAATGATCAGCCGCAATCCCGACATTACGGGACTCAAGGATATGCTCGAAAAAAAGCCTCATGCTGTTGTAATGATTATGCATGATTGCACTGGCCAGAAGTTGCTGCTTTGCAAGGAATACCGTATGGCGGTGGGCGAGAGCATTTACAATTTCCCGGCGGGATTGATTGATCCTGGCGAAAGCTACGAAGAGGCTGCAGCTCGTGAACTCCGTGAAGAGACGGGACTTTCGCTGATGCGTATTGACGAAGTGTGGAAACCGAGCTATTCGGCAGTCGGATTTTCTAACGAGAGAAATGTGGTCGTTGTCGGTGTTGCCGGTGGCGATATCCGTCCGAGCGATTCTGAACTTGAAGAAATTCAGGCTGAGTGGTTTGACAAGAAACAGATTCGCGAAATTTTGAAGGATGAACGTCTTTCGGCCCGTACGCAGACTTATTGTGCCCTGTGGAGTCGCTCCTAATTTGTCATGCCCGCCCTTCGGCGTGCTCAGGGCAGGCTCCAGCGGGCATCTCCATTTTTACTACAAGTTGATCAGAAGTTAATTCTCGCCTTCATTGCCGCATGCAGTGGGTGAAACGTCTCTTCGGCGGTACGCCGGAACGTGACTGCGAGCGAAAGCAGAAAAAGGTCCGTGCCAACCTCGATGGTGTTGCGGATTCTGAGCTCGCGGGATGGCAATCCCTTTGGAATTGTAAGCGCGACTCCCGCACTGTTGAATGCATTGGGAGCGTAGGCGGCGCCCGCCTCGTAAAGAGGCGTGCCAAAACCCTGGCCCTGCGTGTGCCTTGTGCGAATTTTTCCGATAAATGTGAGTCGCTCCTGTGCCGAGGATTTGGAGGCTATTCCGTTTTCGATATCCCATGTCGAACTGATTTTCAGGGCCAGGTCGTTTTGGCGGCAGCGCTCCTCTGCCTGTAGGCAGGTTGCGCTCGCGCCGCCCCTTAAGTATTGGGGGCCTGTTTCGGTCATCACCTTGAACCGCGTCTTGCTGGAGTCGCCTTCGAGTGGAATGATGGTGCGGGCGTTTATGCTGAATGAGCTTTTCCAAGAATCCGCCGCGGTCACCGCAAATGTCTGGCTTCCCCAAAAGCGGCTCCCTGCGATTGTGGAACTGACGAGGATTTCTTGCGGAAGGTGTTCCCCATGCAGATAGGCGCTCGCTTTCCACGCCAGGGTCGCATATTCCATTTTTTCGCGATGGTGAATCTGAAATTTGAATAAGGGAATGTCCGATTTGTTTTCGGGGATCCACCATGCCGCTAAATCACCCCAATTCCCCTTGGCCTGCACTGTAAAGGAATGTCTTTCGGTGCTGTCGGCCGGATGCTGATGATGCCAATAGGCGAGCTGGAAGTCAAATCCTTTATTTGGTGTAATACTGATGCTTGCCTGCGTGGTCCTTGCTGTATCAAGCAAAGCTCCCGCTCGGAACATTCCGAGTGGATAAACTGCGGCAGTGCCCCATAGTGTATCAAGCGGAATGACGCTGTGCAGTTCCTTGGTTGAAATTTGACCGAAATAGGCTTCGCTGCCAACATTCTTGTAAGTCAAGAGCGACTGTGAGCCGAGCCGTAGTGTGTATCGGTAAAAATGGAGTTGCAGTTCCGTTCGCTGACTTTCTAAATGACCTAAAGAATCGGTGCGCCCACTCCATTCCACATGACCGTATGGCACAAGGCTCGGCCTTTTGTCTTTTTTTGCTGATGCCACTTTCTTTTTTGAAATTGCTTTTTTGTCTGTGTTGTGGGTATCCTTGTTTTTGGTTGTTGCGCAACTTTCGAGTGCGTATACTTCGGCAAGTAGGCATGCTTCTTGCATGTTCTCTTCTTCTAGCAGGTCCAACATTTCGCGGGCTTCGTCACTGTCGATAATCCCGTTGTCCCACCACTCGAAAACTTGAGCTTCGCTGATTTGTGATTCTGCCTGCACAATGTTCACGTAGATAAGGATGATTGTCAAGATGCTCTGGATCCATCGGCTGTATAGAAAGTTCATTTTAGGGGGCCTCTATACTATACACGTAGAAATGGCGAAAAATATCCCTTTTTACCCTATTTTTTTACATCTATCTTTTCTACCTTTGTTTTTATGGCAAATAACTGGTCCAAAAAGCCCTTTCAGGGGCGACAGCCCTCCCGCAATGCGTCTGCCGCAGGTCGCGACTTCGTGCCGCATCTCAAGGCCCCCCGTACCGACTTTCCGCTCTTTAACGGCAAGCGTGTCACACCCTCGCTTGCGGGCCTCGACAAGCTACTGCATTACTATGGTGTAGAACTCCAGCCCGAAACGCTCAAACAGATTTGGGAATTTCACCAGCTGCTTCGTGCAAACAATGACGACCAGGATTTGACTCGCCTGAATGCTTTCGAGACGATGGTGGAACGCCATTATGCCGATTGCACGCTCATTAACGCGTATGTTCCCAAGTGGCCTGCCCGCATGATTGACGTGGGTAGTGGTGCCGGCTTTCCTGGAATTCCGCTCAAGATTGTGAACCCGTCCATTCGCCTCACACTTTGCGAACCTCGTCCGAACCGCATCAACTTCCTCAACATGGTTATCGAAAAGATGGGCCTCAAGGGGATCGACGTGTTCGGTCACAAGGTCACGAGTCGCAGCATGACTATTCCTGTGGATGGAGTCATCAGCCGCGCTTTTGAACTTATGGAAAAGACGCTCCCGCGCATCGCCAATTCTCTCAAGGTGGGTGGCCGCGTGTTCTTTATGAAGGGGCCTGCCGTCGCCGACGAACTCAAGACATTCCATCCCGAAGATTTTGGCTACAAGTTTGTGGGCAAGCATTTCTATACCATTCCCAACAGCACGCAGGAACGCGCTCTGATCATCCTCGAGCGCGTGGAATAATTCTCTTTTAAACAGTAAAAAACAAAAAGTCAGGTTTTTTACCTGACTTTTTTAGTTGTATTCAACTTTTATACTAGAACTTGAACAGCATGCCGAAACGCATCTGACCGTCACGTACGCCGTCGTTGTCGCCGACGTCCTTGATGGTGGCGAAGTCGAACTGCAGCACGTCGGAGAGCATGAAGCCGAAGCCCAAATCCACTTCGCTACGTTTACCGGTCTGATCATAAAGATAACCGGCGCGGAGTGCAATTGTGTTGGCGTAAATGAATTCAGTACCCAGGTTAAAGACGCCCTGCATAATGGATTCCTTCAGCTTGTTACCGTCTCTTTCGGGGTTGATAAGCGACTTCCAGCTAGAAATGTAGAACGGTTCGGGATTGCCCTTGTCGTCGTCGTAAACCACTTCGCGGTTATAGTCGGCGACCACGGTCCACTTGTAATCGGCGAGGGAGAGAATCTCGTAAGAGAGGCCCAGACGCCATGTCAGCGGAATCGGGTCTTCGATGGTCTTGTCGACGTAATAGACGCTCGGTCCGATGTTGGCGAGAACCAATGCGAAGTTTAGTTTATCTATAAATAGGTTCTTCTTCAGCAAGCCGACATCGAAGGCGTAGCCGAAGGTGGTCGCTTCTTCTTCGCCGGCGGCAGCGCCGGAGCTCAAGTCGGAATAGAAGAACTTGATAGAAAGACCCAGACCCCAGTCGTTCGGGAATCGCGTACCGTAGCTGAATCCGCCCACGATTTCGGAGCTGTTGTAGGCCACCAGGTCGTCGGCGTCCACATCACCCGAGGCGACCGTAGAACCGAAGCTCACGAAGTTCACGAAGAATCCGAGTGTACCCCAGTCGTTGAGCGGAATGGTCATGCCCGCATAAAGGTGATATAGGTCGGGGATGTTGAGGATCGGGAGAAGCTTTTCGTAGAAGGCGGTAATCTGGTAGTCGGCATCCTTGAACTGCTCCATGCCGTTTGCGGTGCTGAACCACACGTCGTTGCCCTGCGGGAGGACCGCCCATATCTTGTTCGTAGAAAGACCGTTTCCGCTATGGTAGTGGATCCATTCGTCTTCGCTCTTGGTGGAGCCTTCTTCTTCGGCGGCTCCGCGTTCAAGTTCGGCCTTGCGTCCGCTGGCGGTCGCGTAGTCCGGCAGGTGGCGCCATACGCCCTTGTCGGTGGCGATCCAGATGCCGCCGCGCTGGTCTACGGAAATGTCGTTGACCCTGTTTTCGGCGAACTGAACCTGTTCCCACTTGCGCAACGTAAAGTGCGAAAGGCCTCCGTTATGGGCTGCCCATACGTGTCCCGAGCTGTCGACGGCGAGTGCGGTCGGACTCAGGTCCATAATGCCGTCTTCTTCGGTGAACAGGCTCCAGCGGTCCTTGTCGTTGACGCTCTTCTTGGGAATAAGCCTTGCGATACCTGCGCCTTCGACCGCCACGTAGAGTTCCTTGCGGTTTTCGGACCATACGAGCGCTCTCACTTTTTGACTGGGGAGCACCTTGCCCTTCTGTTCGAATTGTCCGTTGCGGTAGACGAACAGGCCGTCTTCGGTACCAATCCAAATCGAGGCTCCCTGACTTTCGAGGGCGGTAATGCGGTGGTTGCCGAGTTCCTGGTCGTAGCTTTTCCAGGCCTTGCCGTCAAAGCGGTACAGAGACGTGGGTGTGCCGACCCACAGTTTTTCGGTGCGGCTTTCGTAAAGGACTGCCGTAATGGTGTCTTTTACAATGAGGTTCCAGGGCATCTTAACTTCGACTACGTGCTTTTCGTCGTCTGCGTTCTTGATGTCGTTGAATTTTTTGACCTGACGCACGTATTCGTCGAGGCCGCGTTCGGTACCTACATAGACCTTCACGGCGTCGCGGATTTTCGCGTTACCCTGCAGGGTGATAGAATGGTAGTCTACCCATTGTTCTCCGTCAAACTTCTGAATACCCTGTGCCGTACCAGCCCAGAGTTCGCTCTTGCTGAAGAATCCGTTCTTGGAGCGCGAAGCCATGCTCGTAAAGAAGGGGGCGTTCTTGGAATCGGCGGGGTAGCTCATGCGCCATTCGTCGGCGAGGGGGCCAAAGGCGAGACCGGCCGGGTTGTAGTACATGGCGGTCGGGTCGTCGGCAAGGGCCGCACCAGCTTCGCCCATACCTAATTGGCGTGCACCGACGGGCATTTCGAGCGTGATGATGGCAGAGCCTGCCGCAAAAGACAGTGCGGGAGCTAAAACAAGTGCTGAAAGTAGGGATTTACGCAAGGTGCCTCCAATCGGGGACGTCGTAATGGTTGCCATGAGAAGGGACGACCGCTTTCCAGCCGGACTTGCTGGGGTTTTCCCAGGGTTGCTTGGGCAGGAGTCTGCAGTCGCAGCCCAGAACGTAGGGCGGCAGGATCTCCGCGTGGTTGCGGATTTGTTCGCGGGTGATAAAGTTTTCGTCGCTCACGAACGTGACGTATTGCTTGCCCTTGGGGCCAAGTTCGATGCGGTAAGTGGCTGTGCCGTTCTTGTCGCCTTCGTCAATAGTGCGGATGGTCGCTTCCATCGAGGCGTTCCATTGGGCAATCAGTTGCTCTTTTCTTTCGTTAGGAATGTTTTGGGTGTCGAGCCAGGACCTGAGCGAGGCTTCGGAGGGCTTAACTGCGGTGAGCGACTCGCGAGCGGGGCGTACCACTACGGCATACTGGCCCGAAACGTCGATAACGCGCTTGGGTTCGTCCTTTTCGTCGGAACTATGAATAATTACGTACGCGCCGATGGCGGCAAGTATCACCGACAAGACAATAATCGCTATGACAATAATGACTGATAGCATATTTTATTCCGTTTGGAATTATTCGTTACTCTCAAAAACTAGCATTTTCTAAATTGTGGGACAGGAGATTTTATGTCGAAATTGAAGATTTTTCTTGTATTGCTGATGTGTAGCGCCTGTTTTGCGATTCCTTTCAAGGTCGAAACAGTCAAAGAAGGCTCCGGAGACCCCATTCGGGCGGGGCAGCTCATCAGGGTGCATTATAAGAGCTACGTGTATCTGGACAGCGTAAAGATCTTGGCAGAAAAGGCCCGCTTGGCCGATTCTCTGCGTATTGCAGATTCTTTACGCCTTGCAAATGATTTTAATTCTGACCAAATTGCTGGCGTGACAAAAGTTGACACGACTGCACTGTTAGACAAGTCCGCAAAATCCAAGAAGAAAAAGTCCAAGTCCAAAGAAGAACCCAAGGCCGCTGTAGATACCGTGGCTCAGGTTCCGGCTGTCGATTCTGCGGCTGCTCCGCTGACTTTTGTGGATTCGATTGCGCCGGCTCCGACGGATACCCGCTTTAAGCTGTTCTCGGAATCGTACCCCGGTAGCGAACCGCTCGAATTTACGCTCGGCATGGGCCTGGTGATTCAGGGCTGGGAAAAGGGACTCGTGGGCATGAAACCAGGTGAAGTCCGCAAGCTTTATGTGCCTTACCAGATGGGTTACGGCGAAAACTCCCTCGAAGGGGTTCCTGAATATTCTGATTTGTTCTTTATCGTAGAACTGGTGAGCGCCGATCCGCCGATGGAACCTGATGTGTTCCCCAAGAATGTTGAAGGACTCAAGTGGCGCGAAGCGGCCAAGGGCCTTAAGGTTTATGACGAAAAGGTTGGTACCGGTAAACCCGCACTGATTGGTTCTGTACTCAAGACGCATTATACGGGTTGGCTTCTTTCGGGTCGCAAGTTTGGCTCCTCTAAAGATGTCGGCAAGCCGCTTTCGGTCGTGATGGGCGCCGGCAAGATGATCAAGGGCTGGGAAATAGGTCTTGATGGCATGCGTGAGGGTGGTGTACGTTGGTTCCGCGTGTCGCCTGCCATGGGTTACGGCGCAACGGCTTATTCTATGATTCCGTCGAATTCGACGCTGATTTTCCGCGTAGAACTTATCTCTTCGGAAGTGGACGAGGCGGTTGTTGCGAATATGGATTTCTTCCCCGATACCACGACGCTCACGTTTGAAAACGGCCCCGAAGGACTTCGCTATGCGATTATCAAGCAAGGCGAAGGCGAACCCGCTCAAAAGGGGAACGTGGCCAAGGTGCATTACACCGGCTGGCTCACCAACGGCTACAAGTTTGATAGCTCCCGCGATCGTGGGCAGGTATTTGGCTTTACGCTGGGTGCGGGGCGCGTGATTCGTGGCTGGGAACTCGGCGTACAGGGAATGCTCCCGGGTGAAAAGAGAATCCTGGTGGTGCCGCCCGGACTGGGTTACGGTGCGCGCGGCGCAGGCCCGATTCCTGGTGGCTCGACGCTGATCTTTGCCGTCGAATATATGGGTGAATAATTAGGTGGCGGTAGGGGACCTACCGTATCCAGCCGCCGCCAAGGACCATGTCTTCGTCGTAAAAGACGGCGCACTGTCCGGGCGTTACGGCGAATTGCGGCTGCTCGAATTGCGCGAGCGCCGAGTCGTTTTCTAAAATCTTGACGATGCACTTGACTGGGCGCTGGCGGTAGCGTACCATGCCGCTGCATTCAAAGGTGTCGCCTGCGGCGTATGCGGCGCCCGTTGCCGGGTTGATTCCGTGCCATATGCAGTTCTGGATGCGAACCTCGGTGGCGGAGACGGCCGACTTGTCGGCGGTCACCACGATGTCGCCTGTTAAAGGGTCTACGCTGCGGATAAAGGCGGGGACGCCCAGCGCAACGCCAAGTCCTTTGCGTTGCCCCACCGTATAACGGTGGTAACCTTCGTGACTCCTTAAGATTTTGCCGTCTTCGGTCACGAAGTTTCCTGGGCGTGTCATGCAGCCAAAACGCCCCTGTAAAAAATCAGTGTAATCGTTGCCGTAGATGTCGAAGCAGATGTCCTGACTGTCGCTTGCGCTCGCGTTTTCGAAGCCGTGCTTCGAAGCCAAAGCACGCACGTCGGGCTTTGCCATGCCCCCGAGCGGGGTCATGACGCGAGCAAGTGCCTCGTCGGGGACTCCGAACAAAAAGTAGCTTTGGTCCTTGGCGGTGTCTTTTCCCTTGAAAAGTCTACGGACACCGTCGACCTCTTGGACGTTTACGTAGTGCCCCGTCGACAGGAAGTCGGCGCCATGCTCCATGGCGAAATCCATCATCCAGCCGAATTTGATATAGCGGTTGCAATAGCAGCAGGGGTTCGGTGTGCGCGCCCCCGCAAAGTCGTCGTGACAGCGCCTGAGCACGCGTTCCGTAAAGGCGTCATCGCATACGGCTACGTAATGCTCGATGCCCAGCCGCTTTGCAACGGCGCGGGCGCGCAATACGCTTTCGTCTTTTTCAGGATCATAGGGGCCACTCGCCCCGCTATTCGCAAGCGGCGGCAGCACGCGGAGCGTGACTCCGAAAACGTCGTAGCCCTGCTCCAGAAGCAGGAGCGCCGCCACCGACGAGTCGACGCCGCCACTCATTCCAACTGCTACACGTTTCTTAGACATGCTTCGCTCTCATTACTGGATTGCTTCGCTTGCAACGACGTTTGCATTAATCAAAGCGGAGCATGAGTGCAATTTCGAATTGCAGGATTTGCCTTAGGTGAGGCGTTTCGTCATCCAACTTTTCGTGAATCTGACGGTATTCAATGTAGCTACTCATGGTAGCAATCTTGTTGAACTGATAACCGGCGCTCGGGCGTACAAACCATTCGTGGGTACGAGAGGGCACCGTGCGGTCGGTAAGTGTCAGCTTCGGGTTGTAGGCGGTGTACTGCAGACCGTCATCAAAGTTCCACTGTCTAAAGATTCCATCCGTTCCGCTTTCCTTGTTCCACTTGTCGTAGCCTTCGTCCGGGTCGTATTGCTTACGGATGGTCTTCTTGTAGTCGTAACCGGCGGTGAACTTAAGGTCAATCGAGTTCTTGAACTTAAAGAACCACTTGAAGAACTTGACTGCCTTGTCTATCTTGAGCGGGTAGGTAATGGTGAAGTCGTCGCCGATGTTGAACATAAAGTCGTTGTAGAGCGACGTATGAATCCACGGCGTTTCCCAGAAGTAATCGGTGGTGTCGCGGCTGTTGCCCGTAGAATCCGGCCAGCTGGTAATGCCGATGACTTCTTCTTTCGGGCGTCTGTCGGTATCTTCGATCTTCATGCGCACGCTGTTTTCAATGCGCATGTTATTCTGCAGCAAGAAGGTGACGCGCACGAGCGGGTTGAAGTTGATGCTCTGCGACCAAGAATCTTCGGCGCTCTGGAACGGATGCACCGTTGTCGTATATGTGTAATCGAAACGGTGGAAGGTCGATACGCTGCGGAAGCCGTTCAATATCGACACGCGCTGTGCAAAGTTCGGTACCGTGACACCTACGCCAATCTTGGGCCAGACGGTCGTCGTGTCGATATACAGAGGATATTCTCTGGACTGGGAGAAGTCTTCTTTCCATTGCAGGTCGCCGGTGACGCCGATATCCCAGATTGGGAGCGTGATTCCAGTACCCACCTGGAACTGGCGCGATACGGAGTGACGGAAGTTGCCCTGGTAAACGAGCGTGTCTACATGATGGTTGCGGTATTGTGCAAAGTGGCGGTAGTCGTCGCGGTGGTCAAGACCCATGTCGCCGGTGACGATGTTGTAGAAACCGCGGTTCCTGTAACCGTTGCCGAGACCTAGGCCGTAAAGGTAGTACTGGAGCGGAGTCACGCCCTGTTCTTCGTAGAGCTGTGCCAAGGTGAAGTTTTCGCCTACGGTGTTGGTGCTTGCGGTCCAGTTAAAGCGTACTTCGCGCCACTTGACTTTGTCGAATGCGGTTGCGACTGGATTTTCTTTGCCGAAGGAGCGCGCCAATTCGAGGACCTTCAAGGACGGCGAGAATTCGAAGCGGTTCGTTTGCGAAATGGTCCAGTAGTTTTTCTCGATGGTTGTTTCGTCCCTAAAGTCAAAGTCGTCGGGGATTGTCTTTTGCTGATTAAAGTCGGAACTGAAGTTCGTCGTGAACGGGATAAACGGAATCAGCTTCGGGTTAAATCCGATTTTGAATTGCTGGTTACGTGCACGTTCGTTACGCAGAATACCGTAGGAGCGGCCGTATTCCCTAGAGCCCACGCTATCGACCTTGTAGAACACGGTGGTATCGTAGCGGATTTCGTAGGATTCAGGATTCTGCATGTCGATGGCGAGCAGGTTGCCGTTTGCGTCCACCTTGGGAATGGTGTCGTAGGGGATAGCCACGATACTGTCGCCCGAAACGTAAACGCGACGGTCGGTATGGTCGTAGTCAAAGATGTAGTCGCTTGCAAACAGACCACCATCACGAGAGGTAAAGAAGTTCTTTTTCACGAACGCTTCGCGGTCACCGCCACCGTACATGTCACGCTTGATGTTCAGCGAGTAACTTGTGGTGAGGAACGAGAAAATGTTCCAGCGCATGTTCAGCTTGTGGTTCAGTTCTGTCGTGTAGGTGACAATCTTATCGACTTGCGGTTCCACGTAGTCCGGGTCGCGGTTCTGGTTTACATAGCGTACGTAGTTAAGATCGAAAATGGTAAGGTCGAAGGTCTGCGGCCAGGGCTCGAATTCGGTTTTAGAAATCGGCTTGAGCCAGTCGTACTTTGATAGCCCATCGAGAGGCTTGAAACGGAACAGGCTGAAGGTTCCCAACTTATATTCGATAATCGTGTGGTAAGAATAAGTTGAGTCTGCCGATGAGGTTGAACGGCCTTCGGATTCGTTGTAGGAGTAGCTGAATGCCGGACGGTCCAAGAAGATTTGCGACATGACTTCGCCAATCTTGCTGTCGTGAGCATGGTAATCTTTACGGTAGCTGATGCCGATGTTTCTTTCGCGCGTGTAGGACTGGTAACCTTTTGATTCCGCATTGTCACGCAATTCCTGTTCTTCCTTGTCGGAATCGACTTCGAGCCTGTTCTGGAACATGTCTCCCGTGAGGTCTACGAAGCTGCTCTTTTTAAGCATCATGTCGTCGGTGGGCTTCATGTAGGGGCGCTTGGTCGAACTGTGGTAACCGAACGAAAGCGGAATGTGGAATCCGGCGCTATCGTCGAGGAACTTGTTCAGGTTCATCGTGAAGTCGCTGGCTACATCAAGCTGAGAGGCTGCCACTGAGGTCTTGGGTTTCGGTGAACCGTTCGTGGTCGAAAGGGTCGCGAATGCACCGTCCTGGTAACGTACCGTTCCAGACAAAGAAATAAAGTCGGCGAAGTTCACCTGGCCGCCCGTACGTGCGGCGTAGCCCCATTCGGTATCCATGTCAGAAAGTCTGAGGTCGTCGAGCCAGAAGGTTCCCTTCAAGTCGTCTTCGGAGGCGCTGGAGTCGGCGATAATCACGAATCGCATCCAGTCGATGCTCGTGATGGAGGGGTTACCGACAAGTTTCAACTTTTCGTCACGTGCGCCGCCCAAGTCCTTTTCGACTGCGTTCAGGTAAGGCGGACGACGGCCACGCTTGAGGTCCGAGAAGTCGGCCACGTCCATGGCGAATGCGTTTTCGAGCCAGTTGCGTTCGTGGCAGTCTTGAACGCGTTCGGAGCCCTTGCAGGAGTAGTTGACCGGGCGGAAGCTCCATTCGTAGTAATCCTTGGAACCTTCGAGCGAACCTTCACCGAACTGGATGGCGAATCGCACCGGAACCGATGTTGCGTCGGTCTCGTAATGGATTTCCATCTTAAGTGAACGGTAGCTAGAGAAGTCCTTGACATCTGTTTCAAATATTCTTGTTACGCCCACTTCTTGGCCGGGTCTCATGTTGTGGTAGTCCAGGACAAGGGCCGTTTCTTTGAGCGGGGCGTTGGAGTCGGAATCGCGTTCAGTTGTCGTGTTGGGCGACTTGTGATACTTGTTTGCGTTTTCGCGGTTGTTGATGGTTGTAACGCTGATGTAGGTCGTATCTTTGGCGGTAATCGATTCTGTAACCTTGGTTTCGATTCCGTTCACTTCGACAATTTGCGAGTTCTCGTTAGAAGTTGTCTGGTAAAGGTCGGCAACGGTCGTTTCTTCCCAGGCGTTCCCCATGACGGCAAGGCCTACAATCTGCACCTTGGCTTCGGAGACGCCGTTGTTCAACTTACCAAGCCAAAGTCTGCTGAACTGGGCTTCGGCGAGAATCGTCCTGTAATCGTTACCGGTCGGAGAAACGATGGTGTCGTACTGGTTCAGGGGAATGCGCCATTTGCGCCAACCATTCTTGAGTTCTTCGAAGTGAGCCTTGTCCATGTCGGACAAGTCGATGCGGTAACGTACAAAGCTGATGTCCGTGTCGAGGGAGCCGTTACGGTTAATATCTTCGGTATCGTAGGAACGTTCGCCCGAGTTGTTTTCGGTTCCGTTGATTGCAACGGGCGGGTCGCTTTCTTCGTCTAGGTTGTCGTTGTAGTTGTCGCGGGCAATATCGGTTGTCGATGCGTCGGAATTTAAGGTGCTGTAGACTGTAGGTACACAACCCGAAATACGGCAGTCCCACATCTGGCGGGTTTCATCTGCGCCGGTCAATCCGTCAAGGCCCTTGTCGTGCAGTGCCGTTGTCGTACCTAAGTCGTTTTCGCCGTTGTATATTCCGTTCGGTTCGTAACCGGCAATGGCAAGGTCTTCGCTGATAAGGCCAAGGTCTAGGTAAATGGAGCCGACGTTTCCGCGTGCCACCACTTCGATGTACTTCATGTCGCTTAGGTCTTGGTAGTAGCTGCTGTTCGGGCGCATGATACCGCCCCAAGAATTACCCGACAGGTTGTCATTTGCGCGTAGCGTCATTTTGAGAACGGTCAGGTGCTGGTTGTCGACATCGGAGTTGCCAACGTTGGGGTAGATGTTCTTGTAGAGTTCCGTGTTGTTGCTGTGCCAGATAAATTCGCCCTGGTGCTTGAAATCCTGGCTTTCGATATAAGTTGACAGGTTGGATTGTACGCCACCCGGAGGCGACGCCTGGTACCAAGAGAGTCTAGAGAGCGGGTAGACCAGGCCGGAGGCGGTCGCTTCAAAGTCTTCGACAAGGGCGGTCTGACGGTCACTGGTGTTGGCGTTGTGTCGGCTTGCAGCGAATTCGGCTTCGAACCTCCAGCTCGATTGAGCCGTCGTGTTGATGCCCGGAATCATGTTGACCAGTTCGGTCAGTGCGGGGATGGTGTCTTGCAGACGGAGGTTCATGCCCCACAGTACGCTGGAATAAGGTTCGTTACCAAGCGTCGGCGTCTTTGCCGTAGTGGTCTGGCTCTTGTAGAGGGCTGTGATGCCGAATACGGAACCCGCGCCCATGCCGTATAGGTCAAGCGGGAGTTCGGCGCGGGCGCCTAGCAACAACTTGTTGTCGATTTCGAACAGGGGCTCGCATTCGTAGCTTACCTTGATTTCTTTGTTCGGGTCAAGAGCTCGTTCGCTCAAGAGTTCGATCTGGCCGAGTTCATAGTTGACTTCGTAGTCGGTGCCGCGAACAAGGGTGATAGAACCTGCGGTCACCTTTTCGGTTCCCGGAGAGATATCCATACAGGAGCTTCCGCTTACGGAGTAGCTGGAGCTCGGGTCGCGCACGCTGATAGTCGAACTGCGGCGCTTACCGACGGATTCAAAGTAGAAACGGTTCGTGTAGCGCGAAAGGTTGTAGACCGGGAGCGTGTAGAGTTGCGCCATGGCGGCGGTGGAGTCTAGCAGTCGCAAAGGTTCCAAGCAGTTTTGCCTTGCGCGTTCGGTCGCGTTTGAACCGGAGTATTGCGAGAGCGGTTTACAGGGGAGCCACATTTCTCCCGTGTAGTTACCGGCGGCGTCTTTCTTGAAGATCGTAGCGTCGTTAACAAGGGGCGTTCCCGTGGTCGTGTCGACAAGGCCCAGGGTCTTGAGGAAACTCCCCGAAATGCCGGCCTTGTTTTTCATACGTAGCACAAAGTTCGACGAACTTGCATCGGAAATGCCGATAGAATAAACGTTACGGAGCATGAGCTTGTCGATGTCCGTGAGTTCCGAGAGCGTGGCGTCCCACTGAATTAGTACGACCTTTGCTCCGTCGCGCACCGTGGTTCCTACGCGGCCTGTTCCGTCGTTCGACCAGCTTGCGGCAAGTAAGGTGTTGCGGTTGACTCCGTTCACCTTGAGCACGCCGGTCTTAGAATCGTAGGTGAAGTCGCTGCTCGGGATTTCGACCATGCGTTCTACTTTCTTTTCGATGGTCTTTCCGCTCGGGGTCGTGTACACGACAATCACGTTGTCGATCACGCCCGTTGTCGTGTTGGTCGCGCCGCGCTTGTAAAGTTTAAGGTTGGTTGCGGGGTAGCTGGAGGTGCTGCGTCCTGCGATAGCCGCGTTAATGTAGGCGTTCCTTGCCTCTAGGTTCAAGAAGTAATAGCGGTAGGCGATAAACTGCTTGTCCAGAATCTGGAACTCGGTCGTGGTCTCGCTTGCCTTTAGGCTGTATTCTTCTTGGTCGCCGCCGTCCTGTGAGGCGATAGTCGTTAGGCGCCAGTCACCCAGTTTCCAGTCGGCCTTGATACCGAACAGGCCCTGGTGGTTTTCGGAGTAACCCGTAAGCTCCGTACCCGTCAAGGCGAGGTTTGTGGTACCGGCTTCGACGCGTTGCAAAATGTAGTCTTCGAATTCGTCTTTGTACGATTCCTCGTAAACCACGCGCACCTGGTTGCGGGCGCCAAGACCTTCTTCGACGTTGTTGATTTCGACGGTAATGTAGGGGCCGATTTTACCCTTCACCATGAAGTTCGGCGTGTAATTGAGAGTGGGGCTTGGCCATAGGCTTGTGTTGGTGCTGCCTTCGGCATCGTCCTTTTCGCCGTAACCCTTCAGGCGGATATCCATGGTACCCTGGAGCATCAGCTTCGGTTTATCTAAGCCAAAGTCTCGCATCCACGCGGGCATGGTCACCGGGATGGTAATGTCGAATACAGAACCTGTCTCGGGGGTTTCGTAGCCATCGTTCGCCTTGCCTACCAGGTCGTTCAGCCACAGCCTCTTTTGGCCGATACTGTACATGTCGGACACGTAGTCCGCCAGTTCGGGGTAGTGCGCCGTCCATAGGGTGGTCGTGTCACGAGAAACCGAGTTCACGCGTTTTTCACTCACGTCCATTTCACGGGTCGAAACATCAATATCGTGGGTAAAGACCTGTCCCTTCGAGGTGCTCATGAGTCTGGGCGAAGCCCCGATTCCGCCAAAAGGCAAAAGCCCGTTAAGGGGTGTTACCGAGGGCGGTAGCGAAATGTACTGGTAGGTGGGCTGCCATTCGGTCTCTGCCGGGTCGCTCTCCGTGGTTTCGGCGTCATTTGCAGACACGACAGAAACAGAATCGCTCTGGGACCAAGCGACTCCTACGGCAAGGGAAATTCCCGCCGCAAACCACAGACGTTTTAGACCTTCAAAAAACACAGTCTTTTTCTATACAGGTTTCCATAAAATACTGAATTTGCACCAAGCAAAACCACATAAATTACAGAAAAATCCCGCAATTTGTGCGAAAATAGAAAAATTTTGGTGTTTTGAATGATTTTTCGTTCGTGATATAAGCAGAAAACGGCCCGCAAGCGAGCCGTTTTACAAAAGTTAATTTGTTTACAACTGTAGGCTTAAAACTACTGTGAGCAACAAAGCCCTCGGGTGTTAACCGAGGACGGTGGCGACCTTTGGCCACTTAGCGCTTTAGTGCTTATGTGGACATGGCCACCTTTAGGTGGGAGCACGAGCCAATCGTAAGAACCGACTTATTTGCAGCTCGCGCGGTCTTCTGTGAGCAACAAAGCCCTCGGGTGTTAACCGAGGGCGGTTGCGAGAGCGAGGCGATATCACATTTTACATGATGCAATAGAGCCGAGCGGTCTCATTACAGCGGTATGTTCGCGTGCTTCTTCCAGTGACGCTTCTGATCCTTGGTCTTCAAGGCTTCAAAGGCGGTAATCAGGCGCTTGCGAACATCGGCCGGGTGAATCACTTCGTCGACCACGCCCATGGAGGCGGCAACGTAGGGGTTCATCAGTTCTTCTTCGTACTTGGCGATGCACTGGGCGCGAGCGGCCACCGGATCCGGAGCTGCAGCGATTTCCTTCTTGTTGATGATTTCCACGGCACCTTCGGCACCCATCACGGCCACCTGGGCAATCGGGAGGGCGAACACGTAGTCGGCGCCCACGTCCTTACTGTTCATGGCGATGTAAGCACCACCGAAAGCCTTACGCAGAATGAGAGTCACCTTCGGCACGGTTGCTTCGGCAAAGGCATAAAGGAGCTTTGCTCCGTGGCGGATGATGCCCGAGTATTCCTGCTTAGAACCCGGCATGTAACCCGGAACGTCAGCGAGGGCCAAGAGCGGAATGTTGAACGCGTCGCAGAAGCGAACAAAGCGGCCAGCCTTGTCGGAACCGTCCACGTCCAAGGAACCGGCGAGCACCTTCGGCTGGTTAGCCACGATACCGATGGCTTCGCCGTTCAGGCGAGCAAAGCCGATCACCACGTTCTTGCCCCAGTCGCTCTGCACTTCAAAGAAGCTGTCGGCATCGGCAAAGGCGGCAATCACGGACTTCACGTCGTAGGCCTGCTTGTAGTTATCCGGAACGATGTCCTGGATAGAGGCGCTGTTGTCGAAGGAAGCGGCAACTTCGGTCGATTCGGACTTGGAGAACAGCTTCTTGAAGAAACCTTCGTCGTTCTTGGCGGCTTCGGCAATCTTGCAGTTGCATTCGGCAGATTCCTTGCGGTTGCTCTGCGGCAAGTAGCTGAGGAGCTTGCGGACACCTTCGAGGCACTTCTTGTCGTCTTCGTACATGAAGTGAGCCACGCCGGACTTTGCCATGTGCACCGGAGCGCCACCGAGTTCGGCGGCGGTGATGTTTTCGCCCATCACCTGCTTCACGACTGCCGGGCCGGTGAGGAACATCTGGCTCGTGTTCTGGGTCATGAAAATGAAGTCGCTGAGTGCCGGAGAATAGCAGGCGCCACCAGCGCAGGGGCCCATGATCACGGCAATCTGCGGAATCACGCCAGAAGCCCAAACGTTGCGGGCCATGATGGCGCTATAGCCAGCGAGCGAGAACACGCCTTCGTCGATACGGGCTCCACCGCTATCGTTCATGGCGACAAACGGGGCGCCGGCTTCGACAGCCATGTCCATCACGCGGCAAATCTTTTCGGCGTGGCACTGACCCAAGGAGCCGCCACCCACCGTAAAGTCCTGGGAGGATGCAAACACCAGACGGCCGTTCACCTTGCCGTAACCGGTCACGACGCCGTCACCCAGGACGACCTTGCTTTCTTTGAGCACGCGGTTGCTCGACTTGCGGAGTGCACCGACTTCAACAAACGTACCTTGGTCGAACAGCATTTCCATGCGTTCGCGGGCCGTGCACTTTCCGGACTGGTGCTGCTTATCGACACGAGCAGCGCCACCAGCTGCCTGGGCCTGGGCCAGGTAGTTATCCAGCTTGGCGATATACTTTTCGTTCCACATTTTGTAAAGAACTCCTGTACTTGTAAGATTTTCGTAGCCAAAATTAGAAAATGGCGTCGAGAAAGTCAACGCCATTTGTATATTTTTGTTTAAATAAGAAAGATGCAAGCAGATTGTAGGAATCCCTTTTGCCGCTAGGGAAGCACCGGTACCGCTGCCATTAAGTTGCAGCTGCCATTACTATAGGGACCAACCGCCATGATGTTGAAATCACCCTTGGTTCCGTCCTTACCTTGAATTTTGAACCTGAGCGAGCCGAGCGTCTTGGCGGCCTGTATTCCCGTAATGTTTTCTCCTTTTCCCCAACCGGACCGTGTGAATTTTTCCCAGGGGATCTCCTTTACTTTGTATCCGGTCGCTTTGGGAAGTAATGTATTCGGAACATCGTAATCAAGAGCCCTGTCTTTTGCTTCGCCAAGGCTCATTTCAACTGTAATTGAAGCATCCGAAATATACCCAATGCATACGCCCTCCATGCTAGAGGCATCGGCCAGAACAAGGTTCCCGTTTGCATCGTGACCGGCCAAGTCAAAGCCTATACCCACGTACGGGTCATATTGCAGGTCTCCCTTGTCTAGTAGGAAGGTTCCGCAAACACCTGAGCAAACATCAATGACGGGCTGAAAAGACTTTTCGTCGTATTCATTGCCTAGAGGTTCCATCCAATTAATTTTAGACTTGCCGCCATCTTCGGAATCGTTATATTCATACCAGTAGCCCCCATCGTCCATATCCGTCACAAACCCTGTATAGATTCGTTCTGTGCTATAGGCTCCGCTCCAGGTCTCAAAAGAGTCGCTCGGCTTGATGCCGACAGCATTTTCGTCACTACTGCTAGAACGAATGCTGCTGGAACTAGAGATGGGCTTACTGCTGCTGCTAGAATTCACGTTTTTGGAACTGGACGAAAATACGGGAGGTACAAACGAAGCACAATCCCCAGGATTGTAAGCTTCAACCCTTGTGATATTGAAATTGCCCGTCAATCCGTCCTTGCCCTGGATTCTAAAGCGGATCGCAACCAGTATTTTCGCGGCCTCTTCGCCGGTAATCTTACTCGATCCCCAGCCGGCTTGCCTGAACTGACTCCAGGGGAATGCCTTCGTCGTCTGGGATACTGTTTTCGGAAGCGTGACAGACGGATTATCGTAACCAATTTCCTTGTCCTTTTCTTCGCCAAGTCCCAATTCGAGAGTCATTGTGGTCTCGGAGCTGTAGGTTACGCGGATTCCACCCATCGCCGAAGCGTCGACCGGCACAGGTTTTCCATTCCCCTGAAGATCATCGAGTCCTGCCAAGTTAAAGCCTAGACCTACATAAGGGTCATATTCTAGGATTCCCTTGCTGAGTATGTATTTTCCGCAAAAACCGCCGCAATATTCAATAATCGGATTAAGCCAATCGGAATCATATCCGATGGCCGGAATCGGCCATTCAATGACGGACATGCCTCCATCAGGATCGTCGCCATAATTGTACCAGTAGCCCGAGGTGCCTGTGCCGTTGTCATAGCCAGTCTCAATGCGGTTAATTCCGTCGCTGCCATACCAAGGTTCAAAGCAGTGGGTGGCTGGTGCTGCAGTCGGAGGCGTGTCGATCGCCCAAGAGGAACTTGACATCTGGGTTTCGCCAGCCGAAGAATTTCCACTCGGAGAAATATCACTCGATGAAATACCATTTGATGAGGTGTCACTCGGCGTCGTTTTGGGTGCAGTAACCTTGTTCCAGCGCCCACTCTCGCACTCATAGAAGGCATTTTCGCTTAGCACCTTGGCTATATTGCCTTCGCGGCTTTCGGTACAGTTCAGCAAGTCCTCTGCCGTTTCAACAACTGAGGACTCGTTAGAACCTTCGCCAATCGAATTGCCTGGTAACACCGGGTTGTTATCTCGGGTTTCCTTGGAATCGGATCCAAAATCGCAGGCGACCATGGCAAGCGATGCCGACAGAAGGGTCATAGGCAGAGCTTGCCTAAAATTAAGTTTTGCTCTCATCTGTTTATCCTCCTAATTTATTCTTAACATCTATAAATATATACAAAAAGTGGGCGTCTGTCGTAATTTTTTGAGAGGTCATAAAAAAATCCCCGATTTTATCGGGGATAAATTGATAAAAAGAGTCTATATAATACGAACTATTAAATGAAGGCTTCGATTCCGCCGCGGCACTTTTCCCAAGTGGGGTTCTTCTTGCACAGAAGATCCATCATCTTGTCGTAAGTAGCGGTGTTGCTGAAGCCCTTCCACAGGCGACGTTCTACGGATTCGCCACTGTCCTTGTCGATAGTGGTGATGGTGTCGTAGTAAGACGGATTGTCCTTGAATTCAGAAATCAGGATTCCCTTCAGGTCGTCGGTGTAAATCTTGGAGGCGTACTTGAGGATAGAATCGTTGAAGTTGAGTTCGTTTTCGACGAGCCATTCAAAGTCCTGAATCGGGTCGCCGTAAATGAGCCAGTGCTTAAGGGCGAGAGCCACCACCAGGTCTTTGACGGCGCTACGGAAGATAAACTTGTCTTCGAGGCGGCCGTTCCAGGTGATGCGAGTCAGCGGGTTATCGTCGTTGGCTTCGATAGACACGCCCTTACCCGGGGTAACGCGGCGGATCTTGATTGGCAGACGGCTAAGCAGCTGCCATGCCTTGGTGAAAGCGATGGTCTTGCGGACGAAATCCTTTTCCTTTTCGGGGGCAACGCGCACAAACGCGCCGAAGCAACGCTGGTACAGGGTTTCCTTGTCGAAAATGCAGTCGCTGGAGCGGCATTCGCTGAGCTTGCCATCCATCATGAAGAGGGTCTTGGCAAGTTCGGGGCGCATACGCACTTCGAGCTTACGGGTACGGGCCTTGAGGCGTACGCCATCCTTGTAAACGTAGGTAAAGCCTTCTTCCTGGTAACGCTGCCAAATAAAGAATTGCAGGTCATCAGCGGCACGCAGATGGTAGCTGAATACCGGGTTCTGGCGGTTGTTGGCCATGGTCACCTGGTTCAGGAAGTTGTCGGCACCAGGGTACGGCACCACGACCTTCACGAGCACCTGCGGGTTCACCGGCTTCTTGCTCTTCTTGGCGTACTGTTCGTAGGTGAACAGGGACTGGGCACCGTTAATAATCTTGGGACGTTCGATATAGAGAACCTTCTTGCCGTCACGTTCCTTGAGGCGAAGGTCATCGCCCGTCAGGGTCATACCGTTGTGCAGGAACGGGAAGTCGTCGACGTTCACGTTCTGGTCGTCGTTCCTTTCCATGGTCTGGAAGGCGTCGATAAGAGCTGCGTTGGTGTGGGTGAGGTTGCCGAGGTAAGTACGGATGTTGCTCGAGACGATAGCCATGTTGTGCTTGGTCTTGAGGCGCTTACCGAGGTTCACGTGGTAATCAAAAATCGTACGGATGGGGCAGAAACCGAGGAAAAGTTCGCCGTGGTCCGAAGTGAGGTGCAGCGGGTCGGAATCCATCACGATTTCGAGCTTGTCGTCGGCGCTGCGGAAGTCGCGGGTCAAATCGTCGTGTTCAGCGATGATTTCGAGCTTGGCCTTGACTTCGTTCTTCCAGAGCATGAGCTTGCGGCGCATGTCTTTAAGGGTGCGTTCCAGTTCGGAGTCGGTGATGTCGCGGCTTGCACGGGTGCGGAGCACGGTGATTTCGAGCGTTTCCATGTAGGGGCGGCTTGCCGGAGAATCGGAATCTTCCTCTTCGTCATCGTCGCTAATCTTGTTGACAGCCCAGGGGTCGGCTTCTTCGCGGAGCGACATGAAGAACGGGTTAGGAGGATCGCTGGTGCGGAAAACGGCAATCTGGAGCTGCTTGAGGTCGGAATTCAGGTGAGCCACCACCTTTTCGAGCGGGGTATCTTCGTCGAGGAAGATGAAGAATTCCATGAAGCCTTGGGAATATTGGAAACCATGGAAGCAACCGTTTTCATCTAGGTTTAGGTGCCGGAGTGCCTTAATTCGGTCGGTAGGGTCGTTTGGATTGAGACTCAAAAGGCTAGCCACAAATGCTAGACGGCGTTCCTGCGATTTGGTTAATTCCATTTTTTCCTCAGTTTTGTTTTTACAATAGCAAAAGGCGGGTGCAAATGAGGCACCTTATTATATACTATCGCATTTGTTACCTAAAAATAGCTTCAAAACCCCCTTTTGAGCAAAAAAAATGCCAACTTTTTTCAATTTTTTTCAAAAATAGTCCAAATTGTAGTGAACATTTGTGTAATTTTGATACTTTTTTACTTTTTTTGGGGTTTGTTTAATCTTTTTAGGACAAAAATGCTATGATTGATACCATAGGAGATGTTCCCATGAATTTGTTAGATATTATTGCTAAAGCCAAGGCCGAAAAGGCCACCTCATTAGACCTGTCCCAGAAAGAGCTGAGGATCCTTCCTCAGGAACTTTTCGAATTGGAAGACCTTGAAGAGTTGGTGCTTGACCGCAACATGCTCGTGGAACTCCCTGACGATATTGGCAAACTCAAGAAGCTTAAAAAGCTCTCCGTAAGCGAGAACGACCTGATGGAGCTCCCCGAAACTATCGGTGAACTTACAAATCTTGAGCACCTGTACCTGGGTTACAACAGCCTCTCGGAACTTCCGGATTCCGTGGGCAACCTCAAGAAGCTCCAGACGGTGAACATCGCCAAGAACCAGCTGCTGGACCTGACCCTCGAAGTGGGCAAGTGGGTGAACGTGACTAAGCTCAGTCTCCACGACAACATGCTTTCTGAAGTCCCCGCGACCCTCGGCAAGCTGAAAAAGCTCCGCAAGCTGTATCTGGATAACAACGACCTTACCAGCATCCCTGCTGCCCTGTCGCACCTGGAATCCCTCGAAGTCCTGATGGTGTCCGGCAACAACCTGGGTGCAATCCCCTCTGAATTCGGGAACCTCAAAAAGCTCAAGGAACTGGTGCTTGATGCAAACCAGCTCGCGACGCTCCCCGAAAGCCTTGCCGAATGTGATAGCCTCGAAACCATTTCTGTGGTGGAAAATCCGATGGAAGGTGGCATTCCCCGCGTGCTTCTGGACAAGAAGGGACTGAACATCGATCAGTAATTTTTAGACGAGAGAGAAGATAACATAACAGATTTTGCGTTAGCAAAATCGAATCCGTGTGGCAGTATTATGAAATTTCACTCTCTCCTTTTCTGCATTCCTGCGCTATTGGTTCTAACAGCCTGTAGCGATTTTTTTGAACCTGTAGATAGCACTCCCGAACCTACGGAATACAGCTATAATTATTGGCTATTGCAGCGCACGTACCTGTTCGAAGACGAACTGCCGCTGCTGGACGAAAACGGGGATTCCGTCAGTGAACTTTATGACAAACTGTCGGACCCGTTTACCCGTTATGTGCTCCCCTCCAAGAGCGAGGCGACCATAACTCATATCAATACCAGTGTTGTGCCGGGTGATGTGGGTCTGGAATATTTTCAGATAACGGGCGCCGAACACCCGCTTGTCATTTACCGCGTGTATGCGGATGGCCCTGCAGGGCGTGCCGGGGTGCCTCGCCATGGAAACATCTTGAATGTGAACGGGGTAGAAATTACTAACTACGAAGTTTATGATTCCGTGTTGACCTATAGCAAGGACATTTCGATGCAGATTGCCTATATGGGTGATACGGCGTTGTACGAAATGGTAAAAGAAGATGTGTACGCCCCGACCGTTTTTGTGGATACGTCCAAAAATATTCCGGTGATTACGATTACGGGTTTTAAGCTGATGACGGCCGATAAGGTGAACGGAACGCTGGGAGAATTGAAGGCTTATTTGGATTCTACCCGGAATGTGACTGAACCGAGGATTATTGACCTGCGCAATAACCCCGGTGGTCATGTAAGCCATTGCGTTGCCATGGCGGACCTGTTTATAAAAAATGGCGTGATTTCGACTCGGGCGTGGAGGTTCTTTTCGGGAGACGGTGAACCGACCTACAACCGTTTTTCTGAAATGGCTACTCCAGGGCATTCCGGAGAAAACGGAAAGTTCGTGATGCTTGTAAACAAGAATAGCGCGAGCTGTGCTGAAATATTTGTCGCGGCATTGCACGAAGGGGCCGGAATCCCTGTTGCCGGCCAGACGACTTACGGAAAGGGAATTGGACAGAGTACCTGGAATACTACGAACGGCGGGCTTGCGATTATTACGAATCTGGAATTCTTGACTCCCCAGGGCAATTCTTACCATAAGAAAGGGATTGTTCCGGATTACCCTTGCGACGATGTTTCGCTCCAGTGTGGGGTAGAGGCCGTTTATAAGTATTTTGGAAAATTGACGCTCGAAAAGGCCCGTGATACTTTGTTTGCAGAAGAACATGCTGTTTTACGTAGAACAAATGATATAGGTGGGGCCTTTATGAGAGGTGACGATAACTAAATTTGAATTGTTAGAATTAAGGATAAGAGGATGACATTGATGAAAAAATGGATGGCTGCCTTGGCCCTTGTTTTTTTGGGGGCGTGTTCTTACACTCAAAGTGATGACGAATGGGAAATTCCCGATAAGCTGAAGCCAACTTATGCGAACATTTATGAGGCGGAGCTGGAATACAATTATATCTTGCTCGATGTATTTTATGTCTATGGACATTCGCGTGATGAAATTGGCGAAAGCTACAAGGACTATTTAGGCAAAGGTACCGAAGAGGTTAATTATGTCAAGGATGGTCGTTGCACTTCGGAATTTTATGACGTGTGTTACATGTATAACCAGATGAGAGATCCGTTTACCCGGTATTTTGACCCCTATGTGGCTCAAAAGGTCTGGGAACTTCTCGAGAAGACGGATAGCGTTATTGGTATAGGTGCCGAAGTTGAAGTTGTATACGATAGCGCGTCGCATTATTTGGTGGTATCTCAGGTGTATTTAAATTCTCCGGCTGAAAAGGCTGGTTTGAAAGAGAAGGATATCGTGGTGTCGGTAGACGGAGATCCGATTTCTTCTGTGACAAACTTTGAAAAAATGTGCTCGGGGGGTGATGAGGGGGATCTCGTAAACCTTGTTGTTGCCCGTGGAACAGATACGCTCGATATTGTAATTGCCATGGGTGCGTATTTGACACCTTCGGTCAGGTTGTACTATCAGGATTCGGTGCCGGTGATTCAGGTGAAAGAGTTCGTGTCGCAGTCGGTAAGTGATAGCGGAACCTACGGTGAATTTGTAGCTGCACTGAAAAAGACCGAAAATGCTCCGGCGACCATCATTGACTTGCGTGGAAACCCTGGGGGCGATACGAAACAGTGTATTAACATGGCTTCGGAATTGCTTGCCAAGGGCGATACCATAATTTTGCAAGTTGAAACGATTCCAGATTCTGTCAAGCAGATTGATGGCTGGCACTATTTTCAGGCGATGGATACTATTGCCTATACCGCTATAGAAGATGGGCTTGCCTCGGGCCGTTATTTTGTAATGCTTGCAGATACGGGATCTGCTAGTTGCTCTGAAATGTTTTTGGCTGGAGTTTCTTCGGACAAGGACAAGGGATTCCCCATTGTGGGGCAGGTGTCTTACGGAAAGGGAATTGCTCAAGGTATCTGGATAACGAAAAATGTGGCGGGAGGCCTTGCCCTGATAACGTCGATGCAGCTCTTTGACAAGTATTGGGGGAGTTACCACGATGTGGGCTTTGTCCCTGATTATGAAATTGACGACACGGCCGAACAGATGGCCAAGGCCGTTGAACTAGCCAAGGGCGCACCTGTGTACCGTACGGCGGGCTATGGCACGCGAAAGTTGGGGCATTTCTCCAAGACTCATTATTCCAACGAACCGAAAGGGATCCCGACGGCAAGGGACCTCAAGATTGCATATAAGTTGATGAGTCGATAGGTTACAGATTGCGCATACGCACCATCACGTCGGTGGTGTCGTTTGCCTTTACGGCAGGGGCGGCGAGAGTCGCCTCTATTTGTGTGCGGATTTCAGCCACTTCTTTTTTGAGGCGGGCGAGGCGTTCGCCTTCGAGCTTGGGGGCGGCAATCATGGTCTTGGATGCCGGATTGATCCAGGCGCCCTTTTCGTTCTTGAAACCGAGATGCAGGTGCGGGCCGGTACTACGGCCCGTAGAGCCCACGCGGCCAATGCACTGGCGTGCCGAAACCTTGGCGCCTACGCCCACTCCGCGGGCGGACAGGTGCATGTACCAGCTTTCGGAGCGGTCCCTGTGGCGGATGGCAATCTTGTTGCCGCTAAACGGGTCAAATCCAGAAACCGTCACGATGCCCTCGGCAACTGCGTAAACGGGCGTGCCTGTGGGGCTACCGTAGTCAATGCCGTAGTGGGTCTTGCGTTGACCCGTAATCGGGTGAATGCGGGAACCGAAGGGACTTGTAACGTGCAGACGGTCTAGCGGGTAACGGAGCCCGTCAAAAACCAGGGCTTCGCCTTTTTCGGTATAGTGGGCATTAAAGGAACTTTTCGGATCCGGATCTTCGTAACGGAAGGCTTCGTGGTGACCCACAATACGACCGTCGAATTCGGCGTAGACTACGCGGCCGTCAATCCAGATGGAATCTTGGTAGAAAGTTTCTTCGAGTAAAATGCGGAACTTGTCGCCGGCGCGGGCCAAGGGGAATGCCACCTTGCATTGGAGTACACCACTGACGACACCTACCATGCGGCCGGGAATGCCGACTCTGAAAAGGGTACCGTTGAGGGTACTGCCTTCGGTGAGGGCGCCTTCGAAAATGGACTGGCGCCGCGTTACCGGCTTTTGAATGAGGCTGTAGACGTAACCGGAATCGGTACGGGTAAGCATGTGGACTGTGGCGGGATTGGGGGCGTAGCGGAACTTTTGGACACTGCCTGCAGAATCGAGGGCGGCGTAAAATACCTGGCCTACACGGAGCTTGGAAAGTTCTACACTGTCTTGCAAGGCGAGCACGATTTTGCCTCGTTCGCGTTCATTGATTTGCATGCGGACGAGAACCTGAAAAAGACCGTCGCCGGCGCGTACCGTGTCGTTTTGTACCGCCCAGTTGCCGGGCAGCATTTGCATCTGTTCTATTGCATTTGTGAGAGAATCTATTTGTGCGCGGAGATTTTCTCCCTCGTTTTTAAGATTTTGGATTTTTTCTTGTTCATTGCAACCGAGTAGAGAAAATGCCAAAAACGCAGAAAATGCAATAAATAAAAGATGTTTCACGAAAACCTCAAAGAATGGAGCAAATATAAAAAAGTCTCACGCCAACGGCGCGAGACTCTTTTAAAGCTTTAGGCTAACCGATTACTGTGCGGCGGCCGGGGCGGCAGGAGCAGCAGCGGGTGCGGCAGCAGCCGGAGCAGCGGCAGCAGGCTTAGCTTCGGCCTTCGGGGCTTCGGCCGGCTTGGCTTCAGCAGCGGGCTTGGCGGCTTCGGCCGGCTTAGCTTCAGCAGCGGGCTTTGCAGCGGCGGCCTTCGGAGCAGCAGCCGGCTTTGCAGCGGGCTTAGCTTCGGCCTTAGCAGCCTTCACTTCAGCCTTCTTGGCTTCGGGCTTTGCCGGTTCGGCAGCAGCCGGAGCGTCGGCAGCGTGAGTATCGATGAGTTCCATTTCGAAAACGAGGAGGCTGTTGCCCGGAATCTGCGGACCACGGCCACGCGGACCGTAAGCGAGGTCGCTCGGAATCCAAGCGGTGACCTTGCCGCCCACCTTCATGAGCTTGAGCATTTCGGTCCAGCCCGGAATCACGGCGCCGATCGGGAATTCAAGCGGTTCGCCACGGTCGACAGAGCTGTCGAACTTGGTGCCGTCGAGGAGCGTACCGGTGTAGTGAACCTTGACGATGTCGCCATCGGCAGGAGTTGCACCCGTACCTTCGGTAATCACCTTGTACTGGAGGCCAGATTCGGTGGTCACGACGCCTTCGGCAGTCTTGTTCTGGGCGAGGAATGCTTCACCAGCGGCCTTGTTGGCTTCGGCAGCGAGGCTATCCTTTTTCTCCTTTTCGGCCTGACGGTCCTGAGAGAGCTTGGTCAGGGTTTCGAAAATGGTGGAGTCGTTCATCAAGAAATGAGCGGAATCTTCGTTGTAGCGTTCCTTGAAAGCCTGGATAAAGAGATCGAGGTCCAAATCGATAGAATCGCGGGTCACCAGCTGGAAACGGGCCTGGTTGCCGAAATGGGCGCCGAGAGCGTAGCTGTACTTGTCTTTATCGGTGACGAGAGAAGTCTTGGTCTTGGGACCCTGGCACAACTGGTCGCAACCGGTCAAAGCAAAGGCGAGAGCGCCTGCAGCAATAAGCAATTTTTTGTTCATTTATTCCTCTTTTGGTTAGACAGGGGAAAAAATAACAAAATCTTACAACAAAAGACCATTTGTAACTCATTTTTACCAAAAGAAATTGGTATATTGCGTTTCGTTAACAAATCAAGGATTTTATTATGTGCGGAATTGTCGGATATATCGGTTCAAATGACGCCCTACCCATTTTGGTTGGTGGACTTAAGAAACTGGAATACCGTGGATACGACAGCTCGGGCGTGGCCCTGATTGAAGGCGGAAAGATTGAAACCGTCCGTGCGTCCGGAAAAATTTCGGCTCTCGAAGAAAAATTGAAGAATAAGCCGCTCCATGGAAGCGTTGGTATTGCGCATACCCGTTGGGCGACTCACGGCGCTCCGACCGAAGAAAACGCCCACCCGCACCAGAGTTTTGACGGCAATATTTCGATTGTTCACAATGGCATCATTGAAAACTATGCTGTTTTAAAGAGAAAACTTCAGTCAGAAGGGATTGAATTCAAGTCTGAAACCGATACCGAAGTGGTGGCCCACCTGATTGCCCGCTACTACAAGGGCAACCTGAAAGAGGCCGTGCTTAAGGCTATTTCTTTGATTGAAGGTACGTTTGGCCTTGCGGTTATCTGTAAGAGCGAACCCGGTACGCTCATTGGCGCCCGTCGTGGATCTCCGCTTATTTTGGGTATTGGTCAGAACGAATTCTACCTCGCTTCTGACGTTTCTGCTATCATTATGCATACGCAGAAAGTGGTGTATCTTGATGACAACGACATCGTCGAAATCAAGAAAGACGGCTACAATCTGTTGAATACGCACAGCCAGCCGGTGCAGCACGAAGTGCAAGACGTGGAATTCGATGCCGACGCCATCGCAAAGGGCGGCTTTGCCCACTTCATGCTCAAGGAAATTTTTGAACAGCCCGAAGTGCTCCGCAACACCATGCGCGGCCGCCTGCTGTATGCCGAAGGCAATGCCAAGCTTGCAGGCCTCGACACCAATATCAAGGAACTGAGGAACATCAACCGTATCATTATTACCGCCTGCGGTACCAGCTACTATGCCGGTATGGTCGGCGAATACATGATCGAAGACTTGGCCGGCGTCCCGGTCGAAGTCGAATACGCCTCGGAATTCCGTTACCGTAACCCGATTATCAAGCCGGGTACGCTCGTACTTGCCATTAGCCAGTCCGGCGAAACCGCCGATACGCTTGCCGCCCTTAAGGAAGCTCAGCAGAAGGGTGCCACCGCGCTTGCTATTTGTAACGGTGTGGGTTCGACTATCGCCCGCACAAGCGACGGCGGCGTTTACCTGCACGCAGGTCCCGAAATCGGCGTGGCGTCGACCAAGGCTTTCACGAGCCAGGTGACCGTACTCGCCATGATTGCCCTTTTGCTTGGCCGCCAGCGCAGACTTTCTTTTGAGGCTGGCTCCGACATCGTGAAATCGATGCAGGAACTCCCGGAACTCGTGGAACAGACCCTCAAGCTTTCGGACCAGATTGCAGGTATCGCGAACAAGTACGCAAAGGCGAACAACTTCTTGTATCTGGGGCGCCACTTCAACTACCCGGTCGCCATGGAAGGCGCGTTGAAGCTCAAGGAAATCAGCTACATTCACGCCGAAGGTTACCCCGCCGCCGAAATGAAACACGGCCCGATTGCCTTGATTGATGAAAATATGCCGGTCGTGGTAATTGCCCCGAAGGACGCCCTGTTCGACAAGGTGATTAGCAACGTGCGCGAAATCAAGGCCCGTGGCGGTAAGGTGATTGCCATCTCTACCGAAGATTGCCACCCGCTCGACGAAATTGCCGACCACTTGATCAAGGTTCCGAAGACTATCCCGATGCTCATGCCGATCGTGACATGCGTGCCGCTCCAGCTCTTGGCCTACCACATCGCCGTGCTCCGCGGAAACGACGTGGACCAGCCGCGCAACCTCGCCAAGAGCGTGACTGTGGAATAAGCCCCGCTGGTTATTGGAATAATCGCGGCTACGCCGCAAGGTTATAAGCAGGCCTCCCTAACGGGAGGCTGTTCTTAGTTAAAGTCTAAAAAGGTAAAATTCTTCTTTAGTGAGTTCGCACATTTTTGTTTTACAGAGCAGTGCAAATTACATGATAAGCAAAAATCAATTTATTTCAAGAACCCGTATTGATAGACTTGTGGACGGAGTTTTTCGGATAGGGCTTTGTAGGCGGCTTCAAAGGTGGCAAAACTGACGGGAACGGAGTTGCCGGATTCATTTTGGGCTTTCAGTGCCTGGCGAATTTGATACCAGCCGACATCGGGACGGTTGAGTTTCAATTCTTCGCGGATTTTGTGGTTGAAGGTTTGTTTGAAGTAGGCTGCCCAAATTTTGCGGCCTTCATCAAGGACATCTTGTGCTTCGGTGCTGAAGGTTTTGCCCTGCATGTACTGCACCATAAAATCACTTTCGAAGCGGTCGCTTGCACCGACTTCTTCTTCAGTGAAGGGAATAAAGTGATTGACAATATTCCATTTTTTGCCATTCCATTCAAGGTCATTAGCGCTGGCGGTGAGATTTGATCCATTGAACAGCATCCATACTAGGCAATCATTTTTGAAATCTTCGGGCAATTCGCAATTTGGCTGGAGGAACTGGTCGCAATCTTTTTTCCAATCATGGGCATATAATCTACGAACAGAGAATACGACAGCAACCTGCCAAAGGTTCATTTCATTGACATATATACCATGCCCACCGTTGAAACCTGATGAAAATAGAGCTGTTCTTGCCTCAGCTTGTTGTAAATCATTGCTATTGCACCAAAAGTATGCTAATGCGGAATTTGACCATTTTGTTCCTCGCAAATCTTTTGTTGCTGTAGCAGGGTCAATAGCATTTTTTAAAGGAATGACATCCTGCTTATTTGATTTGGGTCTAACAATCCAATTGGTTAAATATTTTTCAGTAGGGGCGTTGTAGAACTTCTTTTCTCCTATAGGATTTGTATTCTTGTCTAAAACCTCACAGCTGATTTCTTCAGGGAATATATAATGAGTCTTCCCAGTCTTCCAAATGAGAAAACCTATCGGGAAATCACCTCTCAATCCATCAAAAGATTTAGAATGAACTATAAAACCACCTAAATATTTTGCTTTCCATACATTTCTAAAGTCCAACATAGTTTGAGAAGCGATATGTTTCATCTTGCTGAACATCGCTATTGTTGCTTCGGGCAGTTCTTTTGCTATTCTTGTAATAAATTGCGTGAACAGTTCATTTCCTGCTTTACCCCATTCCTGCATTCCATTTAAACCCCATTTGGAGTCGGCAATACCAGTTTTACTGGCGTTCGTTCCTGCCCCCTTTCTTGCATTATCTGAACTGGTGGCTTCTCCAAAAGGTGGATTTATCAGCACTAATAATTTCTTCTTTCCTTCGTTTGCATCACGAATTACATTCTGCAAAGCCTGAGGAATCTTTTTCGTAAGGCTGTAATCAATCTCTCCGTCATCGGTAATATCATCGTTCAAATAATCATATTGAAAACGCTCGGCGGACACACAAATCTTCGCCGCCTTCATTATATTCACGTCTTCTTGATCGAGGGTACTCATGAACAGATGACGATGGTTGGAATGCTTGGCTTCGAGGTTTCCGACTCCGCAGCACATATCCCACACATAATAGTCCTTCTGCCAGTTCGAACCAAGCGTCTTTTCTAGCAAGTCGTAAGCCTTGTCAACTACATTGAGCGGAGTGTAGTAGGCTCCCTTGAAAGTCCGTTCGTCAACGGGAATCAGGCTGTCGCGGCGTTCCAGCAAGTAACTGCGGAATTCCTCTTTGGGCGGCCTATCGTAAATCGCCCAGAACTGGCTGTAACCATCCATACTCGCGATTTCGTAAGTTTTCCCGTTCAGCAGAAATATCGGTTTGTCGCCCTTGTGTAGCAGTTCTGCAGACAAATGTTCGTGTGTGCTGACCTTGCCGTCGCTCATTACATCGGCATAGAAAAATTCCGCGAAATTTTCGGGTTCTGCATTCACGATTTCCTTGCCGACCGTTTCGACCCATTTGTCGAAAACCTGCTTCAGATTGTCAGGCGTAATTTGCGTGCGGATGATTTCGCCTTTTTCTATGGCGTTTCGCAAAGTGTCGATAAATTCTTTCTCGTGGGTTTCGATATTGAAACTCACGAAATGTGTGCCGATGTACTGCGAAACAATATCTAGCGCATCCTGCGTTACGTCGCTGGCGGACTTGCCCCACTTGATGTGGACGTTCTTGTCTTGTAAAAGCGGGAGCGCGACATCTGTCTTCATGATGGCGGCCTTGACGCTATCGACCACGCAAAGGAACGGAGGAATATGCTCGCCATCCTTGAGTGCCCGGTGGATATAGAAAAGCAGCTGCGTGAACATCTCGTAGAGCGACTTCTTGGAGCCGAATTTCGCCTCGAACCAGACTTCGCGCGTCTGAATATCTATCAGGTTTCGCTGAACCTGCTTAAGGTGCAGTGCCTTGATGTATTCCGCCTTCACGTCTTCTTCGGACGAGGCTTTTTGCAGTTTTTCGAACAGGCTCATAAGGGCTCCTTTAGCCCTTATGCCTTGCAATCAATCCACAAAAAAAGCGTGGCGTCGAATGCACTTGCCGTAATGGAGGCTCTGGTAAACCTATGCACGAAACAAGAACAAACGACCCACGCCCATTGCTGGACGTGAGTGTTCACTCTCATACTCTCGTGCACATTGAAAATTTACCAGATTTCCATTACGAGAATAAGAGCTAACTCTACGTTAAACTCGCGCCTGCGGTTTTTACGCCACAGGCTATGTCAAAACGAATGATAGTAAAAAAGGAGATGCCGCATCAAGCGGAAGTGACAATTCGGGGGTTTTAGGGGGTGGAACCCCACCCTGGTGGCCATGCGCACTAAGCACTAAAAGTGCTAAGTGCTGTCCGCCCTTAGGCGAGGGGGTGGAGAGCAACGTAGTGCGAACCAGGGGGATACGGCCCCCTTCTTGCAATAAACATGCCCATTCTTCCCGTAAATAATGTATATTGTAAACGGAGCATCAAATGAACTTGCCGATAAACATAATGCACCAGATAGAGACCTTTGCCAAGGAATGTTTCCTTGACCGTGTTATTCTATTTGGTTCTAGGGCACGAGGTACAAACCGCGAACGCAGTGATATTGACCTCGCGGTGTCCGGCGGCAATCTGGCCCGTTTTGAGGAACTGCTTGAAGAAAAAGCAGACACCTTGCTTTCGTTCGATGTAATTAACATGGACGGAGTTGCTTCAAGAAAATTGAAAGACAACATCCAGCGCGAGGGAGTCCTGCTTTATGCAAAAGTTTGACAACTTTGTTGCATGTTTTGACGTGCTGAAAAACTCCAATCGCGATATGGCAAAAAGCGATGAAATTTATCGTACTGGTGTTATCGGACAATTTAGTCTCGCTTTTGAGTTGTCATGGAAAACTTTACAAGAAGTTATGCGAGCCCACGCCATTAACGAAGCCGAGAACGGTTCTCCGCGCGAAATCCTCAAGGCTGGTTTCAAGTATAATTTCATTGATGATGAGCAAACCTGGTTGCAGATGTTAAAAGACCGAAACTCCGCAACGCATGTTTATGACGAAGAAGCGTTTGAGGCTGTGCTAAATCGAGTTTACGACAGCTACATCAACGCTTTCGAACACTTCTCCGAAAAGATGCTCGTCAAAATTGAAGAATTGAAAGATTAAATCGCCGAGTGGAATTCGCCTTCGCGCTCTGAAAACGCGTTCAGGCCGAATGATTTTAACTACATTTACCGTAAATGACCGAAGTCGAAGAACAGGAAGAATACGAAGTACGCATCGGGGCGTTCAATGGTCCGATGGACTTGCTGGTGTATCTTGTTCAGAAGAAGGAAGTCCCGCTCGAACAGATTTCGATTGCCGAAATTGCGGACCAGTTTTTAAAGTGGGTGAACGAGTACGAGGGCACCGACCTGTCGAAGGCGGGTGATTTCTTGTACATGGCGAGCCGCTTGATGGCCCTCAAGGTGCAGGAACTTTTGCCGGCCGAGCAGCGCGACCCCGAGATGGAAGCGGAATACAACGAAGACCGCGAACAGCTCATGAAGGAAATGCTGGAATACCAGCGCTTTAAGCAAGTCGCGAGCGGCCTCCAGGAAATGGAAAGCGAAAACTTCGGTACGTATTCCCGCGGACGCCTCGAAAAGACGCAGACCGACGAAGAGACTTTGGCTGACGCAAACATTTGGCAGCTTTTCCGCGCTTACCAGAAGAGCCTAAAGACCAAGATTTCGGAAACGATTCACCATATCGAACTTGACTACGTGACCATTCAGGACCGTCAGCAGGCAATCAACAATTACCTGTCAGTGAATGGCCGCGCCCTGTTCGAAGATTTGCTCGATAACGATTCTCACCCGATTGTGGCAGCAGTGACCTTCATGGCCATGCTCGAAATGATCAAGACGGACGAAATCGTGTTCCGCCAGAGCGAACTGTTTGGCCCAATTTGGATTTACCGCAAGAAGAACAATGCCGACTACGCCGAAGAAATGGCCCACGAGACCGTGTTCTTTAGCAAGGATCCGGACGTGAAGCCGGGCCTTGTAGAAGCGATTCGCAACCAGGCGATTGCTCGCTCCAAGGAACAGACCGTGGGCGACTTGGCCGCAGTGATGCGCGAAGCCGTGCTGTGGACGGAACGCGGACGGAACGTGAGCGAAGACGATTTGAACGCCATGCTCGAAGGTCGCGAAGACTTGAGCGAAGTGCAGGAAAACCCGTTCGCCGAAATGATGAAGGAAGACGAGGCTGCGGATGGTTCGACCCCTTCGACAAGCTCAGGGACCGAATTACCAACCGATTCTACCTCTGTTGCTGAAAATGCTCCGGCGAGCAGCGATGCTGCGCAAGCTCCGGTTGAAAGTGCCACGCCTGCAGAAGGAACCGCGCCGGTTGTTGAATCTGCGCCCGAAACGCCCGTCGAAGAAATCGTCGCACCGGTTGTTGAAACGTCGGTGGATGAAAACGAGGAATGGATCGCTTCATCGTCTACGACTCCTCGCGATGACGTGAGCGAAGAACCTGTCGAAGAGACTCCCGCTGAAGAGCCGCAGCCGTCAGACAACATGACGGACGAAGAATTCGAAGCGTTCATGAAAAAAGCCCAGGCGTTCTATGACACCCAGGCTTCTGAAAATTCAGATAATTCTGACGACGATGACGACTTCCCGTCTATCGAAGTCCACTCCGGCGATTAGTCTCGTCGACCGCCGATGAGCCCGGCCCGGTAAGCCCAATAAAGCAACTGCATAATAGAACCGATGGCGGCTGCCACATAGGTAAGCCCTGCGGCAAACAGCACTCCCGAAACCGTATTATATTCGCGGCCCTGCGCCACGATGTCGAGGCGAGCAAGCACCTTCTTGGCGCGGGAAGAAGCATCGAATTCCACCGGGACCGTTACTAGCGTAAAGAGTGTCGCGATGCCGAACAGCACCACACCTGCAACGGCGAGGGAATAACCGAGCGCACGACCCGCACTCATGAGCACGATACCCAGAATCACAAGCCACGGACCAAGATTTGAGCCGAGGTTAGCGGCTGGCACAATAAAGGAACGCAGCCACAGCGGGAAGTACCCCTGCGCATGCTGAATGGCGTGACCCACTTCGTGAGCGGCAACGCCCGCAGCAGATGCATTGCGGCCGTTATAAACTTCAGGTGACAAGTTCAAAGTCTTGTTCAGCGGATTGTAATGGTCCGACAAGAATCCATGATGCTGCAGCACCTTCACGTCGGTAATGCCCGCATCCATGAGGATTGCCTTCGCCACATCGGCACCGGTAAGGCCGCTTGAAATGCCGACTTTTTGGCCAGCGTTAAAACGAGACTTGACCATCCAAGAAACACTACCCGAAAGGGCGAGCGTCACCAGCAAAATCATCATGTATAAAGGATCGAACATCATATAGGACCTCCAGTATTGAAGTTCTGCTATAAATGTACAAAATTGGGATTTTTTTGACTATTTTTAGAAGGTAATTTTCAGGAGGTCGTTATGTTCCGTAAGTTGATGGTGGCTATGGCCGCAGTGGCGCTTGTTGCATGCAATGAACAGGCCAATAAAAAATCGCAGGCGGAGGCTCAGGTCGAGGCTGCAGCGCCTACGTCCAAGTCGGTGGTGGTGTACTATTCGCAGAATGGGGCTACCAAGAAGCTCGCAGAAATTTTTGCAAAGGCAAAGAACGCCGATGCTGTAGAACTCAAACTGGTGACGGCTTACCCTTCTACCTACGACAGTACGATTGCGGCGGTGAAGGCTCAGCGCGGAAGTAAGCAGTGGCCCGCCCTTGAAAATGCAAGACCGGAAATTGCCAAGTACGATACGGTTTATCTGGGTTACCCGATTATGTTTGGTACGTTTGCTCCGCCGATTTACACCTTCCTCGATTCCAACGACTTGGGTGGAAAGGTGGTGGTGCCGTTCTGCACCTATGGTAGCGGTGGCCGCAAGGTGTCTGCCGAAGAACTCAAGACTCTTGAGCCGAGCGCGAACGTGACGCTTGCCTATGGAATTTCGAACAAGCGAATTACGGCGGAAAATGGCGCCGAGGTTGCCACGAAGGAAGTCGAAGGATTCTTTGCCGACCTTGCAACTGGCAAAACCGACGAGATGCTCGTGGGTGGCTACTCGGAACAGCGCCCGCTTGCCGCGGAAGATTCTGCCGCGTTTGCCGAAGCGACCAAGGACTATGCCTATTTGGGACTCAAGCCGCTGAGCGTCGCGACGCAGGTGGTGGCTGGCACGAATTACCTGTTCGTGTGCGAAATGAAAGCCTTCGGTGGCCCAGCCACCCAGACGAACGTGAAAATATTTAAGCCGCTCCCGGGCCAAGGTGCCGCGGAACTGATTGTGGTTGAAAAGTAGAAGTCGTCATTGGAAATAAAAGAAAGCGGGCTTGAATCCCGCTTTCTTTTTACACCTTCACGTGGAAGTAGTCGATTTCGGGGTGGCTGATGTAGAGACCGCTCACGGATGCCTGCGGGTACATGGCGCCGTTCTCGGTGAGGCTGATGCCTACACTGCCGAAGTCGATGAGTTTTGCCACGTTGAAGATTTCCTTGATGTTCGGGAGCACGGGGTAGCCGACGGCCGGGCGGATGCCCTTCCAGCTGTTGGTGCGTTCGAGTTCCTGACTCAGGTATTCGGCACCTGCTTCGGCGAGGCGGTCGGCGACAGTCTGCATTAGGAGAACGTCGTAGTCGCTGCCGCCCTGTTCGGCTTTCAGCTTTTCGAGACGCTTGACGAAGGCGTCGCTTACGGTGACGGCGAAGGCGCCCACGATGTCGCGGAATACGTCCTTACCGGCGGGAGCGGCGAAGACGCTTGCGGTGTTCGCATTGGCAGGGGCTACGTAGTCGCAGAGGGCGAGGCAAGTGCCTTCGGGATTCTGCTGGCGTGCCGTCTCGACTTCGACAAGGTCGGAGTCGGTGCCGGTACGGCCCGTGTTGAAGATGACTGAACTTGCCGTACCGGCGGCAGGGTAGAACGCCTGCACGGCACGCAGTGCATATTCGGGCTTTGTGAGCGACTTGATGAGCGCTTCGGCATCGGCCTTGAGCTTCTTGGCTTCTTCCTCTTCGGGCTTGATTTTCCAAGTGAAGAAGAAGTATTCCCAGCTGATAAGCGGGATGACTTTTTCGAGCGTAATCGGCGGGAGTTTGCTTTCGCCCATGAACGGAGGCTCCACGGGCTGGTACTTGCTCCAGTCGCATTGGTAGCGGCGTTCTTCCGGAGTCTTTTCGGCTGCGGCCATGGCGCTTGCGGCCTCGGTCTGGATGCCGTTTTGCTTGTCGCGGATGCGCTGCTGTTCTTCTCGGTTTTCGCGAATGGTTTGTTCGCTAGTTGCCGGATCCAAAAGTTTCTGGGCGAGGCCCGGGTTGCTTGCGGCATCGCGCACGTGGAATACGGGGCCGTCATAGCACGGAGCAATCTTTACGGCGGTGTGCGTGGGCGAAGTTGTGGCACCGCCGACGATAATCGGAATGCGCTGGCCTGCATCCTGCATGGCCTTCGCGACAGTACACATTTCTTCGAGCGAGGGCGTAATCAGTCCGGAGAGGCTCAAGATGTCGGCCTTGTTCTCGATGACCGCCTTCACGATGACATCTTCGGGAACCATCACGCCGAGGTCCACCATTTCGTAGCCGTTACAGGCCATAATCACGGAGACGATGTTCTTGCCGATATCATGCACGTCGCCCTTCACGGTCGCAATCACGATCTTGCCGCGGCTCGATGCGTTGGCATCTTTGCCCGCCTCGATGTAGGGCTGCAAAATTTCCACGGCCTTCTTCATGGTGCGTGCAGTCTTCACTACTTGCGGCAAGAACATTTTGCCTTCGCCGAAACGGCGACCGACTTCGTTCATGCCGTCCATGAGCGGGCCAGAAATGATTCCCACCGGGCTATCGCCGCGGTTGATGAGTTCCATCAGATCGGGCTGAAGAGTGGTGGAAGTTCCCTTGAGGAGTGCTTCTTGTAGGCGTTCTTCGGGGGTCGTGGGCTTGGCTTCGGCGGCAGCGTTAGCGTTGTCGTCAGAAGAGCTTGCGCCCGTGCTCATGGCGAAAATCGCCTTCGGGTCGTACTTGGTGCCTGCTTCCTTGGCGGCTGCGGCTGCCGCGGTCATGCGGCTTGCAATTTCGATGAGCGCTTCGCTCGCGTCCGGTTCCGTATTGTAGATGACTTCGGTAATCGCCATGCGGAGTTCGAGCGGAATCGTCTTGTATTCGATAATCGCGCTCGGGTTCATAATGGCCATGCCCATGCCGTTCGGAATCGCGTAATGCAGGAACGTGGTGTGCATCGCTTCGCGCAGGTAGTTGTTGCCGCGGAAAGCGAAGGAAAGGTTCGAAAGACCGCCCGAAATGCGCACGCCGGGCAGGTTGTCCATAATCCAGCGGACGGCGCGGATAAAGTCGATGGCGTAGGCGTTGTGTTCGGCCATGCCTGTAGCGACCGTCAAGACGTTCGGGTCGTAAATAATATCGGAGGGGTCGAAGCCGAGCTTCTTCACCATGATGTCGTAAGCGCGGGCGGCAATTTGCACGCGGCGCTCGTAGTTGGTGGCCTGGCCTTCTTCGTCGAAGAGCATCACGATGACGGCACCGCCGAGGCGCTTGATAGTGAGCGCATGTTCAATGAAAGCCTTTTCGCCCATCTTCAAAGAGATGGAGTTCACGATGCACTTGCCCTGGGCGCACTTGAGGCCCGCTTCGATGACTTCGAAACGGGAAGAGTCCACCATGATGGGCACGCGGCTGATGGCGGGGTCCGATGCGAGCAGGTTCAGGAAGGTCTGCATTTCGGCGGTAGCGTCCAAGAGACCGTCGTCCATGTTCACGTCGATCACGTCGGCGCCGTCTTCGACTTGCTTGCGTGCGATGTCGAGTGCTTCTTCGTAATTCTTTTCGTTGATAAGGCGGAGGAACTTCTTGGAGCCTGCCACGTTGCAGCGTTCGCCGACTTTCACAAAGTCTTCGGCGTTGCAGCTGTCGGCACCGTTGCTCGGGCGCACTTGTTCCTTGAACAGCGGTTCCAGACCAGCGAGGCGGAGGAGCGGGCTCGTGGCGTACTTGGGCGCGGGCTTGCGGCGTTCGTAATCGGCCGGCAGGGCGTCGAGCATCTTGCGCATGGCGGCGATGTGTTCCGGCGTCGTTCCGCAGCAACCGCCAATCATGTTCACGAGCTTGTCATCCAGGTAAACACCCATCAGGCGCACCATGTCTTCGGGCGTGTCGTCGTAACCGCCGAACTGGTTCGGGAGACCCGCATTCGGGTGACAGCTAATGTAGCAGGGAGCGACCTTGCCCATGCGGCGCAGGTACGGCACCATACCGTCGGCACCGAGGCCGCAGTTGAGGCCGATAGAAAGCGGGTGCATGTGCATCACGCTCACGGCGAATGCTTCGACCGTCTGGCCCGAAAGTGTACGGCCCGAGGCGTCGCTCACCGTCATGGAGAACATAACTTCGACGGGCTTGAGGTCAGCGGCCTTGTCGCCGGCGTCAGCTTCGCGCTTCTCCATCACCTTGGTGAATGCGCTCGCGGCGGCCTTCGCGTTCAGCGTATCAAAAATCGTTTCAATCAGGATTGCATCGACGCCTTCTTCAATCAGCACCTGAATCTGTTCCAGGTAGGCGTCTTCGAGTTCGTCAAAAGTAATGCTACGGCTCGCGGGGTCGTTCACGTCTTCGCTCATGGAGAGCATCTTGCTCGTGGGGCCCACGTCGCCCAGAATGTACACCTGACGGCCGTACTTTTCCATGGCCTCTGCCGCGGCCTGCTTCGCAATTTTCACGGCGGCGCGGTTCATTTCGGCAATGCGGTGTTCCTGGTGGTATTCGTGCTGGCTGATGCGCTGGCTCGAGAACGTGTTGGTGGTCAGGCAGTCCACGCCCGCATCCACGTAACGGCGCTGGATATCGAGAATGATATCCGGCTTTTCGATGGAGAGCATGTCGTTGTTCGCGCCCTTGATGCCGTAAGTCTGAATGACAGAACCCATGCCGCCGTCGAGCAGCATCATCTTGCTTTCAAAAGCTTCGCGTAGAGTCATCTTCTTGTCCATGGCACGAACCGCCGTATTTTACATTTTATGCATTTATTTAGTTTTATGCATAAATATAGAAAAAGAACCTGCGGCTAGTCAAGGCATTTTTCGAGTTCCTTTCGTATGAATTCCTTATTGTAGCCCTTGCCGATAAAGACGACCTGGTTTTCGCGGTCACCATAGCGGGAATCCCAGTTTTCCTTGATTTCAGGATTTTCGGCAAGGTATGCCTGCTTTTGATCTTCGCGCAGAGCGTCTATCCAATAGGAAACGGGCATGACCGAGGAATTTCTGCCGGCCTGCTCAAACAACTGTACATCTCTGCTGGCATCTGAAAACCAGATGTAACCTTTGGAACGGATCAGTTCCGAGGGATAGCGGTTATTGACAAAATCCATGAAACGGGTCCTGTTGAACGGTTGCCTAGTCTCGAAGACGAAGGACGAAATTCCGTATTCGTCTACGCAGCTGTCGCGCCGGCGTCCTGATTGCAGCAGGCTTGCGGTGGCTTTTTGAATGGCCGAGGACGATTCAATTTGACCATAGTTAAAGGATTTGGTCGTCATGATTTTGTCGATATCGATGTCTCCGTTTACTGAATGGATAATCGGTGCGCGGGGCTGGAAGTCGCGCACGATGGATTCGACTTCTTTGAGTTGGTCTTCGCTGAGCAAATCGCACTTGTTCAAGACGATAAAGTTGCAGAATTCAATCTGGTCTACAATCAGTGTGGAAATTTCTTCTTGTGAAAGATCGTATTGGTCGGCTAGCTGATCCCTCTGTTCTTTTTTATGCTTCAGGTCGCTGAGGAACTCGCGGTAAATGCGGTCTGCATCGACGACGGTCACGATGGACGTCAAGTAGACATTGGTTTTGGGATTGTCATCTTCATAGGCTAAGAAGCTTGCGCTGACGGCGCCGGGGTCGCTGATGCCGGAGGCTTCGACGAATACGACTTCGATAGAATCCAGTTTAGAAATCTTTTCGACTTGTTCGATGAATTCGTCGCGCAGCGTGCAGCAGATACAGCCATTTTGCAGTTCGAACATGGGGCATTCGGCGACATTCGAACCGTTCTTCTTGAGAATTTCGGCGTCAACGTTGATGCTTCCCATGTCGTTGACGATAAGGGCGACTTTCCGTTTCTCCTGCTTAAGGATGTTATTCAAGAGGGTTGTTTTGCCGGAGCCCAGGTATCCGGTAATGAGGATGACGGGTTTCTTGTTCTTTTTCATAGTTCTCCTTTGTGGTTTGAGTAAATTTGTTTGAAATTCTACCATTCGATTTTTGCGAGTGCGCTAAAATTGCGGCCCTTCTCGGACATCACGGATTTGAGGCGGGAAAGGTGATTGCGAACATCGGCGTCTAGCAAGTTGTCGGCGCGGAAAACGAGACTGTAGCGGGCGAGTGCAAGTTCCCAGTGGATTTCTGTAGACAGGCCGAAGGTGATGTAGCCGGGGGTGCGTTCTTCGTATCGGTCGACCTTGTGCTGGGCAAGCGCGAAGTCTGTGTAGATGGATGGCCGTATATGTTTCCAGAGGTAGGCGAGTTCGCCGTGGAACTTGAACGGCGGAATTTGGGGCATGTCGCTCCATTTGTTTTTGGAATCGTTGCCGTTGCGGTATATGCCGCGCACATAGCTTGCCGATGCGGTTGCGTGAATACCGCGTTCTGCCACGGTTTCGACGGAGGCGCTTCCGCCAAAAAGGAATGCCTCGTCGCCGCTGACTTGATAGATAGGGAGTAGCTGTGACCAGTTGGTGTCTCCGGTGGCGCGGGGCGCGAGGTAGTTCAAGAAATAGGTGGCGTGAGCGGTCGCGCGCCAGGTGAATATGTCTCCGTAAGAGCGGTATTCAAGTTCGCTGCCGTAGCCGCTTTCGGCGTTCAGCTTGTGGTAGCCACGCTCGTAGGTGTAAGCGGCTAGATGCGGCCCCTGATTGTAAAGTTCCTCGATGGTGGGCGCCCGTGTGGTCCTGAATACATCTAGTGTCAAGAATTTTCCCACACCGACGCGCTGCGAGAATTCCGCGTCAAATGCCCACAAGCCGAAATTGCGGTTTTCGATTGTTCCCTTGTCGGCGACGACGCTTTCATGCGGGCGAAAGATCGCTCCGCCGAGTCGCGCAGCTACCGTAATTTCGAGTCCACGCCACCCACTCGTGCTTGCCACCGCGAATGCGGAACCCGCATACGACTGAGTCGGTGGCGTGAACACGTAGCCGCCCATTTTTCCCGAACGACTGTCAAGTTCTGCTCCTAGGCGGACGCCGAAAAGGGGGCCCAGATTCGCCATGATTTTTTGTAAGCGAAGATTTTCCTGGTTCACGGCGAACTCGGCCCCCACCGCCCCCTTTTTTCCTTCAAATTCCTTATGATGATAGCGGTTGACGCGAAGTGTGACATCTAGCGTGTCGCGGGCGTCATTGGCCGGCACGTAAAGCCCCCGCAGCGTTAAGTCGCGTTTCCACAAGTCGATATCGACGCCGTTCGGGTGCCCGCCAATGAATCCGCCGGGGATTCCGTAGTCGCTGTCGAACCAGCGGTAAGATGCTCCGAAACGGAAACGCCCCAAGGCGTAAGCAGCGCCCACGGCGCCGCTCCCGTTTTCGATATCTGTATTTTTCAGCGTGCCATCGGGAGTTTCCATGTCGCCCATGCGACGCCCCGAAAGTTCTCCCTTAAGTGATGCGCCTGCGACCTGCGTGCTGACGCCGACCGCCGTTGCGTACCCCGGTTGTGCGCTTTCGGAATACCCAGCGACATAGCCGTGAAAAAGAGAATCGTCAAAGGGAATGTCCCTGCGTTCTACTTGCACCACGCCGCCCGCGGCAGAAAACGAATGCGCCAAGATATGCGGGCCGCGTAAAACGCGAAGTCGGTGTGCAGTTAAAACTTCCGACGCGACGGCGTGATCGGGCGAGGTGGCACTCATGTCACCACAAAATGCACCGTCTTCTGTCAATTCGACGTGGCTCCCTGAAAGTCCCTTGATAACGGGGCGTGCGGCGGCAGGACCCATGGAACGGATGGCTACGTCGGGTTCGTTTTTAATAGTCTCTGCGATAGTCGTTGAAATCTCGCGTTCAAGCTTGTCGCCTTTTAAATCGTCATCTTCCCGCAAATCGTCCAAAATGGCGTGTGTCGGACTTTCGGCCTGCACTACTGAACTTCCTAAATCCTGCTGTTCTGTATTTTGAGCAAAAGAAGAGTGAAGGAAGCCCCCTAAAAGGAGGCTCCCCATGGCAGCCCTAATAAGGCTAATCTTCATGTTCATGCTCGTGATCGTGGTGGTCATGATCATGATCTTCGTCTTCATCATCATCGTGGTGATGTTCATGGAACGGGCATTCTTCGGCGTCCAAAGCCTTGTCTACGACAACGCGGATGGCTGGCGTACGGGCGTCAGCATGGTCGTGATGATTTACCTTGAGGATCAAGGTTGTTTCGCCTTCCTTGACGCCCTTCAGGTGAAAACCCCAGCTGCCGCAGGAGTGCACATCAAAAATTTTTTCGTCGGCAATTTCCCAGGCGAGGGAATGCTCGTCGTCTGTCGGGGGCTCCACTTCTTTTTTGTTGTCATCGAGGAACTTTACGTGGATGTGTTCGCTCATGCAGTTGGCGTTCACGTGCATCACTTCGATAGAGGAATCTGCCTTGCCGCGGTAAACACTATAAGCTAGCTGCCAATCTCCCCAGTAAAGGTTCCAGCCTTCGGCTTCAAAATGTTCATGCTGTTCGGTAGAGGTGCTATTGCTGTTGTCGCTACAGGCGACAAAGAATACACTGAGAATGGTGCCAAGAAGGGCAACGGAAAGGGTCTTGAACGTTTTCATTTGTTTCTCTTTTTTTTGAATACAACTACCCTATCCGCAAAGAGATTTGCGGACAACAAGGCCTAAAACACCTGGCGATTTTTCGCAAGGCAAAAAAGATGTTGCGGTTAAAGTTTTAGCGGATTATGTTGAGAGAATAGGTGGGGCGCGTGGCCTTGAAAAATGAAAACGTGGATTCGTCTTTAAAATGCGAGTTTCGTTTACCAGCTCGCCTATAACCACCAAAAATAGGGCAACATCGGGGATATCGCCACTAAAGCCAAGACCATTTTGCATCAGCATGCAAACTGGGCAGTCGTCATGCTCGTCAAAATCTTCGTGATGGTGTTGGGCGATTGAGAGAAGGCCCGCCATCACTAGCGCGATGATTATGGTCTTGTAAAGTTTCACTTGAAAAACTTCGCTTAATGGTCTTTGCTAAAAATTATTGGTTAGAAAGAGTTGCTTTTCGGATAATAGGGAATCCGCCGCCGCCTTCGTCTTTTTCGTAATCAAAGTCTCCTTCGACAGTGATGAGATCGCCTTCGGCAGGGTATTCCTTAGGGTATCTACGCGGTATTGCAACTTCAAAGGCGAGCCCCTGCGAACAACAGGCAAGGGCATCCTGGATAACGCAACCATAGAAACGTCGTTCCAGTTCTTCGTCGTAATAGCTTGAAAATATGCCCTTCATCCTAATGTGTTTTCCAATGTACTTTTGCGGGTACATCACCATCTGATTTACTTGCCCGTAGACCATGGTGCCGCTCATGCGCGAAAGGTCTATGTCGTATTTCTTGGTGTCGCTTGGATCCTTTGCAAATAGTGCTGCACAGAGAATCAAGACGGCAAAAATAATTTGGGGCAACCTAAACTCCTTTGCTCTGAATCAGGCTGATCGAATAGAAAAGACCGAAAGCCACAATGTCTGCCGCCACAATGGTTGAGCCTACGGGAGTGCCCGCAAGAATCGCAACAACGATTCCGATAAGCGAACATACGACCGAAATAACGGCCGATGCGACCGTTACCGCGAAGAAACTCTTGAATACGCGCATAGCCGAAAGCGACGGAAATACCACCAGGGCAGATACCAGGAGGGCACCCACCAAGTTCATGGCAAGTACGATGATGACTGCCACGATGACCGCAATCAGCAAGTTGAATATCGTCGTATTGACGCCGGTCGCTTGCGCGAAATTCTCGTCAAAGGTGATGGCAAAAATCTTGTGGTAGAAAAGAATAAAGACCGCGAGGACTGCAATCGAAAGCGCAACGCATAGGTAGACTTCTTCTATACGGAGCGTTAAAATCGAGGTAGAGCCGAAAAGGGTCGTGCATACGTCACCTGAAATGTTTGCCGAAGTCGAAAATACGTTCATCAGTAAGTAACCGATGGCAAGCGCACCGACCGAAACCATTGCAATGGCTGCGTCGCCCTTGATTCGAGCATTCTTTCCTGTACACAGCAGAAGTACGGCCACGGCAATTGTCACCGGCAAGATAAGCAACATATTGTTTGTAATCTTGAGTACCGCTGCAATCGAGAGCGCTCCGAAGGCCACATGCGAAAGGCCGTCACCGATGTAGGAGTAACGCTTGAGCACCAAGGTTACGCCCAAAAGCGACGAACAAAGCGATACGAGAACACCTACGATAATCGCGTAGCGAACGAAGGGAAAATCTAAGTAGAACGAAAGTTTTTCAAGAAGTTCCGGCATGATTATTTCCCCTTCACCGAAATGGTGTTGAAGTCCAGTACGCGGGTGGCGTCGTCGAGGGCGGTATCCACATCGTGGGTGACCATGACGACTGTCATTCCCTGCTGATGCAAGTCTTCAATAATGCGGTACATCGTTTCTGTAGATTCTGGGTCGAGGCCTGTTACCGGTTCATCAAGAAGCAGCAGGCGCTCGGCGGCGCACAGGGCCCTCGCTAAAAGCACGCGCTGCTTTTGGCCCCCCGAAAGCTCGCGGAAGCAAGATTTCGCAAGGCTTTCGGTACGGGTGAGCGCCATGCATTCCATGGCGCGATCCCGGTGCGCCTTTCTGTAGAATGGCAACAGGCGGTGCTTCCCCTGGAATGCCGACAGCACGATTTCTTCGACCGAGGCCGGGAAATCTTTCTGCACGATCGTCATCTGCGGCAGGTAGCCGATTTGATTTCGGGAGAGTCCGTCGCAGAGTTCAATGATTCCCGATTTCGGCTTGAGCAACCCGGCGATTCCTCTCAAGAAAGTCGTCTTCCCGGAACCGTTGCGGCCCACGATGCACAGGTAGTCTCCTGCGTTTACATCGTAGTCCAAGTCGCGTACCAGGTCCTTGCTCCCGTAGCCGAGAGTCAGCTGCCGACATTTAATAAGAGTTTTTTCGTTGCTCATTCAGCTTGTCATGTCCGATTTTGCCGGACATCTCCTTTCTACTTAAATTACTTAATCGCTTTCTTCAAAACTTCCAGGTTCGACTGCATGATGCTCAGGTAGTCTATGCCGGATTGCATCTGTGCATCCGTCACCGACTGCATCGAATTCAACGAGAGTACCGGGGTGTCCTTCGACTTCTTGCTGGCGTCGAGGACTGCACGGGCGATCTTTCCGTTGCTTCCGTCAATCGTGAAAATCGCAGGGAGCGCGAGCGAATCCATTTTGCCTGCCAAGAAGGCTACCGTCTCGAAGCTCGCTTCGCTTTCGGCGGAACAGCCAACAAACGCGGCAAAATACTTAATGCCGTAATCATCCACCAGATAGCGAAACGGGAAACGGTCACCGAACAGAATGGTCTTGAGGGTGGCGCTGTCTGTTGCTGCACGGTATTGGGCGTCCAGGGCGCTGATCTTTGCGACGTAAAGGGCTGCGTTCATGTGGTATTCCGTGGCGTTGGTGGAATCCACTTTTGCAATGGCGTCTGCTAGAGCCCTCACCAGGATTTCAGCATTCTTCAGCGAAAGCCAGATGTGTTCGTCATTTTCTGCTTCTTCAGCGTGCTCATGGTCCTCGTGGGCCTCGGCGTGTTCATGATGTTCGTGCTCTTCTGCTTCTTCGCCGTGCTCGTGGTGGTGTTCGTGTTCCATGCCTTCCACGACCTCTTCTTCCTTCACGCGGTCGCCCAGGGCTTCCATCAGGTTTACCTGCACGCGGCCTGCCTTTGGCGTGGCGCTCAGGGCCTTTTCAATCCATTCGTCCGATTCGCCGCCCACATACACGACCATGTCGGCGCTTGCGATGGCTGCAATATCCTGAGCCGAGGGCTTATAGCTGTGCAAGTCCGTTCCGTTCTTGATGAGCAATTTTAGGTCCACCGCGTCCAGGCGGTTTCCGAGAACGTTCTTTAGCCAATCATACTGCGGATAGATGGTCGCGACAATAGAAACCTTCTTTTGCGCGGGTGTTTTTTCGCTTTTTTCGGCGCTGCAAGCGGTAAATGTCAAGGCTGCCGCCAAAACAAGCATTGCAAATGCTGCAATTTTCTTCATTGTAAGTCCTTTCCCTTTTCGGGTCAAAATTTGAATTGATGTCTTGTTGCCTATTGCACATATTGTGCTTGGGAGACGATCAAATCAGCAAAAGGACTTTTTGCGATACAAGTGTCGTCGGCTGCGGAGCCGCAACCTTGAAACAAGCCAGCTTGAAATAGAAAAAACGTAACGCAAGTTCGAACGGCGCCACCACCAGTTCCATACAGACCGAAATCAGTTCCAGGCAACGGTGGATATGGTGGCAAACATGGCAATGTTCGCCGTGGCAGTGGTGCTCCAGGTGCCTTGCGACATAGAGCGATGCCAAGACTACGAGCAGCTTGTTAAACAGGGCGTTAATCATGACGCCTCCGCGAACAGCCGGAGCAGCGACCGAGCAATACGGATTGTTGCTGGTCTAGCTCGAAGCCAGTGCGTTGCACTGAAAGCTGCAGCACCTTGAGGGCGGGACCTTCTAGATGGAAAAACTTGCCGCATTCCTTGCATACGAGGTGCATCTTTTCTTCGCAACGGCCGGGGCCTGTATAGCGGTACTGCAGCTCGTTGTTGTCATCGGCGCCAACAATCTGTATCACGCCCGCTTTTTCGAGTCGGGAAAGATTCCTGTAGATGGTGCTGAGTGAAACTTCGGGGATACTTTGTGCAATGCCGGAGGCCTTGAAAATCCGGTCAGGATTTTCGGCCATGTAATCCATGATCATTTGCCGTGCTTGCGTTTTGTATTCCACTTTTTCCTCTGGATTCGCCAATTTTGGCCTTTTTGCTGCTGTTTGACGATGCTCCAAGCCGGGCCGAATTTGCGAATCGTTTGCAAAATATAGCAAAATTGAGAATGATTTGCAAATCTAAACGGTCGATTTGGAATCCAAGAAGCATGAATTGGAATGAAAAAGTGTGCGCTTGGCCACGTTTTTGAATTTGTCTGTTGCTTTTGCTTCTTGATTTATTTATATAATGCTACAAAACACTCACAATACCCACTATGGAGGGATAATATGAAGAAACTGATTGCTGCTCTTGCCGTTGCCGCGTTCCTGGTCGGTTGCGCTAGCACCCCGCAAGAAAAGTCCGCAAGCATTCTTGTCGAAATGCAGATGAAGAAGACAAGCCTGATTAAGAACGACCATATTCCGGCTGGTCTCGGTATCGGTGTTTCTAAGGATGAACAGATCGCCATGGAAAAGGCTGACCAGAATGCCCGCGTGGACCTCGCCAAGGAGATCGACGTGCAGATGAAGGCTCTGACCAAGAACTTCAAGGAAGAAGTGGGCGGTGATATTGCCGAACATTTCCAGTCTGCATCTAAGACAATCGTGAACACTCGCCTGAACGGTGCTACCTTGACTGACGTGAAGGTTGAAACGACTGAAGATGGTTCGTTCAAGATTTACGGCATCATGACGCTCAATGTGGACCTCGTGTCTGAGTACCTGAAGTCTCTTCAGGATACCGAGGCTGCCAACGAGGCCATGAAGGAAAAGATTCGCGCTGCGGCTAACAAGGCCTATGCCGAAATCGACGCCGAAACCAAGTAGGCTCGTTTAGGACGGGGCGCTAAGTTCCCTGCGTTCTTTAGGGTCACCACTGCTGCGAGTCTATCGCGGTGGTGGTGCGTTTTTGTTACAAGGAAGGTACTGGCATGAAACGTTTGCCTGTTTGCGGCCTTTTTGGGCGAAAAATCGCTGATTTTGGCGTTTTTGTGATGGATATCACTGGGCTTTTGGATAAAACGTCCACGGCAATTTGACCCCTGGTATATGTTTTTTTACCTGCAAAGTCTATTTTATTATTGTAAATATACGGGTAAAAAATTATGGTTACGTTTTCTGACATATCGGATTACCGCGACTTCTTGAAGGAGTACTACGACCGCAGGAAGGCTGAGATGCCTTTCTACTCGTACCGTATGATGGGTGACAAGCTGGGGTTAGATTCCAGCTACCTTTATCGTGTGCTGCAGAAGAAGCAGCACCTTCCGGCACATGCGCTCCCCGCCGCGAAAGAAATCCTGAATTTGTCCGGTCGCGAGGCCGAATACTTTGACCTGCTGTTCTCTGCTGCAGTTACCAAGGACAAGGCCAAACGTGAAGAATTGATGGCTAAGGCCCTTGATCTGAGGGATGTGGACCGCCACAGCCTGCAGGCTGCCGAGCTCAAGTTGCTCGAAAACTGGTGGATTCCGGCCGTGCGCGCCTACCTGGAACTCAATGGTGGCGTTGTAAACGTAAAACAGATTTCGCGTGACATTTGCCCCCCGATTACTGAGGCTCAGGCGCAAGAAGCTATTGATACCTTGCTCGAAGTGGGCTTGGTGAAAAAGATGGCGTCGGGTAAACTGGCGCTGACGGATGCTCACTTGACTGTGGGTGGCCCTGAAAAGAAGCAGGCTGTGCGCCATTTCCAGAAAGAAGTGCTTTCTTTGGCTAGCAATGCGCTTGACAATATTCCTGTAGACGAAAGAAATATTTCTACTCTTACATTGTCCGTAGATCAGTCCTGCTTTGATGACTTGGGTGAAATGCTTAGGGAATTTAGGCGGCTGGTCCAGAAGAGGGTGGACAGTGCCAAGAATTCCGACCGGGTGATGCAGCTTTCGATGGCTTTTTATCCGATTGCGCGTAAGGGCGGTGTCCGTACCGTTGATTCTGTGGAGGGCGACAAAAGGGAGTCCAAATGAAGAAATGGGTGTGGCATATAGGATTGGCAGTGATGAGTGCATTCGTCGCTGCGTGCACCAACGGCGATAAAGTCGCGGGTTCTTCGCTAGAAACGGAGAACTCGGTTGCTGCTGTGCTTACGGTCAAGCAGGATGGTTCTCCGGCTGCTCGTACCAAGGTCTTTGTGCGTCCCTCTAATTTTGTGGCGGGTGCCAATAACCTTTCTTTGAGTAAAGATTATAAGGGTTACGATTCTCCTGTGGTTGAGGCGGATTCTGCTGCCGGTATACTGAATCTGGAAACGGACGACCAGGGGCAGTTGGAACTCCCGAGACTGAAGTCGGGAACTTATGTGGTTGAAGTTCGCGAAGAGTCTAAGAAGGCTATTGCCCGCATTATGGTGACGGATAGCTCTTATGATTCTGTATCGATTGAAATGACAACCCCGGGTTCTATTTCGGGACGAGTCTACGTGCCGGAACGCGAGTCCTATGTAACGGTTGGTATCCAGGGTCTGGATTACTTTGTCGACACGGACGCGGATGGTAACTTTGAATTCAAGAGTGTGCCGCAGGATACCCTGAATGTAGTCGGCTTTGTGTACCGAGTCTACAAGACGGTTGACTTGAACGGCAATCCTTCGACCTATACGCATCACTTGTCTTTGGGTGCACGTCGGGTTGAGGTCGATTCTGAAAAGGTGTCAGAAAATGTCGTAATCGGCCAGCCGCCCTCACCGGATACGGTTGCCAAGGATACGAACATCTACCCGGTGGTCCTTTTCGAAGACTTTGAAGATAGCACGAGCGGCTGGTACACGAACGTGTCTAAGTATGCCGAAGCCAAGCTGGGTACAGACGAAGACCGCGATGGTTTGGTTGCTCATCTTGAATACTCTAACGATTCTAACTACAACTGGGTCTTGATGGGGCGCTCCTTGAATGGGGTTGTAGACATGTCTAGCATGGACTCCGTGGTATTCTATGCCCGTGGTAACAAGAGCCGCAAGGATTCTTCTCAGTGGATCAGCTTCTCGGTCGACGTGCTCATGGATAGTGTTGAACTGGCCAAGAATGGTTACGAAAATGGCAAGGCCTGGGTTCACATGACTTTGGATACCGCTTGGACCCGTTACGTAGTGACCCCCAAGGACTTGGCTGATACTGCACGAATTGGAGGCAATATTGGCTGGGAGAATGTGAAGGATCATGTGACCAACCTGAACTTCTTTGGCGGTGGCGTGGGCCACGACTTCGAGATGTGGGTTGACGATGTCTACATCTATGGTGTCAAGGGACTAGAGTAGTTCAAAAAGTAGTGTTTAAAAGGCTCCCTCTGGGGAGCCTTTTTTTTGTCTCCTGTGGATAATTCATCCATATTATATGGCTTTTTTAGGTTTAAAAAGGGCTTTTTTGGAGATAATTTTAGGGTGTGAAGGTTTGGTTGTGTTTGTTGCCTTCGAAGGAGTCCTAATGGATTACAGAAAAGTTTTGAAAATGGCTAGCTTCAAGAAAGCGGCTTGCTTGGTTGCCGGGCTTGCCGCGTTTGGCTTGGCCGACAACCCGATTTCGAGTTATCACTACTTGGCAGACCCGGGTGCCGCTGCCGACGATACGTACTTCTACGTCATCACCGACTCCGACGACCCGGCTGCGTACAATGCCAACGGCTACAACATCAAGGCCCTCTACGGTTTCCGCACCAAGGACATGAAAAACTGGACCGACTTCGGTATCATTTACGATGCCCGCAAGGTGGACGGTATCGGCGATATCTGGGCATCCGGCATTGCGGTGAACCCCAATGATCACAGGCTTTACATCGTGTTCCCCGATGGCGGTGGTGGCGGCATTGGCCTCATCGGCGCCGACAGCATTGCCGGCCCCTGGACGAACCCCGTTTCGGGCAACAAGAAGCTCATCAACAACTGGGGCGGCGGCCTTGCGGATTGCGATGGCATCGGTTGGTGCTTTGACCCGGCAATCTTCTTCGATGACGACGGTACGGGTTACTTCACGTTCGGTGGCGGTAGCAGCGATAGCCGCCCGGCGAACAACAACAATAACGACATTTTTAACATCTACAAGCTCAACAAGGACATGAAGGGCTTTGACGTGAGTACCAAGACTCACCTGAAGATTGGCGGCCCGAAGGCGATGGAAGCTTCTTACATCCATAAGTACAAGGGCAACTATTACCTGTCTTACAGTACGGCTGACTTGCGTATTGCCTACGGCATGTCCAAGAACCCGATGGGCCCCTACGAATACAAGGGAATCTTCATGGGGAACCCGAACATTGGTGGCCAGAACATTAACGCGAATAACAACAACCATCATGGCATTGCCGAATTCAAGGGCCACTGGTACGTTGCCTACCATGACCGCCGTATCGCGAACGGTTACGATGGCCTGGAAAAGATTCCTGCCGACGACGGCAAGGCGAATCCGGCGCCCGCATACCACCGCAGCGTAAGCGTCGATGAATTCTATTACAATGGCGATGGCACCATGAAGGAACTGACCTTCACGAAGGAAGGTCCGAAGCAAATCGAAAACTTTGATCCGTACGACTGGTATCCGGCTCTCACGAGCTCCAAGCAGAAGGGCATTCGTAGCCGTTCCAACTGGAGCCCGGGCAAGGTCGCTGAGCACCTGTTGCTCCCGCTTTCTTCCAAGGAATCCTGGATTCGCGTGTCGGGTGTTGACTTCGGTACGGCAGCTACTGGCTTTACCGTGCAGGCAGCAAGCACTGCCGACGGCAACAAGATTGAAATCCATACCGGTTCTGCAAGCGGTACCTTGGCGGGCACATGCACGCTCAAGAATACCGGCAACAAGTCTACCTTTGCTGAAAACTCTTGCGAAGTGACGGGCCTCAAGGGAATCGTGGAACAGGTGTTCCTCGTGTTCAAGGGCTCTCAGGATTCGACCATGGCTATCAAGGCATGGGGCTTCGAAGGTAGCGGTACTACTCCGCCGACTCCGCAGACCCCCTATGGCGACAAGGCTGCCGATATTCCGGGTAAGATTGAAGCTGAACATTATGACGTTCCGGGAACGGGTCGTGGCGGCGATGTCGATTCTTACAACGATAACGATTCTGAAAACCAGGGTGATGCTGATTTCCGTACGGATTTGGGCGTAGATATCGTGGAAGGCGGAACCGGCATGGCGATTGGCTATACGGCTATTGACGAATGGCTGGAATATACGGTCAATGTTGCCGAAGACGGTGAATACGCAATCAAGGCTTCGGCTTCTACCGGCAACGAAAACGGTTCGAGCTTCTGCTTCTTGGTCGACGGAAAGGCTGTTGGTGATACCATTAAGGTTCCGCAGACCGGTGATGATTGGAGCGTCTATGAAGAATTTGACGGTGGCAAGGCGACGCTTACCAAGGGCGAACACGTTATCCGCCTCGTTATTACGGATAACAACGTGAATGTGGACTGGTTCTCGTTTGGCGATGTCAAGTCGACCGCAATTAAGGGCCAGGGCGTTAAGCTGGATGTTGCCTCTGCGGCTAAGTTTGACGTGTTCGACCTGAGCGGCAAGAAGATTGCTACCTTCTCTGCCCGCACGATGGCCGAGGCCAAGAAACTTTGGCAGAAGGGGGCCGTTAAGGGTGCAGAAAAGGCAAATGGAGTTAGCCTGATTCGCAACCGTAGCAACGGCATGGTGGCTAAGGTTCGTGTAACCCGCTAAAAAACGCTAAAATTTGAAACCGGAGTTACTTTTGTAACTCCGGTTTTACGTTTGGACTTTCGGCTTGTTGACAATTTATCCAAGAAACGTGCGTTCCAATGTGGAATAATGCGGCTTTTTGAGGATAGTTTTAGATTCGAAGGCATATGGTGTTTCGCCTTCGAGGAGTGCTTTATGCATGATGGGATGAGGAAAATTTCCAGCCTGAATAAGGCTGCGTTTTTGGTTGCGGGACTTGCTGCTTTTGGTCTTGCGGATAACCCTATTTCGACTTATCACTATCTGGCCGACCCTGGTGCCGCTGCCGACGATGAATACTTCTATATCATTACGGACTCCGATGACCCGGCTCCGTACAATTCCAATGGTTACAAGATTTACGCCCTCTATGCATTCCGCAGTAAGGATATGCAGAACTGGACTGACTACGGCATTATTTACGATGCCCGCAAGGTGAACGGCATTAACGACATTTGGGCATCCGGTATTGCGGTGCATAACGGCACGTTCTACATCGTGTTCCCCGATGGCGGTGGCGGCGGCATTGGCTACATCAAGGCGCCTGCAATCGACGGCCCGTGGACAAACGCCGTGGGTAACGGCAAGGACAAACTGGTCGGCGGCCGCGGCATTATTGGCTGCGATGGCGTTTCGTGGTGCTTTGACCCGGGTATCTTTATCGATGACGACGGTACGACCTACGTGACGTGGGGTGGTGGCGAAAGCAACAGCCGCCCGAATACCGATAACTTCGATATCGTCAAGTTGAACGACGCGAAAAACGCTCCGGTGGGCAATGGCAGCCACGTGAAGGTGAACAACCTGCCGACCCGCAAGATGCTCGAAGCGTCGTACATCCATAAGCACAAGGGTACTTACTACTTCTCTTACAGTACTGGCTGGCAGCAGGGTGCGCCTACCATTGACTACGGCATGTCCAACAATGTGATGGGCCCGTACACCTGGAAGGGTACCATTCTCGGCGACCCGAGTATGAATGGTCGAAGCATTAACGGCAACAACAACCACCATGGTATTGCCGAATTCAAGGGCCATTCTTACGTTGTCTATCATGACCGCCGTATTGCCAAGGGCCATAACGGACTTGAAATTATTCCGGCCGATGACGGTCAGCCGAAGCCGAACGAAGGTTACCACCGCAGCGTTTCTGTAGACGAAATGTTCTACAATGCCGATGGTACGATTCAGACGGTGAAGGTGACAGACGAAGGCCCGAAGCAGATTGAAAACTTCGATCCGTATGACTGGTACCCGGCACTCACGAGCTCCAAGCAGAAAGGCATTCGCAGTCGCTCCAACTTTGTCGTGGGCAAGAGGGCTGAGCATGTGCTGATTCCGCTTTCGAGCAAGGAATCCTGGATTCGCGTTTCTGGCGTGGATTTCGGTACTGCGGCAACGGGCTTTACGGTCGAGGCTTCAAGTGCTGCCGACGGCAACAAGATTGAAATCCGCACGGGTTCTGCATCGGGTACGCTCGCAGGCACTTGTACCTTGAAGAATACCGGCAGCAAGAACACTTACGCCGAAAACAAGTGCGAAGTTTCTGGCCTCAAGGGCATTGTGAACCAGCTGTTCCTCGTGTTCAAGGGCAATCAAGATTCGACCATGTACGTGAAGGCTTGGGGCTTCGAAGGCAGCGGCACGACACCGCCGGAACCGCAGAAACCCTTTGGCGGCAAGGCTTGGGAAATTCCGGGCAAGATCGAAATGGAAAACTTTGACGAACCGGGTACAGGCCGCGGCGCTGGAGTCGATTCCTATAGCGACAACGATTCCGACGACCATGGCGCCGAAAGCAATGGCGGCAAGAGCTATCGCGAAGGCACCGGTGTCGATATCTACAAGAAGGCGACTGGCTATGTCGTGGGCTACAACCAGGCCGGCGAATGGCTCGAATACACCGTGAACGTGAAGGAAGCTGGTGATTACACCATGTATGCCGCCGTGGCGTCTGCCAATGCGACCTCCGGATTCCAGCTTTCGATTGACGACAAGAACATTACCGAAGAAATTGCAGTGCCTAAGAACGATGGTGAAGAAAACTACGATGACTACAACAAGGTCAAGGCGAACGTAACGCTCCCGGCGGGCGAACATATCCTCCGCTTTACCGTAACCGGCGACTGGATGGATATTGACTACATCAACTTTGTTGCTGGCAAGGATGCTGCTGATTCCGACCCGCTCAAAGGTACTACCGCGATCAAGGGCGTGAAATTTGCAAACGCTTCTACCGCAAGCTTCGACGTGTTCGATTTGAGCGGCAAGAAGATCGCTAGGTTCTCTGCACGCAACATGGCTGAAGCTAAGAAACTTTGGCAGAGCGGCGCTATTAAGGGAGCGGAAAAGGCAAATGGAGTAAGCCTGATTCGTAACTGTAGTAATGGCATGGTCGCCAAGGTGCGTGTAACCAAGTAAGTTTCCCATAAACACATCCAACCAGGAGGACACCCCCGAATGGGGGTGCCTTTCCTTCCGGGAAAAAACGCTTGATTTTGAAATTACGAGAATGTATTTTAATATCGGGAGTTATGTTAAAAAGGAGTATAAGATGACAATCCAAAAAATTGCAAAGAGTGTGGGTTTTGCCTTAGGAATGGCAGGACTTTGGAGCATGGCTTTTGCTTCGACTGTCAATGTCGACGTGACCGAAGAACACCAGGTCATTCGTGGCTTTGGTGGCATGGTGCATAACCAGTGGCAAGGCGGTGGCGGACTCTCCGAAGCCGATGCGAAGATTGCTTTCGGTACGGGTGAAGGTACAATCGGCCTCAATACGCTCCGTATTCCGGTGTATGCAAGCTCAAACGATTTTAATAAAGAAGTACAGGCAGCAAAGTATGCCAAAAAGTACGCCGGCGACGACTTTATTCTGTATGCGACTCCGTGGACATCTCCGTATGCGGGGGCAAACCAGCACATGTCTTCTTCGAACTACCAGAAGTACGTGGATCACCTGAACAGCTTTAACGATTACATGAAGAATCAGGGCGTTCCTCTGTATGCAATTTCCATCAGTAACGAACCGGACTGGTGCCATGAATGGGCTTGCTGGAGCGCCGACGAAATCTACAATTTCACCAAGGGTTACGCAGACAAAATGCGCAAGAATGGGGTCAAGGTGATTTCGACTGAGTCTTTTGCCTATCAGAAAAGTCTGTATGACAAGGTGCTGAACGATGCGAGCGCCCTTAAGAACTGGGACATTCTCGGTGCGCACTTCTACGCTAGCGACAGAAGAACTGGGGATAACTTCTTCCAGTATTCTTTGGCTGACCAGAAGGGCGTAGAACGCTGGATGACGGAACACTACACCGAAAGCCAGGGTAGCGGTAACTACTGGCGCACGATTACGAATACGGGTGACCAGGCGAACGCCAACAAGCGCGATACCGTGAATGCCATGGATGTGGCTTACGAAATCCACCGCGCTATGGTCGTGGGCAACTTCAATCAGTACACCTGGTGGTATATCCGCCGTTGCTACGGCCTAATCATGGAAAAGGATTTTGGCAACAAACTCCAGATTCCGAGCAACGAAATCGGCAAGATTTCTAAGCGAGGCTATGTCCTTTCTCAGTTTGCCCGTTTTGTGCGCCCGGGTGCAGTCCGCGTGGGTGCTACGGCAAATCCCGAGAAGGAAGTTTTTGCTTCTGCATACAGGAGTTCCGAAGGCGACTCCGTGATTGTGGTGCTCGTGAACCGCGATTACAAGAATAGCAAGACCGTGACGGTGAACGTGAAGGGTGCCGATGTGGAATCGTTCCACGTGTACACCACGAGCGAAGCAAAGAATGCCAAGGATGAAGGCGAAGTCGAAGTCAAGAATGGTTCTGTAACTATTACCATGGATGCCGGCAATTCGGGCAACAAGGACTGCATTGTGACTCTCGTGGGCGTGGGAACGCCTGCAGAACCAGTACCGCGCGAACCGTTCGGTGGCAAGGCTGTGGAACTCCCGGGCAAGATCGAAGCCGAAAACTTTGACGTTCCGGGTACCGGCAAGGAAAATAAGACCTATTACGATGCCGACTCCGAAAACCATGCTTGCACCGACGAAGACAAGACTGCTGAATGCTCCAAGGTTCGTGAAGATACGGGCGTCGATATTTATAAGAAGGCTACTGGCAATGTGGTGGGTCACAACCAGGCTGGCGAATGGCTCGAATATACCGTGAATGTGAAGGAAGCCGGTGAATACACGATGACCGCTTCTGTTGCAACGGGTAATTCGGATCCGGGCTTTACGCTTTCGATTGACGGGGAGCCCATTGCTGAAGTTCCTGTTTCTGGTTCTAGCTGGGATGATTTTAAGGACGTTACCGCTAAGGTGACACTCCCGGCGGGCGAACACATTCTCCGCATGGAAGTGACGACCTCTTGGTTTGATATTGACTATTTTAAGTTTGAAAAACCATGTGACGACTGTAATTCGACAGTTGCGGATATTCGTCTGAAAATGCCGACCGAGGCCGAAAACTATCGTATCTTCGATGTGAATGGAAACAGCCTTGGCGTGGTTCGCGCTATGGGGATGCAGGAGCTTCGCTCTAGTACGGCTCAACTTGTTCAGCGCGGTGGTGTCTATATTGCAAAGTCCGCTGCCGGCCGCACCATGCGTATACAGGTGGCAAAATAGGCTTTTTGAGCACACTGTTTGTTGAAATTTATGTTGAATCCCGGAATGTTTCCGGGATTTTTCGTTTATTGATAGTTTGTCCATGAAAAATGAGCTTTTTTTTGATGGTTCTGACGATTTGAGGGTAATTTTAGAGTATTGCATAAGGAGTGTAAAATGGATATCAAGAAGATTTCCGAGTTTTTAAACCCGTCCCAGTGGCTCGTAGGCGGCCTTTTGATGCTTGCGACATTTGCCAGTGCGGCTCCGGACCCGAACTTCCACATTTACATTGCGTATGGCCAGTCCAACATGGAAGGCAATGCGAACAACTTCGACAAGAATGTCGACGGCAAGGAACACCCGCGCGTAAAGATGTTCGCGACCACGTCTTGCTCAAATCTCGGCCGCCCGACGGTGGGCGAGATGTACCCGGCGGTACCTCCGATGTTCAAGTGCAATGCGGGGCTTTCTCCGGCGGACTGGTTTGGCCGCCACATGGCAGACTCCTTGCCCGATGTGACAATCGGTATTATCCCGGTGGCGCAGGGCGGCACGAGTATCCGCCTGTTCGACCCCGATGACTACAAGAGCTACCTCGCTTCTGCTGCCGACTGGCTCCAGAGTGGCGCGAAGGCTTACGGTAATGACGGTAACGCCATGGGCCGTATTATCGAAGTCGCCAAGAAGGCGCAGGAAAAGGGCGTTATCAAGGGAATTATTTTCCACCAGGGCGAAACCGATGGCGGCATGAGCAATTGGGAACAGATTGTCAAGAAGACTTACGAATACATGCTCACGCAGCTGGGCCTTAAAGCCGAAGAAACCCCGTTTGTCGCCGGCGAAATGGTGGACGGCGGTTCTTGCGCGGGCTTTAACAGCCGCGTGCACAATCTTTCCAAGTACATCGTCAACTTTGGCGTGGCAAGCTCCAAGGGCTACGGAAGCAAGGGCGACGGCCTCCACTTTACCGTAGAAGGCTACCGCGGCATGGGTCAGCGTTACGCCCAGGAAATGCTGAAACTGGTGAATGTGACTCCGGTGAATCCTGAACCGCAGACTCCGTTCAAGGGAGAAGCTCTTGCGATTCCGGGCAAGATTGAGGTCGAAGATTTCGATATTCCGGGTAAGGGCCGGAACGAAGACGGTACCACCAACGATTCTTACGGCGACGATAGCGAAAACCACGGCGATTCCGACTACCGCAAGGATACCGGCGTAGACCTTTACAAGAAGGCTACCGGAATTGCCGTCGGTTACAACACTACCGGTGACTGGCTCGAATGGACGGTCAATGTTGCCGAAGCTGGCGATTACACCGCTGCCGCTTCTGTCGCTACCGACGGTAAGGGTTCCTTTACGCTCTCTATCGATGGCAAGTCCATTGGCGAATTTACGGTCACGGGTTCTAGCTACGATGATTTCACCGAAGTCAAGCAGAAGGTGACTCTCCCGGCCGGTAAGCATATTCTGCGCATGGATGTGACGCAGCAATACTTTGATATCGACTACATCAACTTCTCGATGGCGCAGGATCCTTGCGATGGTTGTGGAGAACCTTGCGCCGATTGCAACACAAAGATTGCTGACGTGCGCCTGAACATGCCGACCGAAGTCGAAAACTACCGCATTTTCGATATGAACGGCACCTATCTTGGCGTGGTCCGTGCAACGGGGACGTCTGAGCTTAAATCGGCTGCGGCGAACCTTGTAAAACGAGATGGTGCCTATTTGGCGAAGTCTGTAAACGGTCGAACGATGCGAATTCAGGTGGCAAAATAAGTCTTTACACCTTTGGTAAATTTTAGTTGACCAAAACCCGCTAAAAAGCGGGTTTTTCGTTACTTTTTGTTTATCTCTTATTGACTATTTATCCATAGATTTCCTCATTTTTTACGAAATTTCGCCGTTTTTTTAGGGTAATTTTAGAGTGTTGCAAAAGGAGTGTGTTATGGACTTTAAAAAGGTCTCTGAGTTTTTGACCCCGGCCCTGTGGCTTGTTGGCGGGCTGGTGATGTTGGCGACGCTTGCGAATGCGGCGCCGAACCCCAATTTTCATATTTATATCGCTTATGGTCAGTCCAATATGGCGGGTAACGGCGATATCGTCCCTTCCGAAGACCAGGACAAGTACAAGGAAAAGTTTCTGATGCTCGCCTCGCATAACGCAAACGCGAGCCAGCGCAGCGGCAAGACGAATCAGTCTATCAAGACGGGCGAATGGTACACCGCGATTCCCCCGATGTTCCACCCCTTCGAAAACCTTTCTCCGGCAGACTACTTCGGCCGCGCTATGGTGGATTCCCTGCCGGGCGTTACCGTGGGTATTATTCCGGTCGCTATCGGTGCGGTGAGCATCCGCGCCTTCGACAAGGACCAGTACGAAAGCTATTTCAAGGGCGACGGCAAGGACATCATGAGCTGGGGCTGGCCCAAGGATTACGACAACAATCCTCCGGGACGCATTCTGGAACTCGCCAAGAAGGCTAAGGAAGTGGGCGTCATCAAGGGCTTCATCTTCCACCAGGGCGAAAGTGACGGCACTGATGCTAACTGGCGCAAGACCGTTTACAAGACCTACAAGGACGTGATTGATGCGCTTGGCTTGGACGAAAATGAAGTGCCGTTTGTGGCGGGCGAACTGCTGCAGGAAGGCAACAACTGCTGCTCTAGCAAGAACGGCGGCATTGCGCAACTCAAGCAGAATTTTAAGAAGTTCGGGCTTGCCTCTTCCAAGGGCTTGCAGGGTAACGGCAAGGACCCGTACCACTTTGGGCGCGCAGGCGTGATTGAACTCGGCAAGCGCTACTGCTCAGAGATGCTCAAACTTATTGACAAGACGATTGATCCGGATGCTCCGCCGGTAAACCTGGTGGACCCGAGCCAGTCTACGGTTCCTGATGAACCGCCTGAGGAATATGGCCCCTACACCGAACCGATTGCGATTCCGGGTAAGGTACAGGCTGAAAATTACAACAAGGGTGGTGCCAACAAGGCTTACTACGACTTGAGCAAAGGCAATGAAGGCGGCAAGCTCCGCAAGGATGACGTCGATATTTATCAGCCGAACATGGGTATTACCGTTGGCCACTGCCAAAAGAGCGAATGGCTCAAGTACACCGTGAATGTGGCTGCCGATGGCGAATACGAAATTTCTGCACTCGTCGCTGGCGATAATGGTACTGGTAGCTTTGTCCTCTATATCGATGACCAAAAAATCGGTACAGAAATCGCTAACGAAGGCAAGGGCTTTGAAAACTTTACGACGGTGAATGGCGGCACGGCGACCTTGACGGCCGGCGAACACGAACTCAAACTGGAAATTACCAACGACTGGATTGACATTGACTATGTCGAATTTAAGTCTGCCTCTACTACGGCGATTGCTACGCGTTTGAATCTGATGACCGAAGCCGAAAGTAGCTTTAACCTGTTTGACATGCAGGGTAAGCGCATTGCAAACTTCAAGGCTGCCGGCATGGATGATGCTGTCCGCATGGTCAAGGATGGTCTTAAGGGTGTCCGTCAGGGTGTGTATCTGGTGCGTGCCGCTAACTCGGTAGGTATCAAGCAAAAGGTGGTGGTTTATGAAAAGTAGTGAAATCGCCATTGTCAAGCAGATAGTCCTGTTTTCGATTCTGGCTGTTGTGCTTGGATTCCTTTACGGGTAATTTTTAGTAAAAACTCTCTCTCTTGTGAATTTACCCCTGATTTGTAAAATCAGGGGTTTTATGATACCTTGGATAATTTATCAAAGGATAATGGGCCTGCGGGGTGTCTATTGTGACTTTTTTAGGGTAATTTTAGGTTGTAAGATTATGCGTGGGCGGTGGTGCGCCCAGCAGAAGGAGTACTGATATGGGATGGCTTAAAGGTTTGGGCGTTGCCCTCGTTAGTTCGTGCGCTGTTTACGCCGCTACGGTTAATAATCCAATCATGTATGTCGACAGTCCGGACCCCTCTATTGTCCGTGTTGATGATGCCTATTACATGGTGACAACGACTATGCATTTTGCCCCGGGCGTGCCTGTCTTTAAGAGTACCGATTTGGCCCAGTGGCGCACGGTGGGCTATGCCTACCAGACTCTTACCAACAATGACCAGCAGAACTTGAATGGCGGCAAGGACGCCTACGGTAAGGGCTCATGGGCTTCGAGCATTCGTTACCACAAGGGATTCTTCTACGTGCTGACCCCGTCCTACACGACAGGCAAGACGCATTTGTACAAAACCGCTGACGTGGAAAGCGGCCAGTGGAGCGAAGTGCAGCTCCCGTTCTATCACGATCCGTCCCTCTTCTTCGATGACGACGGTACCGTGTGGGTGTTCTACGGCAGTGGCGACCAGATTAGCTACGTGCAGTTGAACGACGACGCTAGCGGCGTGAAGGCTGGCGGCAAGAGCGGTAAGGTTGGCGGCGTTAGCGTGAATCAGGTGACCGGCACCAGCAATTACTATGTGCAGCAAGAAGGTTCGCACATGGAAAAGGTGAACGGCGAATATTACTTGTTCACGATTTCTTGGCCGGCAGGCAAGAGCCGCAGCGAAATTGTTTACCGTTCCAAGAACTTGCTCTCTGGTTACAGCGGAAAGTACTTCCTTTCTGACAACGGTGTGGCGCAGGGTGGCATCTTTGACACTCCCGATGGCAAGTGGTATGCACTTTTGTTCCGCGATTCCGGCCCGGTTGGCCGTATGTCGCACTTGGTTCCGATGGAATGGAAGGACGGCTGGCCTGTGCCCACGAGCGGCTCCAAGGCCCCCTCTACAATTGACTTGCCGGAATCTCCGCTGCCGGGCTACGGCATGGTGACTTCTGATGACTTTGAATCTAGCGAACTTGCTCTCGAATGGCAGTTCAACCATAACCCCGATAACAAGAACTGGAGCTTGTCTGCAAATCCGGGCTTCTACCGCATTACTACGAGCCGCACCGATAGCCGCGTGGTGAATGCGAAGAACACCTTGACCCAGCGCTCTTTTGGCCCCAAGTGCTCGGGACGCACGCTTGTGGATGGCACCGGCATGAAGGATGGCGACATGGCCGGCCTCGTTGCCCTGCAGGACGACAAGGGTTTTGTTGCTCTTGCTAAAGATGGCGGTAGCTACAAGGTGGTGATGTACACCGGTAATAAGGATGGTGAAAAACAGGCTGCAAGCCAGGCCCTTTCGGGTTCCAAGGTTTACTTGCGTATCGATTTTGACTTGCCGATTGACCGCGGTACCGCATACTTCTATTACAGTACCGATGGCAATACCTGGACAAAGATTGGTAGCGACGTAAAGCTCAATTACGACCTGCACATGTTCGTGGGCGTGCGTTGGGGCCTCTTCAACTTTGCGACCAAGCAGGCCGGTGGTTACGCAGACTTTGACTGGTTCAAGGTCGGTACCGATGTGAACGATGAAATTTATCTCGATGGCGCTGGCTCTGAACCTGTTCCGCAGACTCCGTTCTGCGCTGCTGGTGAAAATTGCCCTGCCGTTGCGCTCCCGGGCAAGATCGAAGCAGAAAACTTCGACGTTCCGGGCAAGGGTAAAGATGGAACCTCTTACTATGACGCCGATTCCGAAAACCACGGCGATAGCGATTACCGCAAGGGCACGGGCGTTGACCTTTACAAGAAGGCTACCGGCGTCATTGTGGGCTACAACAGCGAAGGCGACTGGCTCGAATACACCGTGAACGTAAAGGATGCAGGTGATTACACCATGTTCGCGGCTGTTGCTGCGGCTGGCTCTACCTCGAGCTTCAAGCTCTCCTTGGATGGCAAGGACATTACCGAAGAAATCGCGGTGCCGGCAGCAAGCTCCGGCGAAGAGAATTACGACGATTACAACAAGGTTAAGGCCAATGTAACGCTCCCTGCTGGCGAACATGTGCTCCGCTTTACGGTTACTGGCGCTTGGCTCGATATTGACTACTTCACATTCGTGAAGGGCAAGGACGCTACGGACCCGGAACCGATTGATCCGACAGGTATCGCAAATGCTGTGCGCTACGATGTGCAGGCCGAACAGGTTTACCGCGTGTATGGCCTGAACGGAAACTTTGTGGGCTCCGTGTTTGCGACAAGTGCAAGCGAGGCTCAGTCTAAGGTGCGCGCCATGGTTTCGGAAAAGGGCGTGTACCTGATTAGGGCGAAGAATGGGATGGTTCGTCGCTTTACGGTAACGAAGTAAGGATCCATAAAAAAGGAGCGAAGGATGTTTGGTATGAAAAATTTGGGCAAGGTGGTGCTTGCCTTTGCAAGTGTTGCGCTGCTTACGGGTCATGCTGTTGCTGACAACATAACTGTTGACGGAAAATCCCGCAGCATGCTCGTGTATGCTCCGTCGGGAATCGAAAAGAATCGCCCGCTCATCATTCAGATGCACGGCATGAACCAAGATGCCCCCTACCAGAAGAATGCGGCGAAGTGGGAATCCATTGCCGATACGGCGCGCTTCGTGGTGGTGTTCCCCAACGGCGAAAATAAGGCCTGGGACATCGGTGGCAATAAAGACATCAATTTTATCAAGGCCATCATCAACGAGATGTACAACAAGTACGGCATTGATAAAAACCGTGTGTACGTTTCGGGATTTTCGATGGGTGGCATGATGAGTTACCATGTGGCAAACAAGATGGGCGACCAGATTGCGGCTATTGCGCCTGTTTCGGGTGGCGGTGGCGTGAATTCGCCCAAGCGCGCCATGCCGATTATGCATACGCACGGCACCACCGACGACGTGGTGAACTACAATAGCACCGTGAATACCCTCAAGGGCTGGGTCAATGCACAGAAGTGCTCCAGCAATTCGCAGAAGATTAAGCCGTATCCGTCGACCAAGCCGGGCTCTGCCGCATCGCTTGAAATTTGGAGCGGTTGCACCGATAATGTGGAAGTGCGTCTGCTGACTATTGACGGCAAGGGCCACTGGTATTCCATGGACGAGGCCGTGAGCGTGAATACGAGCGTGGAAATCTGGAACTTTGTGAAGAACTATTCGCTCGATGGTTCTAGCATCACGCCGCCGGCTCCGGCGATTGTCGTGCCCACGAACCGCGAAGAAGTCTTTAACGGCGGCTTTGATTCAAGTGCTGTCGCTTGGGATTTGCAGTTGCATGGTGATGCTCAGGCCACCGGCGATGCGAAAGACGGCAAGTACAAGCTCGATATTTCGGCAATCGGCACGCAGAATTACCAGGTGCAGCTGATTCAGCATGACTTGCGCCTTGTAAAAGACCAGTGGTACGAGGTAAGCTTTGATGCAGTCGCAAGCGCTGCCCGCATGCTCGAAGTGAACGTGGAACAGCATAATGACCCGTGGGAAAGCTACCTCAAGGAAAAGCAGAATTTTGAAATTGGAACAGATGTAAAGAACTTCAAGTTCAATTTCCAGATGACAGCCGCAACGGATACCAACAGCCGCTTGAGCTTTAACGCGGGCGCTGCAACGGGTACGCTTATGCTGGATAATGTCGTGCTTAAAAAGATTGATGCTCCGACGGATCCGGAATTGACTGGCTTTGCACCGAAAATGGGCTCGGTTGTCGCTGCTACCGCCGAATATGCGGTATATAGCCTCTCCGGCAAACGCCTCGGAACGGTGAAAATTCGCCATGCGACGGAAACGGAGACTTTGTTGAAGGCCAAATTCGGGAAGGGCGTCTACATGCTCCGTAGCGAGAACGGCAAAAAGACTTTGTTTTATGTTAAATAAAAATGGTCGCTTTTACCGGTAAAAATTGCTGAAATTCGCTTAAATTCGCAAATAATATGACAAACGGCATTGACAAATAGTCAATGCCGTTTTGCTTTTCTGGGTGAGTTATCCCCTTTTTTTGGAGTATTTTTAAGATGTAAATATCATCATGGAGAGATGAAGATGTTTGGTTTAAAAAAATGCTCGCTCGGCGGGGCAGTTGCCCTTGCCTTCTGTGGTTTGACCTCTCAGGCTTTTGCGCATCCGGATAGTTTGGTGCTTACGCCTCCTTTGGGATGGAACAGCTGGAACGTGTTCCACGAAAACATCAACGAAAAGCAGATTCAGGAAATCGCCGATGCCATGGTGTCTTCTGGCTTGAAAGACGCGGGCTACATTTACCTGAACCTCGACGACAACTGGATGGATACCAAGCGCGATGCCCAGGGCAACCTCCAGAACAACCCGAAAACATTCCCGAGCGGCATGAAGGCCATTGCCGATTATGTACATAAGAAGGGCCTGAAGTTCGGTCTTTATGGCGACCGCGGTAAACGCACCTGCCACCATTATAACAGCAACTGGCAGAGCGAAAGCGGCTCCAATGGTCACGAAGAACAGGATGCCAAGAAGCTCGCCGAATGGGGTGTGGACTACTGGAAGTACGACAACTGCGATTCCGATCCGAGAACCCAGGAAAAAGATTACACTGCCATGTCCAACGCTCTCCGCAATTCCGGACGCGACATCGTGTTCAGCATTTGCATGTGGGAATACAAGGACTGGATGCCCAAAATCGCTAACCTCTGGCGTACCACTTTCGATATCGGCCCTGAATGGATTTCCACTTCTTGGTACCGCGGCGTCTATGAAATTATCGACGCGAACAACAAGTATTGGCAGATTGCAAAGCCCGGCCACTGGAATGACCCGGACATGCTCGAAGTGGGCAACAGGGGGCTCTCTTACGAAGAACAGCGCTCCCAGATGACGATGTGGTCCATTATGGCTGCTCCCATCATGATCAGTTCCGACGTGCGCAACATGAGCAACGAAACCAAGGAACTCTACCTGAACAAGGACATGATTGCCATCAACCAGGATTCCCTGGGCGTTCAGGGCCACCGCATCTCTGACAAGCAGGGTAAGCAGGTTTGGACCAAGCCCTTGAAGAATGGCGACCTTGCCGTAGCGCTCCTCAATAACAATAACTCTACCCAGACTGTTGAATGCACCTTTGCAGATATTGGCGTAGAAGGCGAAGTGGAAGTTCGCGATGCATGGCAAAAGAAGGACTTGGGCCCGCGTAGCAGCGTTTCTATAGAACTCCCGGCTCACGGCTCGGCACTCCTCCGCTTGGTTCTCAAGCCAGTTCCGCGCGCCCCGTTCAAGGGTGAAGCTCTCGCCATTCCGGGCAAGATCGAAGTGGAAGACTTTGACATTAACGGCGTAGGCCAGGGCAACACCACCTACAACGAAAGCGATACCGAAAACCATGGCGATTCTGACTACCGCCCGGGTACCGGTGTAGACCTTTACAAGAAGGCGTCTGGCATCATCGTCGGCTACAACCAGGCTGGCGAATGGCTCGAATACACCGTGAAAGTTGCTGCGACAGGAACTTATACGATGAACGCTTCCGTGGCTTCGGCAAACAGTACCTCCAGTTTCAAACTCTCGATGGACGGTAAGGATATCACCGAAGAAATTGCTGTTCCGCAGGCGACTACCGGAGAAGATAATTACGACGAATACAATACGGTTGAAGCTAAGGTAAGCCTGACCGAAGGCGAACATATTCTCCGCTTTATGGTCACCGGCGACTGGATGGATATTGACTGGATCAAATTCTGCGCAGGTGAAAGTTGCGAAACAACGGGCCTTCGCACAGCTCTCCCCGTTGTACGCAGCGATGCCTCTGCTCCGCGCCTTATTAAGAAAGGCAATACACTTTTCATCGATAAGAACGGTAAGCGTTTCGACCTGACCGGACACAGGATAAAGTAGTTTAAGGCCCTTTCTTATTGAGTTAAAGCCTTTGACATTTTTTCAAAGGAAAATTCAATATAGGCGTTCCCGGCGGGGTAGAAAAGATTATTTTATTGATTGGATGAATGTCTTTTCGAGAATGCGCCTATGTTGAACATCAACGAAATTAGCGATTACAGGGACCTGCTCAAGAATTACTATACCCAGCGCAAGCTGGATATGCCCCTGTATTCCTATAAGATGATTGGGCAGAAGCTGGGACTCGATACGAGCCAAATTTTCCGCGTGCTGAACAAGGAACTGCATCTGCCGAACCACAGCATTCCCCTGGCGAAGGACCTGTTGGACCTGAAGGGGCGTAGCGGTGAGATTTTTGAAATCCTGGTGGCGGCGGCAAAGGCGAAGTCGCAGTCGAAAAAGGAAAAGCTCTACAAGATGGCGCTTTCGCTGCAGGATGTGGACTTGCGCAAGTTCAGTGCGAGCGAATACCTGTTTTTAAGCAAGTGGTGGATTCCGGTGGTGCGGGCGCTGATTGAGATGAACGGGGGGCATGCCGAGGTTTCTCGCCTGGTGAAGCAGATTACGCCCGCTGTCTCGGAAGACCAGGTGCGCGAGGCTATAGCGGTTCTTAAGGATTTGAAGCTGATTACGCCCCTTGCCTCGGAACGCTATGCTGCGACAACTGCTAACTTTACATCGGCGGGGTCTCCGACAAAGACTGCCGCCATTCGCAGCTACCAGAACCAGCTCTTGGCGCTGGCGCAGAACGCGCTGATTGCCGTGGAGCCCGCGAAGCGGAACATCTCTTCGCTGCTGGTGGGTGTGGACGATGAATGTTTTGATGACTTGAATGAAATGACCCTTGAATTTAGACGCCAGGTGCAGAAGAGAGTGGCCGAAGTGAAGGAAGTGAATCGCGCGATGCAGTTCGTATTCGCCTTTTACCCGGTCGCCGAAGTTGCCAAGGAGTCCAAGGGTTCACAGGCTAAAAAAGTGGGGGTGAAAAGATGAAAAATTTGCTTTTATTCCTCGCTGTATTTGCGTCTCTTGCGTTTTGGGCCTGTTCCAATGAGAAGGACGTGGCCGGAATCAGCACGGTGGAGACGGAAAACGCTTACCTGATTCAGTTTGTCCGCGGAGATTCGTTGCCGGCGGCAAACGTGGTGGCGCGCGTGCGTTCTGTGGAATATGTCCGGAGCGTAGAGGGGGCTGATGCGGGTGTCGCGGCGGAAAATTCTGAAGAAGGTTCCGCTGTAGATTCCGCGGATGCCGAATTCTTCAGCGAATTTGTGACGGATTCCCTGGGCTGCATCCGTATTGACAGCCTTGCTGTCGATGTGGCGACGCTTGAAGTGGTGGATGCTGGCGAAGGCCTGTTCAAAAAGATTTCAGCCGAAGACATCAAGGACGGAGATTCCGTGCGGTTCGTCCTGGAAAAGACGGGAAGTCTACGCGGAAAGGTGCATTTGCCCGAAGGTGTCGACCATGCCTGGGTTCAGGTATACGGTTCGGATCGTCTTGTCAAGACGGACGCTCAGGGTTTCTATGCGATGGATTCGTTGCCGCCATTTGAATATGAGTTGCGTTACATTGTAGGCGATAGCGTGGTGGAGGGGTCGGCTACGGTCGATGCCGCCGAAGAAACTTCGGCCTATGTTTACACGTTTGAGCCGGATTCCGTCAAGATTCTTGATTTCGAGTCGGACAGCGAGGAATTTTTCATTACTGATTTGGGAATCTCGGTGGAAGGCTATATGCGCGTCACCGACACGAACATGGTGACGACGCCAGATGTGGATGCAGGTGTCGCAAGCTTTATCGAAGATGCGGGCGCTGGACGCGAAGGCCGAGCGTTGCACTGGAAATCCTCGGCTACAGTGGGCAAGTGGTCTTTCTTTGGCACATGGATTTGCAAGGAGGAGTCTCCCTGCGATATTTCGGCGACGGATTCCATCGTGTTTTATGCTCGCGGAACAGGCGTCATCTCGATTGCCTTTGAAACTCTGGGAAGTTCAAATGTCGAAGGCAAAACCTTGGCGTACGACACTCTTGCCACAGATGGTGAATGGAGCCGCCGCGTGATAAAGCCTTTGAACTTTAAGCCACGCGACGACCTTTACGGAAACCTCGGCTGGGATGTCATCAGCAAGGCGATGACGACGATTTCGATTGCCGCCTACGACGATACAGAATTCTGGATAGACGATGTCGTGCTCTACGGCGTCAAGCCCAGTAACTTTGTTGAGCGTTAGTTCCCGGACACCCCTTTGAAATTTTGACAAAACTAAATCCCCGAATAGGGGATTTTTTCGTGCTACAGGATTTAATTTTAGATTGGTTGGCTTGTGCTGGAAAAAGGATGGTACGAGATGTTTGGAATCAAGATCAATCACATGGCTTGCGTTGCCCTTGCTGCAATGGGATGTTGGTATGCTCAGGGGCATACGCAAGACCTGCTTTACCCCGATATGTTTGCGCTTGGCGATGTGCAGCTGCTCGATGGTCCGCTGAAAGAACGGCAGGACTTGAATGTTGAAACGCTACTCGCCTACGATACGGATAAGCTAATTGCGCCGTTTTACGAAGAGGCGGGGATGAAGCCGAAGGCCAGCAAGTTTTCGAACTGGGCGGGGCTTGATGGCCACGTGCTGGGGCATTACCTGAGTGCCTTGGCGATGCAGTATGCGGCAACCGGCGACGAACTCATCAAGGAACGCCTGGAATACGTGCTGAGCGAACTCAAGACGATTCAGGACTACAATTCCAGGGACAACAATTTCAAGGGTTACCTGAGCGGCGTTCCGAATGGAAAGCAAATGTGGCTC